>JAFALA010000071.1 GCA_019234815.1 Burkholderiaceae bacterium | reverse complement strand
TAGCTTGCCATAGGCGCGGACTACTGCGGCCCAATGTAACTCAAACTGGATAATGTGGAAGGCGCGGGTGAAACTGACCTGAGTCGGCTCACACTTGGCTGCCAGCGCCGCCTTGGCGATTTCCAGCCGGATCAGGTTGTACGCGGTTAGCGTGCCCCAGATTTCCTGATAGACGCCGTCGACGGTCTTCGAGCGCAGTGTCAACGCATTTCCCAACATGCTCTGCTTGAGTTCCCGGTAACTGGTCTCGACACTCCAGCGCTGGTCGTACATGGCGACAATATCGCTGGCCTTGAAGCGGCGACGGTCCCTCAACGAGGTCAACAGGACGCGTTCCTTGTCCTCGGCGGAGGTGATGGTGATCGCCCGCGCCTCCCAGAATTCGGGTAATTGCGGACACTTGGCCCTGGCCTGCGGCGATACGCGTAAGCGCACCGCCGCATCCTCGGCGCTTCCGGCCAGCACCTCCCACTTGGTATTGGATTTGGCTGGAATAATGAAATGCCGGTTATTTCCCGCAGCGCCCAAGCCGCATAGAATCTCGGCCGACATGAATCCCCGGTCGAACACGGTAAGCGAATCATCGGGAATGCTGGGCAATAGCTCCTTCGCGTACAGCATCTCATTGGTGCCATATTCACCGAACGCGGCATCCCGGATCAGGTGGGTTGGCAGGGCCGTCAAGGTCACCCCGCGCACTTGCGGGTAGCTCGCCACAGTGGTGCCAGCATAATTTTGCGCTCCAAAATGCTCCCGTAGCGCAGGCAAGTCATGTGTACGTAGGGTTGTCCCATCAATGGCAAACAGTTGCAGACCCTTGACCGTGTAGCGTGTGCGATCCTGCTCGCTCCATGCCAGGCCGGATTTTGCGAAAAGCCAGCGCAGTGGCTTATCCCCCAATCGCTGCCGCGCCTGCGCCGCCGCGCTTTTGCTCAGGTGGCGCGTCTGCGCATCGGGCAGCGCCAGTTCCAGATCGTCCAGAACCTCGCTGACCGACTTGTGACGATATAACGCCAACGCCACCACCAGCCACACCACTTGCTCCGCTGGGAGGCGCCGCTTGCGAATACTGGCGGCCTCGGTACTGTCGATAGCCTCCTCGATCCACTCGTAGGGCAAATGCTGTCCCAAGCGCCCCCAATCGGGCGCCTCCAGCATTTCCGCTACAAAGTGAAGGGCGTCATCTAACATTGTCGCCGGAGGTTAACAGTCTCCTGCGACGTTTACAACCCCAAAAGTAATAATGCCGTTCAGTCTTAACTGAACGGCATTACGGCCCAGGCCGGCTTTGGTAGATGAATTTTATTCAACTATGCCAGACGCTTCTGCGCCGGCGCGGGACGCGCGCCCGTCGCCACGGTCACGGCCTTGCCCGGCACGGCGCGCAGCTGGGCGCCGAAATGGCCGGCCGCTTCCAGCTGGAACACGGCCACCAGCTGCGCCAGGGCGCTGGCCTGTTCCTGCATGCTTTGCGAGGCGGCGGTGGCTTCCTCGACCAGGGCGGCGTTCTGCTGCGTCACCGCGTCCATGCCGGCCATGGCCTGGTTGACCTGCTCGATGCCGGCCGTCTGCTCCATACCGGCGGTGGTGATCTCGCCCATGATGTCGGTCACGCGCTTGACGCTGACCACCACTTCTTCCATGGTCACGCCGGCCTGGCTGACCAGCTTGCTGCCCGCATCGACCTGCTCCACCGAATTGCTGATCAGTTCCTTGATTTCCTTGGCGGCGGCTGCCGAGCGCTGGGCCAGGTTGCGCACCTCGGTGGCCACCACGGCGAAGCCGCGGCCCTGCTCGCCCGCGCGGGCCGCTTCCACGGCCGCGTTCAGGGCCAGGATGTTGGTCTGGAAGGCGATGCCGTCGATCACGCCGATGATGTCGACGATCTTGCGTGCCGAGTCATTAATATTGCCCATGGTATCGACCACCTGCGACACCACCTGGCCGCCCTTCTGGGCGATGGTGGAGGCCGACATGGCCAGCTGGTTGGCTTCGCGCGCGCTGGCCGAATTCTGCTTCACGGTCGAGGTCAGCTCTTCCATCGAGGCGGCCGTCTCTTCCAGCGTGCTGGCCTGCTGCTCGGTGCGGGCCGACAGGTCCACGTTGCCGGCCACGATCTGGTCGGAGGCGCTGGCGATGGTGTCGGTGCCGGCGCGCACCTGGCCGACGATCTCGGCCAGGCTGTCGCGCATGGATTTCATGGCGAACAGCAGGCTGCTGCGGTCGCCCGGACGGGTTTCCACGTGCACGGCCAGATTGCCGGCGGCGATCTTGCCCGCCACTTCCACCGCATAGTCGGGCTCGCCGCCGAGGCGCTTGACCAGCCAGTTGGTGATCAGCACGGCGCCCAGAGCGCCCAGCAGCACGCTGCCCACCAGCAGGCTGAAGATCCACACGCGCGAGGAAGCGTACACGGCGTCGCCGGCGGCGGCGGCGGCAATGCCGCCATCGCCGTACAGCTTGACCAGCTTGTCGATCTGGCCGCGCAGGGACACGATCAGCTTGTTCGATTCGCCGCGGATCAGGGCCTTGGCCTGGGCGTCCTCATTGGCGCGGGCGGCGGCGCGGATCTTGCCGTCCTCCACCATATAGCGGTCCCACTGCGACAGGAATTCGTTGTACAGGGCCTTTTCTTCGTCGGTCTTGATCAGCTTGACGTATTCGGCCTGCATCTTGGCCAGGTCCACCAGGTCGGCTGCGATGACCTTGTCGTACTTGTCCATCTCCGACTGGTCGGTCGAGATGATGTACTGCAGCTCGCGGGTGCGGACGCGGGCGACCTGGGACTTCAGGTCCTGCACCACGCGCAAGCTGGGCATCCAGCGGCTGGACAGTTCATTGGCGGTCTGGTTCACGCGCGACAGCTGCGCGATCGACAGCAGGCCGACGCAGACAGTCAGCACCAGCACGGCGGCAAACGCCATGCCAAGCTTGGTCGCCAGCTTGAGGTCATGTAGCCATTTCATTTATTTCCCCTTTTTTTAAGACAGATTCTCTTGCACCGGAATCAACAAATTTGTCATTTCCGCAAAGCAATTATTTTACCGCATTGCGATAGAAAGTGTTGCCACAGGCCAATTTCATACCAGATTGCAATTTTATCATGTCAGACAAGTTAAGGAAATATGCGGCTTTGAGAGGCAAAACGGGGTATTTCCACGTAAGAAAAAGCCCGCATAAATTGTCAGTTTTGAAGTTGTTTTCATCATATTTCATAGAAAACTACGTAGTATCCGTAACGACATATTTGTTATAAGCCGACCTTGCCAAAGATTGTTTTGTTGTGACTACCGGTTAAAAGAAGGGGAAAACGCCTTTTTTTCATAGATAAATATTTCATGCTTCAAGGAAAATTGTTGCAGAAATAGGATGCTGCGTTGCAGCGCATCTACATACGGAAATCGCGTAAGCGAGTTACTATATCTTTGAAAATTGCCATACGGCAACATCACAGGAGGAAATGCAATGCTTGCTTCAATCGAACAACATGGCAACATCGTTGTGGCTCAACGTGACTTTTCCTGGGGGATGGAACTGGCCAATATCGCCGGCATCGTCGCCCGACATTTTCCTGACTTTAACGGCAACGGCTTTTACCCGCACCCGCAGGAGCAAGCCCTGCAGCGGGAGCTGATGGCCGTGCCTGCCCTGCGCCAGCTGTCGCAGATGATCGGCCGCGCCAAGGCGCGCGGCATGGCGATCACCAACCTCGGCCTGTCGGCCCTGTGCGAAGCCCAGCGCAACGCCGTGCTGTACGCCATCGCCCTGTGCCGCGGCTTCCCCACCTCCACCGACCAGCGCACCAAGCGCGTGGCCTGGGATGTGCGGGCGCGTCAAACGACGCCGGAACAGGCGCGCTTCGTCACCTTCTCCGAACGCGTGGGCGGCGCCGATATGCATACCGACTCTTCCTTCTATCCCATGCCTGAAGAACAGTTCCTCTTGTATGTGGTGTCGGCCGCCCGCTGCAACGGCGGCGCCTCGCTGCTGATCGACGTGGAAGACGTGGAACGCGAACTGCAGAAAACGGCCGAAGGCCGCGCCGCCTTCGAGCTGCTGCAGAAAACGCCCGTACCGTTCCGCGTGCCCAGCGTGTATGCTGCCAAGGACGAGCAGCTGGAATACCATCAGGCCACCGTCTTCCATCGCCTGGACGACGGCAGCCTGGCCATGCGCTGGCGCTATGACTCGATCAGCAAGGGCTTGGACGCGCGTCCCGAGCTGGGTTCGCCCGCCCTGCTGGCGGCGCTGGCCCTGCTCAACGAGGTGATCGAGAAGCAGGCGCCCCGCTTCGAGCGCCAACTGCCCGACGATACCCTGCTGTGGGCCGACAACCATCGCACCCTGCACGGACGCGGCACCTATACCGACCCGGCGCGGCACCTGATCCGCATCCGGATTTCCAACACGCCCAACGCGGACCGCGTCGGTCCTTCGGGCATCGCGGCCGACTGACCATGCTCGACGCCATCCTGCCGGTCTTCCTCATCATTCTGCTCGGGGTGGCGATCCGCCACTACGAGTGGTTGCCGGAAGCGTTTTTCCCCTCGATTGAAAAGTTCAGCTACAACATCGCTTTCCCGGCCCTGCTGTTCGTCGGCACGGCCAAGCTGAGCTTTCACGGCAGCCAGGTGGGCGAGCTGGCCGCCGCCACCCTGCTGCCGACGGCGGTGGTGGCGGTATTGACCTTGCTGGGCCTGCTGCTCGCGCCGGGCCAGTCCCTGCCGGACGCGGCCCGCTCCTCCGTCTTCCAGGGCGCGATCCGGCCCAACACCTATTTCGGTGTGGCCGTCTCCGCCCTGTATTTCGAACCCAGGGCGGCGGCCCTGGTGATGCTGGCCCTGGCCCTCTGCCTGCCGGTGGTCAATGTGCTGTCCATCATCGCCCTCTCCTGGTGGAGCGGCAGCCGCACCGACTTCGCCAAGGTGGGCAAGACCCTGGCCAGCAATCCCATCATCCTGTCGACGCTGGCCGGTGCGTTGTTCAGCCTGTCCGGCCTGGCGCTGCCCCATGCCCTGATGAACACGCTCGACATCCTGGGCAAGGCGGCCCTGTGCCTGGGCCTGATCTGCGTCGGCTCCGGCCTGGTTTTTTCGCTGGAAGGCCTGCGTCCCGTGGCCCTGGGCTTCACTTCCCTGCTCAAGCTGCTGGCCATGCCGCTGGCGGCGGCCTGGGTCTGCCTGATGCTGGGGCTGTCGGCGCCGGTGACCCTGGCGGCCAGTTTCTACTGCTCGCTGCCGACGGCGCCCAACGCCTACATCATGGCCAAGCAACTGGGCGGCGACGCCCGCCTGATGGCCGCCCTGATCACCCTGCAGACCTTGCTGGCCGCCCTTTCCGTGCCCCTGAGCCGCGCATTTTTGCCTTTGCTGGGCATTCAACTGTGACAATTTGCGTATTTGCTGTGCCTATTACAACAGCTGATTCGATTTATTTATGTAAGTTGCTAATTTTTTTGTCCTGGGCAAAACAGGTTGAAAGACGGGTTTTTTAGCAATAGTTCCTCGTGTCAATTCCATGTCATGGACAAGGGTCTTCCAGAGGGAAAACGGGGCCAAAAGGGGCTGTCAAACGTGCCACTTACTTGCGCAAAACGAGGTTAGAATGCGTGTCGTGTCATAGGAGAATTCCGCCTGTGGCATACAGCACCCCAACCTTGTGCGAACCCATGCGACTACACCAAGCCGTGGCCGCAAACCCTGATGAAAACGAACGTTCCTTCCTTGCCCATTACCAGTACGATCAGCGACGTTGAGCGCGACACCGGCGTGGCCAAGGAGACCCTGCGTGTCTGGGAACGCCGCTATGACTTTCCCCGTCCCGTGCGCGACCCGAACGGCGAACGCGTGTATTCCGAAGAACAGGTGCAGAAGCTGCGCCTGGTCAAGCGCCTGATCGACCTCGGCTTCCGTCCCGGCCGCGTGATCCAGCTCAGCGCCGCCGAGCTGCAGGCCATGGCTGAAAAAGCGGGCAGCGGCAAGCATCCGGCCGCCGCCGTGCCCCATCCCGACCTGCAGATGTATCTGGGCCTGTGCAAGACCCACGAAATGGAAGTGCTGCGCCGCCGCCTGTCCCAGGCCCTGCTGGTGATGGGCCTGAAGAGCTTCGTCACCGACCTGGTGGCGCCGCTGACCAGCCTGGTCGGCGAAGCCTGGGCCTATGGCCAGCTCGCCGTGTTCGAGGAGCACCTGTACACGGAATCGGTGAACATGGTCATGCGCAGCGCCATCTTCTCCGTGCCGCAGGCGAACAACGGCATGGGCGCGCCGCGCATCATGCTGACCACCCTGCCGCAGGAGCGCCACGGCCTGGGCCTGCTGATGATGGAAGCCATGTGCGTGGTGGAAGGCGCCCACTGCATCTCGCTCGGCGTGCAGACGCCGCTGCAGGACATCGTGGAAGCGGCGCGCGCCCAGCGTATCGATATCGTGGCCCTGTCCTTCTCCGCCTCCAGCAATCCGCGCCAGGCCATGGACGGGCTGGCCGACCTGCAGGCGCGCCTGCCCGAGCATTGCGCGCTGTGGGCGGGCGGCGCCTCGACCTCGCTCAAGCGGCGCAATCCCAAGTTCATGCGCGTGCTGGAACTGGCCGAGATCAGCGCCGCCATCACCGAATGGCGCGGGCGCCACGCCCATCTGCGCGCGGGCTAGCGGTTTGCGGCCCGCCGGCTGCGGCGCTGCTCTGGCGCTCTGGTAGAATACCGGCTGTCTCCACGCCCGGCCCGCCCGGGCGCCAGCTTGAAGCGCCCTCACACTATATCCATGTTTAGTTTCTTCAAGAAAAAACCCGTCGCCCCTGAACCAGCCGCGCCGCAAGCCACGCCTGCGCCCGCGCCCGCCGAAGCCCCTGAGATTGCGCCAGCGCCGGCGCCGATAGAAGCCTTGCTGCCCATCGAGGAACCGGCCCCGCGCCAGTCCTGGATGCAGCGCCTGAAAGCCGGCCTGGCCAAGACCTCGTCCAACCTGTCCATCCTCTTCGTCGGCGCCAAGATCGACGACGAGCTGTACGACGAGCTGGAAGCGGCCCTGTTGATGTCCGACGCGGGCATCGAAGCCACCCACTATCTGCTGGACGCCCTCAAGCGCAAGGTCAAGGAAGACAAGCTGCTGGACGCCGCCGCCGTCAAGGCCGCGCTGAAAGAGCTGATGATCGAGCTGCTGCTGCCCCTGCAGCGCCCCTTCGAGCTGGGCCGCCACCAGCCGCTGGTGATGATGATTTTCGGCGTCAACGGCGCGGGCAAGACCACCACCATCGGCAAGCTGGCCAAGCATATGCAGTCGCACGGCCAGTCGGTGCTGCTGGCCGCCGGCGACACCTTCCGCGCCGCCGCCCGCGAGCAGCTGATGGTCTGGGGCCAGCGCAACAACGTGACCGTGATTTCCCAGGCCTCCGGCGACCCGGCCGCCGTCTCCTTCGACGCCGTCCAGTCCGGCAAGGCGCGCGGCACTGACGTGGTGATGATCGACACGGCCGGCCGCCTGCCGACCCAGCTGCACCTGATGGAAGAGCTGAAAAAGGTCAAGCGAGTGATCGCCAAGGGCATGGAAGGCGCGCCGCATGAAACGCTGCTGGTTATCGACGGCAATACCGGGCAAAATGCGCTGGCGCAGGTGAAAGCCTTCGACGACGCCCTGCAGCTGACCGGCCTGGTGATCACCAAGCTGGACGGTACCGCCAAGGGCGGCGTGCTGGCGGCCATCGCCCGCGTGCGTCCCGTGCCCGTGTACTTCATTGGCATCGGCGAAAAGATTGAAGACCTGCAGCCCTTCGTGGCTGCGGAATTTGTGGAAGCCCTGCTCGGATAAACCCGGATAAACACAGCCTATGATCGAATTCCAGTCCGTCTCCAAACAATACTCCCCCGACGCGGTCGCCCTGCGCGACATTTCGCTGACGGTCAATAAAGGCGAACTGGTTTTCCTCGCCGGCCCTTCCGGCGCCGGCAAGTCCACCCTGATGAAGATGATCGCCGCCATCGAGCGCCCCAGCGCGGGCAAGGTGATCGTCAACGGCCAGGATATCGGCAAGCTCAAGCCGGCCGGCATCCCCTTCCTGCGCCGCAAGCTGGGCCTGATCTTCCAGCAGCAGCGCCTGCTGCACGACCGCTCGATCCTGTCCAATGTCATGCTGCCCCTGCTGGTGACGGGCGCCTCCCGTGGCCAGGCCGAGCAGCGCGCCCGCGCCGCGCTCGACAAGGTCGGCCTGCTCGAGCGCGCCGGCTCCCTGCCGCTGGCCCTGTCCGGCGGCGAGCAGCAGCGCGTCTCGATCGCGCGCGCCATCGTCAACCGCCCGCAGATCATCCTGGCCGACGAGCCCACCGCCAACCTCGACCGCGACAGCGCCAACCGCGTGCTGGACGCGCTCAAGGCCTTCCACTCGGTCGGCGTGACCTGCCTGATTTCCAGCCACGACGAGCAGATGCTGGACCAGGCCGCGCGGGTGATCCACCTCAAGCAGGGCCAGCTGGAAGGAGGCGCGCCATGAGCGTCTGGTTGCGCCAGCATGGTTTCGCCCTCGCCGCGGCACTGGTGCATCTGCGCCGCGCGCCGGGCAGCTTCCTGTTCAATATCCTGGTGGTGGCCATCGCCCTGGCCCTGCCGTTCACCGGCCTGACCCTGCTGGACAATGTGCGTCCCATGTCGGAGTCGCTCTCGGTCGATCCGGAGATCAGCATCTTCCTGCGGCAGGACACCGCCCGCGAGCAGGCCGAGGCGCTGGCCGCGCCGCTGCGCCAGCTGGTCAAGGACAAGCAGGCCCGGATCATCTTTACCCCGCGCGAAAAGGCGCTGGACGACCTCCGCACCAAGAGCGGCCTGAGCGACGTGCTGACCACCCTGGGCGAAAATCCCCTGCCGGACAGCTATGTGATGAAGCTGGACGCCTTCCGCAACGCCCAGGCCGGCGGCGACGTCGACCAGCTGGCCGAACAGATCCGCACCCTGCCGGGCGTGGACACGGTCCAGGTCGACTCCGCCTGGGTCAAGCGCCTGGCCGCCCTGCTCAATGTGCTGCGCCTGGCCCTGCTGCTGCTGGCCGCCACCCTCGGCACCGTGGTGGTGGCGGTGGTGTTCAACACCATCCGCCTGCAGGTGATGACCCAGCGCGATGAAATCATCGTCTCCAAGCTGATCGGCGCCACCGACAACTTCATCCACCGCCCCTTCTACTACACCGGCGCCCTGCTGGGCCTGTGCGCCGGCGCGCTGGCGCTGGGCGCGGTGGCGCTGGCCTTGCGCCCGCTCAATGTGGCGATTGCTGAATTCGCAAGATTGTATGCCTCCGAATTCCAGCTGGCCCCGCTGCCGCCCCCGGCCATGGCCGGGCTGCTGGCCCTGTCCGCCGGCCTGGGCCTGGTCGGCGCCGTGCTGTCGGTGCAGCGCCACCTTTCCCGCCTCAACTAATTTCCCGCTTGTTCGTGTGCTGGCGCACGGTGCCCCGCGCCGTGCCGGCTTAAGCTCGGCCTAAGCCCCATCGTCCATGCTGTACCAGTCTGGCTTTGCTAAATCGGGCTGGGTGTGTCTATAGCTTTTTTCCTATTAAGCTAATAGTTTTTTGGCCGTTGGCACTCATTGGTGGAGAGTGCTAATATATATCCAGAGTGAAGTAAAAGCATTCCTACAAGCAACACCCAAAGCGAGGAAAAGACTATGACCATGACTGCAAATGCCTTGATTCCAGCCGAAAACCGGGCACTGACACTGGGCTTCAGTGGCAATCTGGGCAATCTGGACGCCTATATCTCGGCCGTCAACCGTCTGCCCATGCTGTCGCAGGACGAGGAAGTCTCGCTGGCCAAGCGCCTGAAGGAAAAGAATGACCTGGGCGCCGCCCAGCAGCTGGTGCTGTCGCACCTGCGCCTGGTGGTGTCGATTGCCCGGGGCTACCTGGGCTATGGCCTGCCGCACGCCGACCTGATCCAGGAAGGCAATATCGGCCTGATGAAAGCCGTCAAGCGCTTCGACCCCGACCAGGGCGTGCGCCTGGTGTCCTATGCCATGCACTGGATCAAGGCCGAGATGCATGAATACATCCTGAAGAACTGGCGCCTGGTCAAAGTGGCCACCACCAAGGCCCAGCGCAAGCTGTTCTTCAATCTGCGCAGCCACAAGACCGGCCTGGACGCCATGACCCCGGCCCAGATCGACAGCCTGGCCAAGACCCTGGACGTCAAGCGCGAAGAAGTGATCGAAATGGAAACCCGCCTGAGCGGCCATGACATCGCGCTGGAATCGCAGAACGACGACGAAGACGACAAGTTCGCACCGATTGCCTACCTGTCCTCCGATACGACCGAGCCGACCCGCGTGCTGGAAGCCGAACAGGTGACCCGTCTGCACTCGGAAGGCCTGGAAGCGGCCCTGAGCAAGCTGGACCCACGCTCGCGCCGCATCGTGGAAGCGCGCTGGCTGGCCAATGACGACGGCTCCGGCGCCACCCTGCACACCCTGGCAGAAGAGTTCGGCGTCTCGGCCGAGCGTATCCGCCAGATCGAGGCTGCCGCGCTGAAAAAGATGAAGGGCGCCCTGGCCGCTTACATCTAAGCTGTCCTGCCCTTCAAAAAGGCCGCCCCGCGCAA
Source organism: Burkholderiaceae bacterium (assembly GCA_019234815.1). Classification (GTDB taxonomy): domain Bacteria; phylum Pseudomonadota; class Gammaproteobacteria; order Burkholderiales; family Burkholderiaceae_C; genus JAFALA01. Next base: position 3,077 of record JAFALA010000071.1, on the reverse strand, counting down.
GCCCGGCGGCCTTTTTGTTCGTTTGATCTGCATCAGCTGGCGTGCGCCGGGAGAGTTATAGATTTGATACTCTTAACTTCCGTACCAGCCCGAGGTGTCGATGAAACCCAGCCTGCTTTCCGTCCTGTGCGCCGCCCCCCTGCTGTTTGGCGGGCTGGTGGTACTGCACGCCGACGGCGCCGCCAGCCACCAGGATCCTACCCAGGCGGCGCCCTTCAACGTCACGCTGGAACTGCGCCAGGGCCAGAGCGCGGCCATGCCCAATGTAAGCGGCAACCCGGCCAGTATCCGCCTGGACCGCGTTAACGACAGCCGCTGCCGTCCCAAGGAAGTGTGCGTGTGGAAAGGCTACATCAGCTACAGCTTTACCTACCGCGAGGGCGATGCCGGCAGCAGCTTCGTGCTGGCGGAAGACATGCCCGGCGCCAGCAAATCCATTACCCAGAACGGGCTGACTTTCAGCCTGGCGGCGCCGGCACCTGTCAGAAGTGAAACAACGCCCGATTATCGGGTAAGCTTAAGGGTGAGCAACACTTCTCCACCCTGAGCCCACCAGAGACATGACAACGACAAACCGCTCCGCCCGCCCAGTCCGCACCGTTCTCCGCACTACTCTCGTTTCCTCCATCATCCTCTCGCTGGCCCTGCCGCCGGCCGTCTTCGCCAAGACGCCCGTCGCCACCGGCACCGGCGGCGCGGCCGCCACCATCAGCGACGAAGCCACCAAGTCCGCGCTTGCCATCCTCAACAAGGGCGGCAATGCGGTCGACGCCGCCGTGGCTGCGGCCGCGACGCTGGGCGTGACCGATCCCTTCAGCTGCGGCATCGGCGGCGGCGGCCTGATGGTGATCTATCTGGCCAAGGACAAGCGCGTCATCACCCTGGACCACCGCGAAACAGCCCCGGCCAGCTTTACGCCCACCGTGTTCCAGCAGAACGGCAAGGAGATCGACTTCGAGACGGCTGTCGCCAGCGGCAATTCGGTCGGCGTGCCGGGCACCGTGCGCGGCTGGCACGATGCGCTGGAACGCTACGGCACCATGTCCTTCAAGCAGGTGCTGGCGCCCGCCATCGAAGTGGCCAATAAAGGCTTCCCGGTGACGCAGAACTTCGTCAATCTGACCAATGAAAGCCTGCAGAAGTTCGCCAAATTCCCCGACACCGCCGCGCTCTATCTCAAGGACGGCAAAGCCCTGCCGGTCGGCACCAATCTGCGTAATCCGGACATGGCCAAGGCCTACCGCGAACTGGCCACTGGCGGCATCAGGGTCTTCTACGAAGGCAAGATCGGCCAGGCGATTGTCGACACCGTCAACCATCCGAAGACCGCTGCGGGCACCCAGGTGGTGGCCGGCCGGATGACCATGGCCGATCTGGCCAACTACGAAGCGCGCGTGCGCCAGCCGGTACACAGCACCTATCGCGGCTACGACCTGTATGGCATGTCCCTGCCCAGCAGCGGCTGCATCGCCGTGGCCGAAGCGCTCAACATCCTGGAGGGCTATGACCTGAAATCCATGCCGCGCGACCAGGTCGAGCACCTGTACATGGAAGCCAGCCGCCTGTCCTTCGCCGACCGCAACGCCTATCTGGCAGATCCTGAGTTCGTCGATGCGCCCACCGTCGGCCTGCTGAGCAAGGACTACGCCGCGCGCCGCCGCGAGCTGATCAATCCAAAGCAGGCCACCATGCAGGTGCCGGCCGGCGATCCCTATCCCTTCCAGAACGACATGAGCGTGCCGCTGCGCCCCAACGCCAGCAAGCTGCTGGCGGAAGGCCTGCACACCACGCACCTGACCGTGTCCGACAAGGACGGCAATATCGTCTCCTACACCTTCACCATTGAATCGTGGGGCGGCAGCGGCATGGTGGTGCCGGGCTATGGCTTCATCCTGAATAACGAGATGACCGATTTCGACTTCTCCGGTCCCGCACCGAACGTGCCGGAAGCGGGCAAGCGTCCGCGCAGCAGCATGTCGCCGACCCTGGCCTTCAAGAACGGCAAGCCGGCGTTCAGCATCGGCAGCCCGGGTGGCGGCACCATCATCACCACTGTGCTGCAGACCATCGTCAACTACGTCGACTTAGGCATGCCGATGGACCAGGCCATCGATGCGCCGCGTATCTCCGAGCGCAACGGCATGGTGACCGACGTGGAACCCGGCTTTGCCGGCAGCGCCCAGGCGCGCGCGCTGGAGAAGTACGGCCAGCACTGGTCCGACAAGCCGGAAGAAATCGGCGCCGCCAACGCGCTGGTGTTCAATCCGGATGGCACAGTGACGGCAGTCAGCGAAATCCGCCGCCACGGCATCGGCAGCGCGCTGGTACAGAAGAAAGGCCACTAAGCCCTTGTGAAAACCGGGATGCGGGCGTTGAGCGAGCGGCGATAAGTCCAGCGCAGCGCCTGCAGGCTTTCCGGGCTGCTGAGCGGCCCGGCCATCAGCATCTGCAATGCGCTGGTGGCGATAGTGGTAGCCAGCACTTCGCCGGGACAGGCGTGCCGGCCGGCGCCGAAGCCGAAAGCGTGACCGTCCGCGTCCGGGTCGCGCCCAGCGGCGGCCAGCACCAGCAGCACTACATCGCCCGCCTTCAGCGCCACGCCCTCCACCACGCAATCGCGCGCGACAAAGCGGCGCGTGTTCTGCACCGGCGGATCGCAGCGCTGCACGGTGTGCACCAGCGTATCGGCATCGTCAGGCTCGCTGCGTTCTTCCTCCGGCTGGCGCACCAGGGCGACGATGCTGTTGCCGATCAGACCCGCCGTCGCTTCATACGTTTGCGACAGCAGGCCGGCCAGATTGGCCAGCAGCGCCGCGCTATCGTTCCATCCCACTGCTTGCGCTTCGGCCGCCACACGCGCGATCAGACTGTCCCGCTGCGCACCCTCCTGTGCTTGCCGCACCAGCTCCGCAAGCCGCTGCAGCAAAGCCTGCGCCGCGACGTGCGCCTGCCCGATCTGCTGCGCGCTGCTGAGCGGCGACAGGCAGGCGACAAAGTCCCCCATCCACGCCGCCACCTGCGGCAGCTGCGCATCGGGGAAACCCAGCAGGCTCGCCACCACGGAGACCGGCAGCGCC
>JAFALA010000082.1 GCA_019234815.1 Burkholderiaceae bacterium | reverse complement strand
CTTCACACGGCAGGGGTCGCAGGTTCGAACCCTGCACCGCCCACCAGGCAAATCAAGGACTTACGGATTTCCGTAAGTCCTTTTTTTCTTGCCGATTCCAAGACGCCAGACTCGCCCCTGTGTTTATCATGCGGCGATGCTCACCGGGATCGGGCAGTCGGAGGCGTTGCAATGTTCCCGACCTTCATGCCCATCGCCAGGAAATTCGGAGCAAGACCGGCGCTGGCCCTCGCCCACCGGTGCCAGGTCATGCGGCCTGTGCTGGGCTGGGTGCTGGCCGGTGTGTTGGCCGGCGTGCTTTCCGTCTGGGCCGTTGATGCACCGGCGCAAGCCTTGTCCCCCAAGGCTGCGTCCACGGTGGTCATCTGGGATTTCGAAGACCATACCGCCGCTTCCGCGGCCTCGGCGGCATCTCTTCGGCACGTCGAATTCCTCCAGCGTACGCTGCCGGATGCCGTGCTGGAGTCCTTGCTGGCCCTGCCTTCCTTGCAAGTGGTCGACCGATTCCAGCTGCGGGACATTCTGGCGGAGCAGAAGCTGGGGTCCAGCGAGCTCTCGGACGAGGCCAGCCGGCTGCGGCTGGGCCGGATCATCGGCGCCCAGCGCATGGTTTTCGGCGGTTTCATGGCCGTGGGCGACTGGGTCCAGGTCAATCTTCGCGTGGTCGATACGGCGAGTTCCCAGGTCGTGTTTGCGGACCAGTGCACGGCGGAGTTCGACGATGTCCTGGCCCAGACCCAGCAGATTGCAGCGAGGGTGGCGGTGGCGCTGGGCGGGCCGGTGGCGGCGGTGAACGTCCAGCCCGAAGCCATGTGGCTCGAATACGAGCGCGCGCAAGCCATGGCCGAGTCAGGTCATGTCCAGGAGGCGATCGCGGCGCTCAAGAGCCTCTTGATCAAGGACAAGGATTTCGCGGCGGCGGAGCGGCTGTTGCTGAGCCTCTACGGCAAGCTGTCTCGTCAATAGTATTGATTCAGGATGACGGCGGTTTAACTGATTGAGATGATGAATTGCCTTGGAATTCAGCCATGACGCCAATTCAATCCCATCGATGTCGCCCTCTTGAACGCACCCGGATGCGGCCGGCTGTCCTGTGCGTGTTCCTGTGCGTGGGCAGCGCGTTGAGTTCCAGGTCCATGGGTCAGGCCTTGCCCAATGCGGGCACCCTGCTGGAAGAGAACAAGAATTTCGGCCGCACCTATCCTCCGCCGGCCCGCCCCGAGGTGCTGGAGGCGCCGGTCCGTCCCACGATCAAGCTGCCTGATGGGGCGACCGTGGCCGTCAAGGGGTTCCAGATCTCGGGGGCGACCAGTTTTGCCGTCGGCGACCTGATGCCCCTGGTGGCGCCCTGGATCGGCCGCACGCTCGATATCAACGGACTGAACGAAGCGGCCGGGGCCGTGACGCGCCATTACCAGAATCACGGCCATTTCCTCAGCTATGCCTACCTGCCGGCGCAGAAGGTCGAGGGCGGGGTGGTGGAAATCCAGGTGCTGGAGGGCCGGGTCGCCAATGTCGAGGTCGCCACGGCCTCGGATGTCCGTTTGAAGGACGAGGTGGTCCAGGCCCATGTGGGACAGGTCGCGAAGTCGGCCGCCGTGCTGCAGCCCGAGCTCGAGCGCCGCCTGCTCCTGCTCAACGATATTCCAGGGGTTGTCGCGCGCGCGGCCTTCACGCCCGCGGACACGCCCGGCAAGGCCGACATGGTGGTGTCCGTGGCGGAAGAGGAGCCCTTGGCCGTCCGGCTGGACGCTGACAACGAAGGCGCCGAATCGACCGGCGCCTACAGGCTGGGCGCGAATTTCCAGTTCAAGGACTTGTTCGGCCTCGGCGACAACACGCAGGCCCGTTTGATCATGAGCAACACCCTCGACATGGTGAACGGCAGCCTCATGACCAAGGTGCCGTTCAACGGGCAGGGGCTGACGCTGGGCGGGGGCGTCAGCCGCCTGAGCTATCAGCTGGGCGGCAGCTTCGTGTCGCTCGGCGGCGTCGGCACGGCCCTGGTTGGCACCGTCAATCTTGGCTATCCGCTGATACGTAGCCTGGACAAGAACCTGAATTTCCAGGCCAGCGTCGATCACAAGGACCTGGACGACCAGATTGTCCTGACGGGCGTCGACACGCCCAAGAATTCCAATGTGCTGTCCGGCGCCTTGAGCTACGACCAGCGCGATACATGGATGGGCGGCGGCAGCCTCGCCGCGGCGTTGACGCTGTACCACGGCAGCCTGTCGCTGGGCGGGGCCGCGCTGGCGCAGGACCTGGCCGGGCTGCGGACCAACGGCCATTTCACCAAGGCGACTGTGGATCTGTGGCGGCAGCAGTCCGTCGCCGGGCCGTTCTCGCTGTTCGTCCATGTGCAGGGCCAGTACGCGAGCAAGAACCTCGACAGCTCGGAGAAATTCGACCTCGGCGGGCCGAGCACGGTGCGCGGCTATGCCGTCGGCGAGGCGACGCTGGACGAGGCGCAATACGCGGACATCGAATTGAGGTGTTATTCGACCTATGTCGGCGGCTCCATCATGTGGTTCGTGTTCCACGACCACGGCTGGGGCCGGTTCAACGCGCAGCCCCTGGCGGGCGCGACCAACAACAACGTCGTTCTCTATGCCAATGGCGTCGGGATCCAGTGGACGCGGGGGAGCAGCTTCGGCGTCAACGCCAGTTTCGCCTTGCGCGGCTCCCAGCTGCCGACCGCTGCGGGCGGGGACCCTCAACCGCGTGTTTACATGCAGGTGTTTCAGATGTATTGATGTAAGGGCCGCGCAGGACGCGGCTGTGCGAGTGCTTGGAGACCATCATGGCCGTTCGTGTGTCTCTCCCGGATTCTCCCGCGCCCGAGCCTTGGAACGCCCGGGCCGTGCGCAATGCCTGCGGCGGCCGCTTGCGGATCGGTCGCCTGCAATGCTTCTGGCGCAGGCGGCCCCGCCCGAGCCGCCTGATCCTGTGCCTGCTGGGGAGCGCCCTGCTGGTCGGGTTTGCGCGGGCGGGCGATTCGGCGGTGCTGCCCGGCGGCGGCAGCGTCAAGACCGGCGCGGGACTGATCCTGCCTTCGAGCGGACAGCTGACCGTGGTCCAGTCGTCGGCGCTGCTGGGCATCGATTGGCAATCCTTCAACATCGGCGCCCATGCGTCGGTTGTCTTCGAGCAGCCGGGCGCCAGCGCGGTGGCGCTCAACCGCGTCGTCGGCAACGGCGCTTCGCAAATCTACGGCAGCCTGAGCGCCAATGGCCAGGTGTTCCTGGTCAACCCGAACGGCGTGCTCTTCGCTCCTGGCGCCCGGGTGGATGTGGGGGGATTGGTCGCCTCGACGCTCGATCTCTCGCAGCAGGACTTTGCCGCCGGCCGGTTCAGCTTCGCCGGCAACGGAGGAGCGCTCGTCAACCAGGGGCGGATCACGGCGGCGCCCGGGGGCTATGTGGGGCTGTTCGGCGCCAACGTGTCCAACCAGGGCGTGATCGGCGTCCGCACCGGCTCCGTCCTGCTGGCCTCGGGCCAGGCCGTCACCGTGGACATCGACAACGCCGGGCTCATTGCGGCGACCGTCACGGGCGGCGCGCACAAGGCAGTCGTTGCCAACAGCGGCGACATCAGCGCGCAGGGCGGCGTGGTGCGCCTCGATGCCCAGGCGGCGCAGGGCATTGCCGAATCGCTGATCAACAACAGCGGCGTCATCCGGGCCAACAGCATCGAGAACCGCAACGGCGAGATCTACCTGACGGGTGCCACGCAGATCAGCAGTTCCGGCACGCTCGATGTCTCGGGGCAGGGCTCGGCAAGCGGGGGCGCCATCACGGTCAGGGCTGACATGGGCAGCGGCACCGCGACGGTCGCGGGGCAGATGCTGGCCCAGGGCGGGCCGCTGGGCGGCGACGGCGGCTCGATTGAAACGTCCGGCGCCCGCGTGCTGGTGGGCGGCCAGGCGCTGGTCAGCACCAGCGCCGCAAAGGGCAGGACCGGCCAGTGGCTGATCGATCCGTCCGACTACATCGTCGCCCCGAGCGGGGGAGACATCACGGGATCGCAGCTGGGCAGCAATCTCAACAGCACCAACGTCACCATTCTCAGCAGCCAGGGCACCGTCAACACGGCCGGCAACGGCGATATTTTCGTCAACGATCCGGTCAGCTGGAGCAGCGGCAACACCCTGACCCTGTCGGCGCTGCGCAATGTGAATGTCAACGCCGGCCTGGGCAGTTCGGGCGGCGGCAGCGTGGTGCTGCGGTCCGACAACACTGGCACGGGGACGGGCACCGTGAGCTTTGGCGGGAGCGCGCAGATCATCCTGAACGGCACGGGCGCCCGGACCGTCGATATCTACTACAACCCAAGCAGCTATGCGAACCCCACGGCCTACAGCGCCTATGTCAGCGGTGCCAGCGCCGTGAACGCATGGATGCTGGTCAACAGCGTGGGACAGGCGAGCGGCGGCACGACCGGCCTGCAGGCGCTCAGCACCAATTTGTCGGGCCAGTACGCCTTGGGCCGCGATATCGACGCCAGCGCGACCTCGGGATGGAACAGCGGCGCCGGGTTCACGCCCATCAGCAACTTCACCGGCCAGCTCAACGGCCAGGGGCATGCGATCACCGGTTTGACGATCGACTTGCCAAGCGCCTCCTATGTCGGCCTGTTCGGCACGCTGGGCAGCGGCGCCGCCATCAGCAACATGAGCCTGGTGGGCGCTTCCATCACCGGTTATGAGTATGTCGGCACCCTGGCCGGCCAGGCAGGCAGCGGCAGCGTCATCACGTCCGTCAGTGCCGGCGGGACCTTGATCAGTGGACCGAATGAATACAGCTACTACACGGGCGGGCTGGTTGGCTACAACAGCGGCACGATTTCATATGCCAGCGCGGCCGTGGCGTTGGGCAGCGGATCGGCCAGCTACCTGTATGACGCGGGCGGATTGGTGGGGGCCAATTCCGGCACCATCAGCAACTCGTCGGCCACGGGGGCGGTGTCCGCTCAATATGGCTCGGCGCTAGGCGGGCTCGTCGGCAACAGCAGTTCCGGCGTCATCTCCAATTCGTTCGCGACCGGCACCGTTTCCAGTGTGAATGGCTACGAGCTGGGCGGCCTGGTTGGCAACAACGCATACACCACGATCAGCAATTCCTACGCCACCGGCAATGTCAATGGCGGCGCAGGCAGCAACTACATCGGCGGCCTGATCGGCTACAGCTACGAATCGACGGCCGCGTCCATCACCAACAGCTATTCCACAGGGAACCTGACCGGGGCCAGCAGTGCCTACATGGGCGGCCTGATCGGCTACAACAACGGGGCCGTCACCGGTGTCTCGAATTCGCATTTCGACATCGACAGGGTCACCATCAATGGATCGACAGCCGGGGTCACGACTGGGGGGCTCTACGACAACGAATTCCAGGACTGGCTCAGCCACGGATTCGGGCTCAATATCGCCAATTACACGAGTTCGCTGCCCTTCAATGCAGGTACCGGCGCCTATCAGATCGGGAGTTTGCAGGGGCTCAAGGACCTGCTGGGATTTGCGGACCAGGTCAGCTACAAATTCGCGCTGACCGCGAACCTTGACCTCACGACCTTGCCCGGCTACAGCATTCCCTCGTTTTCAGCGCAACTGCTCAATGGCGCGGGCTACACGCTGTCCAACATCGCGATCACCCAGACCAATGCCGCGAGCACCGGCTTCATCGGCACGCTGGCCGGCGGCAGCACCCTCGAGAACCTGAACCTGAGCAATGTCAACGTGAGCGGCGTCGGCTTCGTCGGCGGGCTGGTCGGCAACAACGTGGGCGGCACGATCAGCAATGCCAGCGCCGGCGGGGCGGTCGCCGGCAGCGGCGATTACGTCGGGGGGCTGGTCGGCTATTCGACCGGACCGGTCAGCGGCAGCAGCTTCAGCGGCACCGTGTCCTCGACCGCCAGCTATGTCGGCGGCCTGGTCGGCTACAGCAATGCGGCCATCACCAGCAGCACCAGCTCCGCCGCGGTATCGACCACCGCCGGCTATTACGAGGGCGGGCTGGTCGGATACACGGCGGGGTCGGGCGTGATCAGCGCTTCGTCAGCCTCGGGCTCGGTGACGAATGGCAGCGCCTATGGCGGAGCGGGCGGCCTGGTCGGCCACTCGAACGCGGCCATCAGCGCGTCCTTTGCCACGGGCAATGTCTCCGCAAGCACGGGCAATTATCTCGGCGGGCTGGTCGGGGAAAACTATGGCGCGATCAACAGTTCCTATGCGGCCGGGAACGTGACGGGCGGAACGACCGGGAACTACATCGGCGGCCTGGTCGGCTACAACGGCTACACGATAGGCAACAGCTATTCAACCGGCAATGTCAGCGGACGCGCGGGCGGCGACGTCGCGGGCCTGGTCGGCTACAACGCCCAGCCCGTCACGTCCATCACGAATTCGTATTTCGATATCGACAGGGTCAGCGTCAACGGCGCCAGCGGCGGCGTCTCGATGGGCGGTCTCTACGACAACGAATTCCAGGACTGGGTCAGCCACGGCCTGACGCTCAATATCGCCAATTACACGAGTTCATTGCCGTTCGACGCTGGCAGCGGGTCCTACCTGATCAGCACGCCCCAGGGGCTCAAGGACCTGCTCGGCTTCGCCACCCAGCCCGCCTACAGTTTCAGGCTGACGGCCAATATCGACCTGAGCACCTTGCCCGGCTATTACATCCCGTATTTTTCCGGCGCCCAGCTGGACGGCGGCGGCTTCACGCTGACCAACCTGAACGCCAGCCAGCCCGCCAACACGGCCAATGGCGATGGCCTGGGACTGGTCGGAACCCTGGCCAGCGCCAGCACGCTCAAGAACCTGGTCCTGTCCAATGTCACGCTCAGCGGCGGCAGCTATGTCGGCGGCCTGGTCGGCAACAGCGCCGGCACGATCGACAATGTGAATGTCAGCGGCTCGGTGTCGGGGGCCACCGCCTCCGGCGACTACGTGGGCGGCGTGATCGGTTATGTCGCCGCAGGCAGCATCAGCTACGCCAACAGCAGTGCCGCGGTGTCGGGACAATACGGCGTGGGGGGGCTGGCTGGATCTACAGGTTCGTCGATCAGCATTGCCAACAGCACCAGCAGCGGGCCGGTCAGCGGCGCGAGCAGCTATATCGGTGGACTGGTCGGATACAGCCTGGCCAGCATCAGTGCCAGCAATGCCAGCGGCGCCGTGACGGTGACGTCGGGCGCGAACGATGTGGGCGGCCTGGTCGGATTCAGTCAGGGCGCGATCTCGAACTCCTATGCGACGGGCACGGTCACCGCGAGCAACGGGGCCGCCAGCAGTGTGGGCGGGCTGGTCGGCAGCAACAACGGGTCGATCTCCGCCTCGTATGCCACGGGGGCGGTCAACTCGGATGGTGGGACCTACGTGGGCGGCTTGGTCGGGAGCAACGGCTACACGATAGGCAACAGCTACTCGACGGGCAATGTCAGCGGGGCCAGCTACGTCGGGGGGCTGGTCGGCAACGATGCATCGACGAACGGCATCAGCAATTCCCACTACAACATCGACCAGGTTTCCATCAACGGCGCGTCGGGTTGGGTGACGGTGGGCGGCCTGTATCAGGCGCAGTTCCAGGACTGGCTCAATGGCGGATTCGTCCTCAGCGCCATCACCAGCGGCCTGTATGCCGGCGTGCTGCCCTTCAACAGCGGCACCGGGGTCTACCAGATCAGCACGCTCCAGGGACTGAAGGATCTGCTCGGATTTGCCGGCCAGCCCTACAAGTTCGCCCTGACCGCCAACCTGGACATGAGCAGCCTGCCGGGCTACGACATTCCGATGTTCTCGGCGACGCAGTTCGACGGCGGCGGCCACACGCTGTCGAATTTCAGCGGAAGCCAGACCAACAATTACGTTGGATTCATCGGCAAGCTGGGCAGCGGCTCCACCGTTCAGAACCTGAACCTGGCCAATGTTTCGGTCAGCGGGGGCAGCTTTGTGGGCGGGCTGGTCGGCTATAACGGCGGCGGCACGATCAGCAGCGTGACGGTGAGCGGGGCCGTCAGCGGCACGGGCAGCGATGTGGGCGGCCTGGTGGGGCAGGCCGTGGGCGGCTCCATCAGCAACAGCAGGACCAGCGGCACCTTGAGCGCCGCGACGGGCTCCAGTTCCGTCGGCGGATTGGTGGGCGACAACAGCGGCACGATCGCCAACTCGAGCAGCACCAGCACCGTGTCGGGTGGGACCAGTCTGGTCGGTGGCCTGGTCGGCGCCAATGAATACGGCGGCGCCATCACGGGCTCGTTCGCATCGGGATCGGTTGCGGCCAATTCCACCTTGTACGGCTATTCCGAGTTTGTGGGCGGACTGGCGGGCTACAACGTCGGATCGATCGGCACCTCCTATGCGTCCGGCGCGGTGTCGGCGACAGGCTATTTCGCCTATTACATCGGCGGGTTGGTCGGCTGGAATTACGGCACCATCTCCAATGCCTATGCCACCGGGTCGGTGACCGCCGCGGCGTCATCCGGATATTCCAGTGACGTCGGCGGGCTGGTGGGCTACAACGCCGGCACCGTCGCCACGACCTATGCCTCTGGATTCGTGACCGGCGCCGCCTCGGGCGGATTGATAGGCGGCAACGGAGGAACGTCCACGGCCAGTTATTGGGATGTGACCAGCTCGGGGCAGACCACGTCGGCCGGTTCCGAGGTCGGCCTCACCACGGCGCAGGCGATGCTGCAGGGCAGTTATGCCGGCTGGAATTTCAGCAGCAACTGGTGGATGGCCAGCGGCAGCACGCGGCCCTTCCTGCAGGCGGAATGGAGCGCCAGCATCAGCAACAGCCATCAGCTGCAGCTGATGGCCATGGACCCCGCGGCCAGCTACACCCTGGCGAACAACATCAACCTGGGCCAGGACTTGGCGTCCGTCAACGGTCTGTACCCCGGCATGTGGGGGGCGGGCGGCTTCGTGCCGGTGGGCAACAGTTCGACGAATTTCACCGGCGCGCTGGACGGCCAAAGCCATTACGTCACCGGCCTGGCGATCAACCAGGGCTCGCTGAGCAATGTGCCCACCGGCCTGTTCGGCATCGTCGGCTCGACCGGCACCGTCGGCAACCTGGGTCTCAATGCCGCGACGGTGATCGGCGATACGCTGAACACGGGCATGCTGGCCGGCATCAACAGCGGAACCATCTCCAACAGCTATGCCGCCGGGAGCGTGCAGGGCCAGGCCCATGTGGGCGGATTGGTGGGATCGAACACGGGCTCGATCACGAACGCCTATGCGACCGGGAGCGTGCAGGGCGGGGTGGGCAACGTCTCGGGCACGGCCGTGACCACGGTGGGCGGGCTGGTCGGCATCAATTCGGGCACGGTCACGGACACCTATGCCGCCGGCACCGTGCCCAGCACGGCCAATGTGGTGTCGGGCAGCGGCCTGGTGGGTTCGAACAGCGGGACCGTGAGCAGCAGCTACTGGAACACCGACACGACGCCGGCCGGTTCGGTGGGATCGGGCCTGAGCACGGCCAGTCTCGAGCAGCAAGCCAGCTATTCGGGCTGGAATTTCGCATCGGTCTGGACGCTGTACAACGGCAACACGCAGGCCTTCCTGACCTCGTTCATGTCGCCCCTGACGGTGACGGCCAACAGCGTGAGCATGGTCTACGACAGGCAGGTGTATGCCGGTCCGCTGACGGCCAGCTATTCGAATCCGGCCGCGCTGGGCAATCTGCAGGGCAGCCTGGTCCTGGCCTCGTCCGAGGGCGGCAACGTCAATGCCAACACCTATTCGATCACGCCCTCGGGCCTCTGGTCCAACAACCAGCAGGGTTACGCCATCAGCTTTGTGCCCGGCACCCTGACGATCTCGCCGGCGCCGCTGAGCATTTCCGGCATCACAGTCAGCAACAAGGTCTACGACGGCACGACCGCCGCGACGATCACGGGGAACGCCCCGGTGCTGTCGGGCGTGATCGCCGGCGACACGGTGTCGCTGTCCGGCTCGTTGAGCGTGGGCGGTTTTGTGTCGAAGAATGCCGGCCTCAATGTGCCGGTGGTGATCAGCGGCGTCTCGCTCACAGGGCCCAGCGCCAGCAACTACAGCTTCACGGGCACGGCCACGACCACGGCGAACATCACGCCCGAACCGCTCACCATCACGGCGGCGACGGACACCAAGACCTACAACGGCAGCGTCGCGTCCGGCGCCACGCCGACGCTGACCAGCGGCACCGTCTTTGCGGGCGACACGCTCAGCGGCCTGTCGCAGGCGTTCCAATCCAAGAACGCCCTGGGCACCAACGGCAGCACCTTGCAGGTCACGAGCTACACCCTGAGCGACGGCAACAGCGGCGGCAACTACGCCGTCACAACGGCCACCAGCGCCGGCACGATCAATCCGGCGATCTTGTCCGTCACGGGCTCCCAGGTCTACACGGGTTCGACCTATTTTTCCGGCGTCAACCTGTCGGTGACGGGCGTGGCCGGCGACACCTTCCTGGTGGCCGGCCACGGCACATTGGCCAGCGCCGGCGTGCAATCGAACCAGAACCTCGCCGGCGTGTCCGCCCTGGCCTTGACGCCGGTCGGCGGCGCGTCCTTGAGCAATTATCAAACCCTGACTTCGGCCAATACCAGCGTCAGCGTGACGCCGGCCACGCTGACGGTCACGGGCACCCAGGTCTACAACGGCGGCACGACCTTCGCGGGCAGCAACCTGGTCGTCACCGGCGTGGGCGGCGAGACCTTCACGGCAAGCGGCGGCGGGACTTTGAGCAGCAAGGACGTCCAATCCAACGTTGCATTGGGCAGCGTGGCGGGTCTGAGCTTGAATCCTGTCAATGGCGATTCGCTCGGCAATTACGCCGCCCTGACGACGGCGAACACCACGGTGTCGGTCACGCCGGCCACGCTGACGCTGGTTTCGGGAGCGGCCGCCAACAAGACCTACGACGGCACGACCCAGGCCGCCATCAGCGGCGGGACCTTCAGCGGCATCGTGGCGGGCGATATCGGTAATGTCTACCTGACCGGCTACGGCAGGTTCGCCTCGAAGAACGTCGGCAACGGCATCGCGGTCACGGTGGGCGCCGGCAGCCTGGGCGGCTCCGCGGCCATGGACTACACGCTGGTTTCTTCCAGCTTGCTGAGCGCCAACATCACGCCGGCCAGCCTGGCCGTGACGGGGTCGGAGGTCTACAACGGTTCGACGGCCTTCGCCGGATCCAGTCTCAGCGTCGCCGGCGTGAATGGCGAAACCTTCTCCGCCAGCGGCAGCGGGACGTTGAGCAGCCGGAACGTGCAAACCAATGCGCCGCTGGGCAGCGTGGCGGGGCTGACGCTGAACCCGGTGGCCGGGTCCTTGCTGAGCAACTACAACCCGCTGACCACGGCGAACACCTCGGTGTCGGTGACGCCCGCGCCGCTGCTGGTCGCGGGGACGCAGGTTTACAACGGGTCCACGAGCGTTCCGGCCGCCAACCTCAGCGCGACCGGCGTCAACGGCGAGACCTTCACTGTTTCCGGCAGCGGCACGCTGGCCAGCAAGAACGTGCAGACCAACCAGAACCTGGCCAGCCTCGGCACGCTGGTGCTGACGCCGGTGAACGGCGACCTGCTCGGCAACTACCAAGCCTTCAGCACCGCCTCCACCCAGGTGTCGGTGACGCCGCAGACCCTGACCCTGACGGGCGGGACGGCCCAGAACAAGGTCTACGACGGCACCTACCAGGCCACCCTGACGGGCGGCACCTTCAGCGGATTGATCCCCGGCGATTCCGTCACGCTGAGCGGCTACGGAACCTTCGCCAACAAGAACGTCGGCAACAACATCGCGGTCTCGGTGGGCAGCGGCAGCCTGTCGGGCCCGGAGGCGCAGGACTATGCGCTGCAGCCGTCGAGCGCCTTGAGCGCCAACATCACGCCGGCCGCGCTGACGGTGACCGGCTCGCAGGTCTATAACGGCACCACCACCTTCCTGAGCACCAACCTGACGATCGCGGGGGTCGGCGGCGAAACCTTCGGCGCGCTTGGCACGGCCACGCTGGCCAGCAAGAACGTGCAGACGAGCCAGGCCCTGGCCAGTGTTGCAAGCCTGTCGCTCTATGGCGTCAACGGGTCCTTGCTCAGCAACTACCTGCCGCTGGGTGTCGGCAACACCTCGGTGTCGGTCATGCCGGCCACGCTGCTCGCATCGGGTTCCCAGGTCTACAACGGCGGCCTGAGTTTCGCGGCCGGCAACCTGGTGGTCAGCGGCGTCAATGGCGAGTCGTTCTCGGCCTCAGGCAGCGGGACCTTGAGCGTCAAGGACGTGCAGTCGAGCGCCCAGCTCGCCAGCGTGTCCGGCATCACCCTGACGCCCGTCAACGGCGATTCGCTCGGCAACTACCAGGCGCTGGCGCCCGCCAACACCTCCATCTTCGTGACGCCGGCGCCGCTGACGCTGACCGGCGGCACAGCGCAGAACAAGGTCTACGACGGCACGACGCAGGCCGTGGTCAGCGGCGGCAGCTTCTCGGGCCTGGTGCCGGGCGACTCGGTCACGCTGACCGGATACGGCGCTTTTGCCACCCGCAACGTGGGCAACGCGATCCCGGTCACCGTCAACGCCGGCAGCCTGACCGGGCCCTCCGCCATGGACTACATGCTGCAGACGGCCAATTTCCTGGCCGCCAATATCACGCCGGCGACGCTGACGGCCACGGGAAGCCAGCTCTACAACGGCAGCACGAATTTCCCTGGCGGCGGCTTGACGGTCGCGGGCGTCAACGGCGAAGTCTTCAACGCGACCGGCAATGCGACGCTGGCCAACAAGAACGTCCAGGCCAACCAGGCGCTGGCCTCGGTGTCAGGCCTGACGCTCAACCCGGTGAATGGCGACCTGCTCAGCAACTACCTGCCTTTGTCGGTCGCCAACACCTCGGTGAGCGTGACGCCGGCCCCCCTGGTCGTGACCGGGACGCAGGTCTACAACGGGACTACTGTATTCGCGGCGGCGAACCTGAGCGTGGCCGGCGTCAACGGCGAGACCTTCAGCCCCTCGGGCGTCGGCACGCTGAGCGTCAAGGACGTCCAGACCAACCAGCCGCTGGCCGGCGTGGCCGGACTGAGCCTGACGCCCGTGAATGGCGACCTGCTGAGCAACTACCAGGTGTTTTCTACCGCCGACACCCAGGTGACGGTCACGCCCAAGACCGTGACCATCAGCAACGTCACGGCGCTGAACAAGGTCTACGACGGCACCTCGACCGCCTACCTGAGCGGCGGGACCTATGTCGGCCTGATTCCCGGAGATTCCGTCTCGGTCACCGGCACCGGCAGCTTCGCCAGCAAGAACGTCGGAACCGGCATTGCCGTCACCGTCGGCAGCAGCAGCCTGGCCGGGCCCTCGGCGCCGGACTACCTGCCGGTCCTGCTGGGCAGCCTGAACGCCAACATCACGCCGGCCACCCTGTCCGTGACGGGCACGCAGGTCTACAACGGCACGGCGGCGTTCACGCCGGCCAATCTGGTCGTCAGCGGCGTGAACGGCGAAACATTTGCCGCCAGCGGCGCGGCCCCCCTGGCCAGCAAGAATGTCCAAACCAGCCAGGGCCTGGCCAGCGTCTCCGGCTTGGCGCTCAACCCGGTGAATGGCGACCTGCTGAGCAACTATTTTCCCTTGACGACCGCCAACACCTCGGTCTCGGTCACGCCGGCCACGTTGACGGCCACTGGCACCCGGGTCTACAACGCCACGACGGTATTTGCCGCCGCCGACCTCAGCGTGGCAGGCGTCAACGGCGAGACGTTCGCGCCTTCCGGCGCCGGCACGCTGAGCGTCAAGGACGTGCAGACCAATGCCGCGCTGGGCAGCGTGGCGGGGCTCACGCTGAGCCCGGTGAATGGCGACTCCTTGAGCAATTATTTTCCCTTCACGGTCGCCAATACCTCGGTGACGGTCACGCCGGCGCCGCTGACCTTGACGGGCGGGTCCGCGCTCAGCAAGGTCTATGACGGCACCACCGTGGCGAGCCTGTCCGGCGGCGTCATGACGGGCGTGTTCGCGGGCGACACCGTCGGCCTGACGGGCCTGGGCAGCTTCGCCAGCAAGAACGTCGGCAACGCCATTCCCGTGCTGCTGGGCGGCAACAGCTTGAGCGGACCGTCGGCGCCCGACTATGTCCTGGTTGCGGCGAGTCCCTTGAGCGCCAACATCACGCCGGCGACCTTGAGCGTCACGGGGAGCGAGCTCTACAACGGCACCACGAACTTCTCCGGCAGCAACCTGGTGGTGGCGGGCGTCAACGGCGAGACTTTTGCGGCCAGCGGTTCCGCAAGCCTGGGCAACAAGAACGTCCAGACCAGCCAGCCCCTGGCCTCGCTCGGCGGCCTGACGCTCACGCCGGTCAATGGCGACCTGCTGAGCAATTATTTCCCGCTGAGCACCGGCAACACGCTGGTGTCCGTGACACCGGCGCCGCTGGTCGTCACCGGCACCCAGGTCTACAACGCGCAGACCGCGTTTGCGGCGGCCAACCTGAACGTCGCCGGCGTCAACGGCGAAACCTTCTCGGCGACGGGAAGCGGCACCCTGGCCGTCAAGGACGTCCAGACCAACGCCGCGCTGGGCAGCGTGGCAGGGCTCACGCTGAGCCCCGTCAACGGCGACCTGCTGAGCAACTACCTGTCGCTGTCCACCGGCAACACCTCGGTGTCGGTGACGCCTGCGCTGCTGACCCTGAACGGCGGCACGGTGTTCGGCAAGGTGTACGACGGCACCGCGGTCGCCACCTTGGGCGGCGGCTCCTTGAGCGGCGTCTACAGCGGCGACACGGTCGCGCTGACCGGCATAGGCACCTTCTCCAGCAAGAACGTGGGCGCCAACATCCCGGTCAGCCTGTCGGCCAACAGCCTGGCCGGGCCGCAGGCTGCGGACTACACGCTGCAGGCGGCCAACGCCTTGAGCGCCAGCATCACGCCAGCCACGCTGGTGGCCAGCGGCACCGAGCTCTACAACGGCACAACCGGCTTTGGCGGCGCCAACCTGGTGATCCAGGGCGTCAACGGCGAGACCTTCACGGCCACGGGCAGCGGCACGCTGTCGAACAAGAACGTCCAGGCGAACCAGCCGCTGGCGAGCGTGGCGGGCCTGAGCTTGAGTCCCGTGGGCGCGGACCTGCTGAGCAACTACCTGCCCCTGGCGGCGGCCAACACGAATGTGTCGGTGACGCCGGCGCCGCTGTCCGTGACCGGCACGCAGGTCTACAACGGCGGCACGCTGTTTGCCAATGCCAACCTGAGCGCGGCCGGCGTGAACGGAGAAATCTTCACGCTCAGCGGCAACGGTATTCTCAGCAGCAAGAACGTGCAGACCAACGCGGTGCTGGCCACAGTGGCGGGCCTGTCGCTGACGCCGGTCAATGGCGATTTGCTCAGCAACTACCTGCCGCTGTCGGTGGGCAACACATCGGTCAGCGTGACGCCGCTGATGCTCAGCGGATCCATCGCACCGGGATCGTCCGTCTATGGCGCGCCATTGGCGCCGGGCGCGCTGACCCTGGGCGGCGTTCTTGCGGGTGACCAGGTCTTTGCCGCCGCATCGGTCAACACCGCGGGCCACACCAGCCTGAGCGGTAATCTGCAGGCCGGCAACTACACGGGCATTGAAATTGTCGGGCCCCTGAGCGGCGCGGACGCCGGTAACTACAGCGCCACGGTCGTCACGGGCAACTACATGGTCAGTCCCAAGACCCTGACGGTGTCCGGCCAGTCGGCGCTGAACAAGGTCTACGACGGCACCGTCAACGCCAGCCTGGGCGGCGGCGTGCTGGGTGGCGTGATCGCGGGAGATGCCGTGTCCCTGGTGCAGACCGGTTTGTTCGCAAGCAAGAACGCGGGCGCGGCTGTCCCCGTCGTCGCGACCGATGGATTGACCGGCGCGTCGGCCGCCAACTACGTGCTGCAGCAGCCCGGCGGCTTGACTGCGACGATCACGCCCGCGCCGCTCACCCTGACGGCCAACAATGCCAGCAAGGACTACGGCGATCCGAACCCGGCATTCACCTCGCAGCTCAGCGGCTTCGTGGCGGGCGAGACAGCGGCCACCGCTGGCGTGACGGGATCGGCCCTGTACACGACGGCGGCCACGGCCTTGAGCGGCGTGGGCCTGTACGGCGTCGTGCCGGCTGCCGGAACGCTGCAGGCTGCCAACTACTTTGTGCAGACCTTGCTGCCGGGACAGCTGACCGTGCTGCCGCGCCCTCTGTCGATCGACGCCAACAATGTCGTGCGATTTGCCGGCGACGCCAATCCCTTGCCCTTCCTGTACTCGACCAATGTCGGCGGCCTGGTCAATGGCGACAGCCTGGCCAGCGTGAGCATCAATGTGCCGGCAGGCAACAGCTTGTCGCTGGGCGGCGATGTCTTCGCCCTGACGCCCTCCAATGCCTTGTTCGGGTCGGGATCGGCCGGCAACTACGCGATCAGTTACGACCCCGGCCTGTTGATCGTCCTGCCCAAGCCGACCATCAACAGCGTCCAGGCCGGCAACGCCAGCAATGCGTTTTTTGTCGTGGTCAATCCGCAGAGCCTGCAGCAGGCCCAGGCCGAGATCGCCAGGCAGACGGCGGTCTTGGGTGCGGACCTGTTTGGCGATGCGGAATCGGGGACCCCCGACGCCGCGGGAGGAAGTTTCGGGGCCTGGCTCCGCACCCCGGTGTCCGCCTTGCTCGGCACGCTGGATGCCGCGCTGGACGCCTCGCTCAACGCCGACTCCAGCCCTGGGATCACCGTCAAGAGGCTGAGCCAACAGCCTCTGATTTCATTGCCCGCGTCCAGCGGCAGCACACCCCCTCCTGGAAAGTGAGCCAGCCTTGACCCTACCAGACCCTGACATGAGGCAGCGATTCACCCGCTGGGGGGCCCGGCTCGCGCTGGCGGGCGTGATGGGCGTGCATGCGAGCCTGGCGGCGAGGGCGGATCCGCTCGACGACCTCCGGGCGCAGGTGGAGGGCGGGCAGTTCGAGGCCGCGTACCAGAACGTCCAGCAGCATCCGGACTGGATAGGCAACCCGCATTTCGATTTCCTGCTGGGCCTGGCCGCCATCGGCGCCGGGCACGTGCCGGAAGGCGTGCTGGCGCTGGAGCGGCATCTGACCATCGTGCCGGCCAACGACCGGGCCCGCCTGGAGCTGGCGCGCGGGTACTACCTGCTTGGCGAATACAGCCGCGCCCGCCAGGAGTTCGAGTTCGTGCTCCGGCACCAGCCGCCTCAGGAGGTGCAGGACAACATCCGGCGCTATCTGAGCTGGATGCAGACGCGCGACAACTCGAACCTGCGCTCCACGTCGAAGTTCTATGTGGACCTGGGCTTCGGGCGCGACTCCGACATCAACGGCGGCACCACCAACACGCAGATCCAGCTGATCACGGGCATCATCCAGCTCAACAATTCCGCCTCCGAGGCCATGCCCGACTACTACAAGGAAATGGCCGTGGGAGGGCAATGGACCAAGGGCGTCACCGCGGAGCTGTCCGTCTTCGCCGGCGCGGATGCCGACAGTCGCCTGGACAACAGCCTGTCGGCGTACGACCAGGCGAGCTTTGGCGGCTACCTCGGCTTTTCCTATCTCAAGGGCACGGGCCTGTACCGGGTCTCCGTGGCCACCACCCGCCTGCTGGTGGGCGGCGCCATCTACAACGATCAGTTCGCGGTCACCGGGGAGGCGCAGTACGCGGCGCGGCCCGGCCTGTCGGTCACGGGCTTTGTCCAGTATGCCGAGCCGACCTATGCCGGCGACAACGTCAGCCGCGATTCGAGGATCGTGACCCTGGGCGTCTCCGCCGTGCAAGCCCTGCAGCGCGCGGCCTGGAATCCCTACCTGGGCCTGCGGCTCAGCGGCACGGTGGAAGACAACCTGCGGCTGCGCAACGACCTGAGCCGGCGCGTTCCGACGGCGCGGATCTTCATGGGCGCCAATCCGTCCGACACGGTGGGCGTGACGGCGGGCCTGACCTACCAGCTGCAACGCTACGAGCAGGCCGACCTGGGGTTCGGATCAATACGGAAGGACGATTTGTGGGGCCTGGACGCGGGCGTCAAGTACGCGGTCGACCGCCGCTGGACGCTTCGCTGCGAGTGGCTGTACACGAACAACAGCTCGAACCAGCAGCTCTACGACTTCCGCCGGAATGCCTGGAGCCTGAAGGCGCATTACGAGTACTAGGAGGGCGAACATGTCGAAGTCCTGGCTGACCGTGGCCGCACTGGCCGCATGCGTGCCCGCGATCGGCCTGGCCGAGCCGGTTCGGGTGATCCTCGCGTCAGGCGAGGCCTGGATAGGGCAAGGCGAGCAGCGCGTCCCCGCCCGGCTGGGCGTCGAGCTGGCGGCCGACTTGGCGGCGACAGGCGAGGGCGGCGCCCTGCAGATCCGGCTGGCGGACGGCGCCATCGTGGTCCTTCCCGGCGCCAGCGAGCTCAGGCTGGCCGCGGACCCGCAAGGCGCCATGACGCTGGTTCGCGGCGGCGTCAGGATAGGGACGGCCTTCGGCAAGCCCCGGCGGGTCGTCCAGGCCGACGGGCGCCGCATCACCGTCGGCGCCTACCTGAAGCTGCAGACCTGCGACCAGGCTTGCGGGCTGCGGCCGGGGGTGTACGGCCGCGCCAGCGGCGAGACGGTGGTGGACTTCGAGGGCGGACGCTCGGTCCTGAAGGACAAGCCGTTTCGCCTGCCCGCCGGCGGCACGCGGCCGGAGGTGCTGGTCAAGGCGCCCGCCTTGCTGGACGACAGGCCCAATTTCCAGCAGGCCGACGAGGCGCTGAAACAGGCGGCCGCGGAGCTGGCCGAGGGCGAGGAGGCCTTCAAGGCCAATGACTTCGAAACGGCCCGCAGCCACTTCGAGGCCGCGCAGGCCATCGCCCCGTCCGAGCCGATGGTGGACTATTACCTGGGCCTGATCGCATTGAACCGGCAGGACAACGCCGAGGCGCTGCGGCAGCTGCAGCGCTATGTCCGGGACGACCGCCAGGCGGCCGTGGCGCGCGACGTGCCCAGGCTCATCACGCTGCTGTCGACCCGCGAGCTGCAGGACGAGGTCGCTACGGCGCTGGCGCAGGAGAAGTCGCTGAGCGCCGCGCCGCCGGAGCCGGACAGCGTGGCGGTGCAGGCCTTCGCCAGCCACGGTGATCCGGAGTACCGCGCCATGGCCAAGGGCATTGCCGCGATGGTGATCGCCGACCTGAGCAAGGTCCCGGGCCTCAAGGTCCTGGAGCGGGAGCGCGTGCAGCAGATCATCGACGAACTGAAACTGGACGAAAGCGGCCTGGTCGACCCGGCCACCGCCGGGCGGACCGGCCGGCTCATGCGGGCCGAGCGCGTGATTGTCGGCAGCTTTGGAGTGGAATGATCATGACCCACGCCCTCATCCAGCGTCTTGCCCCGTCCGCGCTGTGCCTGGCCCTGGCCTGCGGCGGCGCGGCGGCGGACCCCGAGTTCCAGCTCGAATCGGCCCTGGTCGACAGCGTCACGGCGCAGAGCCTGGGCGCGTCGCGGGAAAAGGGCAGCATCGCCACCTTCTTCGCGGCGCAGAAGGCGATGGTGTACGACATCCTGCGCTCCTCGGGCATCGACCTGGCCAGGCTGCCTCCCGACGTGAGGGGGCGCCTCGAGAAGTTCCACACCACTAATCTGGCTGCGTTCAAGGCCTTTTCGACCGGCCTGGACCTCAAGGACCAGGGCAAGTTCGCCGAGGCCAAGGCCTATTTCGAAAAGGCCATCCAGCTGGATCCGAATTTCAAGCTGGCCGAGGAGCAGAAGGTCGCGATGCCCAATGTCAACCTCGTCAACCTGCTGCAGATCCGCGCAGCCGTGACGGACGCGGCGAAGACGGCCGTCAGCAGCGGGCAGAACCTGGTCGCGATCGACCTGGCCCACGCCATGGCCGCCATGCTGGCCGGCCAGACGGTCGTGATCGCGCCGCAGCCGACCAATGCGGCCACCAACACGTCCACGCCCTTCAGCTACTCGACCAATCCGCCCGGATCGGGCGACAACCTGGCCAGCCATCTGGCGATCGGCACGGCGTTCAGCTACACGCCGACCGGAAGCCCCGCGAGCATCTCGATCGCCACGACCAATGAGTACACCAGCTCCCAATATGCCCGCAGCGGCACGATGCTGGAGTCCATCACGGGCTCGGGCGACTTCGCCGCCCAGCATGGCGCGGCCTCGGACTGCTGCAGCGGCACGGCCGCGCTGAGCGACGGCACCCCGGCGTATTGGGGCACATGGAGATCGGTGCCGGGCGCCAGCGCCGCCGTGGCGCTGTCAGGCAGCAGCCTGAGCGCGCCTGTGCTGGGCAGCGACTTCAACTACCTGTATGCCGCGGCGACCCAGGGCATGCCAAGCACCGGCACCGCGGTCTTCACGCCGGTGGGCGGATTCCTGACCAATGTGAGCGGCAATATTTCGATCAACTTCGTGACGCGCTCCGTCAATGTGAACAACCTGGGGTTCGATCTGAGCGGCCTGATGTTCTCGCAACTGAACGGGTCCACGACCTATTCCGCCAGCAACGTGTCCGGCTTCTTCGCCGGCAACTACAGCTCCGGAACCTGCACGGGCTGCGCCGCGTTTTCGCCGGCGGCCAGCAGTTTCACCGGCAATTTCGTGGGCTCGGGGGCGAGCGGCATCGTCTTTTCCTCGATCATGCAAAACGGCGCCGGGACCGTGGCCGGGGTCCATCTGTTCGGCCGCTGATTGCGCGCATCACCACCATCGGGAGCATCCCATGCGGCCAATGACATCCAGCCTCGTCGGTCTTGCGTTGATTTCGTGGGGCGTGCTTGCGCAGGCCCAGGGCCTGCACGAGGTTCAAAAGGACGGTCAGAAAGAGGGGCAGAAGCTGGCCCTGGTGATCGGCAACTCCGGATACGCCAACGCCCGCCTGGACAACCCGGCCAACGACGCCCACGACCTGGCCGTGACGCTCAAGTCCCTGGGCTTTGAGGTGATCGAGAAGATCGACCTCAACGGCGCGGCGTTCACGCAGGCGCTGAAGGACTTCAGCCGCCTGCAGCGCAAGGGCGGCACAGCGATCTTCTATTACGCCGGCCATGGCGTGCAGCTGAATGGCGCCAACTACCTGCTGCCGGTGGGCCCCGAATACCACAGCGAAAAGGACATCGAGCAGCAGGCGATCAGCGCGGACCTCGTGATGCGCAGCCTGGAGGAGGGGCAGGGGCGCGTGGGCATCGTCATTCTCGACGCCTGCCGCAACAACCCGTTCGCATCGACGCTGAAATCCAGGTCGCTCGCGCGTGCGGGCCTGGCGCGCATGGACGCGCCCAGCGGCTCCCTGGTCGCGTTCTCCACGGCGCCCGGCAATGTCGCCAGCGATGGTACGGGCCGGAACGGGCTGTACACCAAGTACCTGCTCATCAACGTCAAGACACCGGGCCTCACCCTCGAGCAGGTGTTCAAGCGGACACGCGAAGGGGTCGAGCGGGAGTCCGAAGGCGAGCAAAGCCCGCGGGAGGAAAGCAGCCTCAAGGGGGACGAGTTCTACTTCATCGCGCCGGGCGCGGCGTCGCCGGTCAGCGTGGCGTCCAGCCACGAGGCCGTCGAACTCGCCTTCTGGGACACGATCAAGGACAGCCGCGATGCCGCCGACTTTGGGGCCTACCTGAAGGAATTCCCGGCCGGAAAATTCGCGCCGCTGGCGAAGGCCCAGGCGGCGCGGCTGGCGCGCGGCCAGGGCGACAAGTCCCGCACCGGGGCGACGCCGCCGGCCTCGCCCATCACGCTCATGGTCGGGAACGCGCTGCCCGTGTTCGAGGCGCAGTCCCTGGACGGCAGCAAGATCAGCGACAAGGTCATGTCGGGCCGGCCGGCCACGATTTCGTTCTTTTTCTCCAAGGACAGGTGCAGGAGCTGCATCGCGAGCCTGGCGGCCTTGAAGACGGTGGCGGCGCGCTTCGGTCCGGACGAATTGATGGTGGTGGCCTTCGGCAAGGACAGTCCGGCGCAGCTGGCCGAGTTGGCCCAGGGCGCGCCGGCCAACCTGCACTTTGTCCATGCCGACGAGACGCTGCTGAAGCGCTTCCGGATCTCGGACATCCTGCCCACGACGATCCTAACCGGGCGTGGCGGGGAGATCGTCACCATCGTCGCCGGGGGCAGCGCCTCGTCGGAGGGCATGCTGCTGAGCCTGGCGGACAGCCTGCAGCAGGGCAGCGGCGCCGCGGCGGCCCAAACGCTGTACGGGGTGCTCGCAAGCGACCCGGCAGACCTTGGCGGAGGCAGCGGCAGTGTCCATGGCGCCGTGGCGCGGGCCGGCCAGGGCTATGCCCTGCTGCATGACGGGGACGCCGCCGGAGCGAAGGCCGTGTTCGAGGCGCTTGCCGCCACGGACAGCCGCGAGGCCGCCGCACGCGGCGACGAGGGCCTGGCCGAGGTGCTGCTGGCGCAGGGCGATCTGGACGGCGCCCTGCGCGCGGCGAACCAGGCGCTGGCCCTGTTTCCCAACCGGGCCCCCGCCATGCTCGCCAAGGCCCGGATCCTGGTCGCGACCGGGCGCCCTGACGAAGCCAAGACGCTGGTGGCGCTGGCGGGCGGCGACCAGGCCGTGGCCGATTTCAGCTGGCAGCGCTCGGCCGCGGTCGTTGCGCAAGGCAATCTGTTGCGTGGGCAGGCGCCGGCGCAGGCGGTCGAGGCGTACCAGAAGGCCAGGCTGGACAATCCCTATGCCGCGGAGGCGCTCGGCAACCAGGGTGTCGTGCTGATGGAAAGCGGCCAGGCGCAAAAGGCCGTCGAGCTGCTGCAGCGCGGGCAAGCGCTCCATCCGGCCGACCCGGTCGTGCAGTCCCTGCTGCGCCAGGCCCAGGCCGCCCTGGCGCAGCAGTCGGACCTGGCGCGGCAGAAATACATTGACGACACAGTGGCTGAGCTCGTCACGCGTTTCCGCGAGCAGAAGGGCAGGAAGCCGGCCAATCCCGACGACTGGACCACGCCGCCGATGGTGGTTTCGATCCTGGAGCTCAGGAACAACAGCGGTCCGGAACTGCTGGGGCGGGTCGGCATGGACAAGGTGTTCGTGCAGGAGCTGTCGGACCAGCTCCAGGCCCGCCATGTGTCCGTGGTCGACCGGGCCCTGCTCGACAAGGTGATGGCCGAGCTGAAGCTGGGTTCGTCCGAGCTGGCCGATCCGGACACCCAGCTCAAGCTGGGCCGCATCCTGGCCGCGCGCCTGATCGTCACGGGCAGCCTGTCGGACCTCGGCAGCGAAACACTGCTGTCGCTGCGGGCGGTCGACACGGAAACCACCGGCATCGCCTTGTCGTCCAGCCGCAGGGACCGAACGGCTTTCGAGCCGGTGCGCGCCGCCAGCAGCCTGGCGCAGACGATTGCCGACATGGTGGCGGCCAAGTACCCGATGAAGGGCCGCATCGCGGGCACCGACGAGGACCGGGTCATCATCAACCTCGGGCGCAAGCATGGCGTGGCGGTGGGCACGCAATTCAACGTCCTGGGCAAGCCCGAGCCAATCGAGCTGAATGGCAAGGTGCTGGGCTACAAGGATGCCAAGGTCGGCGAGCTGGAGGTCCTGGACGTGCAGGACCTGCTGTCCTACGCCCGCACGCTCAGCCAAAAGGGCGTGTTCGCGAAGAACGACCGCGTCATCCTCAAGGACGCGGCCCATGCCCCGAAATTGGCGCCCAACCCGGAATGAAGTGCAAGGAACAGGAGGCATGCCATGAACCGATTGCGCAGACGCCTGAACGTGCTGGCCGCGGCCCTTCCGAGCGGGTGGCTGCTGGGACGCGCTCACGCAGCCCCGGGCAGCTTCGACCTGGTCACGGCGGCCGACATGCAGCTCGACGCGGCCCATTCGGGTGAAAGCCCGCCCGACATGCAGCCGGGCCATGCGCCCCGCACGCGCTCGCTGGGGGATGCGTCGGCGCCGGCGCCGGTCATTCGCGTGTCCAAGCCGACGCTGATGCAAGGGCATGCGGTGCTGAGTTCTCCCGTGTCCATCGACCTGCGATTCGAAGCGGGCGAGGGCGCCCGCATCGTCCCGGGTTCGTTCCGCGTGCTGTACGGCGGCTGGCACATCGACATCACCGACCGCATTCTGGCCAATGTGGGCGCGCCCACGGAGCAGGGCATCGCGATCCAGAACGCCAACATCCCGGCCGGCCACCACAAGCTGACCCTTCAGATCAGCGACGACCACTCGCGCGAAGCCCGGCTCGCCATCGAGCTGGACATCGTCGAGCGGCCATCGGGCTGAGGCCATTGTTTTGATGACGGGCGGCCAGAAATTGTTCCAGTGCCAGCCCGCCGTTCGTAGAATGAATCCGTAGCTGGACATAAGGGGGCAGATATGAAGCAGCGTGCTTGGATGCCATTCCTGATTCTTTCGACTTGCGTGCTGGCCGCCCGCGCCGACCCGGTTTGCGAGGTCCTGGCCGTCAGGGGTGAGGCCTATGCGGGCCAGCAGGCCCTGCGGCTGGGGCAGCACCTCGACGTGGGCACCGAGGTCCACACCGGGGCCGATGGCCGCGTGCGGCTGCGCTTCGTCGACGGCTCGGTCCTCGTGGTCGCCGACCACTCGACCCTCAAAATCAAGCGCTTCGAGCTCGAGAGCGGCGGTACGCGGCATGCCAGCTTCCTGCTCGACCTGGGCCTGATCGGGCAGACCGTCCAACCCCAGGCGGGCGGTAGCTGGGAGGTGCGCACGCCCACGGCGGTCACGGCGGTGCGCGGCACCGAATTCATGGTCGAGGTCGGTGCCAACCTGGCGACGGCGGTGAATGTGCAGTCGGGCGAGGTGTCGGTCGACACGGTGGGGCAGGGCGGCAAGGGCGGCGCGACGCGAGGCCTGTCGGCGAAGCTGCCGGTGGTCTTGAGCGCGTCCCATCAGGGGACGGATTGCAATGCCGACTATGGCTGCACGCCTGCCGCCACCTGGTCGCCGTCCCGCATCGAATCTGCGCAAGGCCGCTTGAGTTTTTAGGCCATGGCAGGGCCGGCTCTGGACGACAACAAGACCACGCTGGGCTTGCGCAAGGATTGGTGGCACTATGTGTGGATCGGCCTGCTGGCTGCGGCGGTGGCGGTGGCGTGCTGGTCGCTGCGGGGGCGCGTGTCGCTGTTCGATCGAATGGACCGCCTCACGCTGGACGCGCAGATGCTGTGGCGCGGCCCGCTGGCGCCCGCGACCTCGCCTGGCATCGTGGTGCTGGCCATCGATGATGCCAGCCTGCGGCAGCAGGGCGGCGCGGCCCCCGATCGCCGTACCCTGGCGCGCACCGTGCGCCTGCTCGATGCGGCTGGCGCCCGCCTCGTGGCCATGGATCTGCTGCTGATCGAGCCGACACGCGCGGACCCCGGCGCCGATGCCGAGCTGGCCCAGGCCATGCACCAGGCCGGCAATGTGCTGCTGCCCTTTGCGCTGCCGGACGTGGCCACCACCGAGGCCAGGCGCGAAGCGGACGCCGCCGTGCTCGACAGCGCCTTCCTGAGCTACGCCAGCGAGGCGCCGGCGGCCCGTGTGCCGCTGCGGCCGGCGGGAATTCTCGCGCCCACCCCGGCATTGGCCCGCTCCTCGCTTGCGCTCGGCCATGTGACGGTGCAGCGCAGCGCCGAAGGGGCGGTGCGCTACGACCTGCCCGCCGTGCCTTTTGACGGCGAGGTCTACCCTTCGCTGGCGCTGCGCGCCGCCGCACTGGCGGTCGCCGCGAACTGGGGGCAGACCGAGCTGCGCTTTGGCGAGGGCATTCGCATGGCCGGCCTACCCACCGTGCCGCTGGACGTGCTGTCGCGCCAATGGCTCAACTACTACGGCCCCAGCGGCACGTTCACGACGCTGCCCCTGGTCGACCTGCTGGAAGGGCGGATCGCACCGCAGCGCCTGCGTGGCCGCATCGTGCTGATCGGCGCCACCGCACTGGGGGCGGGCGATCAGTTCCCATCGCCCTTTGACGCGAGCCTGCCCGGGGTCGAACGCATGGCCACGTCCATCGACAACATGCTGACCCATCGCGAGCTGCGCCGCCCGTCCTGGGCCGCCGGGGCCGAGCTGCTGGCCATGCTGTGCCTGCCCCTGCTGGCCGCCCTGGCCATCGCGCGCTGGCCGGTCCCCAGGGTGCTGTGGGCGGGCGGGCTGCTGGGCCTGGTCCTGGCGGCGGCCCTGCAGGCCTTGTTTGTCGAGCGGCAGGAGTTCCTGTCGCTGGTGTTTCCGGCGCTGGCGCTGGGGCTGGGTGGCGGCGGCGCCCTGGTGCGGCGCAACAGCGTGGACCGTGCGCGTCGTCAGGCGGCCCTGTTGGCGCTGCGCCAGAGCGAAGAGCGCTATGCGCTGGCCCTGCGCGGCGCCAACGACGGCATGTGGGACTGGGACATCGATGGCCGCCATGTGTACTTCTCGGCCCGCTGGCTCCAGCTGATGAGCCTGCCGGCGGAGCAGGCGCGGGACATGGCGGCCTGGCAGCTGCCGCTCGACGCCACCGCGCGCCAGGCCTTCGAGGCGGCACTGAACGAGCATCTCGAAGGGCGCAGCCCGCAGTTCGAGTTTGTCCTGAATTTCCAGCAGGGCGGCCAGGATCGGTGGCTGCTGGCGCGCGGCATGGCGCTGCGCGACGAGGCCGGATGCGCCACGCGCATGGCCGGCTCGCTGACGGACATCAGCGAGTCCCAGCGCCTGCAGCGCCAACTCACCTACGATGCGCTGCACGACCGGCTCACAGGCCTGCCCAACCGGGCCGCCTTTCTCGAGCGCCTGCGCCAGGCCTATCAGGGCGCCGGGGCAGGCGCGGCGGTCAGCGTGGGCGTGGTGCTGGTGGACATCAACGAGTTCCGCACCCTGAACGAGACGGAGGGTTCGCAGGCCTGCGACGAGCTGTTGCGGACCTTGGGCCGGCGCCTGTCGAACCGCGAAGGCATGAGCGCCACCGTGGCGCGCGTTGATGCCGACTGCTTCGCGCTGCTGTTCCAGGGCGAGCTGCCGTCGCCTGGCGGCGAGGACCCGCAGCGCTGGGCCGCGTGGGCGATGGGGCGCTTCGAGGAGCCGTTCCCGCTTGGGACCAAGTCCCTGGCCGTCACCGGATGCGTGGGCTGGGCCCACAGCAGGCAGGGGCCGAACTCGGCGGACGATCTGCTGGTGGCCGCAGAAATGGCGCTGGCCCAGGCCAAGCTGCAGGGCCGCGGCCAGCTGCACCGGTACGACGTGTCCGAACAGCTGGTCGAGAATTCGAAGCGTTCGCTGCGCGAGGACATCGACCTGGGTCTCGAGCGCGGCGAATTCCGCATGTACTACCAGCCCCTGGTGAACCTGGCGGACCGCAAGCTCATCGGCTTCGAGGCCCTGATCCGCTGGATCCACCCCAGGCGCGGCTTCGTGATGCCGGGCGATTTCATACCCTTCGCAGAGGAGAGCGGCCAGATCGTGGCCATGGGCCGCTGGACCCTGTTCGAGGCGGCGCGACAACTGGTGGCCTGGGACCAGCTGGGGTTTCGGGGCGAGATTGCTGTCAATCTGTCGAGCCGCCAGTTCACCGAAGGCAATCTGATGGCGGACGCCCAAGCCGTGCGCGACATCCTCGGCGCCTTGAGCCCGCGCCGCCTCAAGCTGGAGGTCACGGAGAGCATGGCCATGGCCAACCCGCAGCTGACCTCGCTGGCCTTGCAGGAGCTGTCGGCCCAGGGTTTCAAGATTTCGATCGATGATTTCGGCACCGGCTACTCCTCGCTGGCGTACCTGCACCGTTTCCCCTTCGACACCTTGAAGGTCGACCGCAGCTTTGTCATACGGCTGGACGTCGGGAAGGAGGCGGTCGAGATCGTCCGCACCATCGTCCGCCTGGCATTGGCCCTGGACAAGCAGGTGCTGGCCGAGGGCGTCGAAGAAGAGGCCCAGGCACGGCTGCTGCAGGAGTTGGGCGTGCACGTCGGCCAGGGCTGGCTGTTTGCCAAGGCCCTGCCGGCCGGTGATGCGGAGAACTACATCCTCAAGTCATTGGATGCACCGGTGCCTTGAGTTGCCGCTTCCGGGGCATTCCAAATGCGGGGTGTGAGCCGCATCAGTGCGACCAGATGTACACGCGCGTGCCCGTGGCGTTCAGGTTGTTCAGCGACACGCTGCCCATGGAAGGGCCGGGCTGGTTCTGGGATTGCGACGCGCCCGGTGTCAGGCTGCTCAACAATGAAGCCAGATTCATTTGCACCGAAATTGGTGCCATGCGGATGGTGATTTCGGTGACCGCTTGATCGGCGTAGAACTCCACCGGCAATACGAGCCCGAGCGTTGCCATGTCTGCCCTGAATTGCGGCGGCGTCAGCGTCGAGGCTTGCAGCGACGCTGGACCGAATAATCCGGCGAGAAAGTTTTCGACGCCAGTGGCGGTGGGCGGCTGCGATGAATTTGAATTGTCGCCGGCCGAGACGATGGATAACTCGGTTTCGGAGAGGCGCAGGGGCGCAGCCTGATCCACCGTGGCCAGCAGCGCAGCCAGGGTGAAAATTGAAATTTGAATTGCAGGCATCTATCCTCCGAGTTAACGAAGGCGACTTGCACAATTTTGCGTGGAATGATCCAGAGACCTTTTTATTTTCGATGCCGCAGCAGGAATTTCAAGGATAGGCCGAGGCTGTCTCCCCCATCGCGATGACAGATATCCAGCCGCATGGCTTTCCTGCGGCGGGAGTGAGAATGGGTGCTCAAACGGGAACCAAAACGGGAACCAAAACGAGAGTCTCAAGCGCTCCCACTCTTGGTCGGACGGCAAATCGCTAACGTCCTGCACCTGCACCTGCACCTGCGCAGGAGCAAGAGGAAGAGCAAGGGCAGACTTGGACCAGTGTCAAAGGGCGCCCAGAATGCGTTCGTGATCCAGCCGCACCTTGGCGGCGTTGAGCGCAACGCCCCGCACGACGCCGAATTCTCCGGTTGCCGAGTCGCGCAGCACGGGTTGCATGTGCATGCCGCCGTCGGAGCGGCGCAGGGCGGCGACAAGGGGCGTGTGCGCCTTGTTGCCTCGCCGCACCACGACGCCGGAATCGCCGTTGGACAACAAGACAAAGCAGCCTGGCGGATACAGGCCCATGACGCGCAGAATTGTCGCCCCGACGGCGTCCGGCGCGCCGCCCTTGTCCAGGCAGGCCTCGCGAGCCGCCCGGGCCGGGGTGGTCGGGTGCCGGCTGGCACGGCGGCTCAGCTTGGCGGTGAAGACGTCGACGCGATACAGCAGCTGCGCCAATCTCGCCACGGTGCCTGCTGCCTCGTCCACAAGTTCGCTCGCATCGTGGTGAGTGCTCACGATGTCCAGCCAGCAGGTGTCGGTCACCCCGGCCGACTTGAGAAACCCGGCGCTCCGACGCGCATGGGCATCGATTTCATCGCGCTGTTCGTCGGTCAGTGTCGTGTGTTGCAGCACCAGCTTGTCTTGCAGCGCGGACATGGCGCAGTTCATGGTCAGGGCGGCGCGCACCAGGGCATCTCGCTCAGACGCACTCAATTCGAAATACGAGGCGCACAAGTCGCAGACCTGCGCGCAAAGTATGGCGTGATGCGCGCTGTAGTGTTCCAGGCGCCCGAACGCATTCTGCACGGACAGGTACAACGCGGTGTCGGGGTCGTCGCGGAATACCTGCAGCAGTTCGGTTGTGAGCGACTCAAACTGGGGCAGCCACTGCGCTTCAGGTTCATCCTGGTAGAGCAGTTGGGACAGGCGGCGCAGCAAGTCTGCCCACACCTTGATCAGTGCAACTTGTGACAAGGGTTTGATGCGTTAGATGGATTGGCACAGGCATTGTAGAAGCCTGCCGTTGCCGACGAATTAACCTGCATCAAAGAAAGCGCAGTTTGGAAGCGTGCCGATTCACTTTGATCAAGATTGTGGAAAAACTGATTTTTGCTAATCACAGAAAAATAGTGGATATGTTTGTGGCACCTTTCTTATCAGATTGCCTATGGGGTTGATTCTGATAGGGTAATCCCTGGAGATTGTGATTTTTAAATTGAAATTGCATTTGCGTGTTGCTTTTTAATATATGGGGAGGGTATCAATCCTTACAAAACCTTACGCCATCTCTATACTCGCGCTCGAACTGGAATCGGCCCGTTGGGTAATCAAGTCGCGCAGATAAAAGGGCGTTCAAGCCATGCAGTTACTGCCATTGAAGGATTTGGCCGGACAACTGAGTGCAGGCGGTACATTGCCGTGGAGCATCCGTGATGCGCAGGGCAAGTTATTGTTGGCGCGCGGTCATTTGGTCGCTGATGCGGACATGCTCGAATCGCTGCTGAGCCGCGGCATGTTCGTCGACATGTCGGAAATGAAGGCGGCTGAGCGGCGCAATGAAACCGTGAACCAGCGGCAGACCTTCCTGTCGCGCTGGCAGGCCATGCAATGGCGCTTGAGCAAGACGCTCAATCAGCCGTCTTCCGAGCTGCAGCAGACCATCGACGAGCTGACGACCGCCTTGCTGGTCATGATAGATCGCGATGCCGACAAGGCGATCTTCCAGATCCTGCGGCACGACCAGTCGCGCTTTTCGTCCTATGGCGTCAGCCATTCCTGGCATGCGGCGGTGGTCAGCTGCCTGGCGGCGCGCCGTCTGGGCTGGGAGGAGTCCAAGCGGCGCAGCCTGATTCGCGCGGCGCTCAGCATGAACATTTCCATGATTGAGCTGCAGGGCCGGCTGGCCTGCCAGCACACCCCCCTGACGTCGGAGCAGCGCGAGGCCATCAAGACCCATCCCCAGCGCAGCGCCGAGCTGCTCAGGGAACTGGGGGTGACCGACCCGGTGTGGTGCCATGCCGTCGAGCAGCACCACGAAACTCCGGACGGCAAGGGCTATCCGGGTGCCTCGGCGGAAGTCAGTGACACCGCCTTGTTGCTGCACTTCGTGGACGTGTTCACCGCCAAGCTCAGCGCGCGCGCCACCCGCTGTGCGCTCATGCCCAACCAGGCCGCCCGGGAGCTGTTCACGCAGCACAACGGGCATCCAATGGCGGCGGTCCTGGTCAAGGAGTTCGGGCTCTATCCGCCTGGCTGCTTCGTCAAGCTGGTGTCCGGCGAGATTGCCATCGCCATCCATCGCGGCGAAAACGCGAACATGCCGCTGGTGCTGGCGCTCACCAATCGCAATGGTGATCCCCTGATGCATCCGGTCAAGCGCGACACGTCCAACAAGGAATATGCCGTCGCAGCGCCTGTTCTTGACGCCAACGTGCTGATCAGGATGCCCTGGGAATCGCTTTATTCAGGCGATTTGCTGGATTGAGTCAGGGCCTCAGGCCACCATGTAGGCCGCAGCGCCGGTGCTGAGCAGCAGGCCTTGCGCGTCGGAAAACTCCATGCGGCAGCTGGCCACGCGGCTGCCCAGGCGCATGACTTCGGCGCGCAAATGAAACAGCTCGCCCTTGGCGGGGCGCAGGTAGTCGACGCGCAGGTCGATGGTGCCCAGCTTGCCGAAACGCTGCAGGCGCGCTTGCGGGCTTTCATCCATGTGGCGCGCACCGATGGCGGCCATGATGGCCAGGCCGGCGACGGCATCCAGGGTGGCGCTGATCACGCCGCCGTGCAGGCGCTGGTGGGTGAAGTGCCCGATCAGGTCGGGCCGCATGCGCAAGCTGCCGCGTACTTCGGTGGGCTCGATGGCATCGATCTGCAGGCCCAGCAGCTTGTTGAAAGGAATCAGCGTTTCAAACAAGTTGTGCAGCGAAGCGCTGAATTCGGGTTCGAAAAATTGTGATGTGGCGGTCATGGGCCCCGACCGTAACGCGGCGCCAAGTCTTGTCAAGCGTAACGGTCAAGAAACCTGCCGACGGGCGCGTTGAGCGCGGCACTTGTTGTTTTGCCGGGATCGACCGCTGCCCGCATGGCCGCGGCTTGCTGGCTGGCCTGGAGGTCCGCGATGCGCGAGCTGATCCATTCGATCCTGACCATGCCTGCGGGCGTGTTGGCGCTGCCGTTCTGGACGGTGTCGGCCAGCTGCCGCTGGTAATCCTGCAATTCGGCGATGGCGGTGCCGGGTTTGACCTTGGCCATGGCCAGGGCCGCGCTGTTGATGGCGGAGAGGGTCGAGAAACCGACGGCGGGCGACATGCCATTCACTGCGTTGACCATGATATGGCTCCTTCGCGTTGTGTGGACCTTGTTGCGCCACGGGAGCGCGGTGGCGCGCGCGTCGCGCTCCGGCTGCCTGCCTGGCTCGGCAAAAAACCTTCCTGCGATGCCTGGTTATCGACCGATGCGCCGCCGGGGTTAAGCGCTATCGCGCAGGCCCGCGAAGACGTGCTGCACGTCTTCGTTGGCGTCGATGGCGGCCAGGAAGGCTTCGACCTCTTCCAGCTGCTCGGCGCTCAGCGTGGCCGGGTCGACGGGGTTCTTGGGCACATAGCCGAGCTTGGCCGACAGGACCTGAAAGCCCTGCGCGGGCAGGGCGCGGCTGACCGCGTCCAGGTCGCCGGCGTGGGTCAGGAACAGCGTGACGCCGTCTTCGTCGGCGGGTTCGAAGTCTTCGGCGCCGGCCTCGATGGCGGCGAGCTCAGGGTCGGCGCCCTTGACGGCGGGCTCGGCCTCGATCATGCCCAGGTGGTCGAAGTCCCACGACACCGACCCTGAGGTGCCCTGGTGGCCCTTGCGGAACAGCACGCGCATGTCGGAGGCGGTGCGGTTCACGTTGTCGGTCAGGCATTCGATCACCACCGGCACGCGGTGCGGCGCAAAGCCTTCGTAGACCACGTGCTCGAAATGCACGGCGTCGCCGCCGATGCCGGCGCCTTTCTTGATGGCGCGCTCGAGCGTGTCCTTGGGCATCGAGGCCTTGCGCGCCTGTTCCACCGCGAGGCGCAGGCGCGAATTCAAGGCCGGATCGGCACCGCTACGCGCGGCGATCATGATTTCCTTGGACAGCTTGCTGAACAGCCGCCCCTTGGCGTTGGCGGCCAGATCCTTGTGCTTGGCTTTCCATTGCGCGCCCATGATGCTGATCCTCGCTGTAGTTGTGTTTCTGCTTGTGTTTCTGGCAGTGTTCGGCGATTGTAGGCCGCTGTCTTGCGCTCAACGCAGCCAGTGAAACGCCAGCGGCATCAGCAGCGCCGCCAGCAGCACCTGCAGGCCCAGCGCGATGCCGGCGTAGGCGCCGGCGTCCGCATGCACCTGCATGGCACGGGCGGCGCCTATGCCGTGGGCGCAGGTGCCGACGGCGAAGCCGCGCACGGTCCAGTCGCGGATGCCCAGCAGATTGAACAGGGGCGCGGCCGACACGGCGCCCACCATGCCCGTGAGCACCGCGAACACGGCGGCCAGGGCGGGCACGGCCCCGATCTTGTCGGCGATGCCCATGGCCACCGGCGCGGTGACCGAATGCGGGGCCAGCGAGTGCTGCACCTCGACGGGCAGGCCCAGCAGCACGGCCAGGCCGACAGCGCAGGCGGCGGCCACGAAGCCGCCGGCGAGCGCGGCCAGCGTCAGGGCGGTTCCGCGCTGTATCAGTTCGACACGGCGCTGCCAAAGCGGCCAGGCCAGCGCCACGACCGCCGGGCCCAGCAGCACGTGCACGAACTGCGCGCCGGCGAAGTAGGCCGGGTAGGGGGTGTGCGAGGCGACCAGCAGGCCGCCGATCACCAGCACCGAGACCAGCACCGGATTGGCCCAGGGCGCCCGGCCCATGCGCTCGTAGAAT
Organism: Burkholderiaceae bacterium; assembly: GCA_019234815.1. Classification (GTDB taxonomy): domain Bacteria; phylum Pseudomonadota; class Gammaproteobacteria; order Burkholderiales; family Burkholderiaceae_C; genus JAFALA01. Next base: position 134,370 of record JAFALA010000082.1, on the reverse strand, counting down.
GCCATGGCTGCGACATAGGTGAGCAGCGTGGCGGTCAGGCCGAACAGCGGCGTCGAGGCCAGGTAGACCCAGAGTTGCACAAAGTCGTTCATGCGGCGCCTCCGCTGCGCCGCAGCAGCCTTTGCAGGACCCAGGCGGTCGTGGCCATGCCGGCCAAGGTGGACACGATGATGATCAGCAGCAATTGCCAGCCGTAGCGTCCCAGCAGGTCCAGGTGCGTGATGACGCCCACGCCCACCGGCACAAACAGCAGCGAAAGGTGGCCCAGCAGCACCTCCGCCACGGCGGCGATGGGCGCCTTGCAGCGGTCCCAGCGCAGGGCCGCCAGCAGCAGGACCAGGCCCAGTACAGGACCGGGGATGGGGATGTGCAGCGCGTGCGAGAGCGCTTCGCCGGCGGTCTGCAGCAGGAGCAGCAGGGCCAGTCCTTGCAAGGGCAGCATGGGGTTCTCCTCCACGGTGTTCCGTGTGGAGCGGATTATTGCTGCAGCGCTGCCCTCACCACGGCGCGCGTGTCGCGGCCCACATGCTGCATCAGCACTTGCAACTGCGTCATGAGCCGGGCGTATTCGGCGGGGGCGTAGCGCTGCGCCTCGAGCGCCATGTCGAGCTGGTCGGACTCGGGCAGCACCGTGGCGGGGTCGGAGGTGTAGCGGGCCGGCAGGCTGCGCGCCAGTTGCGCATCGAGCGCGTCGGCCAGGGCCGCGGCGTCGGCCGACACGATGTCGCGCAGGGAGCCCGGCTCGGACGGGCTGGGCGGCGTCAGGCGCCAGTGCGAGCGGTCCTGGCGGGCATCTCGCAAGGCCTGCAGCAGCGGGTCGTCCATCCGGCCCTGCTCGTAGGCCAGCGCCATGTGGCGGAACTGGAAGTTCTCCAGCACGGTGTGCCGGTTCGCGACCAGGTTGACGGCGTCGAGCTTGGCCTGGTGCCGGCCCAGCAGGTCCTGCGCATTGATCCACAGCATGCGGCCCACGCCCAGGCCCGGCAGCACGCGGGCATGGTAGGGCTGGCCCAGATCCTGCACGTAGTGGATGGCCCAGCCGGTGAAGCGCCAGCCCCAGTAGGGGTGGCCGCTGGCGAAGGCATGGCGCGCCAGGGTCAGGGCCATGTGGATGCGGGCCTCCGGGTAGGTCCGCTGCAGGAAGGGCGCGGCGGCGTAGACGATGGCGGCCTCGTGGTAGAAGCCCATGTGGAAGGGCGCCTGGCCGCTGTAGTCGAAGCGCGGGTTGCCAAAGGGTTGCGGGCCGAAGCCCGCCGCCTGGCCTTGCGCCGTGCCGTTGTCGCTCCACAGGCCCAGGTCCAGTCCGTAGTCGGGCTCGTTCGACGCGGTGGCCAGCACCTCCAGCACGGGCACTGGTTCGTCGGGCTGGATGCGCTCGTAGCGGTTCTCCTTGGCGCCGCTGCCGCTGGACAGCGTGGTGATGTCGCGCCAATCCATGCGGCGCTCCGCCGCGACCGCCGCGACCGCCGCGACCGCCGCACCGGGGTGGCGCTGCAGGTAGAGCGACAGTTTGGCGTGTTCGTTGACGCGCAGTGCGCGCAGGAAGCTCAGCCGCAGCTGTTGCGGAATGGGTTGCGGCGTTGGCGCGGCGCCCTGGAATGCCAGCGCGTCGGGACGGGGCGCGTAATGCGGCAGTTGCTGGCGCGCCCAGGCTTCTTCCTGCGCCAGGACCTTGGGCAAGGCCGCGGCCTCCGATTGCAGGAATCGATCGAAGGGTTCGGCAAGCACTGCGCGATCTGCAATCTCTGGCATGCCCTCCAGCGCCGACCAGGTGCACAGCGGGTGGTCGCTCCATGCTAGGGCCGTTGAAAGCCAGCCCCACAGGCCGGCGGCCAGCAGGGTCCGCGCCAAGACGGTAGACGGCGATTTCATAGAGGTGGACATCATGGAATCCCAGCAGCGAGGGCGCGAAGCTTAAGGGTTTTCCCAGACCCAGAATGACAGTCGTGTTGCAGCGGGGTGAATTGGCACATTCACGCAACGCTTTGGCGCAATTACACATGCACCAGGGCTGGCCCTGAACTAGAGTGACCGGCTTGCGTATCAGGAGATATTCAATGACGTCGTTTTTCTCGTTTTCGACCCGTACGGTGCTGGCGCAGGCCGCCGTGCTGGCCTTGCAATGCCTGGCAGCCGACGCCGCCCTGGCCCAGTCCGCTGACAGCGCCGCCACGCAAAAGCTCGAGGCCGTGGAAGTGACCGGTCAAAGCCGCAGCCAGCAGTTGCAGAACGTGCCCATCGCCATGCAGGTGATGTCGGGCGCGGCGCTGGAAAAGCTGGGCGCCAGCACGCTGGCCGACGTCGACGTGTTCATTCCCGGCCTGGCGATCGACGCCTCGCAGGCGACCCGGCCCAACATCTACATGCGCGGCGTCGGTACGCAGGACTTTGGCATCGGCACCGATTCGCCGGTGGGCATCTACCTGAACGGCGTCTACTCGGGCAAGACAGGCGGGGCGCTGCTGGACTTCAACGACGTCAAGCGCGTCGAGGTGCTGAAGGGGCCGCAGGGCACGCTGTTCGGCCGCAATGCCGCAGCCGGCGCAATTTCCATCGTCACCAACGACCCGAGCGCGCAGTACGAGGTCGACGGCATGCTGCGCCTGGGCAACCAGGGCACGCGCCACATCGAACTGCTCTACAACGCCCCGGTCGGCGAGGACGTGGCGTTCCGCTTCACCGCGGTCGACCAGCACAGCGACGGCTGGATTCGCAACCAGTTCAACGGGGTCCAGTTTGGCGGCGACAACAGCTGGGGCACCCGTGCCGCGCTGCGCTGGAGCGGCGACACCACCTCGGTCAACCTGACCTGGGAACACGAGGAGATGAACGAGCCCGGGCCGGCTACGTTCTCGATGACGGGCGGCGTGGTGAACTTTGGCGCTCCGAGCACCTGGGTCAGCCCCTTTCCGCCTGTCTTGAATAACGACGCCAGTCCGGACGTGCAATCGCGTCGCTTCGACGGCGTGACGCTGCGCGTCGAACACAGCCTGCCCTTCGCCGAGCTGACCAGCATCACGGCCTACCGTGGCTTCACCTCGCAGAACTACCAGGACAACGATGCATCAAGCAATCCGGCCACGTTCTTCTCGGCCAACAACGTCGAGTCGAACTCGACCTGGCAGCAGGAGTTCAAGCTCAATGGCAAGACCGCGCTGGTCGACTGGCTGGCCGGTGCCAGCGCCTATCACGAGTCCGCCACGCAGGCCAACCCGGTCAGCGCCACCACCACCTCGCTGGACACGCTGTTCAACCATGCGGCTGGCGTGGCGCCGTTTGCGCTGCTGACCCAGATCGCCAACCAGCTCGGCGCCGCCAGCAACAACGTGCTGCTGACCAACGTGAACCTGCTGGGCCAGTCGTGGACCGAGACCATGCACACGACCGGCGGCTACAGCGCCTATGCCGTCTATGGCGACGCCATCTGGCACCTGGATCCGGCCACCAACCTGACCACCGGCGTGCGCTTCACCCACGACAGCAAGACCTTCAGCTGGCTGAATCCGCTGCGCAGCGCGCCGGGCCTGGACGCCCAGCTGTCGGGCCTGACCGCCGGCGGCTTCTTCACCACCGTGTCGGCCCTGGCCGGCGCAGGTCAATTGGGGCCTCTGACGCCGCAGACCGTGGCGGTGCTGCAGCACCTGGTCAGCAGCAACATCGAGTTCAACAACCCGGGCACCCTGACGACCCCCTACCAGACCTCGGCGAGCTGGAACAACACCAGCCCGCGCCTGGTGCTGGACCACCACTTCGGCGCCGACCACATGGTCTACGGTTCCTGGACCGAGGGCTACCAGTCCGGCGGCTTCAACGCGGTGGACGTCAACGGCCGCTACAACCCCGAGTACGTGACCAACTGGGAGCTCGGCGCCAAGGGCCAGCTGCGCGACCTGGGCCTGTCGTACGACGCCAGCGCCTTCCACTACGCCTACACCAATCTGCAGGACCTCGTGCTGGTGCAGAACGCCAATGCCGGCATTCCCGGCTACCAGGTGGTCAACAGCGACCAGCATGCCGACGGCCTCGATCTGGGCCTGCAATGGCAGATCGACCGCACCTGGCGCCTGACCGGCACGGGCGAGTACATCGACCAGACGTACTCGAAATACACCACGCCCACCGGCATCAACCTCACGGGCCAGCCCGTGGGCACGCCCAAGTTCAGCGGCACGGCGGGCGTGGCAGCGGCCTGGGGCATGCTCGGCGGCATGGGCAATTTCAACCTGACCTACGGCTACGTCGGCCCGCAACGCTGCAACACCTACACCACCGGCCAGGGCACCTGCTTCAAGGCGCCGACCTTCCAGGTGGGCGAGGCCGAGCAGCGCGTCGACACGCGGCTGGGCTGGAACGCACCGTCCAACAAATGGGGCGTGGCCTTGCTGGTCAACAACCTGACCAACAACCAGTACATCCACTCGGTCAGCGCGCTGGGCGAGCCGTTCGGCTCGCCGTATGCCTACCTGACCAAGCCACGCATGGTGGCGATCGAGTTCAACGCCAAGCTCTAAGGCAACGCTGAACAAGTCCCTTGCGCGCCATGCATCCTCGCTTCAGGCGATCTGCGTCGTTGCAAATGCTCGTCATAGCCCGAGCTATGACTGTGCTTTGCGCCTAGCAGCTCTTCCTGAATCGAGGCGCATGTCATCGCAGGGACTCATTCAACGTCGCCTTTTGCGTCCGAGGTTCCAGGCGGACCACATCCAGGCGATGAGGGGCCGCCTTCTTTTTTGAGGCGTGCATTGCATGACATTCCCCATCCTTTCGAAACTGCGCGGCGTCTTGATCAGCTTGCTGGCGCTGGTGCTGGGTCTTGCGGCGGTGTTGCTGTTCAACACCTGGCGCTTGGGCAGTTTGCCGGCGACCGAGGCTCGGCCACTGCCTGTGCCGGCCGATCTGGACGCGGCGGCGCAGCGCCTGGCAGGCGCGGTTCGCATCCCGACGATCTCCTATGCGGCGGGCAGCGCCGAGGCGGCTGAGCCCGATCACTTCGCGGACCTGCACCGCCATCTGGCGCAATGCTTCCCGCTGGTCCACAGCCGCCTGCGCAAGGACGTGGTGAACGGGCGCAGCCTGCTGTTCACTTGGCCGGGCAGCGATCCGGCCTTGCAGCCGGTGCTTCTGACGGCGCACCTGGACGTGGTGCCGATCGAGCCGACCACCGCGAACCAATGGACGCATGAGCCGTTCTCCGGCGACATCGCGGACGGTTTTGTCTGGGGCCGCGGCTCGCTGGACATGAAGCACATCGCCATGGCCACGCTGGAGAGCGTCGAGCACTTGCTGGCGCAGGGTTACCAGCCCAGGCGCACGGTGCTGATCGCGCTCGGCCACGACGAGGAGACCAGCGGCAAGCAGGGCGCCGACGCGATCGCCGACCTGCTGCAGCAGCGCGGCAGGTCGGCGCGCAGTTCTCGCTCGACGAAGGCTCGGCCATCATCTCTGGCGTGATTCCGGGCCTGCAGCGCCCGATCGCGCAGATTGGCCTGTCGGAGAAGGGCTACCTGACCCTGCTGCTGACGGCGCACGCCAAGGGCGGCCATTCCTCGATGCCGCCGCCGCAGACGGCGGTCGGCAAGATCGGCTGCGCGGTGTCGCGGCTGGAGGCGCAGCAGATGCCGGCCTCGCTGGACGGCCCCGGCGGCGCGGGTTTCCGGGCCCTGGCGCCGGCGTTGCCTTTCGCGATGCGCGTCGTCGTGGCCAATGAATGGCTGTTCGGGCCGCTGCTCGAGCGCCAACTGGCCAAGTCGCGCGAGACCAATGCGCTGATACGCACCACCACCGCGCCGACGCTGATCGCGGGCGGGGTCAAGGACAATGTGCTGCCCAGCGAAGCCACGGCGGTCGTCAACTTCAGGCTGGCGCCCGGCGACACGGTCGAGCAGGTCAAGGCGCACGTCAAGGCCGTGATCGCCGACGAGGACGTCAGCATCGAGGAGCACGGCGGACCCGGCAGCACGGCCACGCCGGTGGCGGACGCGCGGGGCCCGGGGTTTCAGTTGCTGTCGCAGGTCATCGGCCGCGTCGCCCCGGACGCCGTGGTGGTGCCCGGCCTGGTGGTGACCGCCACCGACAGCCGCCACTACGGCCGCGTCAGCGACGCCGCCTACCGCTTTGCGCCGGTGCGCATGGATGGCGCGGCGATTGCGCGCATCCATGGCGTGAATGAGCGCATCAGCATCCAGAACTACGGCGAGATGATTGCCTTCTACACCGAGTTCGTCACGCAGGCGACGCGCTGACGTCGTCAGTGCCCCGCGTCCGCCGGCGCGGTCTGTTCAGGCTGCTGGCGCGCCTTGCGCAGCAACAGCAGCAGGGGCATGGCCAGCAGCGTGATCACCATCATCACGCGGAAATCGTCCACATAGGCCATCATGGTGGCCTGGCGGCTGACTTCGATGTTCAGCAGCATCAGCCTGCTGTGCGTGTGCGGGTCAAGCGCGGGCGGCAGGCTTTGCAGCACCGGGTTGGCCTCGTTGATGTCAGCGGCCAGCTCGGCGTGGGCGCGCGCGCTGCCTTCTGTCAGCAGCGCCTGCACGATGGAGATGCCCACGCTGCTGCCAATGTTGCGCATCAGGCTGTAGATGGGCGTGCCGTCGTTGCGCAGCGCCGGGTCCAGCGTGGCGAAGGCCGCCGCGCTCAGGGGCACGAAGGTGAAGCCTATGCCCAGGCCCTGGACGAAGCCCGACACCACGATCAGCTGGCTGTCCATGTCGAGCGTCATGTGCGTCATCTCGAACAGCGAGATGGCGGTCAGCGCGAAGCCGAAGCCCATGATCAGGCGCAGGTCGATCCGGTGCACCAATCGGCCGACCAGCAGCATGGCCAGCATGGTGCCGATGCCGCGCGGCGCCATCACCATGCCGGTGTAGACCACCGGGTAGCCGAACATGCCCTGCAGCAACGTGGGCAGCAGGGCCATGGTGGCGTACAGCACCATGCCGAGAATGAAGCCGAACACGACGCTGGCGAGGAAGTTGCGGTCGTGCAGCAGCGCGCGGTTGAAGAATGATTGCCCCGCGGTGGTGGCCGTGTGCACGGCAAAGAGCAGGAAGGACACCGCGCAGCCCAGCGCCTCCAGCTGGATCTCGCCCGAGTTGAACCAGTCGAGCTGTTCGCCGCGGTCCAGGAACATCTGCAGCAGGCCCACGCCCAGGCTCAGGGTGGCAAAGCCGAACATGTCGAGCCGCACGGCGGCTGGCCGGTCTTGCGGCAGATAGCGGGCGATGCCGTAGAAGGCCAGCGCGCCGACCGGCATGTTGATGTAGAACACCCAGCGCCAGTTGACGTTGTCGGTCAGCCAGCCGCCCAGCATCGGGCCGAGGATGGGGCCGATCATGATGCCGGCGCCCCAGATCGCCATGGCCTGCCCGACCTTTTCCCTAGGGTTGATGTCCAGCAGCACCGCCTGCGACAGCGGCACCAGCGCGGCGCCGAACACGCCCTGAAGCAGGCGCGCCGCGACAATCTGCCACAGGCTTTCGGCCATGCCGCACAGGGCCGATGCCGCGGTGAATCCGGCCACGGCCATAAGGAACACGCGGCGCCGGCCCCATTGCGAGCACAGCCAGCCGGTCAGCGGCGTGGCGATGGCAGCGGCGACGATGTAGGAGGTCAGCACCCAGCTGATCTGATCCTGCGAGCTCTGCAGGCTGCCTTGCATGTGCGGCAGCGCCACGTTGGCGATGGTGGTGTCCAACGCCTGCATGATGGTCGCCAGCATGATGGACAGCGTGATCATGCCGCGATGCTGGACGTGCTGGAACTTCGCGCCGCTCATCACGCTGACTCCGTGTCGAGGTTGTCGCGCAGTTTCATCAGCAGCGCCAGGAACTGCTGGCGCTCGGCCTTGCTGAAGCCCCGGAAGGTGACCCGTTCCAGCTCGTCGCCCAAGGCGATGGCGCTGGCCAGGGCCGCCTCGGCCTTGTCCTGCAAGCGGATCAGGTTGACGCGCCGGTCCGTCGGGTGCGGCTCACGGCGCAGCAGCCCGGCCGCGGCCATGCGGTCGCACAGGGTCGCCACGGCCATGGGCGTCACGTCCAGGCGCTCGGCCAATTCGCTTTGCGACATGGGCTGCACGTCGCTGCCATGGATGGTCAGGACCGCCAGGGCCCGGTACTGCGCGCGCGACAGGGTCAGCCGATTGCGTGCCTGCTGCTCAAACAACTTGCCATACAGCCGTGCCACTTCGCCGAACAGGAAACCGGGGCGTTGAGTGAAGTCCAGTTTCATATGTGTGCATATTATATGTATGTATATGAATTGTGGATTGTCTAGCGCATTTTGGCGGCTGGCGCATGGTGTGTGAGGTCAATCAAGACGGTGTCTTGAAAGCCCAAGCTGCTCGATGGGTACGGGTTTGCCGAACAGATAGCCCTGCGCGCGCCTGCATCCCATGGCGTGCAGGCAGCGCGCCTGGGGCAAGGTTTCGACGCCCTCGGCGACCATCTCCAGATAGAGCTGCCGGCCTATCGCGATGATGGTCGCCGTCAATGCAGGGGACCGGCTGTTGGGCTCGAACAGCTTGCAGACAAACGCCCGGTCGATCTTGAGTGCGTCGACCGGCAGCCTCTCCAAGGACCACAGCGACGAATAGCCGGTCCCGAAGTCATCGATGGCCAGGCGCACGTCGATGGCACGCAAGCCCGTGACGACATGCGCGATGGTGGCATCGTCCGGATCGATGAACATCGATTCCGTCAATTCCAGCGTCAATATCTCAGCCGGAATTTCAAATTCACGCAATGCGTCAGACACCACCTCAGGCAAATCCGACTGCAGCAGTTGACGCGCTGAAACGTTGACATGCAAATCCAGCCAGCGACCATGTCTGCGATACAGGGCTGCCATGTCACGACAAGCCTGGCGCAAGACCTGTTCGCCAAACTTGACGATCAGGTCAGACGACTCCGCGCAGGCCAGGAAGTCTGCTGGGGTCAAGAGCCCGCGCACAGGATGGCGCCAGCGCGCCAGCGCTTCCACGCCCACCACTTCGCCGTTGCCAAGGTCAACAATGGGCTGATAAAAGCTCATGATCTCCTTGCGCTTGATGGCGGCGCGAAGATCAGCCGTCATGCGGGCGTCTCGTAGCCTGCTGAATTTCATGATGTCTGCCTCGTTGATCAAGGGCGTCGCCTGACTGCTGTATCAACGCACATAGTCAAGATTGGCGTACATGCCGGTGTTTTTCTATCTGACAAATGGTGCGTCAATCGCATCAAAATGAAGAACTAGGACATTTGTCTGCTTTGTCGCTGTACGCATGCTTGTTAGGCTTCATGCATGGACTCCCGTGGGGGACTCATGTTGAGCCGTGTGCTGCTGGTGGAAGATCAAGGCCTGGTGCGCGCCGGCATGCGGACTTTGCTGCATATCGTCCAGCCGGAGGTGCAGGTAATTGAGGCAGGTACCTTCGAAGAGGCCGAGGCTCTGTTGGCGCAGCGCATGTTTGACATCGTGTTTCTCGACATCGAGTTGCGCGCGGCCCAGTCGGGGCTGGATCTGCTGGTGCAGATTCGCGACGCCGGCCTGCCTTGCAAGGTGATCATGCTGGCGGCCTCGGAGGACAGGGAGCTGATCCTGCGTTGCATCGCGTCTGGCGCATCGGGGTATATCGTCAAGGGCTGCGGCGACGAAACCGTGTTTGCGCGGACATTGGCGACCGTGTTTCAGGACGGTGTATTCCTGCCCGATTCCCTGTTCGGACACGGTGAATCCGGTCTGCCAGCCGGGGCGCTGCCGATTCGCACCGCACCGTCCTTGCATCCAGGATGGGCCGAAATGGGCATCGCTCCCCGCATGCTGGAGGTGCTTTATTACGTTTGCCAGGGCTTGCCTAACAAGTCCATCGCACGTTTGATGGATATTGGCGAAGGCACGGTGCGCAAAACCTATGTGTCTGACCTGTTGCGGCTATTCAAGGTGACACGCCGTACCGAGTTGATGATCGAAGTTTCTCGGCTGGGGCTGCGGATTCCTCGTCCTGAGGTCAAGGTGGTCAAACACTGACGCTGCGATGCAGAAGCTCTTGAATGGTGGTCAAGAGCTGTGCCGTTGAAATGGGCTTGACCCGCACGGTCCAGGCCGGATCCATCAGCTTGTCGGTCCAACCCTCACCGGTCAGCACCAGTGTCGGCGTCGTGCCGAATACGGCGTCAAGCGCTTGCACCACGTCGGCGGCGGTTTTGCCGTCCGGCAGCCGGTAGTCGCTGACGAGTAGATCGGGGCGGCGCTCCATGGTGGCGAGCAAATTGTTCAATTCACTCAAGCTGGCCGCCGATTCGTAGCGCAGGCCGTAGCTGTCAAAGATGGCGCAACTGGTGCGTCGGACCAACTCATCGTCTTCCACGTAGAGTACATAGATCCCGCGCCAATCCGTCAGTTCGTCGCGGGTACCGGCGCGGCCCGCGTCCTCGCTTGCGTGCGAGCCCGGCGCGTGCGGCTGGCCCCACGGCAGCTCCAGGGTGATGCGCGTGCCTTGGCCCGGGCTCGACAATATCTCGATGAGGTGACGGGGCAGCAGGCTCAACATGGCGCGCACGATGGATAGGCCCAGTCCCACGCCTTTCTCGCTTTCGCGCCGGGAATTCGCAATCTGGAAGAATGGCTTGAAGATGGCTTCCGAGCGGACCAGTTCGGGGTCCATGCCAATGCCGTTATCTTCAACGGTCAGGCGCAAGCAGGTGTGCGTGGGTTGCAGCTTCAATTGCACGATGCGTTCATGGCGCGTTGGATCGTGGTACTTGATGCCGTTGCCGACCAGGTTCAGCAAGATGCGCGTGAGCAAATGCTCGTCGCTGTGGACGAACAGCACTTTGCCGGGCGCTGGACCTCGAAGCAAGACGCCTTCGCGCAAAGCCTGATCCCGCGCCTGGTTCAGGATGTCTTGAATCATCGGCAGCACATTGAATGAACTCAGTTCCGCATGCACAAAGCCCGATTCCAGCCGTGAGATCTCCAGCACGCCGGCAAGCAGCCTGCGCATCAGATCGCTGGCCTCGGCTGCGAGATCGAACATGCGCATGGCGGTGCCGTTGTCCTTGCGTTCGAGAGCACGCCGACCCGGCTCCAGCACGTTGCTGATGGCCTGGATGGGTTGTTTGAGATCGTGTACCGCGGAGGCGAGAAACTGCGATTTCTCTCGATTGCGCCGCTCGGCGTCCAGGCGCATGCGTTCCTTCAGCTCGATCAGCGCGAGGGCTTTTTGCTGGGCTTGGTCGCTGGAGTAACGCAAGGTCTGGTTGAGCTGAGCGACCTCCTGGCCGTACCGCAGCATGATGGCGTTCTGGCGCTCCAGTTCGTGGGCGCGCGCGAAGGAGTCGCGCTCGCTGTGTTCCAGCAGGTTGCTCACCACATAGCCCATGGTGGCGGCAGTCAGCAAGAAACTCAGGGCGGGCCAGACGTAGATCCGCGCTGCCGGGCTGTTCAGGGCTGCGTCCTTGAGTTCGAGGTTGAGCATGAAAACGGGCAGCGCGGTGAGCAGCGCCAGCGCGCCCAGTACCAGAACGGCGCGGGCGCGCAGGCGCAGCATGGTCAGGCCGTAGATCAAGCAGATGAAGCTGCCCATGAAGAAATACATGTAGTCGTAGGGGTAGGGTGCCAGCAGAAAACCCAGGCAGTAGAGGGCGAATTGCAAATAGGCCGCGCTCACCAGGCAGCGCGTGGCGAAAGCTTCGTCGATATGAAACTGGCGCGAACCCGTCACGAGAAGAAACGGCAGCAGGAGCAGCGAACTCATGCCGCGATTCACGACCACGGACCTGAGTGCCGGCTGGAAACTAAGATCGGCGTATCCATACAGGAAGTCCCAACCGAGAAAAGCTGTTCCGATCAACAACGCCAGGGCAATGGCCACTTGCCGATGCGAAGCAAAGCGTTGGCTGTAATCGCGTTCGAATGCCTGTTCCAGCGCTGCCGTCTCGAACGCGGGAGGGGGGCGCCACATGCGGCGCCATGCGTCTGAAAGTCGTTCCACCATGACGGCCAGATCCCGGTCGAGGCTGCAAGCCAGGCGAAATGTGCTGAACCTGGATTCCTTTGGGTACACCTGGACGGCAAGGTGTGCTGGATCAAGTAGAGCATGAGCATGACGGATCTCGCAAGCCCGTGCGCCATTTGATGCTCAATCCGTTTTGTAGGCGTTGTGGCAGGACTTGCAGATTCGCGTCAGGGAGCTGACGGTGGCGGCGGCTGCGTCGAGGTCATTGGCTGCGACCGACTTGGCGATCTGGCCCGCCAGTTCGTGGCTCTTGCGGGCGTAGTCTACGGCGTCTTGCGCGTTGCCCTTGGCCTCGTAATAGCCCTGCACCTGGAGGAAGAATGCGGCGATTTCCTGCGCCTCGCCCAGGGCGTTCTTGCTGTTCTTGGTGGCCAGGTTGGAGTTGAGGCTTTTGGTCGTGTCGTCGATGTCGCGCATGCCGTCGGCCGTGAGATCGAATTCCACGCAGAACACAGGCCTGGCGGCCAGCAGCAACAGTGCCAGGAGTGCGGAGCCTTTCCTCATAGTCGACATATTCAAATTCCGGAGGGGTGAAAGGAGAAGGGAGAAGGGTGATGACGGATTTCAAGGGGAAGGTGCCGGCAGCGCCGCTGCCGTGTTGTCAACAGCGGCGGGCCTGTGTCGCCAGCCGCCTGGCCTTCGAGACCTGGCCTTGCAGGGACGCGGCCAGTTCGGAACCTGCGGGCGCGGCCGCCAGCACCTTGCCCCAGAAGGCCGCGGCGGCCTGGTAGTCGCAATGCTCGAACGCGATGCTGCCCGACAGCGCCAGGGCCTGCAGATGGTCGGGCCGGGCTTTCAGGGCCTGCCTGATCAGTTGCTCCGAGTCCGGGCCCAGCGTGTCGCGTCCTTGCCGGATGGCCAGGGTGACGGCGTAGTCGGTCAGCATGTCGGCGTCGCCGGGCGTGAGGAGGGTCAGCCGCGCATAGGCGTCGCAGGCGTCCGTCCAGCGGTGCAGCACTTCGTAGGCGTGCGCGAGCCTGCGCCAGCCTGCCGCGTCCTGTGTTTGTGTCTGGAGTCGCTGCGCCAGGCGGGTGACCATGGCCTCGATCTGCGCTTGTTGGGCCTGTTGCGGAGACGGCTGCGGCTGCTCAGCATCGCCCATGCGCATGGCGTCCGGGGTACCCAGCCGAGCGTAGAGCGCCGCCGTGGCGGCCAGCACCCACAAGGCCAGCAACAGGCTGCCGCGATGCGTGCGCCAGCGCGTCGGCCCGGGCCGCCGGGGTGTCGATTCGGCGCCGAGGGTTGCCGACTCGCTGCGCCAGCGGCGATGCAGCGGCCAAGCCAGCAGGGCGGCCACGAGTGACAAGGCGCTGGTCGCAAAAAGCATCATGGTCGGGCGGCGCTTTCGGTGGCTTGTTCGGCTTCTTGTGTGGCGTCGTTCATCTGTGCTGCGAGTTGGCGGCGCAGATGCAGCAGCAGGGCCAGGGCGAGGGCCAGAAAGAGCAGCGGGCCCAGCCACAGCAGCACGGTGACGGCCTTGAAGGGCGGGTCGTAGAGCACGAAGTCGCCGTAGCGCTGCACCATGAAATCGCGCACCTGGGCGTCGCTGGCGCCGCGGCGCATCTGCTCCAGCAGGGCGGCTTTCATGTCCTGCGCGATGTCGGCCCGTGAATCGGCCAGGGTCTGGTTCTGGCAGACCACGCAGCGCAGGGTCTGCGCCATTCGCTGCAGGCGCGGCGCCAGCGCGGCATCGTCCGCGGACTCGGCTTGCGCGGCCGCCAGGCCCGCCCAGGCGAGCAGCGCGAGCACGATGAAGGTCTTGAACTTACTCATGCTGGAGCTTCTCGATCAGGGGTCGCAGCTCCCGTTCGACCAGGGCGCGATTCAGCGGACCCACGAGCTTGCGGCGGATGCGGCCGGCCTTGTCGATGACGAAGCTTTCCGGCACGCCGGCGATGCCGTAGTCCAGGCCCACGCGGCCCTGGCGGTCCTGCACGCTGACCTGGTAGGGATTGCCTTGGGCTGCCAGCCAGGCGGTGCCGTCCGGGTCCTTGTAGTCCAGCCCGACCAGGGGGGCGGCGTGGCTTTCGGACCAGGCCATGAGCACCGCGTGCTCCTCGCGGCAGGGCGCGCACCAGGAGGCCCAGACGTTCAGGATCCAGACCGTGCCGCGCAGGTTGGTGGGGCCGAAGGTTTCCTGCGGGCCATCGTTTCGCGGCAGCTCGAAGCCCGGCGCGGCCTGATCCAGCAGGGCGGACGACAGGGGCGCGTCGGGATCGTGCCGCAGCAAGCCCAGCGCCAGCGCGGCGGCCAGCAGCAGGAACAGCAGCAAGGGGACGGTGCGGCGGATCATGCGCGGGCTCCTTGCGGTGAAAGCGCCAGGGGCAGGCCTTGCGCTTGCTGCGCACAGGCTTGCGTGCGTCCGGCCAGCCGCAGGCGCCGGTCTGCCGCCGCCACGAAGCCGCCCAGCGCCATCAGGAGGACCCCGCACCACAGCCAGGACATGAAGGGCTTGACCTGGATGCGCATGCCCCAGGACTGGTCGGCGCCGAGTTCGGCCAGCGAGACGTAGAGGTCGCGGCTGAAGCCCCGGTCGATGCCGGCCTCGGTCATGGGCATGGCCTGGACCGGGAAGAAGCGCTTCTCCGGATGCAGCAGCACGGGCTTGGCTTGCGGATCGCGGGCGGGACGCACTTCGATGTCGGCGCGCGCCGCCAGGTAGTTGGGGCCGTCGCGGCGCGTCAGGCCTGCCAGGCGGAACTGATAGTCGCCGACCGTGGCCGACCGGCCGACGTTCAAGCGCAAGTCCTGGCTGTACTCCAGCGTGCGGACCAGGCTGACGCCCAGCACGAACACCGCCAGGCCCAGGTGCGCCGTCCACATGCCGACGGTGGCGCGTGGCGTTCGGTGCCAGGCTTGAAGCAGGCTGGCGCCAGGGCCGGGCTTCAGGGCATGGCCCGCATGCCAGAGCGTGCCGAGCAGGACCCACAGGCCCAGGCACAGGCCCAGCGCGGCCTGCATGGAATGGAGCGTGCTCAGGCTCAGGAGCAGGCCCAGTCCCAGCGCCGCCAGCAGCGGCCAGCGCAGTTGCAGCCACAGCCTGGCGGGAGCAGTCTGCCGCCAGGTCGTGAAGGGCGCGGCCGCCGCCAGGGTCAGCAGCGGCGCCATCAGCGGCACGAACACGGTCTCGAAATAGGGCGGGCCGACCGAGATCGAGCCGAGGTGCAGGGCCTCCAGCAGCATCGGGTAGAGCGTGCCCAGCAGGATCGTGGCCGCGCTGACCAGCAGGAACAGGTTGTTGAGCAGCAGCAGGCTCTCGCGCGACAGCCACGAGAAGGCGGGGATGGCGGCCAGGCGCGGCGCGCGCCATGCAAAGAGAGCCAGCGAGGCGCCGATGGCCAGGGTCAGCAGCGCGAGGATGTAGAGGCCGCGCTGCGGGTCCGAGGCAAACGCGTGCACGGAGCTGAGCACGCCCGAGCGGACCAGGAAGGTGCCCAGCAGCGACAGCGAGAAGCAGGCCATCGCCAGCAGCAGGGTCCAGTGGCGAAAGCCGCCGCGCTTGTCGCTGACGGCCAGCGAGTGGATCAGGGCCGTGCCCACCAGCCAGGGCATGAAGGAGGCGTTCTCGACCGCGTCCCAGAACCACCAGCCGCCCCAGCCCAGCTCGTAATAGGCCCAGAAGCTGCCCAGGAAAATGCCCAGGGTCAGGAAGCTCCAGGCCGCCAGGGTCCAGGGGCGGGACCAGCGCGCCCAGGCCGGGTCGAATTCCCGGTCCAGCAGCGCGGCGACGGCAAAGGCGAACGCGACCGAGAATCCGACATAACCCATGTAGAGCAGGGGCGGATGGAAGATCATGCCGGGGTCCTGCAGCAGCGGGTTGAGGTCGCGGCCGTCCGGGGGCACCTGAGCGAGCCGCTCGAATGGGTCCGAGTTCAGCAAGGTGAAGCTGATGAAGCCGGCGCTCACCATGCCCAGCACGGCGATCACGCGGGCGCGCATGGGCGCCGGCAGCGAGCGGCCCCAGCGCGCCAGGGCCAGGGTCCACAGCGCCAGCATCTGCAGCCACAGCAGCAGCGAGCCTTCATGTCCGGCCCAGGCGGCCGACAGCCGGAATGGCAGCGGCAGGCGGCGGTTGGAATGCTCGGCGACGTAGCGCAGCGAGAAGTCGTTCTCGCCCAGCGCAAACAGCAGGCCGGCGAAGGCCAGCGTCACGCAGGCCGACTGCGCGACCGCGACGGGCACGGCCAGGCTCAGCGCCCGCTCGCGCTGGCCCGCGTCCTGGCGCGAGGCCCCCCAGATCGGCAGCACGGCCTGCACCAGGGCCAGGCTCAAGGCCAGCATCAAGGCCAGATGGGCCAGTTCAACCGTCATGGCGCGGCCTCGGTGGATGGGTCGGGCAGGGCGCTGGCCTGGCGTAAAGCTGCGGCAGCTTCGGGCGGCATGTAGTTCTCGTCGTGCTTGGCCAGCACCTGCTCGGCCTCGAAATGCCCCTCGCGATCGATGCGGCCCTGGGCCACGACGCCGCGGCCTTCCCTGAAGAGGTCGGGCAGCAGGCCGTGGTAATGCACGCTCAGGCGCTGCGACTGGTCGGTGACGACAAAGCGGTTGTCCAGGCCGTCGCCGCCGCGCTGCAGGCTGCCGGCTTCCACCAGGCCGCCGATGCGAAAGCTGCGCCCCTGCGGCGCTTCCTGGGCCAGCACCTGCGAGGGCGTGTAGAAAAACACCAGGTTTTTCTGGAAGGCCTGCAGCACCAGGGCCGTGGCCGTTGCCAGCAAGGCCAGGCCGAGCAGCAGCAGCAGCAGTCGTTTGCGGCGCGCCGTCATGCAGCGTCTCGTTGGCGGAACAACTGCTGGCTGAGTTGCCGGCTGCGACGCAATCGCAGCTGCGCCAGCTCGATCAACAGCGCGGCGGCCACGATGCCCAGCGCCGACCAGACGTAGCGGCCTTGTCCGCCCATGGCGATGAAATCGGACCAGTTTGACCCTGGCGGGATGTGGGGGATGTTCATGCGGCTTGACCCTGTTCGAATGAGGCACCGAGCTCGGCCTGCAGCCATGCGGCGCCGCTTTCGCGCTCGCCGATGATCAGGCGCAAGCGCCACAGCACCACGGCGACGGCGTAGCTCCACAAGGCCAGGGTGCAGACCAGCATGCCGCGCAGCATGGCCTCGGCCATGTGGGGCGCGGCGCTCAGGCTCACCGACGCGCCCTGGTGTAGCGTGTTCCACCAGCGCACCGAGAAATAGATGATGGGCACGTTCACCACGCCGACCAGGGCCCACAGGGCGCTGGCCCGGTCGGCGCGGCGCGCATCGTCGAACGCGGCGTGGAGGGCCATGAAGCCGATGTAGAGGAACAGCAGGATCAACTCCGAACTCAAGCGCGCGTCCCAGACCCACCAGGCGCCCCAGGTTGGCCGGCCCCACAGGGCGCCGGTGATGAGGGCCAGCAGGCACATCAGCGCGCCGCTCGGCGCGAGCGCGCTGGCCAGCATCGACGACACGCGGGTGTTCAAGGCCCAGCCCAGGCCGGCCCAGAACGCCATGGCCACATAGATGATCATGGACAGCCAGGCCGTGGGCACGTGCAGGAAGATGATGCGGTAGACCTCGCCCTGCTGGAAATCGGTGGGCGCCGCCACGAAGCCCAGGTACAGGCCCCATGCGCCCAGCAGCGCGGCCAGCGCCGCGAAGGGGCTCGCGAGCAGGCCGGCCAACCGGTAGCAGTGGACGGGAGCGGCAAATCTGCGCCAGGTTGGTCCGTGGGCGCCGCGCAAGGTGTTCGTGGTCATGGCTGTGCTGGGTTGAATCGGATCAGTCGGTCGAGATGCGCAGTGCTGCTGCGCCCGCCCACGGCGTTGCCGCCATGCTGCCCAGGCACAGCGCGGCCAGCAGCAGCAAGGGCGCATCGGCGCTCTGGCCGGCCTGGGCCGCAGCCACCGCGCCGGCGCCGAACACCAGCACCGGCAGGTACAGCGGCAGCACCATCAGCGCCAGCACCACGCTGCCGCCGCGCGCGCCGATCACCAGCGCGGCGCCCAGCGCGCCGATCTGGCTCAGGACGGGTGTGCCCAGCAGCAGGCTCCAGGCCAGGGTGCGGATCGCCGCGCCGTCGAGGTCGAATTGCAGCGCCAGCAGCGGGGCCAGCAGCACCAGGGGCAGGCCGCACATCAGCCAGTGGGCCCAGACCTTGCCGACGACCAGCAGCGACAGCGGCTGCGGCGACAGCATCAGCTGGTCCAGGCTGCCGTCGGCGTGGTCGGCCGAGAAGATGCGCGGCAGCGCCAGCAGGCTGGCCAGCAAGGCCGCCGTCCACAAGACGCCGGGCGCGATGGCGCGCAACAGCACGGGGTCCGGGCCCGCGCCGAACGGAAACAGGCTGGCGACGATCACGAAGAAGGCCGCCGTGCCGAGGATGTCCGACGCGCGCCGCCAGCCGAGCAGGAGCTCGCGCCGAAGCAGCTGCAGCAGATGCCGAGCCATCAGTGCAGCGGTCCATGGGGACGCTCCAGGCGCAGCACGGTGTCCGTATCAGGCTGCAGCGATTGCGATTGATGGCTGGTGTAGATGACGCTGGCGGACTGGGCCAGCAGCTCGCCAAGCCGCGTCTTGAGCAGCTCGACGCTGGCCTGGTCCAGCGCGTCGAAGGGTTCGTCCAGCAGCAGCAACTGCCAGTTCAGGGGCAGGAACAGCGAGGCCAGGCTCAGCCGTTTCTTCTGACCTTGCGACAGCTGGCGTGCCGGGGTGTGGATCTGGTCGCGCAGGCCCAGCCGGAGCAGGGCGTCGTGGATGTCCTTGTCCTGGACGGCATGGCCGCTCAGGCGGGCCTGCCAACGCAGGTTTTCGAGCGCCGTGAATTCGGCCTTGAGGGCAGCGGCATGCGCGGCGTAGAGCAGGCCGCGGCGCCAGGTCTCGGACTGCGGCCGCACGCGCCGGCCGTCCCAGAGCAACTGGCCCGCCTGCAGCGGCGCCAGGCCCGCGATCAACCGCAGCAGGCTGGTTTTGCCGCTGCCGTTGTCGCCTTGCAGATGAAGTGCGCGGCCGGCTTCGAGCTCAAAGCTGAGGGCTTGGAACAAGGGCCGGCCGCCACGCTGCAGGCCCAGTGCCTGGGCCTGCAGCCGTGCCGGGGCACGGGGTGTCGTCGCGGCGCTTGCTGCCATTCTTCTCATCCCTTCGCACGTTCGATGTCATGTCGGGTCCTGACTTTAGGGTGGGGAAGCGGCAGCCACAACGAAGCAATTCAAGCTTGCTTATTCACTGCTGCGCAAAGCAGTAGAACAGGCCGGCGCCGCCGGTGGCCACCAGCTTTTCCTGCGAGCAGCCGCGGCTGGCGTGGGCCGAATTCCAGGACGTGTTGCCGCCGCCGGTGCGGTCGAAATGCCCCAGCTGGGCGCTGCCTTCGGCCGCGCTGCTCGTGTAGTTGCTGCAGGTGTGGTCCGCGGCGTCGGCGTAGGCGCGCCCGTCGGGCAGCGATCCGGTCAGGATGTCGTGCTCATTGGGCTTGTCGCCAAAGCCCTTGATCGCTTCATTCTTTTCCGTGAAGGCGGTGGCGCGGCTGAGGTTGTTGCCGAGGCGCGCGAGGTCCGTCGTGTCGCCATGCAGCTGGGCCTGGTCCTTGGCGATGACGGCGCCGCGGACGTTGATCCAGGGCCCGTTGCCGATGCGGTCGCGCGCATTCACGGCCGGCTGGCCGTCGCGCGCCTGCGTGCTGAGGTAGGCGCGCCAGGTCTTGCCGGTGTTGCCCACGGCCGCGGCCAGCGAGGCGCAGTGCGCGTCGGCGCCGGCCAGGCCGCCGAGGTCGGCGCCTTTGCCCGAGCCGACGCTGGTGACGAAGAAGCTGAAGTCCTTGATCGACTGGGTGTTGGGTCCGGCGGCGGGGGCGGACGCAGCTGCAGGCGCAGGCGCCGTCTGCGCCTGCGCGCCGGCGCCCAGGCAGCACAGCGCCAGGACGGCCAGGGCGCGGCCCGTGCGAGGGAGGCGGGAAGTCTGTTTCATGCTCACTCCTTGGACTTGTAGTCGTCGTGGCAGGCCTTGCAGGTGCGGCCCAGCTTGCCGAACTGCTCCTTGGTCTTGGCCGGGTCGCCGAGCGCCGCCACCTGGGCCAGCTCGTCGGCCTCGTGGGCAAAGTTCTTGCTGAATTCGGCGAACTTGCTGCCGTCCTTGAACAGCTCCGCCTTGGCCGACGTTTCGTGCCAGCCCTTGCCTTGTTCGGTGCCGCGGACAAAGAGGCCGGCCAGGTTGTTGTTGGCCAGGGCGGCAATGGTGTTGGCGGCCTTGATGACTTCATCCTTGTTGTAGCTGCCGTCCAGGTTGGCCTTGACGCGGCCGGTGTTCCACGCAACCACCTGGAAGGTGGATTGGCGGACCTTGATCAGGGTCTCGGGCTTGGGCGCTTGCTGCGCCAGGCCCAGTCCGCAAAACGCGAGGCTGGACAGCGCCAGCGCCGGCAGTGCGAGCCGTTTGATGGGGGTCTTCATGTCGTTTCCTTTGGAGGTGGTGGTGAGAAACAGAAATCAATCGGTATCAATGGGATTGCGCGTACAGCACGGCCAGGGCGTCGATCTCGGCATCGCTCAAGAACCTGGCCACGGGCGCCATCAGCACCGGGCCTGTGTCCTGTCGCTGGCCCGATCGCCAATCCAGCAACTGCTTTTGCAGGTAACGCAAGTCCTGGCCGGCCAGGCGGGGTGCCGGCTTGCCAGCCGGCCCGGCACCCTGCTCGCCGTGGCAGGACGCGCAGGCGGGCAGGCCTCGCGCAGGATCGCCTTGCCATGCCAGTTGCTTGGCCGCGGCAAGCGAGGCCGACGGGGCGGGAGCGTTCCCGTCCCCGTGCATGGGGGCCTGGCTGGCGAAGTAGGCGGCCAGGTCGCGGATGTCGGCGTCGTCCAAGGTGTTGGCGATGACCGTCATGTAGTCGTTTCTGCGCAGCCCGGAGCGGAAGCTGCGCACCTGTGCTTGCAGGTAGTCGAACGACTGGCCGGCCAGCTTGGCCACGATCACTTCGGAGGCCTGCAGCGACCCCTGGCCTTGCGGGCCATGGCATTCGAAGCAGCCTTGGTTCTCGGCCTTGATCCGGCCCTGCTCGATGCGCTGGGCCGTTGCCGCGCCAGGCTGCGGCGCGGCGGCATGCGGAAGGCTCATCCAGAGCGCCAGGCACAGTCCTGTAAACAGCGCTTTCAAAGGTGCGCGCCGGGCTTCAGGTTTTGCACGGTGCGCAGAGCCTGCGCGACGTTTTCGGCCGGGTCCACGCCACCGATGGCCGCGGCGATGCGCCCGTCAGCCGTGACGACGAAGGTGGTGCGCTCGGCCAGGCCGTGGTCTATGGCCTCGCCGCGGCTGTCCTTGCGTCCGGCCGGGGCCTCCCTGACCGCCAGCGCGTAGGCGCCGGCAATCCTGCCATCGGCATCGGACGCCACGCTGATTTTGCTGGCGCAGTAGTCCGGATCGGCGGAAAAGGCCTTGAGCCGGCTGATGCTGTCCAGCGACACGCCGATGATGCTGGCGCCGGCGGCCGTGAAGGCATCCGCCTGCTCCGCAACGGTGTGCGCCTGGATGTTGCACCCGCGCGTGAAGGCCGAGGGGTAGAAATACACCACCACCGGCCCGGCCTTGAGGGCCGTCTTCAGCGAGTAGGCGTAGGCGTTGCCTGCGAGCGCGGCCTGGGCCTCGAATTCCGGCGCGGGGTCGCCGGGTTTCAAGGCCGCATGGGCCAGCGACAGGGGCAGGACCAGGCACAGCGCCAGTGCCCTCGAGGCATGCGCCAGTGAAGGGTTGCGCATCATGCCAGGATGTCCTTCACGACCTTGCCGTACACGACGGTCGGGCGCTCGGAGCGTCCGTTGTTGAGATAGGTGACCTTCAGGTGGTCCAGCCCCATCAGCTGCAGCACGGTGGCATGCAGGTCGTAGGTGTCCACGCCTTTCTCCTTGTCGGCCACCTGCAGTCCGACCTCGTCGGTTTCGCCGTAGGTGAATCCGGCCTTCAGGCCGCCGCCGGCCAGCCATTGGGTGTAGCCCCAGGGGTTGTGGTCGCGGCCGTTGCCGCTCTCGCTGTAGGAGGTGCGCCCGAATTCGGAGGTCCAGACCACCAGGGTGGTGTCGAGCAGGCCGCGCGACTTCAGGTCGGCCAGCAGGCCGGCGATGGGCTTGTCGACGAGCCGGGCCATCTGCTTGTGGTTGTGGTCGAGGTCGCTGTGCGCGTCCCAGCTGCCCACGGTGGTATCGCCAGGCGCCGCGCCGGTGACGACCTGCACGAAGCGCACGCCGCGCTCGACCAGGCGGCGCGCGCGCAGCAGGGTCTCGCCGTAGCTGGCGCTGGTGGCATCGTCCAGGCCGTAGAGCTTCTTGGTGGCCTCGGTTTCCTTGCTCAGGTCGACCGCATCGGGCGCCGCCGACTGCATGCGCTCGGCCAGGTCGTAGGAACGCAGGCGGGCGCGCAGTTCAGAGTCCAGCGGATAGCGGGCGGCGCTGAGCTGGTTCAGGCGGTTCAGCAGCTTGAGCTGCTCGTGCTCCTGCGACGCGGAGCGAGCCTCGGGGCCGTCGATGTAGAGGATCGGCGAATTGCCGGGGCGGAACGCCGTGCCCTGGTAGATGGCAGGCAGGAAGCCGGAGCTCCAGTTCACCGATCCGCCCTGGGGTTCGCGTTGGCCGTTGTACAGCACCACATAGGGCGGCAGGTTGGCGTTGGCCGAACCGAGCGCGTACGTGATCCAGGCGCCCAGCGACGGGCGGCCCGGATTCAGGTCGCCGGTGTTGAGCTTCAGGATCGAGATGTCGTGCGTGGCGCCGACCGTGACCGAGGACTTGATGAAGGTGAGCTTGTCGGCATGCTCGGCCAGGTTGGGCAGCAGGTTGGAGAACCAGGCGCCGCTGTCGCCGTACTGCTTCCAGGTTCGCTCGTTCGAGGCGAACAGCTTGCCCACGCCGCCTTGCGTGCTGGTCTTGATGCCTTTCAGGAACGAGGCCGGAATGGCCTGGCCGGCCAGTTTTTGCAGTTCGGGCTTGTAGTCGTAGAGGTCCAGCGTGCTGGGCGCGCCGTTCTGATGCAGCCAGATCACCGATTTGATCTTGGCCGGCAGGGGCGGGGCCTTGGGGGCCAGCGGGTCGAGGTCCGGCACGGCCAGGTCGGCCGCCAGCGCGGCGTTCACGTGGCCCAGTCCGGGGATCAGACCGGCCAGGGCGGCTCCGCCCAGGCCTTGGCCGGAGCGCAGCAGGAAATTGCGACGGTTGCTGTGACTCATGGTGTTGTCCTTTTTGAAAGTGAGTGGGGCGGCCGGGCTTTCAGAACCGGTACGCGAAGTCGTTGGAGTTGGCGACGGTGTGGACCAGGTCGACGAAGGCCGCGGCGCGGATCGGATCGTTCAAGGCCACGCCGGCCTTCAGCCCGGTGGGGATGGCCACCTCGAACTTGCCGGCCTTGTTGTCGGTCTGCAGCTTGGCGCTGATGACCTTCTGCTCCTGGTTGAGGAATTCCTTCAGCGCCTTGCGCTCCGCCTGACTCGGATCGCGCGACAGCAGCACCTCGTAGAGGCGGTTCAGCTGGGCGTTTTCGTCGGTGCCTGCCTCGTTGATGACGCGGCCCGCCAGCGCCTGCGACCAGCCCGACACCACGTCGCTGTTGAACAGCGTCAGGGCCTGCAGCGGCGTGGTGGTGACGTCGCGCTTGTGGTGCGGCGCAGAGGGGTTGGCGGGGTCGAAGACCTGCGTCAAGGGATAGGGCACGCTGCGGCGCACGAAGGTGTAGATGCTGCGGCGGCGCTTGTCTTCGTCCTTGGCGGGCTCCTGCCACAGCGCGCCGGCGTCGATCGACTTGGGCACGGGCGGGAACACGGCGGGCCCGCCGATCTTGTCGACCAGTTCGCCCGAGGCGTACAGCAGCGAGTCGCGGATTTCCTCAGCCTCCAGGCGCTTGCGCGGGTAGAAGGCCAGCAGCTTGTTTTGCGGATCGACCTTGACGATTTCAGGCCGCTCGGCGGACGACTGGCGGTAGGTGGCGCTGAGCAGGATCTCGCGGTGCAGGCGCTTGACGTCCCAGCCATGGGCGACGAAGTCGGTGGCCAGGTAGTCCAGCAGCTCGGGGTGCGTGGGCTTCTGGCCCGCGCGGCCGAAGTCGGCGACCGTGCTGATGAGTCCACGGTCGAAATACTGGCTCCAGACCCGGTTCACGTAGACGCGCGCCGTCAGCGGGTTGCGCGCGCTGGCCAGCCAGTTGGCCAGCGCCGAACGGCGGCCCGAGGACTTCTCGGTGGGCGTGATCGAGGGCTGCTCGCCCGCGGCCCACAGGGCAGGGATGGCGGGCTGGACCTCGTCGAGCGGCCGCTCATGGATGCCGGTGAAGCGCACGAAGGTTGGCGGCGAAGCCTGGCCCAGCTCGAAGGCCGAGGTCAGGTTCATCGAACCTGCGCCAGGGCGGCGCTTGTCGTAGGCCTTCAGCTCGTTGGTGAGCTTCTGGTACTCCTTCCACTTGTCCTGGTTTTCGGGCTTGTACTCGGGGCTGTCCTTGTCCTCGGCGCTGAGCTTCAGGTAGGCGACGATGTCCTGGTCGGAGCTGACGAATTTCAGGCGCCAGTTGACCCAGCGGTCCAGCGGCGTCCAGTCGGCCTCGGGCTTGAAGATGGCCTCGCGGCTGTCGGTCAGGTAACGCTCCTTGTGGTACTTGACGCCGGCTTCGCGCACGCTGTCGAGAATGGCCTTTTGCTTGCTTGTGATGGCGCGCGTCTCCTCGCGGTACTCGGCCTGCTGCTTCTCGAATTCGGATTCGAACTCCGTCTTGTTCTTGACCTTGACCTTGTCGTCGAACGCCGTGTTGGCGAAATAGGCCTGCAGCTGGAAATATTCCTTCTGGCTGACCTTGTCGAACTTGTGGTTGTGGCAGCGCGCGCAGCCGATGGTGGCCGACAGGAAGGTCTCGCCGACCAGATCGGTCATGTCGGTCTCGATCTGGTATTTGCGCTGGATCAGGTCGCGGGAGTTGTAGTTGTCGGGATAGCCGCCCAGAAAGCCGGTGGCAATGTGCGCCTCCTCGCTGTCGGGAAACAGCTCGTCGCCGGCGATCTGTTCCTTGATGAAACGGTCGAAGGGCTTGTTCTGGTTGAAGGCGTTGATCACGTAGTCGCGGTAGCGCCAGCTGTTGGGCCGGGTCTGGTCGTTCTGGAAGCCCGCGCTGTCGGCATAGCGGGCCAGGTCCAGCCAGCGCCGCGCCTGGCGCTCGCCGTAATGCGGCGAGGCCAGCAGGCGGTCGACCAGGTGTTCGTAGGCTTGCGGCGACTTGTCGTTCTCGAAGGCCTTGACCTCCTCTGGCGTGGGCAGCAGGCCGCAGGTGTCCAGGGTGGCGCGCCGGATGAAGGTGGCGCGATCGGTTTCGGCTGCAGGCTTGAGTTGGGCGGATTCCAGCTTCGCGAGGATGAAATTGTCGAGGGGTTCGCGCACCCAGGCCTTGAGCTTGACCGCCGGCAGCGCCGGCTCGGCCGCGGGCACGTAAGGCGACCAGGCCTTGCCCGCGGCCGGGGTGTCGGCCGGCGCGGCCGTGTCGGCGAGCGCGATGCTCAAACCGGCCAAGCCCAGCCAAATGGGGAACAGTAATTTGATATTCACTTGCAGCCTTTCGTTCTTTGATGAATGCGATATGGAAGCAGGCCCGGACCGGGCGCTGAATGATGTCGCTCAAAGCAATTGGCGTGCCATCTCGAATTGCGGTTTGGTGCTGCCGCTTGCTGGCGGCTAGGCATTTGATTTGAAAAGTTATTTGCGCACTGTCTAACTAAATTTCAAAAATCAAGCTGCCAAAAATCTGCCCGATATCGAACAGTTCCGCGGTGGCAGTGTTTCAAATTCAACAGCGAATGATTGGGGATCCGATGCAATGAAATTTGCGTGGATATGCAAATTTGAATTTCCAGCTTTGAGCTGCAGATTCGGAGGGCTAGAGTGCGCAGACATCACCTGAACACCGTTGCAGCGCAATTCAATCGAGAACGGCAATGTCCAGACTCCTCAGCCTTCCAGACCCCCAAGCCTTGTCCATCCGGGCCAAGGCGCTGGTCTTTGAAGATCCCGCCTCACAGGCCTTGCTGGCCAAGGTCGAACGCGTTGCCGCCAGCGATGCCACCGTGCTCATCACGGGGGAGACGGGCACCGGCAAGGAATTGATCGCCCGCCACGTGCACACCAGCAGCGGGCGCCAGGGGCCTTTCCTCGCGGTGAATTGCGGCGCGTTCAGCGACACCATGATCGAGGCGGAGCTGTTCGGCCACGAGGCGGGCGCCTATACCGGCGCCACGCAGGCGCGTGCCGGTTGGTTCGAGGCGGCCAACCAGGGCACCCTGTTCCTGGACGAGGTCGGCGACCTGCCCATGTCCATGCAGGTCAAGCTGCTGCGGGTGCTGCAGGAGCGGCAAGTGGTGCGCCTGGGCTCCCGCAAGTCGACGGCCATCGACGTGCGCCTGGTTGCCGCCACCAATGTCGATCTGGCGCGCGCCGTCGAGGCCGGCCATTTCAGGCGCGACCTGTTTTATCGGCTGAACATTGCGTCCCTGCATTTGCCGCCGCTGGCGCAGCGCCCGCTGGACATCCTGGCCCTGGCCCATCATTTCATTGCCATCTACGCGCAACGCCTGGGCTTGTCGAACGTGCGCCTGAGCCAGGCGGCGCAGGCCCAACTGCTGGCGCACCATTGGCCCGGCAACATCCGCGAACTGGAAAACGTCATCCACTGCGCATTGATCGTCGGCAAAGGCGCCGAGATCCAGGCCGACGCGCTGTCCCTGCGCGGTGCCATCGCGCCCGCGCCGGCCTTGCCAGAGGGGCCTGTTGCCGTTGCGGCGAGCGCGCCGGCTTCATCGAGCCAGGACGGCGCCGACGGCACCGCGCTGCTGCGCCAAAGCCTGCGGCTGCTGTTCGAGCAGGGGCCGGCCGAGTTGTTCACGCATGTGGAGCGCGAGCTGGTGACGGCAGCCTACGAGGCCTGCCATTTCAACCAGGTCCATACCTCCGAATTGCTGGGCATCTCGCGCAATGTGTTGAGAACGCATTTGAAGCGGTTCGGATTGTTGTCTGAGCGCGGCGTGCGCAGGCTTCATATCGATGCCAACGGACATGCCGCGCCGGCCAAGGCTTGGCCGATTTGATCCTAATTTCCAAGGTGAACGGTTGTTTAATTCGGGTATTTCGGTCTTGTCATAAGGTTCTGCGAATCGCTTTGTTGGCTGTTTTCAAGGCGTCTCTGAAACTGAATACCTTGTCGATGAACTTGCCGCCTTCATGAGCTTGGCAGGCTCAATTCGCCTTTCATTCCGTGATCCCCGTGACTTGCAAAGTGAGAATCCCATGCGCTCTTCATTTCATTCCACCCGGTCCGCGTTCAAGCGCTTGCTCCCCTTCGCCTTGCTGATGGCGGCAGGCCTGTCCCAGGCCCAGGACACCGTTCTGGTCGACAACCCCTACGGCATCGCGGCGCTGTGGTCGCAGAGCGATGCCGTGACCAAGACGGTGCTGGGCATCCTGGCCCTGATGAGCATAGGCAGCTGGTACATCATCATTTCCAAGCTGGTCGAGCAAAGCCGCATCGGCCGGCAGCGCCGCGACGTGCCGCAGAAGTTCTGGACGGCAGGCTCGGTGCGCGAGGGCGTCGAAGCTCTGAGCAAGGACAGCCCTTATCGTTTCCTGGCCGAGACCGGACTCGATTCGACGGCCCGCCACATCAAGCTCCAGCAGCACGTGGGGCTGAACGAGTGGGTGACGGTCAGCATCGAGCGCGGCGTGGACAAGGTGCAGGGCACCCTGCAGCAGGGCCTGACCTTCCTGGCCGCGGTCAGCTCCAGCGCGCCGTTCGTCGGCCTGTTCGGCACGGTCTGGGGCATCTATCACGCCCTGACGGCCATTGGCTTGGCGGGGCAGGCCTCGATCGACAAGGTGGCCGGGCCCGTGGGCGAGGCGCTGATCATGACGGCCATCGGCCTGGCGGTCGCCGTTCCGGCCCTGCTGGGCTACAACTGGCTGGCCCGCCGCAACAAGGCCGCGCTCGACGACGTGCAGGCCTTCGGCGACGACCTGCATTCGGCGCTGCTGGTCCAGTCCGCGGCGCATTGAGGCAGGGGTCCGGCCATGGCTCGAAAGTTCAAACGACGCACGGAGGTGGACGAGGCGGTGTCCGCCATCAACACCACGCCGCTGGTGGATGTGATGCTGGTGCTGCTCATCATTTTCCTGATCACGATTCCGGTCGTGAACTTCTCGGTGCCGGTCAGCCTGCCCAAGCAGCGCAACGAGATACGGGTCAGCAAGCCCGTCGACATCGTGATCAGCGTCGACACCCAGGGCGCCATCTACTGGTTCGATGCGCGCGTCAACGGGACGCACGACCTGGTGGACAGGCTCAAGCAGGTGTCGACCCAGGATCCGCAGCCCGAGGTGCACATCCGCGGCGACCTGCAGGCGGATTACGACTCGGTCGGCAAGATTGTTTACGCCTGCCAGCGCGCAGGCATTGTGAAAGTCGGCTTCATCACGGAGCCGCCGCCGCGCGGCTGAGGCCAGGCGCAAAGGGAGCCATCCATGGGCATGCACATATCCACGAGCAAGGGGCGGGGCGAGCCCGACGCCATTCTCGACATCAACACCACGCCGCTGATCGACGTGATGCTGGTGCTGCTGGTGATGCTGATCATCACCATTCCAATTCAGCTTCATGCCGTGAATCTGAACCTGCCGGTCGGCACGCCGCCGCCCGCGCTGCAGAAGCCGGAAGTGGTGCGCATCGACATCCGGCCCGGCGCCGTGATGGCCTGGAACGGCGATCCCGTGCCCGACATGGCCGCTTTGAAAGGCCTGCTGCTGCAGGCGGGCAAGCAGGCCGTGCAGCCGGAGGTGCATGTGCGGCCCGACAAGGCGGCCAAGTACAACGACGTGGCCGAGGTGCTGGTGGCCATCAATCAGGCGGGCCTGTCCAAGCTGGGACTGGTCGGCAGCGAACAATTCGTGGAGCAGTGAAACATCATGAGCGCGATTCATCCATCAGACGCGGGCCTGTTTTTCGAGCGGTCCAGCACGCCCAAGTGGCAGTCCGCCGCCAAGGCAGGACGCGGGCCGGGCTTGGCGGCCGTGATCTTGTTCCACCTGCTGCTGATCTGGGCCCTGGCCTCCGGACTGGCGCAGAAGGCCTATGAAATCGTCAAGAAGCCGATCATGATGTCGGTGATCGACGAGGCGCCGCCGCCCCCGCCGCCGCCCCCCAAATTGGAGCGCGTCAAGGAGCAGCCTCGCGATGTGCCGCCGCCCGCCTACGTGCCGCCCCCCGAGGTCACGCCCGCCGTGACGCCGCCGCCGGCGATCCAGGCGGTGCAATCGGTGGTGCCGCACGACGTGCCGCCAGCTCCCGCACCTGCCGCCCCCGCGCCGGTCGCGGCGCCAGCCAAGCCGGAGGTGCAGAAGGACGACATCGCCGTGGCCTGCCCCGGCTACCAGCGCGTCATCGCGCAGAGCCTGGAGGATGCATTCGACCGTTTCCACATCACGGGCACGGTCCATTCGCTGATCAAGGTGCGCGGCGACCAAGTCGTGGACGTGATTCCGGAATCCGGCCCCAAGGCTTATTACAAAGCCGTGCAGGCGGCAGCCCGGCGCATCAAATGCTCAGCGGGCGGCGCGGACGAGGTGCAGGTTTCCTTGGACGTCAACTTCGCGCCCTGACGCCGCGGCGTCGGCGCTTGTCTTTGAATGAAGGTTTGAATGAAGGACGAGCGCGAGATGCAGGCCTCTCTGTACGACAGGCCGATCATCTCGTGACCTGTGTCCATACCGAGGTCAAGGTTGCAATCCAGTCCGGATGGTTCGGCAGCGCGACGGCGATGCCGGCAAAACCCAGGGCCACGCCCAGATGGAGCCAGAGGCGCCGGGCGCCGAGCACCGCAGGAGGACTTTGGGTCGAATGCGGCCCCGCGGCTTCGGCCCGGCCCGTGATCATCGGCGCAATGAGACGGCGCCGCTTGATGCCAACATAGAACGCAATGGCCAGCAGATGCAAGGCCAGCAGGCCGTACAAGGCCTTGGCGTTGAGCTGGTGCCAGGCCGTGAGCTTGAGCGAGAGCGACTCGCTGACCCGATCGGCCAGCGGGCCGGTGAACGCAATCTCGTCGTTGCCGAACAATCCGGTCAGGGCTTGAAACAGCAGCAGCCCGAGCATGGCCAACACCGACAGCGCGCCGAGCGGATTGTGGCCGCGTCCCCGCCAGCGGCCGCGCAGGTAGTCCTGGATGCGCGAGGGCGACGGCCAGAAGCTGGCAAACCGCGCGTGCCGGCCGCCCAGCACGCCCCAGGCGATGCGAAAGCTCAGCAGGCCCAGAATGCCCAGGCCGGCCTTGCCGTGCAGCTCCATCCAATCGCCGCCCAGCCAGCCCGTGACCAGCGCCGTACCGACCGTGCCGACCAGGCTCCAGTGGAACAGCCGGGTCGGCGCGTCCCACAGGATGTCGGCCGATGCCGCGGCCTGCGGCGTTTGTGGCGCCTGAGGCAAGCTCGCGGCGGAGGCGATGAGCTGGGCCGGCGGGTAGCGCAGATCGAGGGAGGCGGGAGAGGGGATGTGAGGGCCCATGGGTTCTATCCTTGGAAGGTGGGTCACTGCGCGGGTCACTGCGCGGATCACTGCGGCGCGGAGGCGGGGCGCGGCGCCGGCGGCCTGATGTGCGCGACCTGCTTGCCGCCTTCGTTTTCATACTCCTCGGAGCCGGCCGCGCCGGCCACCCTGTAGCCCTTGCTGGCCAGCAGGTCGCCCGCCGCGCCCGCGCGCTGCGCGTGGTTGGAGACCGTCAGGATCTGGCGGTCGCGAGGAATGTAGTCCAGTGATTTTTCCAGCTCGGTGAACTGGATGCTGAGAAAGGCCGGGAAGCTGCCGTACTGGATCTGTTCGTCGGGGCGGCGCAGATCCAGCAGCAGCACCTTGTCGGGATGGGCCAGCAGCGCATCGATGTCGGCCCGGTGCACATGGGTCGTCTTGTATTTCCACGCAGCCGACGCGGCGGCTGCGGGCGGCGCGGCGTTCTGCTGCGCATGTGCAGCGCTTCCCAGGGCCGCGAGCGAGGCGAGCAGTGAAATCGAGCGCAGGGTGCGATGGAGGTGCTGATGTTTCATGGAGGGCATGGACACAGGGTGTCGTGGTTGATGATCACCCAGGGAGTAAGCACCATCCATGCCAGGCGCGGATGCAAGGCGCTGGGCCGGAATTTCTGAATCGACCGTTCATTTACGCCAGAAATTCCGCCAGAAATCGCGCCGGAAATCGTCACCTACTCAATGCGCTTATGCGGCGAACAAGATTGGATTCTTGCCGGCCTGTTGTGGCGCGTTCAAGACCTTTGAGGCCATTGTATGGAACCCAACAGTCGAAATTCTATGCATGGATGCAAATGAAATAACCGGAATGAACCCTGTCATGTTTCATGGGCTGTCATTGGAATTCGAATTGCATCGAATCATTGCAATTTGTGAATTGAACGGCGATCCATTCATGAGCTTATGCGATCGCCAGATCGGGCACGCGGTTTGCAAGAGGAGGTCGGATTCATTGACTTCAAATTAGGAAAAACACGTGAACTCTGCAAAGCGGTCCAACTTCTCCTCCGTCGGTGAGGAAGCACCATTCAAATATCGTCCTCTGACCCTGTTGCTGGCCTGCGCAGGGCTTGCGGGCGCCATCAATGTCTACGCGGCGGACGCCGCCAGCGATGCGGGCGGAACTCCAGGGGGCAGCAGCAAGGCGGAGACCGGGCCGGTGGTGAAGTCGCTCGACGGCATCACCGTGCACGGGCGCAATCGCGAGGAAAAGCTGCAGGACGTGCCGATCTCGATGTCGGTGGTCGGCGGCGAAGAGCTGGAGCGTTTCAATTCCTACGACCTGACGGCCATTTCCAAGCGCGTGGCCAATGTGTCGTGGAACTTCGGCAACCAGCGCACTTCCAGCCTGTCGATCCGCGGCATCGGAAAAATCGGCCAGACCGAGGCGCAGGACCCCAGCGTGGGCCTGGTCGTCGACGGCGTGCCGTGGGCCTACAACGCCTTGTCGTCGAGCTTCGATTTCATTGACCTGGATTCGGTGGAAGTGGCTCGCGGCCCACAGGGCACGCTGCTGGGCAAGAACACGAGCATGGGCGCGATCATCCTGAATCGCAAGGGCCCGTCGTTCACACCGTCGATCGACTACAGCGTGACGTTCGAGGATCGCAATGGCGTGGTGGGGACGCTGGCGGCTACCGGCCCTGTGGTCGACAACCTGCTGGCCTATCGCGCCACCTTCAATGTCGACCACGAAAATGGAGCGCTCCACAACATCCTGGAAATGGACCAGACCTTCACCAACACCAACCGCGTGGCGGCACGCCTGCAGTTCCTGCTGACACCATCGGACAACTTCAACGCCAGGCTGTCGTTCGAAGTCCAGCCCAATTCCGGCGAATTCACCAACAGCGCAACGATCCAGACCGCCACGCCCGCGACCTATGCCAACGGGGCACCGACAACCACGGCGAAGACGAATCCGGACAATGGCTACATACTCGCCACGCGCTCTTGGTTCACCAACAATGCGAGCATCAACCCGGCCAACTACTACAACACCAACGGTGGCACGGCCGTCGAGTTGTACAGGCCGCAACCCTTGACCACGGGCAGCCATTCCGGCACCGCCGAGCTCAACTGGCTGCTGCCCAGGGACTACAAGCTGACCTCGATCACCGCGTACAAGGACTATTACTTCGATGCGGTCAATGACGCCGGCACGCCCTTCAACATCACCGGCAACAGCGGCGGCTACCTGATCAACTACCGGCAGAACAGCGAGGAGTTGCGTCTTTCGTCGCCGGTTGGCGGCTTTGTCGACTTCCAGACGGGCCTGTACCTGATCAACGTGAAGAACAGCGTGGATTACCAGGTGGGGCCCTACGGTGCTGACGCTGGCGCCTTCTATGCCAGCAATTCGCAGTATGCGACGCTGGACGCGAACGCGGCGGGACAACTGCTGATGATCAATTCCCTCAATAATCTGAGCGTCTACGGCACCAATACCGGTGGCACGCAATTGATCAACAACTACAGCGCCGCCTTGTTTGGCCAGGCCAACTGGCATTTCTCCGATGCCCTGACCCTCACGACCGGCTTGCGCGCAACACGGGAGAACCGCACCAACGTCGGCAGCACCATCATCACCGGGGAGGGCAACGGCGCGGCGCTCAACCCCGTTGCCGTCAACGGCGTGCCGCTGGGTGGCTTTGCGACCTCAAACGTGGGCGCCTTGCTGGCCTCGAACAATGCGCAGCAGGTTGCGCTGGCCAATGCCGTGGCCCTGGAATATTTCGGCGTGGCCAATTACGCGAATTTGAGTGCGGCGCAGCAGAAGCAGGTCTACGCCGCCCAGCAGGTCCGCCTGGCCAAGCTGGGCGTTCTGTTCCCGCAGACGGCAGCGCAACCTTTCAAGGCCACGCAGCCGTCCTGGGTGCTGAGCCCCAGCTACAAGCTCGACGACAACCAGACCGCGTACTTGTCGATCCAGCACGGCGAGAAGGCTGGCATCGCGCAGTTCTACAACGGCCAGTCCTACCTCGCGTCGCCTGAGAAGACCGATTCGTTCGAACTGGGCCTGAAACAGTCGCTGCTGAATCGAACGCTGACGGTCAACGCCGACGTGTTCCTGACCAACATCTCCAATTACCAGCAGGCCGTCCGGCTGGTGGACCAGTACACCACCAACCTGAACGTGCAGAACGGCGTTTCTCCATCCACCGCCTACGGCACCATCACGGGCAACGTGCCCAAGGTACGGGTCAGCGGCCTGGAGGTGGACGGCCAATACGCCGGCATCCCCTTCACGGTGCTGCGCTTCTCGGGGGCGTACAACAACGCCACCTACAAGCAATTCAGCAACGATGCGCAGCCGGTGGAGAACGGCTACCCCGGTGCGCCGGCCTATCGCGATGTCAGCGGCGCGACGCTGCCTGGCGCGGCCAAGTGGTCGGGCAACCTGGGCGCGGACTACCGCCGACCCTGGCATGGCGAATACGACTTCCACCTGAGCTCGAACATCGCCTATTCGAGCAGCTTCAATTCCGACACCAGCCTGTCTTCGTATGCGGTCGTGCCGCACAGCTGGATCGTCGACTGGAGCGTGGGCGCCGGACGTCGCGATCGCGGCTTCGATTTCAGCCTGTTCGTCAAGAACCTGTTCAACGACAGCACCCCGCTGGCCAGGACCTGGAACTCGTACACGCCCGGCCTACCACGGACCTTCGGCATACAGATCGTCGGAAAGATCTGACCCAAGGCCAATTGAGTTGAACTGACGGGCGCATGTCTTCGTATGTCGATCGGCATGCGCCCACTCCGTCCGCAATCCTTCATTTATATGTTTAACGCATATTCATGAACGGATCGATTCGTTTGTCATGCCAATACGCCTGCTTAGCATGACCAGCAACACCTCATGCATTCCAAAGGAACCGCATTCATGCAAGTGAATCCAAGCCTCCGCCGCTTTCTCGCGCTCGCCGCGCTGACCCTGCTCGCAGGCGCCAGCCATGCCAAGGACATCACGCTGCTCAACGTCAGCTACGACCCGACGCGTGAGCTCTATGTCGACTACAACAAGGCCTTCTCCGCGTACTGGAAGGCCAAGACCGGCGATGTGGTCACGGTCAAGCAATCGCACGGCGGTTCGGGCAAGCAGGCGCGCTCGGTCATCGACGGCCTGGAGGCCGACGTGGTGACGCTGGGCCTGGCGGCCGACGTCGATGCCCTGCAGACCAAGGCCGGATTGATCCCTGCCGACTGGCAGGCGCGTCTGCCGCATCACAGCTCGCCCTACACCTCGACCATTGTGTTCCTGGTGCGCAAGGGCAACCCCAAGGGCATCAAGGACTGGGATGACCTGGCCAAGCCCGGCGTGTCGGTCGTGACGCCCAACCCCAAGACTTCGGGCGGCGCGCGCTGGAACTACCTGGCGGCCTGGGGCTATGCGCTGCGGAAGAACGGCAATGACGCCGCCAAGGCGCAGGCTTTCGTCGCCTCCATCTACGGCAACGTGCCGGTGCTTGATTCGGGCGCGCGCGGCTCGCTGATCACCTTCACGGAGCGCGGCATCGGCGACGTGCTGATCTCCTGGGAGAACGAGGCGCTGCTGGCCAGCAAGGAGCTGGGCACCGACAAGTTCCAGATCGTGTCGCCCAGCGTCAGCATCCTGGCTGAGCCGCCGGTGAGCGTGGTCGACAAGGTCGTCGACAAGCGTGGCACCCGTGCCGTGGCCACCGCCTACCTGGAATATCTGTACAGCCCGCAGGGGCAGGAGATCGCCGCCAGGAACTACTACCGGCCCACCGACGCGAAAGTGGCCGCCAAGTACGCCAAGGCCTTTCCGCAGTTGAAGCTGTTCAACATCGACGATGTGTTCGGTGGCTGGACCCTGGCGCAGAAGACGCATTTTGACGACGGCGGCGTGTTCGACAAGATCTACACCAAGCAGTGAGTCCCGCGTTCAAGCGCCGACCCCATCATGTTCCTGTCTCGTGTCCTGCTGAAGCGGCATAGCGTGCTGCCGGGCTTCGACCTCGCGCTCGGCTTCGCGCTGCTCTACATCAGTCTGATCGTGCTGATCCCCTTGTCGGCGGCTTTCCTGAAGACCGCCTCGCTGAGCTGGTCGCAGTTCCTGACCGCGACCGCAACGCCGCGCGTGCTGGCCTCCTACCGGCTCACCTTCGGGGCTTCCTTCCTGGCCGCCGCGCTCAACGTCGTGTTCGGCCTGGTCGTCGCCTGGGTGCTGGTGCGCTATCCCTTCCCGGGACGCCGACTCGTCGATGCGCTGGTGGACCTGCCGTTTGCGCTGCCAACCGCCGTCGCCGGCATTTCGCTGACAGCCATCTACGCGCAGAACGGTTGGATCGGGCAGCTGCTGCCCTTCAAGGTCAGCTACACGCCCGTGGGGGTGTGGGTGGCGCTGGTCTTCATCGGCCTGCCCTTCGTCGTACGCACCTTGCAACCGGTGCTCGAAGACCTCAACGAGGAGCTGGAGGAGGCTGCCGCGACGCTGGGTGCGAGCCGCTGGCAGACCTTCGCGCGGGTGATTTTTCCCATCCTCGCGCCGACGCTGCTGACTGGCTTTGCGCTGGCCTTTGCCCGCGCACTGGGTGAATACGGCTCGGTGATCTTCATCGCCGGCAACATGCCCATGGTCAGCGAGATCACGCCGCTGCTGATCATCACCAAGCTGGAGCAGTACGACTACGCGGGCGCGACGGCCATCGCCGTCGTGATGCTGGTGGCCTCGTTCCTGATCCTGCTGCTGATCAACCTGCTGCAGGCCTGGGCGCGCAAGCGCCAGGGGGGGCTATGAGTGCGGTGCAACTGCCCACGACGAGGTTTGACGCTGCTGTGACAAGCACTGCACCCGCCAGCGCGCCGCAGGCCCTGCGGAGGTCCACCACCGAGCCGCGCTGGCTGCAATTGAGCCTGATCGCGCTGGCGCTGGCCTTCATGGCGCTGTTCCTGTTCGCGCCCTTGGCGGTGGTGTTCATCGAAGCCTTCCGCAAGGGCCTGGACGTCTATCTGGCGGCCATCGTCGAGCCCGACGCCTTGTCGGCCGTGTTGCTCACACTCACGGCGACTTTGGTGAGCGTGCCGCTCAATCTGGTGTTCGGCGTGGCGGTGGCCTGGGCCATCTGCAAGTTCGACTTCCACGGCAAGAGCCTGCTGCTGACCCTGATCGACCTGCCGTTCTCGGTCAGCCCCGTGATTGCCGGGCTGATCTTCGTGCTGATCTTCGGACTGCAGGGCTGGCTCGGCGGCTGGCTGCAGGCGCACGACACCAAGGTGATCTTCGCGGTGCCCGGCATCGTGCTGGCGACCGTCTTCGTGACCTTTCCCTTCATCGCCCGCGAGCTGATTCCGCTGATGCAGGCTCAGGGCATCGAGCAGGAGGAGGCCGCGCGCGTGCTGGGTGCCAATGGCTGGCAGATCTTCTGGCGCGTCACGCTGCCCAATATCAAGTGGGCCCTGCTGTACGGTGTGATCCTGTGCAATGCCCGGGCCATGGGCGAGTTCGGCGCGGTTAGCGTGGTCTCAGGCCACATCCGCGGCCAGACCAACACCATGCCCTTGCACATCGAGATTGCCTACAACGAGTACCAGTTTGCCGCCGCCTTCGCGATGGCCTCGCTGCTGGCCGCATTGGCGCTCGTCACGCTGGTCCTCAAGTACGCGGTCGAGCAGCGTGTCAAGCACCAGAAGTCAGACATCAGAACAGATCAAGCGACATGAGCATCCAGATCAGAAACCTGAACCGCCGCTTCGGCACGACGGTCGCCTGCGACCACCTGAACCTGGACATCCCCGACGGTGAGCTGGTGGCGCTGCTGGGGCCATCGGGCTGTGGCAAGACCACGCTGCTGCGCATCATCGCCGGCCTCGAAGTGCCCGATTCCGGCAGCGTGCTGTTCCATGGCGAAGATGCGACCCGGACCGACGTGCGCGATCGCCAGGTCGGCTTCGTGTTCCAGCATTACGCGCTGTTCGCTCACATGACGATCTTCGAGAACGTCGCGTTCGGCCTGCGCGTGCGCCCCAAGACGACGCGGCCGAGCGAGGCCGAGATTCGCCGCAAGGTGAGCGACTTGCTGCAACTGGTGCAGCTCGACTGGGTGGCCGACCGTTTTCCCCACCAGCTCTCCGGCGGCCAGCGCCAGCGCGTGGCGCTGGCCCGGGCCCTGGCGGTCGAGCCCAAGGTGCTGCTGCTGGACGAGCCCTTCGGCGCGCTCGACGCCAAGGTGCGCAAGGAATTGCGTCGCTGGCTGCGCCGGCTGCACGACGAGGTCCATGTGACCAGCGTGTTTGTCACACACGACCAGGAAGAGGCCATGGAGGTGGCCGACCGCGTGGTCGTGATGAACCGCGGCCGCATCGAGCAGCAGGGCGCGCCCGACCAGGTCTACGACCATCCGGCAACGCCCTTCGTGCTGCAGTTCCTCGGCGACGTGAACCTGTTCCACGGCCGCCTGGATCAGGCCTCGCAGGACATCAGCTATGTCCGGCCCCACGAGCTCGAGATCCACGCCGAAGCCGGCGCCGAGACCTGGCCCGTGGTCCTGAGCCAAACGCTGACCGTGGGGCCCAACACGCGGATCGAATTCAGGCGCGAGGGTGACGGCAGCGTCGTCGACGTCGAGCTGTCGCGCTCGGCCTATGTGGCGCTGAAGGAGCGCATCGCCCTGGCGCCAGGAGCGCGGCTGCATCTGCGGCCGCAGCGTGTTACGCGCTTCGACGTGTCGCACCACTCGGCTGATCCGGCTTTGCTTATTTGAGAATCGAATAAAGAAGCGCGCAATCAGTCATTCACAGTCTTGCAGTGCCTCATTAATCTGAACGAGCTCAATCAGCTGTTGAGATTTGAACACCCCTTTGCCACGGAGATACTGCCATGAGCGTCGTCCTTGAGTTTTCCTCGTCTGCCCATGCCGGCGCGCCTGGTTCAGTCGCTGGTCCGGCATCGGTCTTGGGCGAAGCGCGTGAACGCGCCAAGTCCCAAGGCCTGCCCTATGCCGGCGGCGTGCCGCCCGAGGCGGCCTGGGCCCTGGTGCAGAGCGGGCAGGCGCAACTGGTCGATGTCCGTTCTGGCGAAGAGCGCAAGTTCGTTGGTCTTGTTCCGGGCAGCATTCACGTCGCCTGGGCCACTGGAACGGCCTTGACGCGCAACCCGCGGTTCGTGCGCGAGCTCGAAGCCAAGGTGGCCAAGGACGCTGTGGTCCTGCTGCTGTGCCGCAGCGGCAAGCGCTCGGCGCTGGCGGCGGAGGCGGCGGCCAAGGCGGGGTTCACGCAGGTCTTCAATGTGCTGGAAGGATTCGAGGGCGAGTTGGACGCGCATCAGCAACGCGGACACGGCGACGGATGGCGCTTTCATGGCCTGCCCTGGGTTCAAGATTGAGCATCGCAACATGACTTCACATGTGCAGTGGACAGGCGCTTCGGATCGCGAAGCCGATTTGGCCTTGGACGAGGTGGTCGCGGGCCTGCGGGCGGCGCGCTTCGAGTGGCGCGAGCGGCAACGCCGGGCTCGCGAGCCGGGCGGCCGTGAGCTGCCTTCGCCCGACGCGCTGCAGCAGATCGTGCAGGGCTTGCTGGGCGCGCTGTTTCCAATGCGGCTGGGCCCGCATGAGCTGCGACAGGACAGCGAGGATTTCTTTGTCGGCCATACCCTGGGCACGCAGCTGAATGCGCTGCGGGCCCAGATCGCGCTGGAGCTGCGCTATACCGCGCGGCAAAGCGGCGAGCCTGCCCCGGACCCCGAGGCGGATGCCGCCTTGCTGACGCGCCAGTTTGCCTTGGCCCTGCCGCAAATCCGCCGCTTGCTGGACCGCGATGTCGAAGCAGCGTTCGAAGGCGATCCGGCGGCGCACAGCGTCGACGAGGTGCTGCTCTGCTATCCAGGCATCCACGCCATGATCCATCACCGGCTCGCGCACGAGTTGTACCTGCTGGGCGTGCCAATCCTGGCGCGTTTGGTGGCCGAGCTGGCCCATACCCGCACCGGCATCGACATCCATCCCGGCGCGCAAATCGGTCCGGGCCTGTTCATCGACCATGGCACCGGCGTGGTGATCGGCGAAACGGCCGTGATCGGCGAGCGCGTGCGCATCTACCAGGCCGTCACGCTCGGCGCGCGCAGCTTTCCGGTCGACGGGACGGGCCAGCTCAAGAAAGGATTGGCTCGGCATCCGGTGGTGGAGGACGGTGTCGTCATCTACGCGGGGGCTACGGTGCTGGGCCGCATCACGATAGGCCGCGGCTCCACCATCGGCGGCAATGTGTGGCTGACGCGCAGCGTTCCGCCAGGCAGCAACATCACGCAGGCCAGCCTGCAGCACAGTGCGCCGTCCGAGGCTTGAGATCGGTCATTCCACAAACCAGTTATTTCAACAGCAGTTCATTTCCTAGGAGAAACCCATGGCTGCCAGCCAAGAAGTGAAAACGGCCTTGAGCGACAACGCTGCGCGCCAGCTCGCCAATGCCACCAAGACCGTTCCGCAGCTCTCCACCATCAGCCCGCGCTGGCTGGTGCATTTCCTGCAGTGGCTGCCGGTGGAGGCCGGCATCTACCGCCTGAACAAGGTCAAGAATCCCAAGGATATCCGCGTCGTATGCTCCAAGCGCGACGAGTCCGAGCTGCCCCAGACCTATGTCGACTATGAAGAACAGCCGCGCGAGTACTTCCTCAACGCGGTGTCCACGGTGCTGGACGTGCACACGCGCGTTTCGGACCTCTACAGCAGCCCGCACGACCAGATCAAGGAGCAGCTGCGCCTGACGATCGAAATCATCAAGGAGCACCAGGAAAGCGAGCTGATCAACAACCCCGACTACGGCCTGATCGCCAACGTGGCGCCCGAACAGGTCATCTACCCGTTGACCGGCGCGCCGACGCCGGACGATCTCGACGAGCTGCTGACCAAGGTCTGGAAGGAGCCGGCGTTCTTCCTGACGCATCCGCTGGTCATCGCCGCCTTCGGCCGCGAATGCACGCGCCGCGGGGTGCCGCCGCCGACCGTCAGCCTGTTCGGCTCCCAGTTCCTGACCTGGCGCGGCGTGCCGCTGATCCCGTCCGACAAGGTCCCGGTCGCGGACGGCAAGAGCAAGGTGTTGCTGATCCGCGTCGGCGAAAAGCGCCAGGGCGTTGTGGGCCTGTTCCAGCCCGGCCTGGCCGGCGAGCAGAGTCCTGGCCTGTCGGTCCGCTTCATGGGCATCAACCGGCATGCCATCGCGTCCTACCTGATCTCCTTGTACTGCTCTCTGGCGGTCCACAGCGACGACGCCATCGCGCTTCTCGACGACGTAGAAATCGGCAAATACCATGACTATCCTGACACCTACAAGTGAAGCCGGTGGGCTGGACCTGGGGGTGTTGAGCCAGCTGGCCGGGGAGCTGTTTGCCGCCTTGCCCAATGGCGAGCCCAGTCCGGCGTTTGGCGGCGGCCGTTCGGTGGGCCACGCCTTGCCAGAAGCATCGCGCACGGCGTCGAGCACGCCCGAGCGCGAGCTGGATTTGCGTGAGGCCGCCGTGCCGCAGCTGGAAGCGGCGCCCGCAGGTCAGGCCCATGCCGCGCAGGCACCCCGGCAGGGCGGCGTGGCGCAGGGCGTGCCGCAAGCCTATGCCGCAGCCTTGCCGCTGCCCAGCGACAGCGTGCCGCCCCAGGCCGCGAACCCCGGACCGGACGCGGCGGCCGGCTACTACTTCCTGCAGGACGCCTGGATCTCGCGAGCGGATGCCGGCGCCCTCAGCGTCCCGGAAGGGGCGGAGCTGCCGGACGACCGCATCGGCGCGCGAGCCGACGCGCTACCCGGTGTCGCGTCCCTGCAAGCCGTGCTGGGACAGATTCGCGGCAGTTCCCCGCGGACGAAGACGGAGTCGCAAGACCCGTATTACTTTGTGCAGACCGAACAGCTGCGTGC
This sequence comes from Burkholderiaceae bacterium, assembly GCA_019234815.1. Classification (GTDB taxonomy): domain Bacteria; phylum Pseudomonadota; class Gammaproteobacteria; order Burkholderiales; family Burkholderiaceae_C; genus JAFALA01. The sequence goes on along the minus strand of JAFALA010000082.1, from coordinate 92,966 downwards.
GTACGAAGCGCGAGCCGGCGAGCCGCAAACGGTGGCGCGCAGCATTCCGGGTAGCTTTGACGTGAACGCCGTGCGGGGGGATTTCCCCATCCTGTCCGAGCGCGTGAACGGCAAGCCGCTGGTCTGGCTGGACAACGCGGCCACCACGCACAAGCCCCGCTCGGTGATCGATCGCATCAGCTATTTCTACGAGCACGAGAACTCCAATATCCACCGCGCCGCGCATGAGCTGGCCGCGCGGGCGACCGATGCCTACGAGGGTGCGCGCGAGACCGTGGCGCGCTTCCTGGGGGCGGGCAGCAGCGAGGAAATCATCTTCGTGCGCGGCGCCACCGAAGGCATCAACCTCGTGGCCAAGAGCTGGGGGCAGCAGCACATCGGGGCGGACGACGAGATCATCGTGTCGCACCTCGAGCATCACGCCAACATCGTGCCCTGGCAGCAATTGGCGGCGGCCAAGGGGGCGAAGCTGCGCGTCATTCCGGTCGACGATACCGGCCAGGTCCTGCTGGACGAATACCGCAAGCTGCTCAATCCCAGAACGCGCCTGGTCGCGGTGACGCATGTCTCCAATGCCTTGGGCACCGTCACGCCCATCCACGAGATCGTCGCAATGGCCAAGGCGGCGGGCGCCCGCACCTTGGTGGACGGCGCGCAATCGGTGTCGCACCTGCGGGTCAACGTGCAGGCCCTGGGCGCGGATTTCTTCGTGTTTTCCGGACACAAGGTGTTCGCGCCCACCGGCATCGGCGTGGTGTACGGCCGGCGCGAAGTGCTGGAGGAGACCCCGCCGTGGCAGGGCGGCGGCAACATGATTGCCGACGTCACCTTCGAGCGCACCCTGTTCAATCCGCCGCCGGCCCGCTTCGAGGCGGGCACGGGCAATATCGCCGATGCGGTGGGGCTGGGCGCCGCGCTGGACTATGTGCAGCGCATCGGCATCGAGCAGATCGCCAGGTACGAGCACGATCTGCTGGAGTACGGCCTGCACGGCTTGCGCAGCATTCCGGGCCTGCGCCTGATCGGCACGGCGGCTCAAAGAACGAGCGTGATGTCCTTCGTGCTGCCGGGGCACCAGACCGAGGACATAGGCCGCGCGCTCAACGAGGCAGGTATCGCGGTGCGCTCCGGCCACCATTGCGCGCAGCCCATTTTGCGTCGTTTCGGCGTCGAGGCCTCGGTGCGTCCTTCGCTGGCGTTCTACAACACCTGCGAGGAAATCGACCACCTGGTCGACGAGGTCCGGCGCATCGCGCGCGGCTCAAATTGACAAGCTCTGCGCGCTGATCTGCGTCTGCAGCAGCGCCGTGAACGCGTCGGCCGCCACGGGGCGGCTGAACAGAAAGCCTTGCATCTCATCGCAGCGATGCTTGCGCAGGAAGTTCAGCTGCGCCTCGGTTTCAACGCCTTCGGCGATCACCTTGTGCCCCATTTCGTGCCCGAGCGCGATCACCAGCCTGGCAATGGCGGCATCGTCGGCGTCTGTCGTAATGTCGCGGACAAAGGCCTGGTCGATCTTCAGGCTGTGAATGGGAAAATGCTTGAGGTAATTCAAGCTCGAATAGCCGGTGCCGAAGTCGTCCAGCGAGATGCGGACGCCGAGCCGCCTGAGTTGCTCGAGGATCTCGGTGGCCTTCTCGGGCCGGGTCATCACCGCGGTTTCAGTGACTTCCAGTTCCAGGTATTGCGGCGCCAGCTGGGCGGCGGACAAGGCCTGCGTGACCGTGCTGCCGAGATCGGCCTGCTCGAATTGCCGCACTGAAATGTTGACGGCCACCGTCATGCGCTCGAAACCGGCCAGGTGCCAGGCCTTGACCTGCCTGCAGGCCGTCTCAAGCGCCCATTGCCCGATGGGAACGATCAGGCCGGTTTCCTCCGCCAAGGGAATGAATTCGGCCGGCGAGACCATGCCGCTGCGCGGATGCCGCCAGCGAATCAGCGCTTCGGCGCCCACGATGGCGCCACTGCGAATATCGACCTTGGGTTGGTAGTGCAGCACCAGTTGTTCGTCCAGCAGGGCCTGGCGCAGGTCGCGCTCGAGTTCCAGGCGGTCCAGCAAGCGGGCATTCATTTCCGGCGAATAGAACTGGAAGCCGTTGCGGCCCGCGTCCTTGGCGCGGTACATCGCGATGTCGGCGTTCTTGATCAAGGCCTGCGCGTTGTCGGCGTCGCGCGGGTAGACGGCAATCCCGAGGCTCGCGGTGACCACCAGGTCGTGCGCCTCGACCCGGATGGGCTGGGCCACCGCTTGCAGGACCCGCTCGGTCAGCTTGGCCAGATCGTCTTCGCCGGTCAGGTCCGACATCACGATCATGAATTCGTCGCCGCCGAACCGCGCCACCGTATCCAGGCCCCGGAACAAGTGCAGCAGGCGATTGGAGATTTCAATCAGCAAGGCGTCGCCCACGCTGTGGGTCAGGCTGTCGTTGACCATCTTGAAGCGGTCGATGTCGAGCAGCATCACGGCCACCAGATGTCCGCTGCGCTTTGCGTGCTGGAGAGCCTGGTTCAATCGATCCATCAGCAGGCTGCGATTGGCCAAGCCTGTCAGCGGGTCGTGCGTGGCCGAATGCGCGAGTTCGCGCTCGTATTGCTTTCGTTCCGTGATGTCGCGGCAGGCCGCGAAACAGTTGCCGTCGGGCAGGCGAACCGCATTGAGTTCGATGGGGATGACGGTGCCAGTCCGGGCGATCACGTCGATTTCGATGCGCAGCCGCCCGAGGTTGTTCAGCTGCTCGAACAACTGGCCCACCATGTCGTCACGACTCGGCGGAGTGATGTCGCCGACGCCCATGGACAGCAGCGCATCGCGGCCGTAGTCGAGTAGCTCCACGGCTTGCTGATTCACGTACACGAATTGCCGATGGACGTTGACGATGAACACGGCGTCGGCCGCATTGTCGAGAATCAGGCGGTACCGGGCTTCACTGGTGCGCTGCGCCTCCAGTGCTTCCTGGTGGGCGCGTTCGCTGCGCTTGGAAAGAATGCCGAAGGACAGGTCGGCCGCCAATTGCTCCAGCAGCGCCACTGCCTCGCCGTTGAACGCATTGGCATCCACCGAATAAATGGTGAGCGCCCCGAAGGCGCGGCGCTCCTTCATCAGCGGCAGGGCGATGCTGGCCTGATAGCCCTGCTGCAGCGCCGCCTCGCGCCAGGGCGCCATCTTGGGGTTGGTCTGGCAATTCTGGTTGATCTGCGTGCTTGAGGTGCGGATGGCCGCGCTCGTCGGCCCCAGGCCGAGCTCCCCGTCTTTCCAGGATACGCGTATGGCGCTCAGGTAGCCTTCTTCGTAGCCCGATTGCGCCACGGCGCGAACGGAGCGCTGGGAATCGTGCTCGGCCAAACCGATCCATGCCATCTGATAGCCGCCGGATTCGACAATCGTCCGGCAGACGTCATGGAGCAGCGCCTCCTCTGTCTGAGACTTCACCAGGCTGAGATCGCATTCGCGCACCAGGCTCAGGGCGCGATTGAGCCTTTCCTTTTCGAGCGCCGCCTGCTTGCGCTCGGTGATGTCCATGCTCAATTCAAGAATCAACGGGCTGCCATTGGTGTTTTGGATATGCTGGGCGTAGACGGCGTAATTCCGGCCGTCCGGGCCTGTCCATTCCCATTCGTGCTGCCCCTTGCTTTCAAGCACTTGAAAGGTTCCGCAGTTTTCGCAGGGACTGGTGCGATTGAATTGAGCCAGGGAGCCGGGCCGGTCCCTGGCATCGCCGAATCGATCGCGATATTGCTTGTTGGCAAAGGCAATCGTGTGATCGGCGTTGAGCAAGGCCACCGAGGCCGGCAGGTTCTCCAGGATCTCGGTCAGCCGCTGCTGCTCCTTCAGGATGTTGGATTCGGACGCATGCACGGCCTCGCGCATCAGCTCGAACTGCGTCGACAGCTTTTGAATTTCCTTGGCGCCGAAGCTGGGCAACACGACTTCGAAATCCTTGTGTGACAAGGCCAGGGCCGCATTGGACAACTGCTTCAGCGAGGCCTTGAAATTCCTCAGGATCAAGGCCATGAACAACAGGCTGCCGCCGATGACGAACACCATCATCAGCGCGATCACCTCGAATTGCCTGTTCAGCGATGCATGAAAGCTGCTGACCGGAATCGTGACGGCCACGGTGAAGGGGGCAAGCTCGGACCGCTTGACGACCACCATCGCCTGCACGCCCTCTATCGTCGTCATCTCCTTGATGCCGCGCGTATCGCTTGCGATATCCTGCAGGGGGTTGGCCGCCTTGAGGCCGATGTATTTTTCCGCGTTTCTCCGCCGCGCAATCAGCGTGTTTTGCGAATCGGCAATCGCAGCACCCCATTCGGGCGGGAAATTCTGCGCCTCCAGCATGGCGTTGAGATGTTCCAGGAAGATGGCGCCAGACAGGACATAGACAATTTCACCGTTCTTGAATACCGGCACATTGACGCTGATCTGCCGCCTCTGCGTCACCGTCCCCGTGTACAGATTCGACACCTCGGCGTGGCGGGATTCGAGGACCTGTTTGACGCTGTCCCAATTGTGCGTCCTGGTGATGCCCGGCGGTATCTGCTGGTAGGTGTTGAACAGAATTCGGCCGTCGCTGTCGAACATGGAGATGGCGTCTGCCTGGCCCGTCTCCTTTTGAATCTTTTGCGCTTCGAGCTCAATTTCCCGCAATTCGAAACGGTCGCGGGATGCGATGCTGACGGCAAAGGTTTCCAAGACCTGGCGAGTGCCCAGAATGCTCTTGTCGAAGGCCTTGGTGGCCGATTGCGCGCCCAGTTCAAGCTGGGCGTCGACGGCTTCGCGCTCACGCTGGTACAGGACTGCGGCAGCGACAATCAAGGCCAGGATCGTGGGAATGATCGCCAGCAGCAAAAGCCATTGCATTTTGATGCCGCCCTTGGTTCGCGGCAATTTTGCGGGTGCGGAGGCCGTTTCAACCATGGACAGGATCACCAATGCGAAATGCCCGTAATTGGCGGAAGGCGGTGTCTGTCAAGACCCGCATGAAACAAGGCTTTGGCGCGCATCGAGGCTCGGTCCCCCATTTGGTCCACCATGACGGCGCGAGCCATACCGGGCCGCGGCCCATCCAGCAAAGCTTGCCGGCTGCACTTGGCATTCTCACAAATTTCTTCCTTGATTTGTGATTGCCTCGATGGGGGGCTACGGCTTTCTTATCGCTTTTACAAATTGTCAAGAGATGTTGCCAATGCTGGGCATCCTGCCGATCCCTTCTGGTGGATGGCCGGCGGGTCAGCGGCTGCGTGGAAGTTCTGAGTCCTTCCGCGCATCATGTACTGACAGAGCTGGGCCGCAAAGGCCCATGTGTCAATGCGATGAAGCGGAGAGGTAAAACAATGCAGGAATTCGCATCCTTGGCATCAATGAGACGTATTCAGCACACTGAAGTCCTGTCGGATAGAAGACCTTCATTCGCCCTGGGTGAGCGCGAATCGAGCTGAGCCATCGTGAACGGCCGCCAGCATCCTCTTTTCATTACGGATCTATCAGCTTGCCCAAGATGGCCTTCATCACAGCCTCCACCCGGGTCGCAACGCCAAGCTTGGCTCGTGCACTGTCGAGGTGATGATCAACGGTTCGCTTGGCCATGCCGGTCAGATCGGCAATCTCTGCGGAGGTCTTGCCGCGCGCCGACCAAGTTAGCGCCTCAATTTCTCTTTCGGATAGCAATATTGACTTTGCCCAGACGTTGAGCCGTGCCACACCGCAAAGGCGGGCCTCGATGATGGTGTGCAGTATCTCAAAATCTATCGGTTTTTTTACGAAATCCGCCGCGCCCAGTTTTCTGCCGCGCAGTTCAGTATCTCTATCATTTTGCGCCGTCAGAAATATAAATGGAATCTGCGCAAATTTCTCCGACATATTTGCAAGGCATGTCATCAATTCGAACCCACTCATGATGGGCATATTGATGTCGCACAACACCAGGTCCGGCGGGGATTGAAGAATGGACATCAAGCCCTGTTGCCCGTTCGCGGCTATTTCAATTTCGTAACCCTTTTCGATCAATTCCTCCTCGATCAACGCGGTCAGGGGAGCCTCGTCGTCGATGCAAAGTATTCTTGTCTTTCTCGTGCTCATTTTCTATCGCCAGCATCAAATATCAGTTGTGTGATGCAGCACCTTTGGCGTTGGCCCCTTTAGCCGGCGAAGCCCCGGTAGTCGCGCCTGGCGTGGCGCCTGATTTTTGTAATGCAACCCCCCCAAGGGCACGGCTTCCTGCCTGCCGGGTACTCGGGCTAGCGTTGACGTTCGAGCCGCTGATGCTGGCGGGCTTTGCGTTGCTCCTGGGCGCAACAGGCAGTCCCGCAGACGCAATGGTGCTCATTGTGATTAATGTCAGGCCAATACCTGTGATTAATACAAATCCCCTCGATTTTCTTGGTTTCATCATTTATCACTCACTCTCTCTGGTGCCCGGTCCGCAGTTTTCATGAGCTATATAATAGCGATGTAAAAAAGACTTTCAATGTGATAAATGACAGTGTCCGCGCCCGTACTTGTGGCAATGACTTCGCAGTGGCGGCAAGGTAGTCTTGTAAGAGGTGAATTCTCATTGAAAGTGTCATATGCGTGCAGCTTCCGAATACAGAGGGAAGAAATACAGAAGGACTGTTGTTTCATTGGGTGTGATATATGCCTTGTCGGCTTGTGCCGTGGGGCCTGATTTCAAGAAGCCCGTTGCACCCATTTCCGCAAGTTATACGGTGGCGCCGATTTCTGATATCAAGAAAATTTCAGATATTGATTCGGGTGCGGCTCAGCGATTCATCGAGGGCAAGGATATTGAGTTTGAATGGTGGCGCCAGTTCGAGTGCCCGCAACTCAATAGTCTCGTCCAGCGCGCCTTCAAGGCCAACCCGACGGTCACGGCGGCGCAAGCCAACCTGAAGCAGGCCATGGAACTGGTCTACGCGCAGCAGGGGTATTTCTTCCCGACCGTTGGCGCTGGCTACAACGTCCAACGCCAGCTGCTGGCCGGCAATATGGGCGGCAATTCCCCTGGCATCCAGGGCAACGGCTCGGTGATCTCGACCTATCAGAATCCTTCGGGTCCGGCGCCCTATAACGGCGGCGTCATCTACAACATGCACACGGCGCAGGTGACGGTGGGCTACACGCCGGACGTTTTCGGCGCCAACCGGCGTGCGGTCGAGTCGCTCGATGCCCAGGCCAGGGTGGCGCAATTCCAGATGGAGGCGACCTACATCACGCTGGCCTCCAACGTCGTGGCGGCAGCGATCCAGGAGGCTTCGGTCCGTGCCCAGCTCGCCGCCACGCGGCAGTTGATCAAGGACAACGAGAAGGCGCTGGAGATCCTGCAGACGCAGTTCAAGAGCGGCTTCGTGATGCGCATGGACGTGGCCGCGCAGGAATCGGCTCTGGCGCAGGCCAGGCAAGCGCTGCCGCCGCTTGAAAAGCAGTTCGAGCAGACGCGCGACCTGATCCGCATGCTCGCAGGCAACATGCCGGGAACCGACGTGAGCGAGGTCTTCGAATTCAAGGACCTGCACCTGCCCGAAGACCTGCCGGCCAGCCTGCCGTCCAAGCTGATCGAACAGCGGCCCGACGTCAGGGCGGCGGAGGAGCAGATGCGCAGTGCGAATGCGCAGGTCGGGTCTGCCGTGGCTGCGCGCCTGCCGCAGTTCTCGATCACAGGTGCCTGGGGCGGCACGGCCACCGAATTCAACCAGATGTTTGCCACTGGCGGACCATTCTGGAGCCTGATCACCGGGTTCACGCAGACGGTATTCGACGGCAACACCCTGAAGCATAGGCAGCTGTCGGCCGAGCAGGGGCTGATCCAGGCGGCGGAGCAGTACCGCAGCACCGTCTTGACGGCCTACCAGAACGTCGCCGACACCTTGCATGCCATCGAATCCGATGCTGATGCCCTGAAGGCAGCGTCCGATGCCGAGGCTGCGGCAAAGATCACGCTCGATCTGACCCGCCAGCAGGAGACGATCGGCTTCGTCAACTACCAGACCTACCTGGCCGCCGAGATGGCCTACCAGCAGTCCAGGTTGGCCCTGATCCAGGCCCAGGCCTCGCGATTCGGCGATACCGCCGCGCTCTACCAGGCGCTGGGTGGTGGTTGGTGGAATCGCGACAAGGTCGCGGGCACGGCGACCAGTGCGTCCGCTCAATGAATCCGGATCGAGCCTGAATCAAGCCATTGAAATTTTCCAAGGTGAAGCAAATGACAACTTTCCAGACTGCATTGAGTGGCGTCTTCGTGCGCACGTCCTGCGCTTGGGCCGCGGTGGCCCTGTGCGCCACGCTGGCCGCCTGTGGCGACCAGGGTGCAGAAAAGGCCGCCGCCCAGCCGGCTGCCCAGCAAGGCGCCGTGAGCGCCGGTGCCGCGACGCCTGCCCTGGACCTGACCGACGGTCAGCTCCAGGGCATCAAGGTGGGCGCGGTCGGCGAGATGGAGTTCGACGACGTCAAGTCCACGGTCGGCAACATCGATTTCAACCAGAACCTCAACGTCCAGGTCTTCAGCAACTATCAGGGCAAGATCACGCGCATCTTCGTCGACGTGGGCGACAAAGTTGCCGCCGGCAAGCCGCTCTACGAGATCGAAAGCCCCGACCTGATGACGGCAGCGCAGAACCTGATCGGCACCTCCGCGACGTTCGACGTGACCAACGCGGCGCTGGAGCGTGCCAAGGTGCTGTACGCGGCGCAAGGCATGGCGCAGAAGGACTATGAGCAGGCCATCTCCGACCAGAAGACGGCCGAGGCGGCCTACAGCGCCGCGCGCAAGGCCGTGCGCGTCTTCGGCAAGTCGGACAAGGACATCGACGCGATGATCCGTTCGCACAAGGTCGACTCGGATCTGGTCGTGCTCAGCCCGGTCGCGGGCACGGTTACCGCGCGCACCGCGCAGCCGGGCCTGTTGGTGCAGCCGGGCAATGCGCCGGCGCCGGTCAGCGTGGCTCAGGTCACGAGCAAGTGGATGATGGCCTATGTGCCGGAAAACGACGCGCCGGCGTTCAAGACCGGGCTGCCGGTCAAGGTGGCCGTGGATGCCTATCCCGGCAAGACCTTCGTAGGCCAGATCGTCGTGTCGGGCGAGAACGTCGACCCCAACACGCATCGCCGCATGGTGCGCGCCGAGATCAAGGATCCGCACGACGACCTGCTGCCCGGCATGCTCACCACCTTCGAGGCGCGCGTCGGTGCGTCGATGCATTCGGTCGCGGTTCCGATGAATGGCGCGGTCCGCGAAGGCGACGGCACCATGAATGCCTGGGTCACCACCGACAAGCATCATTTTGTGCAAAGGCAGATCACGCTGGGCAAGGACCAGAACGGTTATCACCAGGTCCTGAACGGCTTGAAGCCCGGCGAATTGATCGCGGTGGATGGCGCTGTCCTGCTGAGCAATATGTTCAAGGCGGGCAATTCGACCTGATGCGATGAGAGTGCATCAAGACGAACCCTCAAATTCTGCCCGGACAGAAGGAACAACCGTGCTCAAATCAATTCTTGCTTTCAGCCTGACGCGACGAACCATCGTGCTCATGGCACTGCTGGTCTTTTGCGTTGCCGGCTTCTTTGCATTCAAGAAGCTCAATGTGGAGGCCTATCCCAACCCGGCTCCGGTGATTCTCGAAATCACGGCCCAGGCCGCCGGCCTGTCGGCCGAGGAGATGGAGAAGTACTACACGACGCCGATGGAAATCGGCCTGTACGCCACGCCGGAAATCGCCAACATCCGCTCGACCTCGTTCTACGGCCTGTCGTTCGTTCGCGTCACGTTCAAGTACGGCGTCGACTACCACTTCGCCTACACGCAGGCGGCCCTGGCCCTGCAGCAGAACGTGCAATTGCCGCAGAACCAGATCCCGCAGATCCAGGGTTCCAGCCTGGTCGGCGAAATCTTTCGCTACCAGGTCGTCGGCCCCAAGAACTTCGGCCTGACCAACCTGCGCACGGTGCAGGACTGGGTGGTGCTGCGCCGCCTGTCCACCGTTCCCGGCGTGATCCAGGTCAACAGCTGGGGCGGCACGACCAAGGAGTTCGAGGTCGAGGTCGACCCGCGCAAGCTGGAGGGCTACGGCATCACGCTGCCGCAGATGATGCAGACGCTGGCCAATTCCAACGTCAACGTCGGCGGGCGTGAAATCGACATCGGCGAGCAGTCCATCAACATCCGCGGCATCGGCCTGGTCAACAGCGGCGGCAACGACGACCTGCTGCAAGGCCACCATGTGGAGGACATCAAGGAGATCGTGCTGACCCAGACCAACGGCGTGCCCGTGCAGGTCAAGGACGTCGCCAAGGTCTATATCGGCAACGTGCCCCGCCTGGGCATCGCGGGCAAGGACCACGATGACGACGTGGCCGCTTCCATCGTCGTGATGGCGCGCTACAAGCACACCAACGACGTGCTGCCGCTGATCAAGGCCGAAGTCGAGAAAATGAACAACGACGGTACGCTGCCGGCCGGCGTCAAGGTGGTGCCTTACTACGACCGTGGTTCGCTGGTGCAGGTGACCACGCACACCGTGCTGCACAACCTGGTGTTCGGCTGCCTGCTGGTGTTCTTCATCCAGTGGATCTTCCTGGGTGACTTGCGCAGCGCCATCATCGTGGGCGTCAACATCCCGTTCGCGCTGTTCTTCGCCATCATCATGCTGGTGCTGCAGAACGAGGACGCGAACCTGCTGTCGCTGGGCGCGGTCGACTTCGGCATCATCGTCGACTCGGCGGTGATCCTGGTCGAGAACGTGTTCCGGAACTTCCAGGCCAAGAAAGAGCAGCGCGACCTGCTGCTGCAGGATCTTGCTGAAGGCCAGTTCGGATCGAACCCGACGACAAACCAGCAGCTCGACATCCGCAACACCTGGACGAACCGTTTGCGCCTGCTCCTGATCAGCGTCATCCAGGTGGACAAGGCCATCCTGTTCTCCACCGCGATCACCGTGGCGGCGTTCGTTCCCCTGTTCACCATGCAGGGTGTCGAAGGCCAGATCTTCGGACCGATGGCCCGCACCTACGCCTATGCCCTGGCCGGTGCCTTGATCGCGACCTTCACCATCACCCCGGTGCTGACTTCGTTCCTGCTGCCCAAGAAGGTCGAGGAGACCGAGACCATCATCGTTCGCGCCCTGCACAAGGTCTACGAGCCGGCGCTGCGTTTCTCGCTGGCCAACCGCAAGATCATGATGGTCGTGGCGCTGGTGTTCCTGGCGGTTGCCGGTGCCCTGATCCCGCGCCTGGGTTCGGAGTTCCTGCCCGCGCTGGAAGAAGGCAACTTCTGGATTCGCGCGTCCATGCCGCCCACCATGGGCCTGGTCGCCGGCACCGAAGGCACGCGCAAGATGCGCGAGATCCTGCTCAAGCATCCTGAAGTCATCACCGTGGTGTCGCAGCATGGCCGGCCCGACAACGGCAGCGATGCCTCGCCGTTCTCGAATGTCGAGCTCTTTGTGCCGCTCAAGCCTTACGACGAATGGCCCGCCGGGCTCACCAAGGAGAAGCTGACCGAACAGATCCAGAAGGAATTCAACGATGCCCTGCCGGGTGTGCAATTCAACTTCTCGCAGTACATCCAGGACAACGTCGAAGAGGCCATCTCGGGCGTCAAGGGCGCGAACTCGGTCAAGATCATCGGACCGAACCTGGAAGTGCTCGAAAAGCTCGCCGACCAGACCTACAACGAAATGGCGCAGGTCAAGGGCGTGGCCGACCTGGGCGTATTCCGCGTGCTGGGCCAGCCCAACCTGAACATTCAGATCAATCGCGCCAAGGCGGCCCGCTATGGCCTGAACACGGGCGACGTCAACACCGTCATCCAGGCGGCCCTGGCCGGCAACGTCGCCACGACGGTGCTGGAAAGCGACCGCCAGTTCAACCTGACGGTGCGCTTCGACAAGAAGTACCGCACCTCGATCGACGACGTGAAGAACCTGCGGGTCGGCTACGCCACGCCCAGCGGCGGGAATGCCTACGTGCCCTTGAGCGAGCTGGCCGACATCACGCTGGACACTGGTGCGTCCTACATCTACCACGAGGGCACCAAGCGCTTTATCCCGATCAAGTTCAGCGTGCGTGGTCGGGACCTGGGCGGCACGGTGGCGGAAGCGCAGGAGCGCATCGCCAAGAACGTGAAGCTGCCGGTGGGCTACCGCATGGTGTGGGCCGGCGAGTTCGAAGACCTCGAACTGGCCAAGCAGCGCCTGAGCATCATCGTGCCGCTGAGCCTGGCCCTGATCGTCGTGCTGCTGTACAGCCTCTTCAACTCGCTGCGCGACAGCATGATGGCCCTGGCCGGCATTCCGTTCGCGATCGGCGGCGGCGTCTTCGCGCTGCTGCTGACCGGGCAGGTGTTCAGCATCTCCGCGGCCATCGGCTTCATCTCGCTGTTCGGCGTGTCGGTGATGGACGGGATCTTGATGATCACCTACTTCAACCAGTTGCGTCAGGAAGGACTGAGCGCGCACGAATCGATGCATGAGGCAGCATCCAAGCGCATGCGACCCATGCTGATGACGGCCTTGTCTGCCTGTATCGGCCTGTTCCCGTCGGCCATCTCGGTGGCCATCGGCAGCCAGGTGCAGCGACCGTTGGCCACCGTTGTGGTCGGCGGCATGTTGGTCGGGCCGGTGATGCTGCTTGTTGTCGTGCCGGCACTTCGTATGTTCTTTGTGGGCCGGGATGATGCCAAACCGGCGGTACATCATCCAGTGAAAGATCAAAGTTTGACGGAATAGAAGTCTGCCGAGATCAACCCTGTAGTGGCGCCGAAAGGCGCCACTTTTCATTGACAAATCATTCTATGGAAGCCCACCGTTTGAATAATTGGTTCGCCGTGAACCGAATGACCGCAATGCAACGCAAAGCGTGCAACGATGTACGCCAAGCCCATGGCTGCAATGCTGCAAAGCGGACTGGCTAGCCTATTAATCACTCCAACGCGTGTCGTACGAATGATCCAGGCGTTTTCCAATATAGGCAGCCAAAGCAAGAATTTCGTTGTGCACCAGGGGAGGGAAGCCACGGCGACCTGAACGACCATCGGTGAGCAATGAAAGAAAGTATTCTTTGAGGCTCTCTGTATCGGTCCACCGTCTGCACATCTCGTTGGCGATTCGCGGGAAGTAAATGGGTAGCGCCTTAGGCCGGACATCCTCGGGTAGATGCTCGATCAAGTCCTTGGTGTCGGCAAGCAGCAGCTTGTCCTCGAGGCGCTGAGGACGGCGCATCAAATCCAGTGAAACCGAAAAATCGCTAGTGCCAAAAGAGCTTTCAGAAAACGTGATCACGGTCTAGGCCATCAAAACTGCAAAGCACAGCACTATAGACATGACAAGTGGCGTGGGTGTGACAGTTCCTGGCTGGGAAATTTCCGGGCGCCAGCATTCAGCGTGAATGGCCCCGCGTTTCGTAGTGGCCCGGCAGCCCCGTCCGTGTGCTCAATTCTCTCCAGTTGAAGCCTCGGCCAGTGGCCGAGGCGGCCGAGGCTGTTCATTACCGCATTGGTACCAGGATGAGACGACTTGCCGGGGCGATATCGAAAGAATGAAGTCCCATATGAAGCCAACGACTGGTTGACTGGTTCTGTGGCTTTCACTTGCTCAAGGCGATTTTTGAAAATCCGCGCCATTGCAATGAATTGATTTCTTGACAAATCGTCGGCATCACCCGCCGCGCCAAATCCATGCTCGAACAACTGACACAATATTGGAGCGCAAGCTTTCTGGCCGCGAATGCCTTTATCGGGCTGAATCTGATCGGAGCTTTGCTCCTGGGCATGCTCGTAGGCTATGAGCGTTCATACAACGGGCGCGCAGCCGGCATACGTACCTATGGGTTGGTGTGCATGGCTTCAACGGCGCTGACCGTATTTGTCGGGCAAGCCCCGTTCTGGTTCGGAGGCGCAACGCCCCATATGCTTGCGGATCCTACACGGGTGGTTCAGGGTGTTGTGACAGGCATTGGATTCCTGTGTGCCGGCGTCATCATGAAAGATGGGATGAACATCAGCGGCTTGACAACGGCGGCCTCCATATGGACGGCTTCCGCGATCGGTGTGCTGCTGGGCGTGGGGTTCTATGCGGCAGCATTGCTACTGTCTCTGTTGTGCATGCTGTCGATGTCGCTGCTGCACCGCGTGGAGGCAAGACTTCCTGGCCGTTCAACTCTGGATGTCTCGCTGACCTTTCGTGCAGATTTTCCGCCCGACTACAGCACGGTCGTTGATATTGCCGCTTCGCGGGGCTATCGACTTTTGCACGACAGCTTGAGCATTAGTTTTGGCGAAGGAAGGCCGGTGTGGCGTTTCAATGTCGTCGCGTTGGACCGCGCGAGTGCAGTATCTCCCGCCCATCTGGCAGACGAAATGACGGCGTTTGAAGGCGTGACATGCTTCAGCATCCTGCCTGTGCGCAATTGACAGGTTTTCTCCTTGGTGCAAGCAGCTTCATCTCGGAGTTTTGAGGCGGCTCAATTCAAAGGATTAGCCGCTCGACCGATTGCGTCAGTTCTCGCATGCGCCGAAGAAGAGGCATATGTTTTTATGCCGGGTATTTCGCATAACGCCACAAGACGTCATGGCTAATGAAAAAGAAAATTATTACAATTTTTCGTATTTCACGCTAACAAGTTGGAAAAATTTATGTTCGACTAACGCTTTTGTACGTTATGATTGAATCTTGTCTCCTCTCGCATCACAAAGGCGAGTTCACCCCTGGTACTCACAAGGCACCAGGGGTTTTTTAATGTTGAAATCGTCAAGAAAATAAATGCCATTTCTTGGCGTCATCACCCAAGACTTGTGAAGTGGCTGAGGTGGCTGAGGCGCACTGACTCCCAAGACCGCCACTTAAATTTTTGCAGCGGAAGGTCAAATATCGCTGGCCGTTGAAACTTTCAACGTCTTGACGCAAGTACCTAGTATGTCTTGAAAGGAATGAACGGTTTGATCGAACCCATGCACCGAGGCGTGGTCTTGCGAGGTCTTCTCGAATGGATTGGAGAGGCTCAACGCAACAACTTTTGACGCCGGCAATCGATCCCGAATGCCGACGAGTGCAGATGCAAATCGGTCGAGTTCATTCAGTGGCTCAACGCTGACCAGGCAAATCATTGCAACAAGTTCTGCGGATGCATCTGGCGGTGGTCCATCTTGAAGATCGTCAAGCGATATTTGCCTGGCATCAATGTTTTCGGAACGCAAAACGCGTACAAGAATCTCCGCAGCCATTTCGTTTGCAAGCGACCCCAGTCCAATCCCAAGTACCACTGAGCCTGGTGGAACCTTGATCGGTCCTTGCCATTTCCCTAGCTGTTTCTCGCGATGAGACCTCAGTTGTCTGGCGATATTGGCATCTGCCAGCACAGACAGATTTTGATTCGATTTCCAATCATTCTTTCGACCTTCCAGCGACATCAGCATCGACGCGATGGCGCTGTTGACCTTGATTTGCTCTGATTGGGTGATCGAGTTTTGCTTGAAGTCTGTGTGTGCCAAATGCAGAGCCGGCATTAAAACTGAATCGCAATAGGCGCCGAATGATTTCTTCTTTAGGAATTGTTGTGCGCTTGCTGTGATTTCGTGTGCGTCACCCGATAAAACTCTTTGGTATAAATTCTCCGGCATGGTCAGCGCAGGAACTTCGCCAAGCAATATTTCCAGAAAATTGAGCGATTGAATATAGTGGCCAGCAACCACAAGACACAATGTCAAAGGCGTGGACAGTACGAGCCCGATGGGGCCCCACAACCAGCTCCAGAAAATGGCTGCAATCACAACGGAAAGGGGCGAGAGTCCTGTTGCATGGCCGTAAAGACGGGGTTCCACCACCTGGGAAATGACGACTTCGACCAGGCCAAATAGAACCATGGTCAATAAGGCAAGTGTCCAGCCTGGCGTTACTGCAGCTGCCAGCAGAGTGGCACAAAATGCAGCAACCCAGACACCAACGTAGGGAACAAATCGCAGTGTTGTGGCGACCGCACCCCAAAGCAATGCTTGAGGAACGCCGGCGACAGCCAGGCACAGCCAGATCAATACCCCAACAGCCACGTTGACAGCCACCTGGGAGACAAAGAATCTTGATAGGCGCTCACCTGCATCGTTGACTGCAACTGTGGTTGCACGAAGATTGTTTGGACCTACTAAACGTATGAAGCGATCGCGAAGTGCCTCATGCTCGAGCAAAATAAAAATAAGAACCACAAATACGATGCTGGTCGTTTCAAGAGGTCCCCAGACCGATGTGACGATGCTGGACAGCAGTTGATAGGGCTTTGGCGCCTGCTCTTGCATTTTGACAAGAAGAGGCTCGCTGCTCTTGGGATCAATGCCTTTCGTTGGCAAAGCAGTCGCAGGGCTACCCGCACCAGTGTTGGCGGACAGCTGGCTCATGACGCGATCGGCGTGCCCTGCAATGGCATTGACTCTACCGAGCGTGAGTTTATCCAGCGCCAGGATTTTTCCGCGTATGGTGTCCTCGTATTGCGGCAAGCTGCTCGCCGTCCGTATCAACTGCGATCCGATCACGGCGCTCACGGCGGATAGGCCAAGTGTCAAAAGCAGTACCGAAAGGCTGACAGCTGCCGTCCGATTCAGGCCCAGACGCTTGAACTGCCGAACCAGGGGTGCAATGAGAAAACTCAGGATCAGTGCCAGCGTAATAGGAATGAGGACTTCGCGTCCGAAGTAGAGCAGCGCAAGAATCGTTGCGGCGCCCACGATTTTGTTCAATTGACTGGCCGAGCCTTTGTTGTCTGACGTGTGCTGCATTATTCCGATCTCGCGACTGCTGGTTCTACTACGTAAGGCCTCAACCGCACCGGCTCTCAAGCTTGTGGATTCAAGGCTTCAATGACGGGAGGTGTGCAGGCTGGCGCCATGACACTGCCGGATTTGAACTGGGTGTGATTTCCATCATGGAGGATCAGCAAAAGGACCCTCGGGCTGCACCTATCACGAGAGTGCTGGCTTTCTTCAAAATGACCCAAATGTCATTATGACATGGGCCGTGCAGCCAAAGCAAGCCACCGGTCGTCGCGATCGGCGCGCTTGCTGCCACTGCTGGACATCTCACTTGCAAGTCAAAAAAGATTCATCGGATTGGTGATCCATTTCACTTGGAACAGGGCTTAGGACTTCCCACAAGCTTTGCATAGGAAAAGTAAGACTGGATCCGGCCAATAGTGCCATCAATGCAAAAAATGAGGCCATGCCAGTACCTGCGACAATGGTTCCAACCCCAGCGAGCTTGACGACCGCTACCAAAACACCCAGCATGAACACTTCCACCATGACCCAGGGCTTCACTGACTGAAGTGCCTTGAGCACCATGGCAAATCCGGGAGCTATGCGTCGCATTCGCAGTGGAAAGAGCAAATAGCAAATGGCCAGAAGCTCTGCGGCAGGAAAGATCAGCGTCGTACCGACGATCAAGGCACTCAATATCCATGCACCTTCGTCATACAAATGCGTGGCAGCGCCCCATAATGTGATGCCGTGCATTTGCGATTGGACTTCAAGTCCAATGACAGGAAAAAGGTGCGCGAGCAACAGGGTGATCACTCCTGCGAGAGCGAGGGCAAGGGGGGCGTCCAGGTGTTCGGGCAATGGCTGGCAGAGCAATGCGCCGCATCGAAGGCAAAAAACAGAGCTTCCAGCAGGCAAAGGATGGGGACGCCGGAACAATGCATCGCATTCCGCGCAAGCCAGCCATTGGCAAGAAGGGGAGGCTGCGCTCTTCGTTCCTGCAGTCATGGGGCACGCGTCAGGCAGTGAGGGGACATCTCTCGCATTGCTTGCGCAATCTCCTCTGCGGCTTCGCCCAGCACTTGTTGATGTGTTTCGGCCAAAACCTGATAGCTGGACAGGCCTTGCTTTTCAAGCGCCAGTCGACTGTAGCTTTTCAAGCCTTGACGATCTGACAGGCTTGCGTCCTGTGCTCCCGAGCAGTGGAGGCGCCAGATGATTTCGTCGTTGATGCGGGGTTGCGGACTCACCCAGGTGTCGAAGCGCGAAACTTCAACGTCAAGATGCAGCCTCGGCCCACGGGCATCGGCAAGCTGCTGCCACGGTACCGATGACGGAGTCGCAACAAGTCTGAGGTATGGAGCGGACTCGGGCATCTGATTGAGCTGCGGCTGCAGTTGATCGATCAGACTTTGACTGATCTCCTCTCCAAGCGGCTGCATCCAGCGTTGCTGCTCCAATATCTGCAATTCCTGATGCGGATCTCTCAGAACCCACTGGGGGCGGTCCATGCCGGACGCCGTGAGCGAAACGGTAACCGAAGCCAGCGAAAAATCTGATTGGGTGGTTGGCGACGAGGTTTCGGCAGGACGCAATGTATAGACGTGCTCAATCGGTGTACTGGAGCACCCCATCAGAAGCGCGGCAGACGCGCTGCAGAGGCAGATTTTTATTTTCATGGTTTTGGATCCTCCGGTTTTCCGCGCAAGATCGATTCGGGGTGTCGTTGCAGATAGTCGGCCATCTCACGCAGGGACTGTGCGGCTTTACCCAACTCCTGCAGGCTACGGCGCGTATCCTGAGTCAGCGGCCCTTGTGGGTTTATGGCGCCGTTGACGTTGTCCAAGGATTGATTCAGTCGATTCAAGGTCCCGCGCGCGTCTTCCAATGTGCGTTGCATCTCCGGGCTCAGCTGCTCATTGACCTGCAGAACGAGCGCATCTACATGCTGGATCGCTCGGTTTGTGCTTTGAAGGGTCTGCCTCAGATCCTGAGTCAGCTCCTGCAGCGGTAAGCGATCAATTTTTTCGGCGATGCTGACCAGCGAGTCCTGCAAGCTGTCAAAGCTACCGGAAATGGTTGGGAAAATGGCCGGGTTATGGCTCCAGTCGATACGGGCTGGTGCAGTGCGAGGGAAGAAGTCGAGCGCGACAAATAGTTGACCTGTCAGCAGGTTGCCATTTCGCAACTGCGCCCTGAATCCCTTTGCGACCATGGGATTGATGGCGGAGTGTTCGTCTTCCACGCTGTCGTCGTCCTTGCCATCTCCGACCAACACGCTGAATCGATGGGGGTAGACGCGAACGGTCACGGCAACTTGCGGAACGGGATGCTGGATTCCAGGCCTGTGATCAATACTGATGCCCACCACTTCGCCGATGGTCAGTCCACGGAAGTCGACGGGCGCTCCTATGCTCAGGCCGCGAACGGAGTTTGAAAACAGCAATACGAAGTCATGACCGTTGCGATCTGGATGTTTGAGTGCCTGCTGTCGATTGGCATAGAGGCTGAACACAGCGTCTTGGGCGGCCGCCTTCGATGGCGTATCTGCCTGGTTCTGCGCGCCCTCCAGGTGCGAGGATGGGCCAGAGTCGTCGTTGCCGGCGGCCCCTTCGGGATCGCCTGGGTCCGATAAATCCTGGAACGCAATTCCACCTGAGACCACACTGATCAGCGATTCGGTGTTGATCTTTATGCCATCAGCGCCAAGGCTGACGTCCAGCCCGCTGGCATTCCAGAAGCGGCTTTGCGACGTGACAAATCGATCGTAGGGCGCCTCAACGAATATGCCGAAGCTGACCTCGCGTCCATTGTGGTCCAGGTCAAAGCTGACCACCTGACCCACCTTGACGCGACGGAAGTAGACGGGTGAGCCGATGTTCAATGAACCCAGATTTTTCGCTTTGAGGACAAACCGGCGGCCTGGTACATCTGTGGTGATGGGGGGCGGTGATTCCAGTCCCTGGAAACGGTGCCGGGGTTCTTTGTCATGCCCGATATCCATGCCAATGTATGCGCCGGAGAGCAGCGTTCCCAGCCCTGACACACCTTCCGCGCCCACATGCGGGCGCATCACCCAGAACCGTGTATCGCTCACCAGAAGCTTGTCCAAATCGCCACCTGATTTGAGTTCGGCTTGAACCTCGACACCGCGACGATCTGGGGTCAGTTGTATGGACCGAACCAAGCCAATTTCCACTTCCTTGTATTTCAGCTTGGTCCGTCCCGCCTCCAGACCTTCAGCACTCCGAAATTCAATCGTGATCATCGGTCCGCGGTCCAACACGGACCTCACCCCCAGCCAGATTCCAATCAAGGCGGCAAGCAACGGTACCAACCAAATCATCCATGTGCTGTACCGGCCGCGAAAGCCTATCTGGGCGCGCGGTAGAGACTCGCCCGATTGAACTGCGGTTGGCGGTGACCCAGTGGCAGGCGTCGAATTCAAGGATTTATCCATTTCAGGTGCGAGCAGGTGGGGACTGTGGGCTGACGATGGTTTTGTCGCGGATCACAGACGCCGAACGGTCCCAAATGAGCCTGGGGTCGAATTGGTGCGTGGCCATCATGGTGAGCACGACCACTGCGCCAAACGCTGCGGCCCCAGGGCCAGGCTGAATTGACGCCATTGATTGAATCTGTACCAATGCGCTGAGCAGCGAAATGACATAGATGTCGAGCATGGACCAGCGGCCGACAACCTCCAGCAGCCTGTATTGACGCAAGCTGCGAATCGGCGTTTGAATGGAGCCGCGTTGCACTGATAGCAGAAGATGCGACAGAGCCAAGAGCTTTCCGAGGGGGACAGCGATGCTGGCGACAAAGACCACCAATGCCAAAGGCCAGGAGCCTTCCATCCACAAATACACGATGCCGCTGAAAATCGTATCGTTCTGGTCCCCCATCAGCGTGTGGGTGTGCATGACCGGCAGCACATTGGCGGGGATATACAGTATTGCGGCGGCAATCAACAGTGCCCAGCTGCTCGCAATGGATTGACTGGTTCGTCTGAGAACCGCTGTGCCGCAACGTCCACAAAGCAATGCAGTATCTGAGCTATCCAAAGAACCCACAGGGGCCGGCCAGAGATGGGTGCACGTTGAGCAGCGCCACAAACCTCGGGCGCCTGCTGTCGCCACTGTGGGAGCAGGCTCGACTTCAAAGACCTGCATGGGATCCTCAGGAGGGCGACTGTTTTTCATGAATGCAGGAAATAAGCCGGTGCATCAGGCCAGCAGCCACCAAATGATCGGGCCACCCATGATCAACCACTTCAGGACGTAGTACGAGAACCGGTTGCGAGCCTTGATCTTCTTGCCAAAAAGCCGAACGGCCTGCACATATTTGAAGGCCTTGTTGAGGCCTCCTGTCTTGTCGAGTGCATCATTCGGCGACGCCGCCGCGCCAATCAAACAGCGACTGATGATTCTGTTGATGACGCGGGCGAACGAAGAGTAAAGGGGGCGTTCAATGTCACAAAACAAGACAATGCGATTCTGAGCACTCTTGTTCTCGGCGTAATGAAGGTAGGTCTCGTCAAAAATCACCGACTTTCCATTCCGCCAGACGTGACGTTGGCCGTCGACGTCAATGAAGCAATTCTCCGTGCCCGGCGTCATCAAGCCCAGGTGATATCGCAGTGAGCCAGCAAATGGATCGCGATGCCGCACCAGCGTGCCTCCAGGAGGCAAAGCCGCGAACATGGCTGCCTTGATGCCTGGAACTTGCTTGAGCAATTTGACGGTGGTGGGACAAGCCAGTGCTGCGGACATATGGTCTTGTCCGTACCACATCAGATAGAAGCGAGACCATCCCGTCTTGAAGAATGAGTTGAAGCCCAAATCGTCGAACTTGTCTGACTTTCGGATGCTGCCCTTGCGTGCAAGGTTGATTGCCTCTTCACGAATCTCCTTCCAATGATCATCCAAAAGCTTGAGCTCTGGAAAGTTTTCCACACTCAGATAAGGAGTGCATGGCACTTTGGAAAACAAGTACATGAAGCAATTGATGGGCGCCATGAACGTCGAGTGATCGCTGAGCTGTCGCCAGAAGCCGAGTCGGTATCTGCCTCTGAAGTGGACATAGGCGGTACTTGCGACGAACGAGAACGCCACCAGAAGTTTGTAATAGGGAATATGCATGATGAGCTTTTCTCAGGCAATGCAGGAAAATTTGATTTGGTGAATATTCAAGATGCCGTACCAACCGTTTTTCCCGTGATCGGAACAGGCTTGGCGTAGACATCTGACTCGCCTTGAGGCCTTGTCTTGAAACGCTTATGCAACCAGAAATACTGGTGTGGTATTTTCATCACCTGACGTTCGATCACCGCATTCATATGTCGAGCATCGGTTTGCAAGTTGCCCGAGGGGAAGTCGGGCATTGGGGGCTCGATGACAACAACGTAGCCATTTCGTGTGCGTCGGGGGTAGCATGGGAGCACGACCGCGTCCATCATCGAGGCCAGCCTTGAGGGGCCCGTGAGCGTGGATGCGGGGATTCCAAAGAAATTTACAAATACAGAATCAAGAGGCCCATGATCTTGATCGGGCAGGTAATATAGGCTCATGCCTTTTTTCATTGCCTTGATACTCTGGCGAATACCGGCTTGGCGTGAGAAAACCTCTCCAGATTTGAATCTAAGGCGCTTGCTTCTGAAAAAATTATCGAGCCAGGGGTCTTTTTGTTTGGCGTATATGCTGACCACCGGGGTTTCTAGCGAAAGCCTCAATCCAGCCAGGTCCAGGCCGGTGAAGTGCGGCATCTGCAGGATCACGGGCCGTCCCTGTGCATTTTTCAGATGCTCCAGTCCGGTCACCTGTACGATCTTCCTGAACCTCTGTTCGGAAGTAAACCAGCAATAGCCGTACTCAAGAATCATCTGCGACATCGCCACAAAGTTTTCTTTCAGCAGGCGTGTTCGCTCGGCTTCACTTAGGTTTGGAAAGCACAAGCGCAAGTTGATTTCGCCAATTCGACGACGACGCCCTAGCAAATGGTAGAGCACCGCGCCGAGTATCCGGCCCAGGAATGAGCAGACTCGAAATGGCAGCCAGCTCAGGCACCATAGAATAAAAATAAATATTCGAATCTTCATTGCTGATGTGAGCCTAAAGAACAGTGGTTTGGCCGAACTTGTCCATTCTAGGTCGGTTGCAAAACCAACTCAAGCGGTTGTGATGGCTTGGAGTGCCGCGCGATAAATTCCCTGGCTTTCCGAATATGGAAGACGGAGATGCTTTGAAAATGGGAGTGGTGAACATTCAATCCACTTTCAATGGCGACCAAATCGTCACTTGAGAACGACACCGGTTGGCCATTCAGGGCTTGATTGAAGGCCAGTCGAACGACTTGACAAAAGTCGCCAATCTCAAAGAGCTTGTCTTGCCCGACTTTGTAAAGAGCCAGCAGCGCGATCACCATGTTCATCGTGTTGACAAGAATCACAAGCGAATGAACGTCAAGCTTTCCCGATCGAACCTTTTCAAACGCTGTCCAATGTTGGTTGCGTATTTTTTGAACATGTGAAGTCAGGGATGCAAAAGGTTGCGTCGTCGCATTGATCAACGCGATCGGATTGACTTTCGGTCGAGGCTGATACTTCTTCTTCATTACTCACACTTCGAAGAGGATTGGTACGAGTGGGAGTGTCTGTACTTTTTGATGAGATGTAGTCTCGTCAAAGTACCGAAGCAGTATCGAGGTGGTGAGACAGGGTGAGTTCGTTCAATGAGAAGAATGCCCTCAGACTCAGCGCGGCCAGGAGTGCACCCAACGACGTGCCCAAGGTCCAGCCGATGCTCGCGCGAAGCCGGGAATCAGATATGACAGGAGCGGGGTGACTCCTGTTTTTGCCGTGGCCTGCGACTCAGTACTGGTTCAGTACCTCAACGAGACGACTTGCTGGGTGCACGCCTCGATACTTATCACACGGTGATGCTTTCCGATCCGTGAAATAGCAGTGAATTTGCGGCCTGATTCGGCCTATCGACATTGTTTCATTCGCGCATGGCAACGCTAGAGCTTTCCAGAGCCGGAGCACCAGCAGTTCAACGAGATCGATACGAAACGAAGGATCAGTGATGAGAAACAATGAACCCGTCACTGGGCGTGAGCATCGGATACCGCCCAACTCCACGTTGATGTCTACGACGGACATCAATGGAATCATTACGCATTGCAATGGTGCTTTTGTTGAGGCAAGTGGATTCAGTCGCGAGGAATTGATTGGCCAGCCTCACAACATCATTCGTCATCCGGACATGCCGAAGGCTGCATTCGCAGACCTGTGGGCCACGATCAAGCAAGGCCGATCCTGGTCAATGCTTGTCAAAAATCGCAGAAAAGATGGTGACCATTACTGGGTGCAGGCCAACGTCACGCCGCTGATGTCGAACGGCAAGATCGAAGGTTTTCTGTCGATTCGGACGGCCCCAGACCGGCTTCAGCAAAAGCAAGCTGAAGCGCTGTATGCAAGCTTTCGATCTGCGGAGTTGCGAGGCACTGCTTTGGGCCAGAAGATTTCCCAGGGTCAGGTGATCAGGACCGGGTTTTGGGGAGCAACCGCGCGATTTTTATCCGTGGCTCGCGAAGGAGCGCTGACGGCACTGCCGAGCCTTTCCGTGGCGCTGGTTTCGGCGTCGGCAACGGCTGCTGGAGGCTTGACCGTGGGTGTGGTCGCAGCGCTACTCGTGGCGTGGATCGCGGCTCGACTGCAGCAGCGCTTGTTGGAGATTCCATTGCAAGCCTCGGTGAATTTTGCTCGTAGCATCGCCGCAGGCGATCTGGCCGCATCGCTGGGCGAGGGCGGTAGTCCCATGGTTCGGCAACTGCAGGGGGCCCTGAGGCAGTTGCGTGTGAATCTGCATGCAATGGTTGGCGACACCCGAGGCGAGGTGACCTCTTTGGAGCGAGTCATCGCAACCGTTGCGGCGGGTAAAGAATCGTTGGCTGCCGCAACGGATACGCAGGCCGCCGGCCTGGAGCAATCTGCGGCGGCGCTCAAGCAACTGACAGAAGCCGTTCGGCAGAACGTGCATTCAGCTGAGCAAGGCGCTGATTTGGCGGAGAAGACGCTGGCTGTGGCCAAGCGCAGCAACGCGAGCATTGATCAAATGCGGGCAACGATGCAGGAAATCAGCGATTCCTCCGAGCGCATTTCAAGTATTACGCAGTTGATCGATACGATCTCGTTCCAGACCAATATCTTGGCGCTCAATGCCGCTGTCGAGGCGGCGAGAGCGGGCTCTCAGGGGCGCGGTTTTGCTGTCGTGGCTGCCGAGGTTCGTGCCCTTGCAAACCGAACCACGGAAGCTTCTAGGGAGATCAAGCAGCTCAGCCAAAACGCACAGGACCGAGTGTCTGCTGGCGTGACCGAGGTTGTAGGTGCTGCCGCTGCAATCAGTGATACGGCGGCCGCCGCGACGCAATTGCGGTCCTTGGTTGACGACGTGCACAGGTCAAGCAAGGAGCAGCTCCAGGCCATATCTGAAATCACGCTTGCCGTCGATTCCCTTGATGATCTCACTCACAAGAACACCGTTCTCGTGCAGCAACTTTCGAACTCTGCGGACACGCTGTCTCATCAAGCAGGTACGCTTTCTCAATCTGTCAAGTTGTTTCGGACGCACTCATGAACTCGCCAGCTCCGGGCTTCGATGCCGATGTGGTGTTCGAAGGCTTTCTGTTCGATCACGCGCCTGATGCGTTGCTGGTCTACGATTTCGACGCAGGTCGATTCGTGGCAGCGAATCCTGCGGCCGCTGAACTCTTTGAGTGCTCAACCGAAGAGTTGCTCCAATTGGGTCCAGAGGAATTTCACGGCGAAGAATTCGAAACATTGGCCACCACGAAGATCCGTCTTGATGCCATTGCTTTGCAGGTGTTGGCTGGGCAGAGCGTCTTTCATGAAATTTGCTTGAGAACGGCAAAGGGCCGAGAACGTTGCTGTGAGCTACGTCTGGAGCATCTGCATGATCCTCTTCGTCGATTGATTCGGGCCAGTTATATCGATGTGACGGATCGAATCAATGCACAAATCGAACTGCACAAGCGCAAGGATCAGCTTGCTGAGTTGTCGCAGCATACCCAGTCCGTTTTGGACAATGTGCTTGAAGGCATCATCGTTGTAGATTCAGACGGATGCATACAGACTTTCAACAAATCGGCCACGAATATATTCGGCTACACGGCAGACGAAGCGATCGGCAGCAATGTATCCATGCTGATGCCTGAGCCGGACCGTTCTCATCATGGCCGGTATATGTCGCGATTCGAGTCCACAGGCAAGGCGCGGGTTGTAGGCGTGGGCCGCACGACACATGCGCAGCACAAGTCCGGACGGATATTTCCGATCCAGTTGTCCCTGTCCGCTATCCAGCGCAGAGGGCGTCCGATGTATGTCGGCTTGATTCGAGACATCAGCGAAGACCAGGAGGCGCAGGCGAGGATTGAGCGACTGGCTTTCTTTGATACCTTGACGGGATTGCCGAATCGAAAACAGCTGATGGATCAGTTGGCCGATGTGCGGGCGCGTCAATTGAAGTCTCGCGATCACGCAGTCCTGATTTTTGCGGACATCGATCAGTTCAACAGCATCAACAGCACGCTTGGACATGCTGCGGGAGATGATCTGTTGTGCGCAATTGCCACTCGGTTTTCGAGATGTGTCAATGAGCATGGGATGGCGGCCAGGCTAGGCGGCGACGAATTCGCCTTTGTGATCGAAGGTCTTGGAAACGACTATGAGCATGCCTTGAAGAGCGCCGCAGAATGGTGCCAACGGCTCTTGAATTTGAGTCAGCGCGGATTTGGATTGCAGGGGCATGATTACCGGACGAGTGCCAGTCTTGGGGCACTGGTGTTTGGTCCAAGCGAGCACACCGCTGAGGAACTGATTGCGAGGGCCGATCTTGCCATGCACCAGGCAAAATCGGAGTCGCGTGATACCTATCGGTTTTACGACGCCAAACTGGGGCGCGAGGTCATTCGAAAGGCCTCGCTTCTCAACGACTTGCGGCTGGCTCTTCCGCGCAAAGAGCTCATGTTGATGTATCAGCCTCAGGTGAGCGTCAACGACCATGTCGTCGGTGCGGAGGCGCTGCTGCGCTGGAGACATCCGACGAGGGGATTGGTATCTCCCGCGGACTTCATCCCATTGGCGGAGCAAAGCGGATTTGTCATAGAGATCGGTCGATGGGTCCTGAAAGAGGCTTGCGCTTCACTGGCTCAATGGCGTCGTCAGAAGGAAACGGAAAACCTGACGCTGGCCATCAATATCAGTGCCACCGAATTTCGATCGCCTGATTTTGTTGCAGACGTGACCAAGGCCATCTCGGATGCGGGCGTCGATCCTCACTGCTTGAAACTTGAGTTGACGGAAAGCGTTCTGGCATTGGATCTGGATGACCTTTCCTGCAAGCTTTCAGAGCTGAAGCGAATGGGTGTTGGAATTTCCCTTGATGATTTCGGGACAGGATATTCGTCCATTGCGTATCTCCGGCAGCTGCCAATTGACCAGCTGAAAATCGACAGGAGCTTTATTGTTGAACTGGAGCACAACGAAAGAGACGAAACGATTGTTCGGGGCCTGATCGATCTTTGCCAAATTCTTGGACTGTCGGTGATCGCGGAAGGCGTAGAGACTGAACTTCAGCGTGAGCGTCTGGTGGCATGCGGATGCCGACTTCTTCAAGGCTATTTGACCGGTGCCCCAATGCCCCTGGCTCAGATGAGTGCCATGGCTGAAACCTCTGGTGTTCCGGTGAAGGAAAATGCAAGCTGATCGCGTTCAAGCAGTTGCCGTGCGCACGGTATTGCGGCCGGCGTGTTTTGCCGCGTAGCAGGCGCGATCAGCCGCTTGCAGGACATCAGCGAGGGAATGCAGCTCGGCCAGGATTTCAACGACGCCTATGCTGGTCGTCACACGCAGTGACGGATCAGTTTCGCACACGCCAGCTGTCTCGATATTTTGACGCATCGACTCCGCAATCTGAGCGGCACGGCCCAGGTCGCAGTCGCGTAGCAAAACGGCAAATTCATCGCCTCCCAGTCTTGCAACTGCGTCCAGTGCTCGAACTTTTCCCTGCAGTGCTGTAGCGACGATCTTGAGAATTTGATCGCCTGCGGCGTGGCCCGCACCGTCGTTGACCTGTTTGAAATTGTCCAGATCAATGAACAATGCGCATGCCGCTGAATGGCGACGCCGGTCGCTCAGCAAGTCACCCAGCAGACGTTCAAATTCCCGACGGTTGATCAGTTCCGTTAAAGGGTCTCGGGTTGACGTCCAGATCAGGTCCTCGCGCTGCAGGCGATCTTTGGTCGCGTCGGATACGATCCAAATCACTCGTTGAGGATTTTTTTGTATCTCGGCACCGTGCAACCGCACCCAAATTACGGATCCATCTCGTCGTTTCAAAGGCACTTCGACTTCGAAGGTCTTGCTTTCCAAGAATGCAGCGGCTGTGGCCACCCGCAAAGAATCTCGCTGAGACTCGTCTGCGAGCAATCTTTCCCATGGCCCTGTCAGTTCTCCTGCGCGATAACCCAAAAGGAGTTCCAGCTGAAGACTCGCAAGCTCAAATTGAGGGCCGCAGGTAAACCCAATCCCGACCGGAGCGTGTGTGAGGATGGCTCGGATTTGATTCAGCGAGCTTTCAATTTTCGTTCGACTGGCGGCCAATTGCTCTGTCACATGCTTGAGGACCCTCGAGAGTTCACCGACTTCACCGCCAGTTTCCGGCCAATCCAGGTGTGCTGGCTGGGACGTGTCCAGGGCCTTCAATATGCGCAGGCGCAGCCTCGTCATGGGTTGAAGCAGAAGGGCGGTGAGGATGAAAATCGCGCATGCACCGGCCAGGCCAACAGCAAGTCCCATCAGCATGGTCCTTGAAATGGCTCTACCCGTCTCACTGAATAGTGCTTCGGCGTCGCCGGTGCGAAACACCATCCAGTCTGTTCCAGGAACCGCCACCATCGCTACAAAATACTGCCCGTAGCGTGCCGTATACGGGGTGGATGTCAGGGGGCTCCCCTTTGCACGCCAACGTGCAACAGCCGCGGCCAGATCAGGGGTGTCACCAACCAGTGTCAATACCTGTTGGTCATTGGCATGCGCCAGAATGTAGCCTTGCTGATCGGAGACAATGGTCCGTATGTGGGTGTCGTCCAGCAAGGCCGCAATTGCAGTGGAAGAAAGAAAGTTATTTTTCCTCAACTGCAAAATGCCTGTGAGTACTAGATTCGACCCTGAGCTTGAATGGAGTGGCGCGACGAGGGCAATTTCTGAAGCGTCCAACCCCGGCAAATTGCGAAGCGGACTTGACACAGTCTGCGCATTTCCCCGGCCAGCGGCTGGTATGCCTGTGGACTCCTTGATTTCTACTTTGTTAAAGAGTAGTTTCAATACACTTTGTCGGGAAAGAAATGTTCCGGCTCTGTCGTTCGAATTCGGGGGGGATTGGTTCCAGTCCGTCGCCGCGGCAATCAAGGCTTTCTGACGTTCAGTCACTCCGGTGGCAAGCACGGCGGCGGTTTGGGCGACCCCGAGGTTGGTGTCGATAATCGTTTGTTCCGTGCGGTTTTGTACTTCCAGTACTGCGAGGGCTACAGTCATCGCCACGCTCAGGCAAATGAGCAAGGCACTGGCCGCAGCCAGTCGGAATTTCAGCGATCCAAATATCTTGGTCAAAATCTACTCCCGTTACGAGAGAAAGTTCATCCAGGGCGCCGAGCTTTTGCGATCGCCTGATTTGAAATCGGATCAACCATTTGAATCAGATTGTCAAACTATTTGGAGCCGGACGCCATCGTGGCAAGGGCCTTGGGTTGAGGGGGCCGAAGTTGTTCAGGCCAGGCTCGCTCCAATAGCGCGAATCACCGGGGAACAGTCATCCGCATACAGTGCAAGCAGCTGGGGCAGGCGGTCTTCTTCACACAAGTTCAATCGATGTTGCCTTGCCAGCGCCAAAGCCTGGATTTCAAGAAATACGGCCCCTTGCCTTCGCGCATGCGTCACGGCCTCTTGCAGTACGCCTTGGGCCTCCTCGACCCGGCCCTGTTCAAGTTCATCTTCGGCCTTCAGGGTCAATAGTGCCGGCAGCATCATTTCTTCGCCGACCTCTGCAACAAGTTTCAAACCTTGATCAATCGTTGCGCGCGCCTCGGCCGGTTTGCCGGCACTTTTACATGCAAGTGCATAGTGAAGATGGAAGGCGCAGAGCCCTACGCGCATGCCCATGTCCTGTGCGGATTGAGCGGCTGCACGCATTTCTGAAAGCCCTTCCTCAGTCTTTCCAAGTGCGACGAGCGCTTGACCATGCAGCCAGGCGAAACCGCTGCGTCGTTCTGGGAGCGAATGGTCTCGGATGACGGCATACAATTCTTCCGTCAAGGTATGAACTTCCTCGAACTCGCCAGCTAGCGCGTGGAGGATGGCTGCCCCATACAGTGCCGTTGCGACACTGATCGGGTGCCGATTGGTCTTGGCCAACTCAATGGCGCGCGTGACATTCTGACGTGCTCTCGCTGGATCGCCTGACAGCCAGTAAACGAGAGCCAGCGCTTCAGCAGCTTCGGCCCCGGGGTCCTGGACAAATGATGTCGCAGGCAGCTTGTTGCACACATCCGCATACAGTTTGAGTGCAGTTTCGAGATGACTCCGGGCGTCGCTCAGTTGTCCAGTCACCATTTGAACAAGCCCCATGGCGATCAAGCCGGTCAGCCGCAGCACGGGTATCTCATCCCTATCTGATTGATCCAGCATTTCCCTTGCCAATTCGCGGGCGCCAGGGTAGTCCGCCTGGGCAAACTTGATCCACCAGCAGCCTTGCAGGACTCGATTCCAAACAGGCGAGCCATGAGCCCCCAACTTTTTGGCGCGCTCGAAGGCGGCGATGACCTCAGGATCAGTGATAGTGAATTGTCGAGTCAAGGCCACGGCTTCCAGCACCCTGAGTTCAAGCTCAAGATCTAGGCCGATAAGTCCTGCGCCCAGCTTGAGGCCATGCCGAGCAGCCAGCAAGGCTTCTTGCGGCGCGCCGCAAGCCATCGCGCGTGAGGCCACCAAGGCCAATTGCGCGGCAGCCTCGGCCGGGCAATCTCCTCGTTCAAAGTGCAGCGCAAGCTCGGCCGCCAATTCGCTGCCGGAGCCGGGATAGGCATGTTGGAGCGCCTGTGCCCATTGCCGATGCCAGTGGACCCGCTGCAAGGCGGAGGTACGTTCATACAGTACTTTCCGGTAGAGGGCATGTCCATAGCGGAAAAGAGCGGCCACCTGCCCGTTGGGCATGGGCTTGGTGCCGGCGCAGCGCAACCAAGACAAGGTCGCGGACGCGTGTTCGAGTTGGGAGCCGACGTCGGTGGCGTCAAGCTGTAGGACCTCGGCCAGAGGAAGGTGCAGAAAATCAATGCCGCAGATGCTGGCGGCACCAAGCAGGCGCTGCTGTTCTGTCGTCAGGCGACGCAATTGCCCATCAATGACGGCGGCGATACTGCTTGGCACTGCGATTTCCGGTTCGGGAAGCTTCCAAGCCTGACCGGACCAAGCCAGTTGACCCGATTTGATCAACTCCTCCAGGACAGCCGTGACGAAAAGCGGCAATCCCATGGTCTGCGTATGCAGGTGCCTGACGAAGCTTTCCGGTGCCGGTGCGCCCATCTTCTTGATCAAAATTTCACCGATATCGGCTTCGGAGAGGTACTCCAGCTCCATGTCGACACATTGTGTGCGTAGCCTGAGCTCCTGGCGAAGTGCCCCTAGCGGATGATCCTGCAGGATCAAGTCAGTTGCTCGGAAAGTACAGACCAGCAGCAGGGCTGAATTGGTACGGCGACGCGACAAATAGGCCAGGAGTTGAATGGTTGCGTGATCACTCCAGTGCAGATCTTCCAGGATCAGGAGTAATGGACGTGAGGCCGTCACTCGGTCGATCAATTCGCCGAATTCTCTGAGCATCCGTTCTTGCGTGGTGTTGGCCAACTCCTGGACTGCCGCATGCTTGCTTTCGTCGTCCAATAACCAAGGGAGCTGGTGCCACCAACTGGGTGCAACCCGGCGCAACAGGTCGACAATCTCGCCCCCGTCATCTGCCCGACACATGCCATTCAAGGCCTCCAGGATCGGCATGTACGGTTCTGCACCACCGTAGTGCTCAATACACTGCCCGTAGGCAAGCGGAATATGCGCGCTCTTGATCAGGCACTCAACCAATGTGCTTTTCCCGATCCCAGCTTCCCCGGCAATGAAAACAATCTGCCGCCTGCCCGCATGAGTGGCGGCCAAGATAGCTTGCAGCTGATCCAGCGCAGCCTTGCGTCCGACCAGCGGACCTGAATCCATTGAATCGGGTGGCGTCAAGGCCGAGAAGGCGGGCGAGGCCGCTGACGGCGCAACGCCGGGGTTCACCTCTGCGATGAACCGATAGCCATGTCGTGAGACGGTCTGGATGAGTTTGGATTCGCGCGCGTCGTCGCCCAGCGAGTTGCGCAGCTGGCTGACGATGTTCTTGAGCGCAGCTTCATTGATATGTCGATGGCCCCAAACGGCATCCAGCAAAGCGTCTTTGGTCACCAATTGACCTGCCCGCCGGACCAATTCGCACAAGACCTGGAACGCCCTGGGGGGCATTTCCACGGCAACGCCATTGTTCATCAGCAGCGCTTCAGCCTCGTCAAGCAGAAAACTACCAAAACGTGCCTTCAGGGGCTTTTTTTCATCCATGTCGAGCAATGTATCGCAGAGTGATCAGTACCGAATTGAGACTGAATGAAGACGACTTGAAGCTGTCGAATCTCGACACTGAGCGCCATGACACTCAATCCGACACCTATCTTTCCAGCCGCCGGCAGCTATGTTCTCCGGCTGCATCGAGACTCGCGCCCGGAACTTGGGCAACTGATGGGCCGCATCGAGCATGTGGTCAGCGGCAACAGTGCAGATTTTGCCACTGGCACGGAGTTGCTTGCGTGGCTGATCGAGCAAAAAAGGGCTCAGATTGCGCCCGGCGAGCCAAGCCAGGAGGGCGGATGAGAACTTTAGCGCCCCGACCGGTGTTTTTGCCCGCCCTCGGGGCGGAATTTGGTGTGTCTCGGCGAGCAGGGTTTGCTGTCAGTCAATGTTTTCCGGCAGGGGGAGCCAATCTGCGCATTGGGTTCTTCGGCAAGTTTCAACGTCATGAAGGAGAGCGTCCATGAGGACGATATTGGTCATCACGCCGCTGGCGGCGGCATTGTTGCTCAGCGCTTGCGGGCGCAAGGAAACTGAGGCCTTTGAGGATGTTCGTCCGGTTCGCACGGTCGTTGCGGGACGGTCCGACGGCTCGGTGGGTGCCTCATACTCCGGCGAAATCGTGTCACGCTATGAAAGTGTGTTGGGGTTTCGGGCCGCTGGCAGAGTGGTCTCGCGACTTGTCGAGATCGGCAGCCAGGTCAAGCGCGGGCAGCCATTGATGCGCTTGAGTCCGGAGCAGGAGGTCCAGGGCGTGGCGGCGGCAGACGCTGACGTTGATGCAGCTCGCAGCCGCCTGGATCAGGCACGCATCGATCTGAAACGAACTGAACAGCTGCTGGCTCGCCAGTTTGCGTCTCAAGCTGAGCTGGACCAGCAAAAGCTGCTGGTCCAGCAGTATGAGTCTCAACTGCGCGCTGCTGGAGCCCGTCGAATTGCCGCGGCCAACCAAGAGGGGTACACCGTACTCGTCGCCGACCGCGATGGCGTGGTGACCGCCTTGATGGCAGAAACCGGCCAGGTGGTCGCGGCGGGCCAGCCCGTTGTGACGGTTGCTGCAGACGGAGAGCGCGAAGTTTCCATCAATATTCCGGAGTCTCGAGTTGATGAACTGCGCCGTGCCAAGACCTTGAGCGTGTCGGTTTGGGCGCATCCTGGTCAGGGTTGGGAGGGTAGCCTGCGCGAGCTGGCTCCTAATACGGATAGCGTGACCCGTACCTATTCCGCCCGGATTTCGATCAAGAAGCCTGATCCGGACATGCTGCGACTTGGGATGACAGCGTCTGTCGCTGTCCGGGACATAGAAGGCCCCAGCGCAATCCGCCTGCCTTTGACTGCGATTGTCGACAAGGCCTCGGAGCGTCAGGTGTGGGTTGTCGATTCGAAAACCTCGCGCGTAAGTCTGCGCACGGTGGCGCTTGGAAGTGCCCAGGACGACTCTATCGCTGTTCTCTCCGGCTTGGTCGGCGGAGAAACGGTCGTGAGCGCCGGTGTTCACATGCTTCAGGCCGGCCAGCGCGTGGACGTGCTTGCCGCGCCGACCTCCGCTGGAGGTGCCAAGTGAAAGGGCTCAATCTGTCCGAGTGGGCGCTCAAGCACCCACAAATGATTGCATTCCTGTTGCTGCTCTTCACGGTTGCCGGCGTCTTTGCCTATGGCCGTCTGGGCCAGAAAGAGGACCCCGAGTTCACCGTCAAGACGATGGTGGTCCAGGCCTATTGGCCGGGCAGCTCGTCGCAACAGATGGCCGATCAGGTGACTGATCGAATCGAGAAGAAGTTGCAGGAGGTGGCCGAGATCGATTACACGGCCACCTACGTGCGCCCGGGTGAAACGCAGATCAAGGTGAATCTGCGAGAGGCAACGTCACCCAAGGATGTGCCGGAGGTCTGGTACCAGGTGCGCAAGAAGGTCGGCGACATCAGGCACCTCCTTCCTCCGGAGGTGCAGGGGCCATTTTTCAACGATGAGTTCGGCGATACCTTTGGCAATCTTTACGCCATCACCGGCGACGGATTCAACAATGCGCAGCTTCGGCAATTTGCCGATGCGGCGAGAAATGAATTCTTGCGTGTCGCGGACGTCAACAAGGTCGACGTCGTCGGAAAGCAAGACGAGAAAATCTATGTAGAAACGTCCAACGCAAAATTGGCGTCGCTCGGGATTGATCCCGCGCTGATCGGCGCGACGCTGGCTCAAACCAATGCGGTGGCTTCTGCAGGCACGGTTCAAACCAGCAATGAGCAAGTTCGATTGACGGTGAGCGGGGAATTCGACTCGATCGAAGGAATCCGCAACATCGGCATCCGCGCTGGCAATCGAACCTTCCGTCTGGGGGACATTGCCAACGTCCACCGCGGCTTCATCGACCCTGCGCAAGTCAAGATGCGCCACAACGGGGAGGATGCAGTTGGCTTGGCCGTCAGCATGCGCAAAGGCGGCGACGTCATCAGCCTGGGTGAGCAATTGGACGAAACAGTCAAGCGCGTCCAGGCGCACTTGCCGGTTGGAGTCCAGATCCATGCCGTCAGCGACCAGCCGCGTGTGGTGGAAGAGTCGGTGCACGAGTTCAAGAAGAGCCTCGGCGAAGCCGTGGTCATTGTGCTGGCCGTGAGTTTCTTCTCTTTGGGCCTGCGCACCGGCTTGGTCGTGGCCTTGTGCATCCCGCTGGTGCTGGCGATGACGTTCCTCGTCATGTACCTGATGGGCATAGACCTGCAGCGCATTTCGCTCGGGGCTTTGATCATCGCGCTTGGCTTGCTGGTCGACGACGCCATCATCGCGGTCGAAATGATGGCTTTGAAGTTGGAGCAAGGTTGGGACAAATTCCGCGCGGCCACCTACGCATACACGGCGACGGCATTCCCGATGCTCACGGGCACCTTGATCACGGCGGCAGGATTTCTGCCCGTCGGATTTGCCAAATCGGGAACGGGCGAATATGTCTATTCGCTCTTCCAGGTGGTGGGGATTTCGCTCGTGCTCTCCTGGATCGTGGCGGTGGTCTTCACGCCCTACATTGGATTCAAGCTGCTGAAGGAAGATTCGCATGCGTCACATGACGAAGACGCGGTCTACCAACGCGGCTTCTACCTTGTCTTCCGGCGCTTCATCGACAAATGCCTGCATTACAGGAAATTGGTGATCGGGGTCACGCTGGCAGCGTTTGCGGGGGCCATTGTGCTGTTCAATGCCGTTCCGCAGCAGTTCTTTCCCGCGTCTGATCGCCCAGAGCTGATGGTTGACCTGTGGATGCCGCAAGCCTCGACCTTTGAGGCCAGCTCGCAGGAAGTTCGTCGCTTTGAATCTGCCCTGAAAGGTGATCCGGACGTGGTCGCGGTCACCAGTTACGTGGGCAATGGCAGCCCTCGCTTCTATCTGCCCCTTGACGTGCAGACCCCCAATCTCAACTTGGGTGAAGTGATGGTCATGACAAAAGGCGGTGAAGCACGGGAGCGGGTACTGCGCAAGATTCAGGGCTTGTTCGAGCACGATCTTCCGAATGTGCGCGGTCGTGTCAACCGCCTGGAGAATGGCCCCCCGGTGGGCTACCCAGTTCAATTCCGAGTTTATGGGAATGACCTGGACAAGATCGCTGAGATCGGCGCCAAGGTTGAGACCATCATGCGAGGCAACGCACACGTGCGTCAGGTCAATCAGGATTGGGGCGAGCGGACCAAGCGTGTTCGCGTTGATGTCGACCAGGACAAGGCCCGAGCGCTTGGATTGACCTCGCGGCAAATCCAGCAGGCCCTGGAAACGTCCATCTCGGGAGCTCCGATCACGCAGTATCGGGAGGCCGACCAGAGCATCGACGTGGTGGCTCGCCTAGCCCAGGCGGAGCGCACGGATCTGAACAACCTCAAAGACGCCAAGATCTATCTTCGCGATGGGAAGTTCGTCCCCTTGTCTCAAGTCGCTCGCTTGTCCGTGGATAGTGAAGACAGCCAGCTTTGGAGACGCAACCGCGTCCCGACGCTGACCGTGCGTGCGGACATTTCAGGTGCAGAAGGTCCTGATGTCACGAAGGCCTTGCAGCCGCAGATCAATGCACTGGCCAAGACCCTGCCGATGGGCTATGGCATCGACGTTGGCGGGGCCACTGAATCCAGCGAAAAGGCTCAGAAGTCCATTTTCGCGGTCATGCCGGCGACGATTGTTGCAGTGCTGGTGCTGCTGATGATTCAGCTGCAGGACATCAAGAAGATGGTGTTGGTACTGTTGACGGCCCCCTTGGGGTTGATCGGAGTGAGCGCGATCATGGCGGCATTCCAGATACCGTTTGGATTCGTCGCCATGCTGGGTGTCATTGCCTTGGCTGGAATGATCATTCGAAACTCGGTCATCCTGGTGGTGCAAATTGATCAGGACATGGCCGCTGGCGCATCCATGTGGAGTGCCATTGTCGAATCTGCAGTGCGTCGCTTGCGCCCCATCGCATTGACGGCCCTGGCCGCCATCCTGGCAATGGTTCCCTTGACCCGTTCCGTGTTTTGGGGGCCGATGGCCTGGGCCATCATGGGCGGTCTGGCGATAGCAACCTTGCTCACTTTGATATTCCTGCCGGCGTTGTACGCAACCTTGTACCGCGCACAAAACCCCGGCACGCAAGACGCCCTGCTGGGCAGGAAAGGCTGAAGCCATGAAGTTCATTCAACTGACCGCCCGTTTGGCCGTGCTTGGACTGATCTCCCTCGACGCATTTTCAGCGCAGGCACTTGACCTGGTTGGCGCCTACGAGGCAGCGGTCCAGCACGACCCCACCCAACTTGCCGCCAACGAAGCGGTGCTGGCAGGGCGTGAAAAGACAGTGCAGGGTGACGCTCTGTTGCGAC
Source organism: Burkholderiaceae bacterium (assembly GCA_019234815.1). GTDB lineage: Bacteria > Pseudomonadota > Gammaproteobacteria > Burkholderiales > Burkholderiaceae_C > JAFALA01. Next base: position 55,674 of record JAFALA010000082.1, on the reverse strand, counting down.
CGCGCGTTGGTTTCCAAGCAGGGGTGAATTATGTTGACGATCACATGACGAACAACATTCCAAGCGCCTTTGCCAGCTTGTTGCCGAGCCACAGTAGCGGTTCCGTGCATCAGGCTGCGGTCCAGCTGACGCAGCCCATCTACGACGCAAGTGCGAGCGCCAACAGGAGCCAGCTTCACCAGCAAGCGAAATTGGCCGAGACGGAATACGACCAAGCCAAGCAGAACCTGATGCAGCGGGTTTCGGAGGCGTATTTCGGGGTGCTTTTGGCTCAGGAAGGCTTGCGAGTTGCCGAGGCGTCAAAAGCGGCCATTGGGTTGCAGCGCGACCGTGCCCAAGCACGCTTTGATGTGGGCCGCGGCAAAATCACGGACCTGCAAGAAGCCCAGGCGCGCTTTGATCAAGTCCTGACGCAGGAGATCAATGCCAGGAGCATGCTGGAGTTGCGTCGAGCGCAGCTTCAGGAACTGGTGGGTTCTCCTGCTGACGGACTGGCCGTTGTCGCACCCAATCTGGTGGCGACACCGCCGCTGCCGGACAGCCTGACGGATTGGCAGCAAAGGGGAGAGGCCCACAGCAGTCTGGTCCGCACACGTCAATCGCAACTTGAAATTTCTCGAGTTGAAATCGACAAATTCAAGATCTCAGGACGGCCATCGCTGAATTTGGTGGCGGGTTATACATCGCAAGGGCAAAACGGCGGGCTTTCACCCATCTTGTCGGCGTCAAGCGATCGCAACGCTGTCGTGGGTCTGCAACTGACCGTGCCCCTCTATGCAGGTGGAGGCATTGATTCACGTGAACGCGAAGCCATTGCTCGTCGCGAGGAGGCTGAAGATCAGCTCGCTGCCGCCAAACGGGATGTCCGCCTCCAAGTGCAGGATGCGTTCCTTTCGGTCAAGACGGGTGTCGCGCGCATTGCATCGTCAGAGCAATCTCTCAAATCTGCGCGATCCGCGCTTGAGGCGACGACCTTGGGCCGTGACGTTGGCACACGAACCGAGTTGGATGTGCTTGATGCCCAGCAACGGGCATTGAGCGCTGAATTCGACGTGGCGCAAGCGCGCCTGGACTACCTCATGGGGCGTATCCGGCTTGCCGCCGCCGTGGGTGAGCTGAGCGAGGGGCAGCTGCAGGAGGCAAATGGGTGGCTCAGCACCCAATGATGAGCGAGTAGGGGGCCGCGGCCCCTTCTAAAATATGACGCGCCGTTCAAGTCCTCAAGTGAGGTCGAGAACGGCGCGTTTTTTTGAACATCAAATTGCATGACGCATGATGGTGTCAATGCCAAGACATTGGAATTGACTTCAATCCTGGATGATCCAGGATTGAAGGATGCGCCCTTAAGCGAAGTGCATCGTGTATTGAAACGGGAAACAGCCTAGCAATTTTTCCGCGACATATTGCTCGGAACGATCCAATGTCAAATCAAGGCGGGTTCCTACGGCCGGATCGGCAATTGCCCTCAATTCGTGAGCCTTGATGCCCGCCTCGCTGAGCGCACATCGGATTCCATCTTCGATTTCTTGTAGCTTCAATGTAGGTTTGAAGATTTTGCCGACGCTGGTCAACGGCAAGGCATTGACAATGCGTATCAGCTTGGGCACGGCCGCACGCTCACCGATATTTCGGTTTGCGAACTCAAGCAAATCTGCCTCGGTCGCCGTAGCGCCAGGTTTGAGCTGCACGTAGGCGACGGGGAGTTCTCCAGCATATGCATCTGGCCGGCCCACCGCTGCGGACATTTGCACGGCCGGGTGTTTGAGCAATGGGCCCTCGATGGCTGCAGGATCGATGTTATGGCCGCCTCGGATGATGAGTTCTTTTTTCCGGCCCGTCAGGTAAAAATAGCCATCTGCATCTTGGAGACCCATGTCGCCGGTGTTCAACCATTGTTGATGGTCGCCGAGTTCGACCCATAACCCTTGGTTGTGCGCCTCGCTTTTGTAGCCGGGAATCACGTTCGGTCCTTGTATCACCAGCACGCCCGCTTCGCCGGCAGCACAGTCGCGCAAATATTTTCCCGAATCGTCAAGAAGCACGGGCTTGATTCTTTGAAACGGCAAGCGGATGCCGATGGACCCTGACCGACGCTCGCCCAGCGGGGGGTTGCAGGTGCTCACGCAGGTGCCTTCCGTGAGGCCATAGCCTTCGAGAATCTTGAGTCCGGTGCAGTCCTGGAATTGGCGCATCAGCTCCGTTGGAAGTGGGGCAGCGCCGCACAAGCCATATTCCAAGGAACTGAGATCATGCCCTTTGATGGGTTGCTGCAGCAGCGCTGAATAGATGGTGGGCACGGCGCTGAAGAAATTGATGCGATGTTGTTCGACCAATGTCCAGAAGTGGCTCAATACACCAGGGCCACGATACCCTTGAGGCGTTCCGAGGATCACGTGCGCGCCTCGGGAGAACGGCGCCAGACCTGTGACGATGACGGCGTTGACGTGAAAGAGCGGTAATCCGCAGAAGATGTTTTTACCCGGCTGCATGCCTTCGCCAATCATCTGGGTCGTGCTGACAGCATTGGCGACCTCATTGCCATGTGTGTGCATCGCAATTTTGGGTGCGCCGGTGGTGCCGCCCGTGCAGAAGTAGGAAGACAGGTCGTTTGCCTGAATCTGCCGCCCGCCAAGCAGGCGGTCGGTGGGTTGCCTCTGAATAGCCGCTCGAAATTCATGCACTTGCATCGAGCCAGAGATATTGGCCTGTACCAGGTCAAGTGCTTGCGCCGACGAAGGAGTTGCTCCAACCAGCACCAGATGTTGAAGAGTCGGAACTTTATCCAGCGTGGCAGCCAGTTGGGACCACAGCTCACCGCCAAGCAAGGGGTCCAAGGTCACCAATACCTTGACGCGGGCGGCATTCATCAAATCCGCGATGGCCGATGCCTGCAACATCGGATTGATGGGAAACACGATGCCAGCGGCTTGTCCACCCCAGAGAGTGAGGTGAGTCTGCGGCAAATTGGGCAATACGAAGGCGATCACGTCGTCCTTGCCGACGCCCAATTCGTGGAAGAAGTTGGCGGTGGCATGAATACCGGCAAGCAATGCGCGGTAGGTCAGGACCTCCGCGGGTATAGGGTCTTCGACATTCGAGACGAAGGTCAGTGCAGGCGCATCGGGTGTCCGCAATGCCGACTCCCGGATCATTGCGTAAGTGCTGCAGGGGCTAGGCGCTTGAGGTTCCGATTCGATGGCGAGAATATCGGCGACGCTAGAGATGGCATTCATGGGGTTCGGTAGCTTGGGGCTGGAATCAGGGAAGAAGAATGGCTCTTCCGGGTATTTCGGAGCGAACGTGCTCGAATGCGGCCTGCGCTTTTTCGAATGGCACGGCGATACCGATAGGCAGCGAGATTTGCTTCGCTTGGACGAGGCTTCCGAGCGCATTCAACGCTGCTGCGCTGGGACGAAACACGGTCCATGCGTAACGGGCTGCCGGAGCTTGCTCGGCGACATGGCGACGCATTGCTTTCCAGGCGCGGTAGTTGTTCCAGGCGCCACCCAACCAGGTTCCAGCATCGAAATTTGCCAAAAGAGGATGCACGGTGGTTGCGTGTCCCAAAGCACGAGCGTTGAGCCTGCTTGCCAGTGCAGGATCGTCGTCCCAATTGCCAAAATTCAACACCCCGTCGAAATGGGCAGGTAGTCCTTCAATCGCGCCTGGAGCTCGAAGCACCACTTGAGAAGGTCCATGCAGACGCACCGCCTCCTGTCGTGCTGGACCGCATATGGCTGTGACGTCACATTGCCAAAGACGCAGCAATTGCAGCGCCAATTGTCCTAGTCCACCAGATGCACCGTTGATCAATATGCGCTTTTGGACGCTATTGCCGGCATCCAGGCCGATGCCATGCAAGGCCAACCAGACCGTGGTAAAGCTGTAGGGGAGTGCGGTCAGCTGCATGGCATCGAACGGCTCGGGCGCAAGCAGCAGCTGCGAACTTGGAACGATGACATGCGAGGCATGCGAGCCGCCTCGTTTTCCGGTGTTCACCAGGCCATAGACGCGCTGCCCCGGTGCAAACCCGGCGGCTCGGCGGCCGACCGTGTCAACCACTCCCGCCAGATCGTTTCCCAGCACCGCGTCTGGGTATTTCACGCCCTTGAGCGCGAGCAGTCGACGGCCATAGCCTTGGGCGCGCTTGACATCGATTGGATTGACCGAAGCGGCGCTGACGCGAACGAGGACGTCGTCATTGTCGGGGGGCTTGAGTTCGGCAACCCGCGTCTGAAATCTTGAGCCCGCGGGCGCCGCTGAGCAAACCAGTTCACGCCGCATTCGTCGCCCCGATTTTTTCACCGAAGGCTGGGCGAGGCGCTGCATCTGAGGAGCGGCCGGACACCTCGAACATGCTCAGGGCCTCCTGTAATAGCAAAATCGCCTGGTCGGCAGGACCTTCTGCCATGACGCAGCGGTCGGGCCTGACGATGGCTATCCAACCGAGCGGCACACGGTGCGGCAGCAGAGTTTCGTCGAGAGCCTCCAGGCGCTGTTCGGCGGGGGCCAGGTGTTGTGCCTGACCTCGTTGACACCATTGCCATATCTTTCCGCCCGCCTGACTCCAGCGCCTCTGGAACTGCTGGGGAATGGCGGTCGTCAGGTCGACACCGAAGCCGATCAGCGACCAATGCGGCCCCAAGGCATCGTCACTGAGCATCGGCTCGCTGGCGTCGCCGCGACGAACCCATCCTTGTGGCAGCATCGAGCCTGCGCGCAGCCTTTCGCCCTTGCCAAGACGCCAGAACAGACCTGAAATGAATTCATTCTTGGGCTTGACTTTCAGGTCCTCAAACATCGCACGACCGGCCGGAACGACCTGGATCAATTTGATCAGGCCGTGAACGAGGAACGCGGTCAGCCGGTTGCTTGGCATCACGATGGAGCCGAGTAAAAGTGCCAAGCGAATGATTTCCTTGGCATGTGGACGTCGTTCGGTGTCGTAGCTGGCCAGTATTCCTTCCTGTGCCTGACCTCGAACCACCCAGGCAAGCTTCCAGGCGAGATTGGCCGCATCGCGCAAGCCGGCGACCAGACCTTGGCCGGCAAAGGGCGGTGTGATGTGCGCGGCGTCGCCTGCGAGGAAGCAGCGACCTTTTGAGAACCGTTTGGCTTCGCGAGCATGGAAGCGATAAACCGCTGTTCTTTCGATCTGCAGCTGGCTGCTGTCGCACCACGGCGCAAGCAGTTTTCGCACGGACTCCGGATGTTCCATTTCGGCCGCGGTTTCTCCGGGCCTGAGCATGAATTCCCAGCGCTGCCGTCCTCCAGGAGCCACCATTCGGGGTGTAGGTCGGCGCGGGTCGCAAATGAATTCAACGTGATCGATTGGATCCCTGACACCAAGTGCATCGACAATCAACCAGTCTTGGTGAAAGCTGCGTCCGTCAAAGTCAAGATCACAGGTTTTCCGCACCATTGAGCCTGCGCCATCAACGCCAACCAGGTAGCGTGCACGAATTTGTGTGGTGTCGCCCGCCTCCGACTTCAATGTTGCCAATACCTGCGACCCATCGTCCGTGAATTCGGCCAGCTCAACACCCAGGCGAACCTCGATCTGACGATATTGGGCAAGCTTATTCCGGAGCAAGCGCTCCAGTTCCGGCTGATAAAAAGTCACCAGCGTTGGATGTCCATCGATCACGCCTGCGCTGTTGATTCGTGCAAATCGGCCAAACAGCGGTGAATGGTATTGAACCTGCGGGATCGCTACGGTGGCGAATTCGCCTTCACGCACGCCAACCAACTGGAGGATGCGCAGCGCTTCGTTGTCAAGTGCGATGGCGCGCGGCTTTTCGAAAATATTGGGTGCTTTGTCGATGGCCAGCACGCGGACCCCATAGCGACCCAACAGATTTGCCATGGCGGCGCCGACGGGGCCCAGGCCGACGAGCAGCACGTCGGTGTCGAAGTTTGAAGCAGGATGGGCGGTCTTCATGGCGCAGTGATTCGGGTGGTTTGGGCACCGAGATCAATCAGGCCATCGTCAGTTCGAATGGAGGCCAAGATTTGGTCGCCTGGACGCAAATAGGCAGGGTTGCTGGCCCCTTTCTTGATGAATAGACGCCATTTGGTGGCCTCGCTCATCAAATGCTTGAGAATGAACATCGTCAATTTGCCAGGCGCCCGTGCTGCGCAGCCTGCCGGTGTGCCGGTAGCGATCAGGTCGCCGGCATGAACGTCGTGCATCGCGGCCAGTTCCGTCAATGTTGCCGCCGGGGTGTGGATCATGTCCGCGCAGTAAGCATCCTGACGTGTTTGCCCATTGACCAAGAGTTTCATGTGCAACTCCGGCCAGCGGCTCCACTCGTGGGGAGTGAGCAATACGAGAGCAGGGCCGACCGGGCCGAAGCCGCGATAGCTCTTGCCCTTGTAGAACTGTCCTTGCGGCAGCTGGACATCGCGTGCAGACAGGTCGTTGACGATTGTGACGCCAGCCAGCCAAGTGGAAAGATTCTCGGTGCGAACCTGTGTGCCTGCAGGCAGGGCCTTTCGCATCACCAGTCCAAGCTCAATTTCATAGTCCAGCAATTTGACGTGGCTCGGTCGAACCACCGTAGCATGGGCTGACGTGATGCATGACGATGCCTTGGTGAAAATTGTGTTGAACGGAAAGTTCTCAATCTTCAATCCGGACTCGGCGATGTGACTGCGATAGTTCACGCCCTGGCAGATGAATTGCTGCCGATCGGTGACGGGCGCGAGCAATTCAACGGTCTCAAGAGAAACAGTGGCTTGGTCAGGTTGTTGCGCCCAGATCAGGTCCCAAAAGTGTTCCAGCAATTCGCCGGTGGTTTGTACGTCGCAATTCAGTGGCGCAATCATTCGGCCGAATTGCACGCCCCAGCGGGCGGTGTCTTGATGGGTGTAACGAACTACGGTGCGTGGCATGGAAATTACCAGTCGATAAAGCTTAAAGCCAAGGGCGTGCCGGCGCGTCGAGTGCCGCGCTCAGCAATTTCAGGCGTTGAGGGGTGATGAGCTTGCGTCGGATCAGCGAGAGAAGCCGCAGTACGGTTCGCAGGTTTTTCTGCGGTTTCATGGAGGCCGGAGCGTCGTCGCCCCAAGCCCAGATGCCGCCGAAATCCAGCGGGGAATAGAACGTTTCGACGTCGGCGGTGAACACATCACCATCGGTATAGTGCTCGTATTCAAACCCCTCCGGGTCATGCCAGTAGTCGAACAATTGGCTGCCCAGTAGGTGGCGACCGATGCCCCACATGTGGTGATGCCCTTGAGCACGCAGTACTTGCTGGCCCTGACCAAGCGCGTCAAGGTCCAGGACTTCATATGCGCTGTGCTCGTACTTCTCCTCAATGCCGCCAACCAAGACCAAGGTATGGTGGTCCGCAGCTTGGTGTCCGAGGTCCAGTCGGCAGAATGCGAGGTTCGGGCTGCCATCGGCCAAGTACTGGACGTCGGTGGGAATGATGCCTAGCACTCGCATGTACCACTCGGACATACGCGGAAAGTCCAGGGTTTGCAGCACGACGTGCCCGAGCTTCGTGACCTTCGCCGGCTCAATGGCAGTTCGCACGGTCTGATTCAGGCGCGGCGTGTGGTCGGCGGTGTTGGTCGTCCGGACCAGCGACGCACGCATGGGAAGCGGGTCGACGCGGGCTTGCCCCTGGAGCAACCAGACCGCTCTGCCGCAGGGGTCCTTCAGCTCGACACCTCGCCCTCCTGCCGGCAACTGCTGTGAAGAGAGCCATTGCGCTCCCATTTCCGATACGTAGCGATACAGATCCGTGTCGTCTGACACCAGGAACGCAGGTCCGACAAATCGGTCGTGATCACCAGCTTCTGCAATGGCGATGCAAGGCGCCGTCCCTGTGCCTCGGGCCACCAGTTTCTTGGGAGTGCATGAAACGATTTGAAAACCAAAGTCTTGCCAGAATTGTTCGGTGGCGGCCAGATTTCGCTTTTCCCAGCGAAGAAACGCCAGTTCTACGGCTCGGCCGATGGCCGCGGGGCGTTTCAGGGCTTGTACATCCCGCGGCAACCTGCTCTCTGGGCAGGACTCAACCTGTCGAAGTACGGTTTGAGTAGCTTTCACAAAAAAACTCACTTTAGAAGGTGTGGTGATACCCCAGCATGAACATCTCCACCTTGCTGGTCAGCGACGTACCGGTCGATGCGCCTGTGCCATTCAAGGTGGTTCGGGGATTGATTTCGTAGCCCAACGTGATCTGGGCGTGCGGGTCGACTTGCAAGCTCCCGCCCAGAGTGAAGGCCTGGTTGTTGATCGAGGGCACCAGCAGGTTCTGCACGGTTCGTGAGCGGTCGATCTGGCTGTCGTTGTGGCTGTAGCCCGCGCGCAGCGTCCAGCGCTCGTCGATCTTCAACGCCGCGCCCAGCCGCACAACAGGTTGATCTTTCCAGCCGAAGCCGTTGGGGTCCTTCATCGCTTGGATGCCGCCCCAGAGAATGCGAAGCCAATCGGCGGCAAGCGTGAGCTGAGGGCTGGCTTGCCAAGCAACACCAACGCCGTATTGCGCCGGGAGATCCAAGTGCCCTCCGCTGTACGCGAGCAGGTCTTGGCCATAGCCATCGAGCTTGCTCATCGAGGTGCGCGACTTGACTGTGGCGCCTAAGGTCCAGTCATCTGAGGGCTTCCACATCAGGCCCGCGCGCAGGCCAGCGCCGGTTGCCGTTTGCGTTCCGTGGCCGGGCACGGGCGCCAGCCCTCCCGGCACGGGGGCAGGAACAATGACGCCGTCGGCCTCAAATTGCTGGTAGGCGAGATTCAGGCCCAGTCCCAAAGACACATCGGGGCGAGGAGTCCAGGCAACGGCCGGAACCAGTTCCATGACGCGAAGAGTCGTCTTGGCTTTGCCCGCGCCGGGTACGGGCAGTGCCGTTTGCCCGTAATTGGAGCCTGCCCCGCTATCGGCAACGCTCAGGCCAAGCGCCCATTGCGAGTCGAGATGCCAGTTGATGCCGCCTTCCGGTACGAGCTGGGTTTGCTGATTGCGCAACTCGTTGCCAGGCAACACATATTCGGCGGACGAATGTCCATCGAAGATTTGAAAACCAAGCGTCCAAGAGCTTGGAAGCATGCCGAAGCCAGCCGGATTGTTGGCAGCAGCCTCCGCATCCAGTGGAAGGGCAATCGACGTGCCTCCCATCGTTGCGTTTTCAATGCCATATCCCCCGGGCTGAGCCCCGTTGACGGCGAGAACCGAGCTGTGAAACGCCAGTGTTGCGACGGTCAGGGCGATTGAGGCCGAAGGGTTCGTGGTACGCATGTTGTCTCCAGGATGAATTTCGAATAGTTGTTCCTATCATAGTGACAAAACAGTCACCGTGACAAGTGTGTCGTTTATACCTAGCCGGTGATGGCACAATGCATGCATGTCAACCATCGATCACCGTCATCGTGTCGCTGCGGAACGTCGTGAGCGGATGCGTGCGCGCTTGCTTGCGAGTGCAATGAAGCTGATTGCCACCAAGGGCATGGGGGAGACGTCTATCGACGACGTGATCTCAACGGCCGAGGTATCGCGGGGAACCTTCTACAAGTACTACCCGTCGCCAGAGGCCTTGTTTCATGACTTGGCCGTGGAAATCGCCAATGAGTTGATCTCCATGGCGGAGCCTTTTGTACTGAGCCTTGAAGATCCAGCCGAGCGTGTGGCTTGCGGCTTTCGAATCGTGGCAAAGCTGGCCATTCATCATCCGCTTGCAGCGGGATTCATCGTGCGTCTGGGCTGGCCAGATTTGCGCGGGCCGACGCTGTTGTTGGACTTTGTGAGGCGCGACTTGGCGGACGGTATTCGGCAAAAGCGCTTCATCAGCATGCCTGTCGACGTCGCCGTGAACATTGTGGCTGGCACCGTACTCGGTGCAGCACATGGCATGCTCAAGCCGGGTTGTCCACGTAACTTCGCGGAGCATAGTGCTGCAGCAATCCTCCGTGCCTTGGGAGTAGACGCTGCCAGTGCTCATCGCATTGCAAACAAACCGCTCAAACTGGGTGAGTTGAAATTCGAGGGCGTGTTGGCGAGGACTCTGGAGCGTGATGCAAACGAAAGTGACGCACACGCACTGGCAACTCAGCAGCATTGAGCGCGGGTAGTGGGCTGCTATGCCAGTCCGATACGGTTCGAGCAAGCTCGAGAAATTCAGGTCGGCGCTCGCTGAACCGCCAGCAGTCTATGCAGATTGCAATGCGAATATGCTGGCGGAAGCGGTGTCCCATTCCGCCATAATTCACGCCGTTTCACGCCGCCTCAAGTTCTACGTTAGCCCCTTGTAAATCAAATACTTGTTGAATCAGCCCGGTTCATCGCATAACATCAAATCGCAAAATCGATGATGGGTTAGATGATGGGTGTCAAGGGCGGAGGTGTGACATGGCACGCAAAGCTACCGAACTCACGGCATTGCAGGTCAAGAACCTGACGAAGCCGGGAATGCATTTCGTCGGCGCAGTGCCAGGCCTCGCGCTGCAGGTCTTGCCAACTGGCGGGCGCACCTGGATTCTTAGGGCCACCATGGGCGGCAAGCGTCGCGATATGGGGCTAGGCGGCTATCCTGAAGTGACGCTGGCGCAGGCCCGTGAGGATGCCCGGAACGCTCGCGACAAGGTGCGACAAGGCATTGACCCCGTGGAGCAGGGCAGGGAGGCTCGCAATCAGCTCAAAGCCAGTCAAGCTGCTGCGCTGACCTTCAAACAATGCGCCGAGTCCTATATCAAGACCCATCGGGCGGCTTGGAAGAGTGCAAAGCATGGCCAGCAGTGGGAAAACTCACTTGCCCAGCATGTTTTTCCGGTATTCGGCGGGCTGTTGGTCCATGACGTGTCCCTTCCGCACGTCATGAAGGTGCTAGAACCGATTTGGACGACTACCAACGAAACGGCCGTGCGCGTGCGCGGGCGGATCGAGTTGATTCTTGATTGGGCTGGTGCCCGTGGTTATCGCAGCAAGGAAAATCCGGCACGCTGGCGCGGCCACCTGGATAAGCTGTTGCCCAAGCCGTCAAAGGTCAATCAAGCCGGACATCACGCCGCTCTGCCTGTTTCCGAGGCTGCAGCATTCATGGTCAAGCTCAGGGCGTCGGAAGGCATGGGCGCCCGCGCCCTTGAGTTCGCCATTCTGACCGCGGCGCGCAGTGGGGAAGTCCGCGGCGCAACCTGGGCCGAATTCAATTTCGAGGAAATGACCTGGACCGTGCCGGCTGGGCGGATCAAGGCTGGCAAGGAGCATCGGGTACCGCTGACGAACGCGGCCGTTGACTTGCTCAATGCATTGCCGCGCATGGCCGGTACCGAGCTTGTGTTTCCCGCTCCGCGGGGCGGCATGCTTTCCGACATGACGTTGAGCGCGGTCATGCGCCGGCTGAAGGTTCCCGCGACCGTCCACGGCTTTCGATCAACCTTCCGCGACTGGGTAGGCGAGCGCACCAGCTACCCCGGCGACATGGCCGAAATGGCGCTGGCGCATGCCATTGGCGACAAGACCGAGGCCGCTTACCGGCGTGGTGACATGGTAGAGCGCCGCCGAATGATGATGGACGATTGGGCGGCATTCCTGGCCCGGCCCGAGTTGCCCGCCAAGGTTATCGATTTGCAACTGAGCAAGCGGGCTTGACTTGAGAAACCGTGCTCGACGGCATCGAGCGACCGTGACCGCTGCGGACCAGCGGTAAGGCGGCCAAGCCGGGTGTTCTAAGCGCCCGGCCGGCCTAACCACAGCTTGACCATAGGAGGGTCAACGTATGGCTACACGCATTTTCGCATCCGAACCGGCTGACCAGGGCAATGAGCGCCCGCTGAACGTTTGCATTCGTCCACGTAACCTTGACTTTGTGGAGTACCAGGGAACCCGCGCCCAGTTGGAAGCAGAAGGCATCATCCCGCCCGGTACTCAATGGCCCGAGGGGGGGGCTCTCTGTGTGGTGGAGTACTGGCAAGCTCGAATTCACCCTGAATCGCACCCGCCCCGAAGGCATGAAGGGTCCGATGAGGCTTTGGCTTGCGGGCGACTGGTGGAACCTGCGCTTTCAACTGACGGTACGCCCTGACGCCCGCGCCGTCGCCATCCAGAAGAAGGGCGCCGAGTTGTGCGACGAGATCTATCGCCAGTCTGCCGCCGGGCAGCGCCAGCGGACCCGCGAAATTATCGCGTACTTCAAGGCCAGCGAAGACAAGGCCTTCCAGGCTTTCAAGGCCAAGTTCATCCCCAAGCGCAGAAAGTCAGGCCGCCCGGCCAAGGTCCGCACGGCCGACCCCGCCCAAGGAGCCCAAGCATGAGCGCCAGGTAAGGACCACCTTGCATTGCTCCAGCCAGGCCCGGCCACAAACCGGGCTGAATACGTGGCCTCCGACATGTTGCGCTGGGGTATCCGACTAGCCGGAGAGATGCCATAGGGATGGTATGAGCTATACGAAATTCGCGCTCAAGAGTGGAACTAGATTTGTGGTGGCGCAAGGCGTCCCGCAGGTCGTCGCTGAACTTCAGTACCCGACGCCAAGCAATGGGGAAGAAGACACCAACAAGCTATTGCGGCTGGCCACAATAGATCTGCATTGGAAGGCGTTGCGCGAATTGATCGATAGCGGTGAATACGTTCTTCATGACGCCCATTCCAAACGGCCCATAGTGGCGGGCAGTGGCCATCATGGCAGCATGCTGAAGGTGGAGGACCTGGCTAAATACTGCGGCAGTGTAGGCATCGAACTGTCAATTCCTGACCGCGTTTCGATGTGCCCGCAGTCACCGCCATCCGACGCGCACGGAACAGGATCTACAGCCGAAGTCCCTCAAGTGGATGCGACACCTGGGCGCGTGCACAGCAACAGGACCGGTCGCAAAAATGTGTTGACTTCACTCATCGAGCAAGCGGAACATTTGGCAGGAGGCGAGTCCGCTGCACCGAGTGATGTTTGGAATCAACTCCGGAATATGGTCGAGTCCGATAATCCACCGCCGCCGCTGGTTGGATTGTTGGCTCCCCAAGATTCGAATCCCGGCGGGGTTCAGTACCGCGATAGTGACTCGAAGCGGCAAACGCTCACGTATAAATCATTTTCCGGTCGCCTGAGTTACCTCCGAAACACGCGGGCCAAGCAAAACAAGGCGGGATAGAGCGGATCAAGGCTGAATAGAGCGGAATAGATTGGACAGGGCTTTCTCCCGCTGTTTCGTGGAAATTTAATTGCGTTGCTCCATGCAACAGTGCATGGCGTCGGGTAACGGGGCCGCTCCCCGTGCCTCACAAAAGGCAACGCAATGAAGAAGCTTGTTTCGGTGTCTCGTGGCACTTCATCTGATGCGCATTCCATCCCGGTTGCGCTGGCCCAGTTCGATAGCCTGCCTGACTCCAAGTTTGTTCGCATCGGCGTGGTGCAAGCCCTTGAGGGCGATGTCAGCCCGGCAACAATTTGGAGAAGGGTTCAAAAGGGCCTTCTGCCAGCCCCGTGGAAAATCGGACCAAACACCACCGCATGGCGCGTAGGTGACTTGCGCCGTGCACAGGCTGCGCGTGCACAGGCCGCGGGTGCGGAGGTGCTGTGATGGCACGCAAGCCTTGCAACCCCAGCGACGGCGCCCAGTTCCGCAAGCTATCGCCACGCCAGGCCCGAGCATTGGCGGCGCTACTGCGCGGTCCGGCCTCTCGTGAGTCACTGGACAGGATTTCCGGCGCCAGCAATTCTCCTGACGTAATCGCGAAGCTGCGCCGTACCTACGGCCTGAATATCGTCTGCAACCTCCGCCGAACACGGGACCGTGACGGCCGTAGCGTTGAGCATGGCATTTATGTCCTGACCGAAGCCCAGCGCGCCCGTGCCGTGGCGTTGCTGGGCCTGAGTGCTGGCGATTCGGAGGTGCCAACATGAGCCGGCACTATTTCGTGCATCAGGCGATTGACGGCCACTTCCATGTTGTCTTTCGCATGCTGGGTTGCGGCTCGCTGCATAGCGTCGGCGACGCGCCAACTGAGCAGGCGGCGCAACGGCTCGCTGATGAATTCAATCGAGGTGTTCACCGCGACGGAGGCGCCCATGAATGAAGCGTCCCAGAAGTTGCGCCCAGAAGGCATTTACAGGCGACTCAGCGTGCGGATGTATGGCGACGAGAAGTTTTTGCGCCTGTCGCCTGCTGAGCCATCTGGACAAAGCCTTTGGATTTACTTGCTCACAGGCCCCCACACTGCAGCCATTCCAGGCCTGTTTGTGATTGGCCGTGCGGCCCTGGCCGAGAACCTCGGATGGTGTGACGAAGGCTTTGCGAAAGCCTTTGCCGAAGTCTTTCGGGAAGGGTTGTGCGAGTTCGATCAAAAGAGCCGTTTATGGTTCATTCCGAACGCGATCAAGCACAACATGCCAGCGAATCCGAACGTCGTCAGGTCGTGGCGCGAATCCCTGTCGATGTTGCCTGAATGTGAGCTTCGAGCGCGTGCTTTCGAGCACATCAGAGCGGTACTTTTCTCTCTGTCGGACAGCTTTGGAAAGGCTTTCGATGAGGCTTCCGGAAAGCCTTCCCCAAAGCCTTTGTCAAAGCCTTCTCGAAAGACTTCGCCGAAACAGGAACAGAAACAGAAACAGGAATATATATCCCCACACTCCCATGCCGGGAGTGATGCTGATGAGGATTCATTTGCTCAATTCTGGGCGGCATATCCGCGTAAGGTCGGCAAGGCGCAGGCATTGAAAGTGTTCAAAAAGCTTGGAGTCAACGCGGCGTTGCTCGCGCAGATACGCCAGGCGCTTGGGCGGCAATGCCGGTCCGAACAGTGGACGAAAGACGGCGGCCAGTTCATTCCACATCCCACCACCTGGCTGAACGGCAACAGGTGGGAAGACGAGGTGCCCGTTTCCGGCGCAGCACCTGAAGACATTTGGGCGGGGTCGAAGTGATGCGCGGCCATCAACCCCTCATTGCCATGCGCCTGCGCGGCAAGGCTCCGCAAGCGGTTTGGGTCAAACTGGGCCAGGACCGCCAGCGCCAGCACGCCACTTGGCCGACTGAAACGCCCCAGTTCGCGCATCTGACCATCCCAGACACCGACCGCATGTCGGCGCTCCGTTCGGATCTGCGCTGCCTCACTGGCATGCCCATCCACGTCATGGCCGATAGCTTCGAGCGATTCGAAGAATTCGTAGCCGTGCTGATGGATTGGAGCCCCAAGCGCGTGTTTGCCTACGTGGCTGGCACGTTGTACTACCTCACCGAAGGAGCCACCCAATGGCAGGAATTTTGAGCGCGGACGCCATCGATTTTGCGGCCTACATGCGCGAGACTGAATGCAAGGCCAAGGTGCGCAGCGCCAGGGACTTTGAGAGTGACCTGCAGGCTGAGTTTCAGGAGCCTAGCTCCCGCAAGCGGTCGGCAACAATGTTCAGCAGCAAGATGCGGCACTACCTGGAGTTTCGACCGGGCGAAGTGACGTGCTGGGCGGGCTACAACGGGCACCGCAAATCGATGTTCACGGGCCAGGTCGCGGCCGAACTTTGCTACCAGGGCGAAAAGGTGCTCATCGCCAGCATGGAAATGCTGCCCGGCCGGACACTGGCGCGCATGGCCAGGCAGGTCAATGGCCGCAACGAGCTTAGCCGGAATGCGGTGTCGCGATTCACCCGCTGGACCGATGGGCGGCTTTGGCTGTTCGACCACATGGGCCGCATCACGCCGGATTTGATGCTTGGTGTGTGCATGTACTTCGCCGATGAAATCAAGGGCGGGCACCTGTTCATTGACTCGATGATGATGGTCTGCGCCAGCGAAGAGAGCCTGGACGAGCAAAAACAGTTCGTCACCGACCTGGTGCGTGTTGCTCAAGAGACGGGTTTGCACATTCACCTTGTGGCGCACTGCCGCAAGCCGCAGGATGAAACCAAGCCGCCAACAAAATACGATGTGCGCGGGTCTGGCGCCATCACGGACCAGTCTCACAACGTGGTCATGGTCTGGGCCAACAAGGAAAAGAAATCCCAGCTTGAGAAGGACCCGCACGACGAAAAGGCGCTGTCCTTCCCAGATGCCGCCGTGACCGTTGAAAAGCAGCGCAATGGCAGCTATGAAGGCCGGCTGCGGTACTGGTTCGATGAGCGGTCATTTCGTTTCACCGACGAACGGACTACGCCGGTTGAATCCTGGCTGACCGCGGACGACGAGGGCGGCCCATGAGCGCCATGTCTCGCAACAAGGGCAAGTCCGGCGAGCGTGAAGCCGCTGCATTGATTGCTGACCTGACCGGATGGGATGTTCGCCGCCGTGTGCGCCAGCATGATGGAGACAGCGACCTTGAGGGCGTGCCTGGCTGGTCAATCGAGGTGAAGCGGCATGCGAGCGCAGGGCGGTCCGAAATCGCGCGCTGGTGGCGTCAATGCGTTGCGCAGGCGGGTTCACTTCGTCCCGTTCTGCTTTTTCGCCTGGATCGCGATTCCTGGCGTGTAGTGTGGCCGCTGGCGCTGCACCTGACCGGCGACCCCGGCGCCTGGCCCGACTATGACATGACGGTTGAAGGCTCGCCGCAGGCTTGGGCGGCCGTAGCCCGCGAACTCGCGCCGTAGCGAGTAACTACGCATTTTTTCGCAACTGGTCCTATCCACTAAAACGAGCTGTAGGCCGCATGAATGCTGGGGCAGGGGACTTTGCTCGCCTCACCTGATGGCGGAATTTCGGAATAATTCCGGACAAGTTTCTACGCGGAAAGCTTCGCATTTAGCCGGCTGAAAATTCCTTCGTGGATGGCGAATCCGAAAAACTTGTATCTTCCAAAAGTGGCAGCTTTGGCCAGCAAGCCGGATTGCTGGGCTGTAAGTGCTAGAATGCAAGCCTGGATTCGCACAAGACCGTTTCTCTAAAGGTCTTTTCTGCAGCCTCGCCGGTCTTCCCCGGGCCTCATCTTGCGAGCGGCTTGCTACAGCTTCACTCCTGCTGATTGTTCTTGAGTGTTTCTGACTCTGCCGACGAACGGTCGCGGAGTGGTTCTTTTCATCTATTCATTTTCAAAGGAAACATCATGACTACCCAGACAGGTACTGTGAAGTGGTTTGACGACGGCAAGGGCTTTGGCTTTATCACGCCGACCGACGGCACCAAGGATCTGTTCGCGCACCACAGCGAAATCCGCAACAACGGCGGATTCCGTACGCTGGCTGAAGGTGCCCGAGTTGAGTTCGAAGTCGCGCAAGGCGCCAAAGGCCCCCAGGCTTCCAACATCCGAACGCTGTAAGCTTCAACGTTCACTGCGGGGGCTGCTCTAGCCCCCATTCAATCCAAACCGCGCCAAGACGGTATTTGCCGATCAAGGCGCACACCTCAAAAGATCATGCAGAACAAAAGCATTGAGGTGGGGCGTTTCCTTGTCTCACCTATGACTACCCTCGACAGCGACGGACTCTTCGTCGCGTCAGTTTCCATTCGCTCCGGCAGGGGCATGGCCAGCGTGGATCGCGTCATGCGATTCAAGCCAAGCTTTGCCACACCTGGTGCCGCCCTGCGCTATGCCACTGTTGAAGGCACGGCCTGGGCTCAGCAGCATTGACTCGTGGCCCACGCGGCCGATTCCAAAATCATGCAGGATGAAGCCGCCGTGCGGTGCATTCGCCTGCCCACATACCGGAGGGTCGCATGGCCAAAGAAGATCTGATCGAGATGCGCGGTGTCGTCAGTGAGGTGCTCCCGGACTCTCGGTTCAGAGTGCGCCTTGAGAATGGGCACGAAATCATTGCCTACTCAGGCGGCAAGATGCGCAAGCACAGCATCCGCGTATTGGCTGGCGACACTGTTTCCCTGGAAATGTCGCCGTACGATCTGACCAAGGGCCGAATAACTTTCCGGCACATTGAGCGCCAGCCATTCCAGGCGCAAAACAGAACCTACCGCAAATGAGTCTGGTTTGGTGCCTGGTTCGTGGAGCTATTTCAATCTGAGTTTTTGCGGATCTGAAGGGCGTCGGCTATGGTGAATCGCCGATTCGGGCACACCGGTTATGACTTCAAATGGCTTCCCATGCTTCGGAATTTCCGAACAATTCCGAACAGATGAATCACCCCTGCACAGCGAACCAGCGGCATCAATGACCTCAGCATCAGGTAATCATTCTTGTGGATGCCATTTGAAAGTGCCCGCGTGCGTGAAGCTTAGACTTTGCCGACGCTAATTCCGGCGTTGCATACCAGGGATGAATACGAAATGAAGAAATCTACACTTGCTGCAGTTGGCCTGCTTGCTTCCATCATCGCTGTTGGTGCGCACGCGGACAATGGATACGTCAGCGCTGATGTGGGCCTGGGTCATGGGAATATTTCCTGCCAAGGTGCCACCAGCTGCAACAACAACGGCACCTCGTTCAAGTTCATCCTGGGCCTGCAACTTGAAGAAGGCTTCGCGGGCGAACTCGGCTATATCGACTTCGGGCGGGCCGGCGCCACGGTTAGCGGCATGAATGTCACCGGCGAGGCCTCTGGCGGTATGGTGGGCCTAGCCTACCTGGCGAAGCTGAACAACAACATCGGCGTGGGTGTGCGAGTCGGGGCGGCGCGCATAGAAGCCAAGGGAGCGGTAGCAGGCGTGGGTTCAATCACCGAAACCCACACCAAGCCCTACTTTGGACTCGTGGGCAGCTACGCCATCACACCGACCACCCATATTGAACTCGCGTTCGATACCAGCAAGGCTGAACTCGTCAGCAATGATGTAACGGTGCAGTCCATCGCCATTGGTGTGCGCCAGGCATTCTGAGTTCACGCAACGGGAGCATCAAATGGCACTCGTCAACTGCCGTGAATGCGGCCATGAAATCAGCACCAGTGCGGCTGCGTGCGTCAAATGCGGCGCTCCCGTAGTAGCTGAAACCACGTCGCATCAGAAACCTGTAGATGCAGTCAAGCTATTCATCTATGGATTGGCTTTGCTAATTTTCTCGGTATGCATAATCGGATCACCAAACAAGGAAGGATTTGCGGCAGGAACGGCTGCCATGCTCATTCTCTATGTCTACTTCGCTCCCAGCCTCGTAGTGAATAGCCAATCGAAAAACCGCGTCTCGGTATTCATCCTCAATCTATTTCTTGGCTGGACATTGCTGGGCTGGATCGTCGCCCTAGCCATCGCAGTGCGAAAAGATTGATCGATCCAGCCAACATCAATGGCAGAGCCTGGAAGCCGGCAAGGCTAAGGACAGGCAAGGGCGGAAACTTTGCCTGGCAGGTCGAATGAAGTGATGGCCTTAACCGCATGTCGTGTCAACGCGACGCATCCAGGTGCATTTTCTGGATGATGGGTTACATGATGGGTGTTGTGGCCTCGATGTAAAAAACACATTGAAAATCAACGGCTTACATCGTCTATTGGCGGAAGCGGTGAGATTCGAACTCACGGAGGGCGCAAACCCTCGCCGGTTTTCAAGACCGGTGCCTTAAACCGCTCGGCCACGCTTCCTTGTCTGGAGGCGCAGATTCTACCCAGGTTTCAGGGCGGGCCCTGGCGGCCGGGGCGGAATGGGAGTGGCCCGGGTGTTGGGATCCATTCGGGGATTCATTCGAGAATTCATTCGCCAGGACGCTGCGCCTGCTCGCAATCCACCTGGATGATTTCTTGTGCCCGGCCGGCCTCGACGCGCGCCGCGCTCAGCCGCCCGCCCCAGACGCAACCCGTGTCCAGCGCCAGCAGGTGGGGCCGCTGCATCAGGCCAAGCGTTGACCAGTGGCCGAACGCGATGGCTTGCCCCTCGGTCTTGCGGCCGGGCGCGTCGAACCAGGGGAAAAAGCCGGGCGGCGCGCTGCCTGCGCCGTCCTTGGTCTTGTGGTCGAGGCAGCCCTTGGCATCGCAAAATCGGATCCGGGTCAGCACGTTGACGATGAAGCGCAGCCGCTCAATGCCTTGTAGGTCAGGGCTCCATTTGTCGGGGGTGTTGGCGTACATGGCATGCAGGAAATCGACCAGATCCGGGCCGCGCAGCATCGATTCGACTTCGCCGGCGCACAGCAGGGTCTGCTCGGTGCTCCATTGCGGCACCACCCCAGCGTGCACCATCAGCCACCCCTGTTCCAGCCTGGCCATGTGCTGCCGCCTGAGCCAGTCGAGGAGGGCGTCTCGGTCGGGCGCCGCAAGAATTTCCTGCGCCGTGTCGTCGCGCTTGGCCTTGCGCGCGCCGCAGGCCAGGGCCAGCAGATGCAGGTCGTGGTTGCCTAGCAGGCATGTGGCGCCGCCGCCCAGCGCCTGCAGCTTCCTCAGCGTGGCCAGCGAGTGCGGGCCGCGATTGACCAGGTCGCCCAGCACGTAGAGGTGGTCGCGAGACGGGGAGAATTCCAGTTTCAGCAGCAGACGCTCCAATGCGTCGCAGCAGCCTTGAAGATCGCCAATGATGTAGTTCATATCGGGATTGTGCGGTCTGATTTGTCATACGCTTCTGCTACCCTTACACGTTTTGTTGGAACTGCAGCGCATCGCTTCGATTGCATGGTATGCGCCCCTGATGGATACAGCCCTCGTTTTATTTCTCATCCTGCTGAATGCCTTGTTCGCCATGTCCGAGATGGCGCTGTCGGCCAGTCGCAAGGCGCGGCTGCAGGTGCTGGTCGAGAGCGGCGAATCCGGCGCGCAGGCGGCGATGGATCTGCACGACAACCCGACCAAGTTTCTCTCCACGGTTCAGATCGGCATCACCTCGATCGGCATCCTGAACGGGATCGTCGGTGACGCGGCGTTTTCCGCGCCGGTGTCCGCCTGGCTGAAGTTCAACACCGGACTGCATGACCGCGTGGCCGAGGTCACCGCCACGGCGATGGTGGTGGTCATCATCACTTTCCTGACGATTATTTTTGGCGAGCTGGTCCCCAAGCGGCTGGGACAGATCTATCCCGAGACCGTTGCGCGCAAGGTGGCGCCGACCATGGAGCTGTTGTCGCAGGTGATGCGGCCGGTGGTCAGGCTCCTGAGCTTTTGTACCGAAGCGGTGTTGGGCTTGCTCGGCCTGCGCGATGCCGTGCAGCGCGGCGTGACGGAAGAGGAAATCGCGGCCAGCCTGGAGGAAGGGCTGGACGCCGGCGTCATCGAAGAGCACGAACACCAGATGGTGCGCAACGTGTTTCGTCTCGACGAGCGTCAGATTGGTTCGATGATGATTCCTCGCGCCGAAATTGCCTGGCTGGACGTGGATGCATCGCCCCAGACCATGCTCGAGACCTTGCGCGCGCACGGCTACAGTCGTTATCCCGTGTGCCGCGGCGGATTGAACGACGTACTGGGCGTGGTCTCGGCCCATGGCTTGCTGCAGCGGCAGCTGGCAGGCGAAGCGCTTTCGCTCCACGAGGGCCTGGAGGCGCCCGTGTTCCTGCCCGAGACGCTGTCCGGCCTGGAGCTGCTGGAGCATTTCAAGGTCTCGGACGCGCCTTTGGTGTTCGTGGTCGATGAATACGGCGAAGTGCAAGGGGTGATCTCCGTGCGCGATGTGCTGGAGGCCATTGCGGGGGAATTCAATGCCCCCAGCGATGGCGATGCCTGGGCGGTGCAGCGTGAGGACGGCAGCTGGCTGATGGATGGCCTGATTCCCGTGCCAGAGCTGAAGGACCGTCTGGGATTGAAGGAACTGCCCGAAGAGGATCGTGGGCGCTACAACACCCTGGCAGGCATGGTCATGCTGCTGCTCGGGCGTTTGCCGCGCACGGCCGACGTGGTGGAATGGGATGCTTGGCGCTTCGAGGTGGTCGACCTCGACGGCAAGCGTGTGGACAAGGTGCTGGTCTCGCCACTGGCAATGAATGGAGTTGAACGATGAGCAACAATAACCCCCCGATGTACGGCAACCTGGTGCCCATCAATACGCAAGCGCACCGCACCCTGCGGCTCAAGACCGAGCTGAACGTGCTGGAGCGCACCGCCAAGCTGAACTCGATGTTCCTGGCCGTGCTGGAATTTGCCGATGCCTGCAAGGACTATCCAATTGTTTTTGTCCGCACGGGCGACCCGGCCAAGACGGACGGCAAGCTGGTCGTCGCACCCTTGGTCGTGCTGGGATTGAAGCCCGATACCAACACCTTCATCAAAGGTGACAAATGGGATGCCAGCTACGTGCCGGCCTATGTGCGCCGCTTCCCTTTCATGATGGCTCGCATCGATCAGGCCCAGAACATGGCCATGTGCTTTGACGCGTCGTGGGAGGGTTTCTCGGTTACCGACGGCACGCCGCTGTTCGATGCCGACGGGCAGCCCGCGGAGTTCCTGAAGAACGCCAAGGAATTCGTCGAGAACTACGAGCTCGAGGTCGAGCGCACCCGAGCTGCTTGCGACGAATTGGTGGCGCTGAACCTGTTGCAGGAGATGCGTTTCGAAGCCACAACCCCCAGCGGCGAGAAACTGAACGTGGACGGTTTCCTGGCAGTCGACGAAAAGAAGCTGGCCGAGCTCGACGATGCGACCGTTGTCAAGCTGCACCGCAACGGTTTGCTGGCCTTGCTGGAAATGCACAGGCTGTCGCTGCGCAATATGGGCAGGCTGGTTGGACGGCACGCTTGATCTGATGCGCTGACTTTTCTTTCTAGCCGCATCGAGGTGCGGCAGGCAAGGCGGTTTGGCGCTTTGTCAGGCAGCCGTCCACGTCTGCCGCTAGCATCGGCATCATTGGGTTGCCAAGGAGCCTGGTCATGTCGGTGATGGTTCTTGAAGGTCCGCTTTCAACTCCGGAAATGGCAGGACTTTTCTCGGAGTCATCGATTCTTCAGGCCTCGATGGACTTCGAGGCGGCGCTGGCGCGCGCGCAGGCTCAGGCCGGCCTGATACCGCATGCCGCCGCGCGGGCCATCACCAGCCTGTGCCGGGTGGAGCTTTACGATGTCAACGGCATCGTGAATGCGGCGCAGCGATCAGGCAATCTGGTCGATCCGTTGGTCAGCAAGCTGACCGAAACCGTCGCCTTGTTCGATCCCGTCGCCGCAAGCTACGTGCATTGGGGGTGCTGCGGCCAGGACGTGCTGGATACCGCCCTGGCCTTGCTGGGCCGCAAGGCGCTGGCCTTGCTGGATGAAGACCTGCTGGCGCTGTGCGGCACCTTGCTGGACCTGGCGGAGCAACATCCGGCCACGCCCGTGTTGGGCCGGGCCCTGATGCAGCCCGCGCGAGTCGTCAGCTTGCGCTACAAGTTGGCCTCCTGGCTGATGCCGCTGCTGCGCAGCGCCGAAGCCTTGCGCCTGCGGTCGGCAGCGGCGCTGCAACTTCAATGGGGCGGCGACGTCGGCACCCAGCAGGCCTTGGGAGGATGGTCCGACGCCGTGGCCCGGGCCTTGTCGGACGAGCTCAGGTTGCCGCTGCCTGCGATGGCATGGCAGAACCAGCGGGATCAATACGCTCGATTGGGGGCCGAACTGGGCATCTTGTGTGGTGCCCTGGGCAAGCTGGCCCGCGACCTCAGCTTGAGCGCTCAAGCCGAATTGCAGGAACTGCAGATGCCCGGTGTCACCCGAGCATTGGCGGCAGCCAAACGCAGCCCGCAACGGGTGGCCGGCATGCTGGCCTGCATGGACCAGGAATTCGAACGGGGTCTGGGGCAGTGGCCTGCCGAGGTGGCTGAATGGCTGGGCTTGCTCTTGAGCACCCACGGGTCTTTGTGTGAAATGTGCAAAACTGCACAAGATCTGCGTTTCAATTCGGTCCGCATGCTTGACAACATTTGTGGGCAACTTGACCTGCCATTTGTCGACTCCTTAATGCTTTTGTTTGCGCCCGTTATTGGACGATCGGAGGCCAAGGAACGCATCAATATCTGGTCCGAGCAGGCCATGAAAGAGCACCGTCCCTTGCGACAAGGAGCGCGCGAATATTGGTCTAGCGATGTGAGCATGCACAGCCGTATCAGTGCGTCGCAATTGGAGGCCGCGTTTGACGCCCACGCAATTTCTAGACAGGCCGATGAATGTGTTGCCGGGCCCTTGCTGGTGGCCCGGGCGAAGTGGCGGGAACTCATCGATAGGCCAGCGGCCTGAGCCTGTAAGGCGTAAGTTGTTAGGCGATGCGACGTTGTTAAATGATGTAACGCTTTCGTGAATAGTGCTTGCAACTCGGTGAGAATCGCAGCGTCGTGCAGGATTGCATTGACGCGTGAATAAGGTAGGAATATGACGGACGACGGCACGGCGTGCTCGATGGTGGACTCTGCAGCTGCATCCTATGATGCGGTGTTGCCATTGGTGGCGGAGGCCCGCGCTGCGGTGCATACCCAGGCGTATGCGGACCCGTACACGAAGTCATTTGCAGCCCCGTTTGCAGCCCCATGTGCAATCCATCCGCACGTCGACGATGCCGCACCCTACGAGTTTCGTCTGGCCAGGTCGAAGGCGCTTTTGCGCAGCGCCATGCAGTTGGTCGAACATCGCTACCAGGATCGCGGCTACCGCGAGATGACCGATGCGGCGCCGTCATTGCATGCTTTCGCAAACAGTGAGTTGCTGACCCTGACCATGTCTCACTACGGTGATGTTTGCGGCACCATCAGCATCCGGTTCGATGGGCCGCACGGCTTGGCCGCTGACGAGGTGTTTCCCGCAGAAATGCGCGAATTGCGTACCAGCGGCATGGCGCTTTGCGAGTTCACCAAGCTGGCGCTGGACATCGAGGAGACGTCCCGGCAGGTATTGGCCCATCTGTTCCACCGTGCCTACCTGTGCGCCTTCAGGCAGCATGAGGCGGAGCTGATGGTGATCGAAGTGAATCCGCGCCACGTGGCGTTTTACCGGCGCCTGCTGGGCTTCAACGTGCTCAGCGATGTTCGCATGAATCCAAGGGTCAATGCGCCGGCGGTGCTGCTCAGCTTGAGCATGGTCGAAGCGCAGCAACAGATTGCGCGCTATGGCGGGCACGGTGAATTGGGCAAGGTGGTGCGTACCTTGTACCCGTTCAGCTATTCACCTCAAGATGAGCAAGCCCTGCTGGACAGCCTGGTGCACTGAATTCATGGGCGCGCCAGCCGAGCTGGCGCGACAGCGATAGCCCCTTGTCCTTCAAGGTGCCCGCGATCGGACCCTGCAGGCTTTGATCGAAATTCGCGCTGGGGCCGATCGCCGTCAAGGCCAGCACCAAGCGCCCTGTCTGATCAAAAACCGGTGCCGCCAAGGCCGATATGCCCTCGATGACGCTGTTGGTGGCGCAGGCGACGCCATCCTGCCTCACCTTGTCGAGCGAGTGCATGAAGTCAGGATCGAGCTGCGTGGGTGGAGGCATGCCTTGCCCCAATGCATCGCGGCGCAGGACGGTGAGCACCTCATCCTGCGGAAAATACGCAGCAAAGAGGCGCCCCGACGCGGTACCGAGCAAATTCATGACCGTGCCGTGCCGCATGCTGATGTGCACCGGCGAGGGCGGCTCGGCAACCCGCACGACGGTCGGTCCGTGATTGCCCCAGACAGCGATGGCCACCGTATGTTCGAGTTTCTGCGCCAGTTCCTCGATGAATGGCGTTGCAAGCCGCACGGGGTCGTACTGCTGCAGGCTGATCAGGCCCAATTGCATGGCCAGCGGCCCCAGGCTGTATCGGCCGCTTTGCGTCTCCTGCTCGACCAGGCCGAGCTTGATGAAACTCACGAGATAGGGATGCGCCTTGGCCGGCGCCATGCCTGCTTCGCGCGCCAGATCCTTGAGCGCCAGAGGGCGGCCCAGATGGGCCAAGGCGATCAGCAATTGCCCGCCGACCTCGATGCTTTGGATGCCGCGCGGTTCTCGGCCCAAGGCGGAGTGTTCGGCAGCTGAGGTGGGTTTGTGGGCAGGCATGTACCAGCAGGTGAGGGAGCGGGGCCGCTGCACATTATCAATGGCCTGGCAGCATGTTTGCGCCAAGAAAATTTGCCGTGCTATTTTGGAATCCGGCGGGCATATCGATCAAAATTCAATTCTGTTTTTGCCGATGTTTTCGAGTTTTGGAGTTGGGATCTTGAGCACTTCACCTTGCATTGTTGCGCTGTCATTGGGCGCAAGCCTGCTGTTGTCGGCATGCGGAGGCGGCGGCAGCGCCAGCATAGGCGGCAGCCTGAATGGGCTGGGCGCGGGACTGTCGGTGGTGCTGCAGGACAACTATGGCAACAACCTGACCTTGAGCGACAACGGCACCTTCACGTTCTCCGCCAGCGTATCCAGCGGCAACGACTACAGCGTCACCGTGCTGACCCAACCCGTCGGCCAGACCTGCACGGTGGCCAATGCCAGCGGCGTGGTCGACACGATTTCCGATCCCATCACCACGGTTTCGGTGACCTGTGCCGCCAGTTCGTCCCTGGGGGGCACGGTGAGCGGTTTGAACCCTGGCACCAGCGTGATCCTGTCCAATGCCGACGTCACCGTGCCGGTGGCCGTCAACGGCGGGTTTGCCTTCCCCAGCATCATGAGCGCCGGGACCAAGTACGACGTGACGGTGTCACAGCAGCCGGATGGCGAGACTTGTACTGTCGGCAATCCGAGTGGAACCATCAGCGCGGGGCAAATGTCATCGGTCGTGGTGACTTGCGTCCCAGGTTGAGGTCCGCTGCGCTGCGCTGCCGCCTGAGTCGCCGCTCTGGCGCTGCGCGCGCTGGTGCAGAAACGCGCTGGCCAGATCGGCCTCGGCGGGGTCCAGGCGCTGGCCGATGTAGACCTCCTGCCGGCGCTCGGCAATTTGCTGCTTGAGGCGGTTGGCCATCACATTCAAGGGATCCAGCCCTTTGGCCTCCGCATGGACGATGGCCTGCCAAAGCTGGTGCATGGGGTGCGCCTCCAGCGCGACTCGGTGCGCCTGCACGACCCGCAGGCGGCCCTGCACGGCCAACTCGGTGCGGCGTAGCGCTTCAAGCACGGCATCGCCGTTGCTGCCGTGCACCTTGAGAGGGTCTTCGCCGGCATCGAGCAGCAGGCTCGCCAGTTGGCTGCGGTCGCCCAAGGCGTAGGCTTCGTTGGCGCTGCGCATTTGCTGTTCGCGCAGGTGGCGCTCGCGCTCGCTGCTGGCCAGGTCGGGATGCAGGCGCATCGCGGCGCGCCGGTACAGCTGCTTGAGCGTGGGGGCGGGGCCGTGCACCAGCGCATGGCTGGGCACGTCAGGCAATGGGGCGGAGCCTGGTAATTTGTTCAGTTTGGGTAGCGGCGTGGCTTGGGGCGGCGTGGGGGCGCTCACGTCCACGCCGTGGTGCCGCAGGGCTTCGTAAATGCCGGTGGTGGCCTGGTGCAATTGAGATTCGAGTGCATCCAGCTCGAGGTAGAGCGGCTCCAGCTGCGCCAGATAGCGGGCGATGAAGGTGTTCAGTTGCTGATGCAGCTGTTCGTAATCTTGTTCCTGCGTGCGCAGGTAAAGGCGTAGGTCATCCAGCTGCGCGCGGCGGCGATTCAATTCGGAAGGCGTGATCGACGGGTGAATCATTGACGCTATTCTCGCCTCTGGGCGCCCTTGGGCCCAAGAAAAAACAGCCCGCAACTGCGGGCTGTTTTACGGGTTTTGAGCAATTCATCAGGGCTTGCTGGCGGCGGCCTCCGAGACAGGGGCAGTCATCGTCGCGGCAGCCGGTGCAGCAGCCGACGCGGCTTCCGCGCCGGCATCGATGGCGGCGGGTATCACGGCCGCTGCAGGCTCCACGGCCTTCACCGGCGCGGCGGCCATGGGCAGCAGCGGTACGATCAGCAGCGCGACGATGTTGATGATCTTGATCAAGGGGTTGACCGCCGGGCCGGCTGTGTCCTTGTAGGGATCGCCGACGGTGTCGCCGGTGACGGCCGCCTTGTGGGCATCGGAGCCTTTGCCGCCGAAATGGCCGTCTTCGATGTACTTTTTGGCGTTGTCCCAGGCGCCGCCGCCGGTGCACATCGAGATGGCCACGAACAGGCCGGTCACGATCGTGCCCATGAGCAATCCACCCAATGCCTCGGCGCCGAGGAACATGCCGACCAGCACAGGGACCACCACGGGCAGCAGCGAGGGAACGACCATTTCCTTGATGGCCGCCGAGGTCAGCATGTCGACGGCCTTGCCATATTCAGGCTTGCCGCTGCCGTCCATGATGCCCTTGATGTCGCGGAACTGGCGCCGCACTTCCTCGACCACCGAGCCGGCGGCGCGGCCGACGGCCTCCATGGCCATGGCGCCGAACAGATACGGAATCAAGCCGCCCAGGAACAGGCCGATGATGACCATGTGGTTGGACAGATCGAAGCTCACGTGTATGCCGCGCGCCTCAAGTGCGTGGGTGTAGTCGGCAAACAGCACCAGTGCGGCCAGGCCGGCGGAGCCTATGGCGTAGCCCTTGGTCACGGCTTTGGTGGTGTTGCCGACAGCGTCCAGCGGGTCGGTGATGTTGCGCACGCTCTCCGGCAGTTCGGCCATTTCGGCAATGCCGCCGGCGTTGTCGGTGATGGGACCGTAGGCATCCAAGGCGACGACGATGCCGGCCATGCTCAGCATGGCGGTGGCGGCGGTCGCGATGCCATAGAGCCCTGCCAGCTTGTAGGCGCACAGGATGGCGACGCAGACAAAAAGAACCGGCCACGCGGTGGAGCGCATCGACACGCCGAGTCCGGCGATGATGTTGGTGCCGTGGCCGGTGGTCGAGGCCTGCGCGACGTGCTGCACGGGCTTGTAGTCGGTGCCCGTGTAGTACTCGGTGATCCAGACCATGGCGGCAGTCAGCGCCAGGCCGACGGCGCAGGCATAGAACAGGTCCAGGCTGGAGATGACTTCGCCGGAACTCGTGGTCAGGTCCTGCGGGAACAGCGCGCGGGTCACGAAGAAGAAGGCGATCAGCGACAGCACGCCCGCCACGACCAGGCCCTTGTACAGCGCCGGCATCACGTTCTTCATGCCCGGCGTGGCCTTGACGAAACTGCAGCCGATGATGGAGGCGATGATGGACACGCCGCCCAGCGCCATCGGATAGACCAGCGCCGCCATGCTGGCGCCGCCAAAGCTCAAGGCGCCCAGCGCCATGGTGGCGATCAGCGTCACGGCGTAGGTTTCGAACAGGTCGGCCGCCATGCCGGCGCAGTCGCCGACGTTGTCGCCGACGTTGTCGGCGATCACCGCCGGGTTGCGCGGGTCGTCTTCAGGGATGCCGGCCTCGACCTTGCCGACCAGGTCGGCGCCGACGTCGGCGCCCTTGGTAAAGATGCCGCCGCCCAACCGCGCGAAGATCGAGATCAGCGAGGAGCCGAAGGCCAGTCCGAGCAGGGGCTTGAGGGTGGCCGAGTCGGCGTGTTCAATGCCCGTCACGTACCAGAAGAACATGCCCACGCCCAGCAGACCGAGGCCGACCACCAGCATGCCGGTGATGGCGCCGCCCTTGAATGCAACGTTCAGCGCTGGCGCCATGCCCTGGGTGGCGGCCTGTGCGGTGCGCACATTGGCGCGCACCGAGACGTTCATGCCGATGAAGCCGCAAGCGCCCGAGAGCAGGGCGCCGACCACGAAGCCGATGGCTGTGGTGCTGTCCAGGAACAGGGCGATCAGGATCGCCAGCACGATGCCCACCAGGGCGATTGTTTTGTACTGACGCGCCAGGTACGCGGCAGCGCCTTGCTGGATCGCCGCGGAAATTTCCTGCATGCGAGCGTTGCCAGCGTCCTGGCTCAAGATCCAGCTGCGTTGAATGAATCCATACAAGACCGCGGCAAGGCCGCAGGCAAGCGCGAAATACAGCGCCACATTCGTCGACATGTATCCCTCTCCTCGGTTGCGTGAATTTCAAACCCGGATGCATGCTAGCCGGGCCTATGGGGTGTCGCAATTGATCCAGGTGGGTGTTTACCAGCGAATGCGGGAAAACGTGATTGAAACCTACGCGTCAGATTCGGCCTGGCCCTGGGCCTAGAATGCGGGTTTTCCCCGCCGAAGAGAATGCAATGAGTCTGTACAACGTGACCCCCGGCGCCAAGGCGCCTGACCAATTCAATGTCGTGATCGAGATTCCGATGAATGCGGACCCGATCAAGTACGAGGTGGACAAGGAAAGCGGCGCGCTGTTCGTCGATCGTTTCATGACGACGGCCATGCATTACCCCTGCAACTACGGCTACATCCCGCAAACCCTGTCGGACGATGGCGATCCGGTGGATGTGCTGGTGATCACGCCGTTCCCGCTCTCGCCCGGCGTGGTGGTGACCTGCCGCGCCATCGGCGTGCTGAAGATGGACGACGAGGCGGGCGGCGACGCCAAACTGCTGGCCGTGCCCATCGACAAGATCCTGCCCATCTACACGCACTGGCAAAAGCCCGAAGACATCAACCAGATGCGCCTGAAGGCCATCCAGCATTTCTTCGAGCACTACAAAGACCTGGAAGCCGGCAAGTGGGTCAAGGTGCAGGGCTGGGAAGGCCCGGAAGCGGCGCGTGCCGAAATCGTGCAGGGCCTGGAGAATTACGCCAAGGCCAACCAGGGCTGATCGAGTCCGTTAGCCCATGTCTGTGAAGGTCGCGCTCGCGCAAATCAACGTCACCGTCGGCGATCTGTCCGGCAACGCCCGCAAGATCATCGAGGCGGGCCGCCAGGCTCATGCCGCTGGCGCGCAGGTGCTGCTGACGCCGGAGTTCGGCCTGTGCGGGTATCCGCCCGAAGACCTGCTGCTGCGCCCCGCCTTCATGGAAGCCTGCGAGCAGGCTTTGCAGGAGATCGCTGCGGCGCTGGCCGATTGCACGGGCCTGCGTGTGGTGGTGGGGCACCCGCACCATGGCGCCGTCGGCCATGATCTGAGGACCCGGTCCTTGAGCGTGCCGAGCCGCTTCAACGCGGCATCCGTGCTGGCAGGGGGCCAGGTCTTGCAGACCTATTGCAAGCGCGAGCTGCCCAATTACCAGGTGTTTGACGAACGCCGGTATTTCCGCTCGGGACGCGATGCGGGGTTGGATGCCGTGGTGTTCGAGGCCGGCGGGGTCCGCTTCGGCCTGTGCATTTGCGAGGATGCCTGGTTTGCCGAGCCTGCATGCGCGGCCAAGGCGGCCGGCGCGCAGGTGCTGTGCGTGCTGAACGCCTCGCCCTTCCATTTGGGCAAGGCCGAAGAGCGCGAGATCAGCATGGCCGAACGCGCGCGCGACGTGGGCCTGCCGCTGCTCTACACCCATTTGGTCGGCGGGCAGGACGAGGTGGTGTTCGACGGCGCCTCGTTTGCGCTCGACGCCAGGGGCGTGCTCCAGGCGCGCGCGCCGATGTTCGAGGAGGCGCTGAGCCTGGTCGAGATCGACGTGGGCGCCGGCACCGTGCACGGCGCCTTGGCGCCGCTGCCGGAATTGGAGGCGCAATGCTGGTCGGCGCTGGTGCTGGGCGTGCGCGACTACGTCGGCAAGAACGGATTTCCCGGGGCCTTGATCGGCCTGTCGGGCGGCATCGACTCCGCGCTGGTGCTGGCCATTGCGGTGGACGCGCTGGGCGCGGACAAGGTCCGCGCCGTGATGATGCCTTCGCCCTATACGGCAGACATTTCGTGGATCGATGCGCGCGACATGGCCGAGCGTCTGGGCG
The DNA here is from genome assembly GCA_019234815.1 of Burkholderiaceae bacterium. Classification (GTDB taxonomy): domain Bacteria; phylum Pseudomonadota; class Gammaproteobacteria; order Burkholderiales; family Burkholderiaceae_C; genus JAFALA01. Next base: position 24,266 of record JAFALA010000082.1, on the reverse strand, counting down.
TGCGTTACGACGAGAAGTCCATCCTGCCCATGTTCGAGGCCTTCAACCAGAGCCTGGCAGAGGAATTCGCCGGCTTGCCATTGGATGCGACCGAGGAAAACATCCAGGCGCGGATTCGCGGCACCCTGCTGATGGCCTTGTCGAACAAGTTCGGCTCCATCGTGCTGACCACCGGCAACAAGAGCGAGATGGCCACCGGTTATTGCACGCTCTACGGCGACATGGCGGGCGGCTTCGCCGTCATCAAGGACGTTGCCAAGACCCTGGTGTTCCAGCTGGCGCGCTGGAAGAACCGACAGCCGACGCGGCGTGCCGACGGCAGCGTCGGCCCGGTGATTCCCGAGCGCATCATCACCCGGCCGCCGTCGGCCGAGCTGCGTCCTGACCAGAAAGATCAGGACAGCCTGCCGCCCTACGAGGTGCTGGATGCCATCCTGGCGCGCTACATGGAAGACGACCAGTCGATCGCCGACATCATTGCGGCCGGCTATTCACAGGCCGACGTGGAGCGCGTTACTCGCCTGATCAAGATCAACGAGTACAAGCGGCGGCAGGCGCCGGTGGGGATCCGCATCACCCACAGGGCTTTCGGGCGCGATTGGCGCTACCCCATCACGTCCAAGTTCCGTGCTTAAATCCGGCCATGTGTCGCAACCCAATCGACGGGAGCCTTCCATGAAACAAATTACCGCCGTGATCAAGCCCTTCAAGCTGGACGAGGTCCGTGAATCGCTGGCCGAAGTCGGGGCCTCCGGCCTGACCGTGACCGAGGTCAAGGGCTTTGGCCGCCAGAAGGGCCACACCGAGCTTTACCGGGGCGCCGAATACGTGGTCGATTTCCTGCCCAAGGTGAAGGTGGAAGTGGTGGTCAGGGACGAAGACGTCGAACGCTGCATCGAGGCCATTCTGAAAGCCGCCAAGACCGGCAAGATCGGCGACGGCAAGATCTTTGTGTCGTCGGTGGAGCAGGTCATCCGCATCCGTACCGGCGAGACCGACGAGGCCGCCGTTTAAGCGGTGCTGCGTTTGATGGGCACCTGGCTGACGATGCAGGTGCCGCAAATCACGTCGTGCAGGAACTGCCGACCCGGCAGCAGGCGCGACAGCAGCGCGTAGCCGGCCACATTGGCGATGAGGCAGCCGAAAATGGTGTAAAGCCGGTCTGACGCTTCGGCCTCATGGGCCTCCAGGCTGTAGGCGATCATCAGCCCAGGCAGGAACCAGGCCCATGCCAGAGCGAAGCGCGCGGCCGCCCTCATGAGACTGAGGCCGCGACCCTGCAGGTCCACCACGCGCAGATGCCAGGTTTTCATCGCCAAGGTCTGCCCGCTGCGTGTCCAGAAATAAATGAAATAGATCGCAAACACGAGGCCGATCAAGGCCATCAGTTCATTGCGATGGGTCAGCGCGTGCCTTTGCTGCACCAGGGGTGAGAAGATCAAGGCCGTGACCACGGCAATGCCGAACAGCAGCACACCTTCGTAGACGAAATTTGCAAGGCGCCGAACCAGACCCGGCGCCTGCAAAACGCTTTTTGCCGCGCTCATGGCGTCAGGGCGGCGGCATTGCGCTTGGGCAGCAGCGTCTTGCCGTCGACCAGGTTCGGGTCAGCCAACACCTTGGGCAGGCCTGCCGGTTGGTGAATGGGCTGCACGGCGCCTTGCGTGATCAGAATGGTCGTGGCGCCGGGCCTGGCCTGGAGAATGGACGGCGCAATGGCCACGATGGCCTGCGGCTTGCTGATCGGCACCAGATTGTTTTTGGTCAGGCCCTGGGGTGGCAGGCCATTGGCATGTGGGTGCGGCTGCTTATGGGCGGCTGCCTTCTGGGCCGCCTTGGCCGCCAGTTCTGCGCGGCGTTCGGGCGGCAGCGACTGATACGCATCCCACTTGGCTTCGATGTCATGGACCTGCAGGCGCTGCGTGGTCTGGAATGCCACGCGCGCCTGCTGCCTTTGGGTCGGGCTCAGGCGTGCCCAATCCGTCATGCGCTGGTGGATACGGGTTTGTTCATCGGGGGTGATGGTGTGGAATCGCGCAGCCACTTCCAGCCATTTGCTTTTTTGCGCGCTGTCCAACTGGTTCCAGTCGGTTTGCAGCGGGCTCAGGACCTGTTTTTGCGCGGGCGTCAATTGAACCCAGTCGGGTCCTCCGGTCAAGGTGCTGGGCGCCAACGGCAAGGGTGCCGGGGCCATGGGTGCGGGCAGTCGGGCGACGAGGGCCGCGCTCGCCGCTGGCGCTTGCGCATTGACCGGCGCACTCGCGCCCTCCGCGGGACCGTCAGCCGGCTTGTCAGTCGTTTGTCCGTAAACCGGGGACAGCGCCGCACCCACATGAATCAGCAGCATGCATAGCAGTCCAATCGATGATGGCAACGGGGGCAAACGGCGCATACGTCGGTATTACTCGTGCTCTTCGCTCAAGAATTCATTGAAACCCGGGTCGCTGTAGGCGGTGGGCGGCAGGGGCTTGGACAGCAGGGCGGTATCGACTTCCGCCGCAGCCTGGATTTGCTGATACCACTGGCTGTGCTGGATCAGGAACAAGCCCAGCACCAGGGCCAGCAAAGGCATCAGCGAGAACAGCTTGAACCAGCGCGTTGAATGATCCGCGCCGCCATGCAGGGCCAAACTGGCGCCCATGGGCACCGAATTGGTGCTGGCCGCCAGCGCGGGTTGGGCCGCACGTGCGGCCTTGGCCTTGATCAAAGCCTGTTCGCGCGCAAATTGCAGGCGGGCGGTGATGTCGGGACCCAGGTGCTCGTTGTGCTCAGTCAAGCCGGCAGCCAGACGCAGGCCCAGGCGCGTCACGCGGGCGTCGAGTTCCTGGTCGAAGTGTGAGTGCTGCATGTTCATAGTGTGATCCCCTTGACTTTGAGCGCTTTGGCCAAGGCATGAACGGCTCTGGAACAATGCGTTTTCACGCTTCCTTCGGAACACCCCATGACTTCGGCCGTCTCGGCAACGTCCAATTCCTCCCAGTAACGCAGCAGGAAGGCTTCCCGTTGACGTGCTGGCAATAAAGATACTTCCGCATCTATGGACTGCAAGATCTGTACCCGAGATACCTCGTCGGCAGCGCTCAGGGAACCCAGGGCATTGTCATTGGATTCCAGGGTTTCCAGCAAATCAAAATCGCCGTCCGGATCTGCGCCCTCGAAATCCGACATGTTCGTCATCAGCGAGTTGCGCACCTTCTGCCGGCGGAACCAGTCCATGGTGGCATTGGACAGGATGCGCTGGAACAGCAGCGGCAACTCCTCGGCGGGCCGGTCGAAATACTTTTCCGCAAGACGGATCATCGCGTCCTGAACGATATCCAGGGCGGCGTCTTCATCGCGGACCTGGTAGGCCGTGCGCTTGAATGCCCGGCGATCCACGCTGCGCAGGAAGTCGTTGAGTTCTTTGTCGGTGGCCAAGTAGCGGTACTCAGAGGGACCCGGTTCGGGCAAAACGAGCCGAATTATGGCATTGCGGCAGGGTGGGTTGAAAAGCGTTTGGTGAGGATAGTCCAGGCTGCCGCTCGAATTCAGTGCATAATGCTGCTTCGCACAACAGTTTTGGGTCTCAAGCTTGCCGCCTCACCCGGGCGCTTTGTTTTTGATCGCGCAGGCTCCGAATCCGCCCCACAAGGGTGAGAAGAGGGGCACCGATGGTTTTTCGTTAGAGAAATTCACAAAGGTTCGAAAATGGACATGTCTGCCGCGGACGTCAAGCGTGCGCCGACCATCGAAGGTCGAGCATCGCCGCAACAATCGCATCTTCCCCCCCTCTCCTCGGAGCTCAATGGCTCTGAAATTCTCGTTCGCTGCCTGCAGGCCGAAGGTGTCAAGCACCTCTGGGGCTATCCGGGTGGCTCAGTGCTGTACATCTACGACGCACTGTACAAACAAGACACCATCCAGCACGTGCTGGTGCGCCATGAGCAGGCTGCCGTGCACGCCGCCGACGGCTATGCCCGCGCGACCGGCGAAGTGGGCGTCGCGCTGGTGACCTCGGGGCCGGGCGTGACCAATGCCGTGACCGGCATCGCCACCGCCTACATGGATTCGATCCCGATGGTGATCATCACCGGACAGGTGCCCACGCCGGCCATCGGCCTGGACGCTTTCCAGGAATGCGACACCGTGGGCATCACGCGCCCCATCGTCAAACACAACTTCCTGGTGAAGGATGTGCGTGACCTGGCCGTGACCATGAAGAAGGCCTTCCACATCGCCCGTACCGGCCGTCCGGGGCCTGTGGTGGTCGACATTCCCAAGGACGTGTCGCTCAAGACGGCGGCCTTCAACTACCCCACCCATGTGGAGATGCGCTCCTACAACCCGGCGCGCAAGGGCCACAGCGGCCAGATCCGCAAGGCTGTGCAACTGTTGATGCAGGCCAAGCGTCCCTACATCTATACCGGCGGCGGCGTGATCCTCGGCGACGCGACGGCCGAGGTACGGGAACTGGTGGACCTGCTTGGCTTCCCCTGTACCAACACCTTGATGGGCCTGGGCACCATGCCGGGCACCGATCCGCGCTTCCTTGGCATGCTGGGCATGCACGGCACCTACGAAGCCAACATGACCATGCAGAACTGCGACGTGCTGCTGGCCGTGGGCGCACGGTTCGACGACCGCGTGATCGGCAATCCCAAGCACTTTGCTTCGGTCGAGCGCAAGATCATCCATGTGGACATCGACCCGTCTTCGATCTCCAAGCGCGTTCGCGTCGACATTCCCATCGTCGGCGACGTCAAGGACGTGCTGCAGGAATTGCTGCAGCAGATCCGCGAGGCACAAGCCAAGCCCGAGGCCCAGGCCATCAATGCCTGGTGGAGCCAGATCAAGGAATGGCGAGACCGTGACTGCCTGGCCTACAAGAAGTCCACCGAGGTCATCAAGCCGCAGATGGTGGTCGAGACGCTCTGGAACCTGACCCGCGATCGCGACACCTACGTCACCTCCGACGTGGGGCAGCACCAGATGTGGGCGGCCCAGTACTACCGCTTCGACCAGCCGCGCCGCTGGATCAACTCGGGCGGCCTGGGCACCATGGGTGTGGGCCTGCCTTACGCCATGGGCATCAAGCTGGCCAAGCCGGAGTCCGACGTGTTCTGCGTGACCGGCGAAGGCTCGATCCAGATGTGCATCCAGGAACTCTCCACCTGCCTGCAATACAACACGCCGGTGAAGATCGTGTCGCTCAACAACCGCTACCTGGGCATGGTGCGCCAGTGGCAGGAGCTCGACTACGAAGGCCGCTATTCCCACAGCTATATGGACGCCTTGCCCAACTTCGTGAAGTTGGCCGAAGCCTATGGCCATGTGGGCATCCTGGTGGAGCGCCCTGAAGACGTGGAGCCCGCGTTGCGCGAGGCCATGCGCCTCAAGGACCGCACCGTGTTCCTGGACATCCGCACCGACCCCACCGAGAACGTCTGGCCCATGGTCCAGGCCGGCAAAGGCATTTCCGAAATGCTGCTGGGGTCCGAGGACCTGTAAGGCCTGAAAGCGACGTCGCCCCGGCGGTGTTACCGCACGGCCGGGGACGGCGCTGCAGACGGGCCTGAACGCGAACTTTCCATTCAATCGAAGAGCGTGGCCAAGGGCCGTCGGTTACCGCCGCCGGCCTGAAGAGCGCGAAGGACGACATCCATGAAACACATCATTGCATTGCTGATCGAGAACGAGGCGGGCGCCTTGTCTCGCGTCGTGGCGCTGTTTTCGGCGCGCGGCTACAACATCGAGAGCCTGACGGTTGCGCCGACCGAGGATGCCTCGCTCTCGCGCATGACCATCGTGACCACCGGGTCTGACGAGGTCATCGAGCAGATCACCAAGCACCTGAACCGGCTGATCGAGGTCGTCAAGGTGGTCGACCTGACCGAAGGCAACTACACCGAGCGCGAGCTGATGCTGATCAAGGTGCGCGCGGTCGGCAAGGAGCGCGAGGAAATGAAGCGCACCGCCGACATCTTCCGCGGCCGCATCATCGACGTGACCGAGAAGACCTACACGATCGAGCTGACCGGCGACGCCGCCAAGCTCGACGCCTTCATCGGCGCAATCGAGCGCACCGCCATTCTCGAGACGGTACGCACCGGCGCCAGCGGCATTGGCCGCGGCGAGCGAATCCTTCGCGTCTGATTTTTCCGGGGCGCAAGGATTGCGCCCGTCATCCCCACTTTCAAGTTTTTTCCTGGAGACCGACATGAACGTTTTTTACGACAAGGATGCTGACCTGAGCCTGATCAAGGGCAAGAACGTCACCATCATCGGCTACGGCTCACAAGGCCATGCCCATGCCCTGAACCTGAACGACAGCGGCGTCAAGGTCACCGTCGGTCTGCGCCGCGGCGGCGCGTCCTGGGCCAAGGCCGAAAACGCCGGCCTGAAGGTCGCCGAGATCGCCGACGCGGTCAGAGGCGCCGACGTGGTCATGATTCTGCTGCCTGACGAACAGATCGCCGATGTCTACAGGCGCGAAGTCGAACCGAACATCAAGCAGGGTGCCTCGCTGGCCTTTGCGCACGGCTTCAACGTCCATTACGGCCAGGTGGCGCCGCGCGCCGACCTCGACGTCTGGATGGTCGCCCCCAAGGCCCCTGGCCACACCGTGCGCGGCACCTACACCCAGGGCGGCGGCGTGCCGCACCTGATCGCCGTGTACGCCGACAAGTCGGGCAAGGCGCGCGACCTGGCCCTGTCTTATGCCTCGGCCAATGGCGGCGGCAAGGCCGGCATCATCGAAACCAACTTCCGTGAAGAGACCGAGACCGACCTGTTCGGCGAGCAGGCCGTGTTGTGCGGCGGCGCCGTCGAACTGATCAAGGCCGGTTTTGAAACGCTGACCGAAGCCGGTTACGCGCCCGAGATGGCCTACTTCGAGTGCCTGCACGAATTGAAGCTGATCGTCGACCTGATCTATGAAGGCGGCATCGCCAACATGAACTACTCGATCTCCAACAACGCTGAGTATGGCGAGTACGTGACCGGCCCGCGCGTCGTCACCGAAGCGACCAAGAACGCCATGCGCCAGTGCCTGAAGGACATCCAGACCGGCGAATACGCCAAGAGCTTCATCCTGGAAAACAAGGCCGGCGCACCGACGCTGCTGAGCCGCCGCCGCCTGACCGCCGAGCACCCGATCGAGCAGGTCGGCGAAAAGCTGCGCGCCATGATGCCCTGGATCCGCAAGAACCGCCTGGTCGATCAGAGCAAGAACTGATCGCTGGCTGATCTCCGGCAAGGCCGCGAACCTCAGGGTTTCGCGGCCTTTCTCATTGCAGCCCCTGTTGTATCCTTGCGCCCCATGACTGAATCCAAGCCACAAGTTCCCGTCGAGCTGCTCGACGATGAGGAAGACCACGAGGTCCTGACGCCGCTGCGGCCGCGTCGCAAGGGTATCTACATCCTGCCCAATCTGTTCACCTTGGCGGCCTTGTTCGGCGGTTTCTACGCCATCGTGATGGCCATGAACGGCCGCTTCGAACAATCGGCATACGGCGTGTTCTGCGCCATGGTGCTCGACAGCCTGGACGGGCGCGTGGCCCGCATGACCAACACCCAGAGCACCTTCGGCGAGCAGATGGACAGCCTGTCTGACATGGTTTCGTTCGGCGCTGCGCCGGCGCTCATCATGTACGAGTGGATGCTGCGCGGCCTGGGCAAGCTGGGCTGGATCGCGGCCTTTGTCTACTGTGCCGGCGCGGCCTTGCGGCTGGCGCGCTTCAACACCAATCTGGCGGTGGTCGACAAGCGTTTCTTCCAGGGTCTGCCCAGCCCGGCTGCGGCCGCCTTGGTGGTGGCGCTGATCTGGGTGGCCGAAGATGCCGTGCAGGGCGGCGCCCTCATGCCTGGCTGGATGCCCTGGGTGGCCTTCAGCGTGACGCTCTACGCCGGCTTGACCATGGTGACGAACGCGCCGTTCTACAGCTTCAAGGACATCACCTTCAAGCGTTCCGTGCCCTTCATCAGCATCGTTGCGATCGCCTTGGGCATTGCGGCCATCAACATCGATCCACCGGTGGTGATGTTCCTGCTGTTCTGTACCTATGGCGTGTCAGGTTATGTGGTGTTCTTCATCAAGCGCGCCAAGGGCAAACCGGTCAGTATGATCGCCACCTCGACCGACGAACCCGATGAAAAAGGCTTGCATCATTGATTGCTGCAAAGCAGCAGTTTTGCGTGCTATATTCAAAGCCATGAAGACCTTGACCGCAGTCTCGCTGCTACTAGCCATCGTGCCTCGGGCGCGCTGACTGCACACGTCTTCAAAAAACCTGCATCAACGGCCCGCCAAGCTTTCGCTTCGCGGGCTTTTTTAATTGGAGAACCCCATGGCCGACAAGCTGTTCATCTTCGACACCACCTTGCGCGACGGCGAGCAATCGCCTGGCGCCTCGATGACGAAGGACGAGAAGCTGCGCATCGCGCGCCAGCTTGAACGCATGCGGGTCGACGTCATCGAGGCCGGTTTCGCGGCCTCCAGCAATGGCGACTTCGAAGCGGTCAAGGCCATCGCCGAGGTCATCCGCGAAAGCACCGTGTGCTCGCTGGCGCGCGCCAACGACCGCGACATCGCCCGCGCCGCCGAGGCGCTGAAGGGCGCGGCGCGCTCGCGCATCCACACCTTCATCGCCACCAGCGAACTTCATATGGAGAAGAAGCTGCGCATGACGCGCGATCAGGTGTTGGAGCAAGCCAGGCTGGCGGTGCGGTTTGCCCGCAACCTGACCGACGACGTGGAGTTTTCGCCGGAAGACGGCTACCGCTCCGACATGGACTTCCTGGCGCGGGTCGTGGAGGCCGTGATTGCCGAAGGCGCGCGCACCATCAACATTCCCGACACCGTGGGCTATGCCATTCCCGAGCTGTACGGCAACTTCATCAAGACCCTGCGCGAGCGCGTGCCCAACGCCGACAAGGCCGTCTGGTCGGTCCATTGCCACAACGATCTGGGCATGGCGGTGGCCAACTCGCTGGCGGGCGTGATGATAGGCGGCGCGCGCCAGGTCGAATGCACCATCAACGGGCTGGGTGAGCGCGCGGGCAATTGCTCGCTGGAAGAGGTGGTGATGGCACTCAAGACCCGCCGCGATTATTTCGGGCTCGACGTGGGCATCGATGCCACGCAGATCGTGCCGGCTTCGCGCATGGTCTCGCAGACCACCGGCTTCGTGGTGCAGCCTAACAAGGCAGTGGTGGGGGCCAATGCGTTTGCGCATGCCTCGGGCATCCATCAGGACGGCGTGCTCAAGGCGCGCGACACCTACGAGATCATGCGTGCAGAAGACGTGGGCTGGGCCGCCAACAAGATCGTGCTGGGCAAGCTGTCGGGGCGCAATGCCTTCAAGCAGCGCTTGCAGGAGCTGGGCATCGCCTTGGAATCCGAGGCGGACGTCAATGCCGCGTTCCTGCGCTTCAAGGACCTGGCCGACCGCAAGAACGACATCTTCGACGAAGACATCCTGGCCCTGGTGATGGACGAGGCGGTGGCCCACGACAGCGAACACTACCATCTGCTGTCTTTGGCCCAGCGCTCGGAAACGGGCGAGCGTCCGCATGCCAGCATCGTGTTCTCGGCCGGCGGTGTCGAGCACCGCGCCGAGAGCGATGGCAACGGTCCCGTGGATGCGACGCTGCGTGCGATCGAATCCAAAGTGGAAAGTGGCGCCGAAATGCTGCTGTATTCGGTCAACGCCATCACCGGCGGAAGCACAGAATCACAGGGCGAAGTGACGGTTCGGCTTCAGCACGCCGGCCGCATCGTCAACGGCGTGGGGGCTGATCCTGATATCGTGGTGGCCTCGGCCAAGGCATATTTGAGTGCCTTGAACAAATTGCAAAGCAAGAACGAGCGGGTCGCGGCGCAAGGTTGACGCCTTGACAGGGAACGAGCATTGCGTCACACGCTTGAAGAGTTTGCGATAAGTTTTTGATCTTGCGCGACTTTTTGCGATCGCCTAAACTGTGGTCGGGTCTGTTGGGGATGAGATTGAAAACGATTGCCACTTATTTCAGCATCAGATTGGGCGCAATGCGGCGCGCAGTCACGCTGTCAGGACTGCTGAGCGCACTGATGCTCAGCGCTGCTGTCACCCTGCCTGCGCATGCTGGAGCCGATTCGGATCCGCCGCCCAAGCATCCGGTCAAGGTCAAGAAATTGCACAAGACCAGTGTTGTGGCGCACAAGGTGGCGCACGTTGCCGAAATCTCGGCCAAGCCCTCGTTCGGCCAGTTGTACGGGCTGCACCAGGTCGAAGACCCGCTCGATCTGAAGTCAGGCGTCGCGCTGGTGCTGGATCAAGACACCAACGAGGTCCTGTTCTCTAAGAATCCGCAGGCGGTGCTGCCCATCGCCTCCATCACCAAGCTGATGACGGCCTTGGTGGTGGTGGAGGCGGGCCAGTCCCTGGATGAAAAGATCACCATCACCGATGAAGATCGCGATACCGAAAAAGGCACGGGTTCGCGCCTGACCCCGGGCACGACCCTGTCCCGCAGCGAAATGCTGCATCTGGCCTTGATGTCGTCAGAGAATCGCGCCGCGCATTGCCTGGGCCGCAACTATCCGGGCGGCCTGGATGCGCTGGTGGCCGCCATGAACCGCAAGGCTCAGAGCATTGGCATGAGCGACACACATTACGTGGAGCCCACCGGCCTGTCGAGCAACAACCAGTCCAGCGCCAAGGATCTGGCGGCGCTGGTCAAGGTGGCGCACGAGGTGCCGCTGTTGCGCGAATACTCCACCTCGCCCGAGTACACCGTGGCCCTGGGGCGCCGGCAGGTGGTGTTCCATAGCACCAACGGCCTGGTGCGCAATTCCTCCTGGGACATCGGCTTGCAGAAGACCGGCTTCATCAACGAGGCCGGGCGCTGCCTGGTGATGCAGGCCAAGCTGGCCGGCCGCCAGCTGATCATGGTGTTCCTGGATTCCACCGGCAAGTACTCGCGTATTGGCGACGCCGAGCGGGTCCGTAAATGGCTGGCGGGCAATCCCTCGTTTGCGCACGTCGGGGCCAACAAGCTGGCCGGTTGACGCAGCGACACCCGTGAAAAACGCCTGGACCGCATAGGTCTCAGGCGTTTTTTTTTGGCCTTCGGGCGCCGCGGCGGTTCAGGGCTTTTGGTAGCCCAAGGCCGAGGAGATGCGCGCTGCCGTGCTTTTGAGGTGTTCCAGCCAGCCTTCTTCAAGGCGGTCGGCGGGGGCGGAGATGGACAGGCCGGCAATCAGCTTGCCTTGGTCATCGTAAATGCCGGCCGCCATGCAACGCACGCCCAGTTCGAGCTCTTCATCGTCGCGTGCCACGCCGCGCTCGCGCACCAGCATCATCTCGTGTTCGAGCGACTTGATGTCGGTCAGGCTGTTGCGCGTGTGCCCCGCGAGGCCGGTGCGCGTCGCGTAGGCGCGCACGCGTTGCGGGTCGTCGCTGGCAAGAAACAGCTTGCCCACCGAGGTCAGGTGCAGCGGCGCGCGTCCGCCCACGGCACGCACCACCTGCATGCCCGAGCGCTCGGAATATGTGCGCTCGATGTAGACGATTTCATCGCCTTGGCGCACTGACAGATTGACCGGCTGCAGGGTGAATTTGTGCAGCTCGCGCATGGGGCCCAGCGCCGCGTCGCGCACGTCAAGACGGGCCTTGACCAGATTGCCGAGTTCTAGCAACCGCATGCCGAGCCGGTAGCTGCCAGCTTCGGGCCGGTCGACGAAACGGCCTATGGACAGGTCGTTGAGAATGCGGTGTGCCGTGGAGGGGTGCAGGCCGGTGCTTTCGCTGATCTGCTTCAACGAGACGGGGTCTTGGTGGCTGGCCAGCACATCCAGCAGCGCGAAACTGCGCTCCAGAACCTGTATGGCTGGCGATTGAGCGTCTTTGCTTTTCATGCCGCCATTGTGCGGGAATTGCGCTGTTTTTACATCGCGAAATTAGATTGCATCTTTAGAACTTGTAGCAGCGAACGCATGCTATGGCGACCTGAGCGCACGGCGCCTTCAAGGGTGGCGGGGTAGGGCCCCTCAATGTAGTCCCCGGCGGCCCACAGGCGTTCGTCGATCCGCGAAGGGGGCCTATGCAGCCTTGGCACGCAGGAAAACGTGGCGCGCTTGTCGGCCAATACCTGCTCCAGCACCGGGGGCTGCGTCCAGGTCAGCTGCGTCTGCACTTGCGCCAGGCAGGCCTGTGCGCAGGCGTCCAATCCGTGTTCGACCCAGCGGCACGCGCCGCTGACCACCATGGCATAGCCGCCCAGAGGATGTCCGAGCTGCGCCAGATCGAAGATGAACTGGGCCGGTGCTTGCGGGCCTTCACGCAGCGCCAGCATGGGCTCCGGCAGCCGGGTGGCCTGTGCGCGCAGGTACACGGTGACGATGGGCTCGAAGCCCACGGCCGCCGCCAGGGCCGACCAGTCCGGCGCAAGCGCTTGCGTCAGGCGCGCGGCCTCGCGGGCCGGCGTGGCCAGCACAATGGCGTCGAAGGCTTGTCCGTTGACCCGCCAGGAGCTGTCGCCGCGCTGTATCTGCGCTCGCGTGGACATGTGCACGGGCACCTGGTGCGCGGTCAGCCAACTGGCAGCCGGCTGCGGGAGCAGGGCGCTCAGCGGCGCGCGGGGCAGGAGCAGGTCGGCGGAACCCTGGCCCGAGAACAAGGCATCGTGCAGCACGCGCAGAAAGACCTGCGCACTGGCCTGGGCGGCGGGCGTATTCAGCGCCGCCACGCACAAGGGCGACACCAGGTCCCGCATGACCGTTGCGTCCATCTGGTGGCACAGCTGCGCCACGGTCAGCATGCTGTCGCACTCGAAGCCGTTCAGTTGCCAACGGGTCGCATGGCGCAGCAGGCTCCAGCGTGCGCGCCAGGGCCAGCGCCGGCCGGCCAGCACGGCGCGCGCGAAAGCCACGCCGGGATGTCCGGGCGGCAGGGTCAGGCCCGCGCCATCGGGGTAGCGCAGCGTCAGCGGCAGACGGCGCAGGACCTGCTCGGGGGCCAGGCCCAGCTCGCGCATCAACTGGAGGGCTTCGGTATAGGCGCCGATCAGGATGTGCTGGCCGTTGTCGCGGCCGGCGCCTTGGTCCAGGCTGCGGGCGCGGCCACCGAGCTGCGGCGCCATCTCGAAGAGACTGGGATGTGCGTCAGCCTGAACCGCCGTGACGGCGGCGGCCAATCCGGCCCATCCGCCGCCGATCACGGCCACGCGCGGCATCCTAGCGTCCGCGCCAGTTGGTCTGCATCGCGATCCACAGCTTGCGCAGCGGCGTCAGCGAAATGCGTTGGTGCAGCACCTGGAAGTTTTCGGCCTCGACTTCGCGCAGCAGGGCGCGGTAGATGTTGGCCATCATCAGGCCCGGCTTCTGCTGGCGGCGGTCGCAGTCGGGCAGCAGGGCCAGTGCAGCGTCGTAGCTCTGGTGGGCACGTTCGGCCTGGAACTTCATCAGGGCGGTGAAGCGCTCGCTATAGCCCCAGGGCGCCTGGCGCTGCAGGATTTCATGCGCCTTGACGTCGAATTGCTGCAGCTCCGAGATCGGCAGGTAGATGCGGCCCCGGCGCGCATCGTCGCCGACATCGCGGATGATGTTGGTCAGCTGCATGGCCAGGCCCAGCTGATGGGCATAGGCCAGCGTCGCGGGATCGCTGCGGCCGAAGATGCTGGACGCCACTTCACCCACGATGCCGGCCACCAGATGGCAATAGCGCTGCAGGCCGGCGAAGTCGAGATAGCGGCTCTGGTCCAGGTCCATCTGGCAGCCGTCGATCACGGCCATCAGATGTTCGGCTCGGATGTCGAAGGTGCGGGTATGTGGCATCAGCGCCTGCATGACCGGGTGGCTGGCCTCGCCGGCGAAGGCCGAGCCCACTTCCTTGCGCCACCAGGCCAGCTTGGCGCCGGCCACGCTCATGTCCGTGGTGTTGTCGACCACGTCGTCTACTTCGCGGCAGAAGGCGTAGAAAGCGGTGATGGCGGCACGCCGCTCCGGCGGCAGAAACAGGAACGCGTAATAGAAGCTGGAGCCGCTGCGGGCCGCCTTGTCCTGCACGTACTGCTGAGGCGTCACGCGATCGTCCCCACTTGCGAATCGACGGGGGAGCGCATCCATGCGGCGCGCCAGAGCATGAGGGGCAGATCGCGTGCGCCCAATTGCGGGCGTGAGAGCAGGGTGGCGTAATTCATGGCGCGGATTCTCTCAAGAATGCGCAAGCCGCCTTGAACGACCAGCCTGAGCTCCCAGCCGGCCCGTCCGGGAATCTGGTGCACCAGGGGCGCGCCCTGCTGTATCAGGCCCTGCGCCCAGTCGCACAGTTCGGCCAGCAGCGCACGTGCGGCCGGGCTGTCCTGGCATTGCCGCAATTGCTCGGTGCTGACGCCATGTCGCGCCAGGTCGGCCCGGGGCGCATAGACGCGGGCACGCGGTCCGTCGCGGCTCATGTCCTGCCAGAAGTTGATCAACTGCAGCGCGCTGCAAATGGCGTCGGAGCGCGCCAGCGCGGTCGCGTCGTCGATGTCGTAGAGGTGCAGCAGCAAACGACCGACCGGGTTGGCCGAGCGGCTGCAATACGCGAGCAATTCGGCGCGATCGGCATACTCATGTTGTACGAGGTCTTGCTCGAAGGCGTCGAGCAGGCGCTCTAAAAGCGCGGTCGGCAGGTGAAATTGCTGAAGTGCGGCGCCCAGCGGCCGAAATACGGGGGTGGCCCAGCGCTCGCTCGGCGTTTCGCCGCGCACGGTCAGGCGCAGATCCTCGCGGTAAGCGGCCAGATCGCGCTGACGCTCTGCCGTCGCGGCGTGGCCCTCGTCGGCCAGGTCGTCTGCGGTCCGGGCAAAGTGATAGATCGCCGCCACAGCCGGCCTCAATCGGGCCGGGCACAACCAGGAAGCGACGGGAAAGTTTTCATAGTGGTCTATGCTCACGGACTGCATTGTGTACGGCTTGTATGACTTCGGCCCGAAAAGAGGATTTCATGTCGAAAATCTTGTCGAAAAACAGAACCTTGTTCGGATGGGGGGCGGGGCTGATCCTCTTGTCCATCGTCTTGGTGAGCGCCTGCAGCCGGTCGGACGCGCCGGCCGAACCCCAGCGTGCGGTGCGCACCCTGGTGATCGCCGCTGACAGTGCCGGGCAGACGCGCCAGTACGCCGCGGAAATCCGCCCCCGCATCGAATCCGTGCTTTCGTTCCGGGTCGGGGGCAAGGTGCTCAAGCGTTATGTGAACCTGGGCGACGTGGTCAAGCCGGGGCAACTGCTGGCGCAGCTCGATGCCCAGGACCTGAAGCTGGCGCAGGACGCTGCGCAGGCCAGCTTGCTGGCGGCCCGGACCAATCGCGATCAATCGGGGGCCGACTACAGGCGCTTCATCGACCTGCAGCAGCAAGGCTTCATCAGCGCAGCCGACCTGGATCGGCGCAACGCCGCCTTCAAGGCCGCTCAGGCGCAGATGGAGCAGGCCCGCGCGCAGCTGGAGGCTCAGACCAACCAGGTCGAGTACGCCAGCCTGGTCGCCGACGCGGGCGGCGTCGTGACGGCGGTCTCGGTGGAGGCCGGCATGGTGGTGGCGCCTGGCATGCCCGTGCTGCGTGTGGCGCAGCAGGGCTCGCGCGACGTGGTGTTTTCGGTGCCGGAAGACCAGATCGCCTCGCTGCGATCGGCTGCCGCGCAGGAGGGCGCCTTGCGCGTGCGCCTATGGGGGCAGGATGAGTCGTCGGCGGTGCACTTGAGGGAGGTGTCCGCCGCCGCGGATCCGGTGACGCGGACTTTCCTGGTCAAGGCCGATCTGGGCGCGCAGGACGCCAAGATCGGGCAGACGGCGACCGTGTTGCTCGAGCTGCCGCGCCACGAGAACATCGTCAAGCTGCCGGTGTCGGCGGTGATGGAGGCGCAGGGGCGGACCGTCGTGTGGGTGCTGGACCCTCGGACCATGCAGGTGCACACGCAGCCCATCCAGGTCGCCGGTGCCGACGGCAACGACGTGGTGGTGGCCGGCGGCCTGTCTGTAGGGCAAGAGGTGGTGACGGCGGGCGTGCACGTGCTCACGCCTGGCCTCAAGGTGGGTCGCTACCAGGCGCCGTTCCAGGCCGCCTCCGCAGCTTCGGCCGCGCATTGAGCAGGAGTCGGCCATGAGTCAATTACCTGCCCAAGGCTCGAATTCAAGCTCGCGCTGGAATGTCTCGCGCTGGGCACTGGAGCATCCGGCGCTGACGCGCTACCTGATGATCGTGCTGATGGTGATGGGCTTTGCCGCCTATTTCCAGCTCGGCCAGGACGAGGATCCCCCCTTCACTTTCCGCGCCATGGTGGTGCAGGCCTACTGGCCTGGCGCGACGGCGCACCAGATGGCCGACCAGGTGACCGACAAGATCGAGCGCACGCTGCAGGAGGTGCCCTACGCCGACAAGATCGCCAGCTACACCAAGCCGGGCGAGTCCCTGACCCTGTTCCAGGTCAAGGACAACACGCAGGGCATGGACATCAACGAGATCTGGTACCAGGTGCGAAAACGGGTCGGCGACATGCGCTACACCTTGCCGCAAGGCGTGCTGGGGCCGTTTTTCAACGACGACTTCGGCGACGTGTTCGGCACCATCTACGCCGTGTCCGCTGACGGTTTCAGCGAGGAGGAGTTGCGCGAGCAGGCCGAGCGGATCCGCCGCGACCTGCTCAAGGTCAAGGACGTGGCCAAGGTTCAGCTCTTCGGCGTGCAGGCCGAGAAGATCTTCATCGAGATCTCGCAAAAGCGCCTGGCCAGCCTGAGCCTGGACTTCAACCAGGTGATTGCGCAGATCAATGCGCAAAACGCCATGGAGGGCGCCGGCGTGCTGAATGCCGGCAGCGGCAATCTGCAGATCCGCGTCGAGGGCCAGCTCAATTCCGTGCAGGCGCTGAAGGAGTTCGCCATTCGAGGCATCAATCCCGACACCGGCACGGCCAGCCAGTTCCGTCTCGGCGACATTGCCGAGATCAAGCGCGAATATGTCGACCCGCCCACCGTGCTCGTGCACCACCAGGGCAAGCCGGTGCTGGCCCTGGGCGTGTCCATGGCCAAGGGCGGCGACATCATCGCGATGGGCAAGGCCTTGCATCAGGCGGCGCAGGACATCCAGCGCAAGTTGCCTGCGGGTGTGGAGCTCTCGCAGATCCAGGACCAGCCGCGCGCCGTATCGCGCTCGGTCAACGAGTTCGTGCACGTGCTGATCGAGGCCATCGTGATCGTGCTGGGGGTCAGCTTCCTCAGCCTGGGGCTGCACACCCGGCCGCTGCGCATCGACATCTGGCCGGGGCTGGTGGTGGCCATCACCATCCCCCTGGTGCTGGCCATCACCTTCGTGACCATGTACTACTGGGGTGTGGGCCTGCACAAGATTTCGCTGGGCTCGCTGATCATCGCCTTGGGCCTGCTGGTGGACGACGCCATCATTGCGGTCGAGATGATGGTGCGCAAGCTCGAGGAGGGGTATGACAGAAAGTTCGCCGCCACGGTCGCATTCGACGTGACCGCCATGCCCATGCTGACAGGTACCTTGATCACGGCGGTCGGCTTCTTGCCCATCGGCCTGGCGCGTTCGATGGTGGGCGAATACACCTATGCGATCTTTGCCGTGACGGCGGCCGCGCTGGTGATCTCCTGGGTCGTCTCGGTGTATTTCGTGCCGTATCTGGGGGCCTGGCTGCTGCACACGCACAAGGTCGACCCGGCCCACGAGGGCGAGCTGTTCGACACGCCGTTCTACCATCGCTTCCGCCAGCTCGTGGACGCCTGCGTCGAGCACCGCTGGACGACCATTGCCGTCACCCTGCTGGTGTTCGTGCTGGGGTTGGCGGGCATGGGCCGGGTGCAGCAGCAGTTCTTTCCGGATTCGGAGCGGCCCGAGAT
Organism: Burkholderiaceae bacterium; assembly: GCA_019234815.1. Classification (GTDB taxonomy): domain Bacteria; phylum Pseudomonadota; class Gammaproteobacteria; order Burkholderiales; family Burkholderiaceae_C; genus JAFALA01. The sequence continues at coordinate 6,414 of JAFALA010000082.1, read as the reverse complement.
CATGGTCGACATGTGGCTGCCGGAAGGGGCCACCATCCAGCAGAGCGAGGCCGTGACGCGGCGTTTCGAGGCTCGGCTGCTCCAGGACGCCGACGTGCAGACGGTCAGCACCTGGATCGGCAGCGGCGTGCCGCGTTTCTACCTGCCGCTCGACCAGGTCTTCCCTCAGGACAATGTGAGTCAGGCCATCGTGCTGCCCAAGGACCAGGCGGCGCGGGCGGCCTTGCTGCAGCGCCTGCCGGCCCTGATGGCGACGGAGTTCCCGGAGGTGCGCACCCGCATCCGGCTGCTGCCCAGCGGCCCGCCCGTGCCGTATCCGGTGCAGTTCCGCGTCGAGGGCGAGGACATGACGGTGGTGCGCGCATGGGGCGACAAGCTCAAGGCGCTGATGATGGGCAACCCGCACGTGCGCGGCGTCAACGACAACTGGAACGAGTCGGTCAAGGTGCTGCGCCTGGAGGTCGACCAGGACAAGGCCCGCGCCCTGGGCGTCAGCAGCCAGAGCCTGGCGCAGGCCTCGCGCACCATTTTGTCCGGCAGCGTGATCGGGCAGTACCGCGAGCGCGACAAGCTGATCGACATTGTGCTGCGCCAGCCGCAGGAGGAGCGCGGCGTGATCACCGATATTGCCAACGCCTATGTGCCCACCGCCACGGGCCGTGCGATTCCGCTGACGCAGATCGCGCGCGTCGGCTTTGGCTGGGAGCCCGGCGTGTTGTGGCGCATGGGCCGCAGCTATGCCATCACCGTGCAGTCCGACGTGGCCGAAGGCATGCAGGGCGCGACCGTGACCGACGAGCTCACGCCCCAGGTCAAGGCGCTGCAGGAGCAGATGCCGGCCGGCTACCGCATCGTCGTGGCGGGCGCGGTCGAGGAAAGCAGCAAGGGGCAGGGATCCATCGTGGCCGGCGTCCCGGTGATGCTGTTCATCATCTTCACGCTGCTGATGCTCCAGTTGCAGAGCTTTTCGCGGTCGCTGCTGGTCTTCCTCACCGGCCCGTTGGGCGTGGCCGGCGCCGCCGGCGCGCTGCTGGCGTTGAACCGGCCATTCGGCTTCGTCGCGCTGCTGGGGGTCATCGCGCTGAACGGCATGATCATGCGCAACTCGGTGATCCTGATCGACCAGATCGAGCAGGACCGGGCGCGCGGCGTCCCGGCGTGGAACGCGATCATCGAGTCGGCCGTGCGGCGCTTCCGCCCCATCGTGCTCACCGCGGCGGCGGCCGTCCTGGCCATGATCCCGCTGTCGGAGAGCGAGTTCTGGGGGCCGATGGCCGTCGCGATCATGGGCGGCCTGGTCGTCGCGACGGCGCTGACCTTGCTTGCGCTGCCCGCGATGTATGCCGCATGGTTCCGCGTGCGGCCCGTCGGCGTGCCGGTGCAGGCAGCGGCTGCGGCTGCGGCTGCGGCGGTCGCGACCGTTCCGCCATCCGAACCGCCCGTGCCGGTCCCGGCGCCGCCGGCCCCGCGTCCGCCGCTCGGTTTCCTTGGCGGCCCGGAGGTCAACCCCGCATCCGCCGAGTAGAACCCCCTCGGCCACGTTGTGCCGGCGGGCCCGCGGCGGGCCCGGCCGGCGCTTTTTTTCTCGCCCCGGCAAGGCATCGGATCGATCCCGACGAGCCCCGGCGACCCTATAATCCCAGGTTCACCGGAAAGCGGGGGGTGCGTTACAGTTTCTTGTCCCCAGCTCTCGGATCACGAAGCGCGGGTGGCGAAATTGGTAGACGCACCAGGTTTAGGTCCTGACGCCTTCATCGGCGTGCCGGTTCGAGTCCGGCCCCGCGCACCAGAATTTCCGAACCAAGAGTCTCATCATGGCTGTTAACGTAGAAACCCTCGACAAGCTCGAACGTCGTATCACCCTCACGCTGGCGGCGGACGAGATCAACAAGGAAGTCGAGTCGCGCCTGAAGAAGCTGTCGCGCACCGTCAAGGCCGACGGTTTCCGTCCGGGCAAGGTGCCGATGTCCGTGGTCGCCCAGCGCTATGGTTATTCGGTCCAGTACGAGGTGATGAACGACAAGATCGGCGCCGCCTTCAACGCCGCCGCCAACGAAGCCAAGCTGCGGGTCGCCGGCGCGCCGCGCATCGCCCAGAAGGACGAATCGCCCGAAGGCGCGATGGCGTTCGACGCGACGTTCGAGGTCTATCCCGAAGTGGTCATCGGCGACCTGTCCCAGGTCGAGGTCGAGAAGGTCGCCACCGAGGTCGACGAAGCCGCGGTCGACAAGACCGTCGACATCCTGCGCAAGCAGCGCCGCACCTTTGCGCAGCGCCCGGCTGCCGAGGGCGCGGAAGCTGGCGATCGCGTCACGATCGACTTCGAAGGCAAGATCGACGGCGAGCCGTTCGAGGGCGGCAAGGCCGCCGACTTCCAGTTCCTGGTCGGCGAAGGCCAGATGCTCGAGCAGTTCGACCAGGCCGTGCGTGGCATGAAGGTCGGCGAGTCCAAGACCTTCCCGCTGCAGTTCCCGGCCGACTACCACGGCCAGGAAGTCGCCGGCAAGGAAGCCGACTTCATGGTCACCATGAAGAAGATCGAGGCGCAGCATCTGCCCGAGGTCGATGACGCCTTCGCCAAGGCACTCGGCATCGCCGAAGGCACGGTTGCCGGCCTGCGCGCCGATGTCCGCAAGAACCTCGATCGTGAGGTCAAGTTCCGCGTCCTCGCCCGCAACAAGGCCGCCGCGATGGACGCGCTGGCCGCCAGCGCCACCCTCGACCTGCCCAAGGCGCTGATCGAGAGCGAGACCGAACGCCTGGTCCAGGGCGCGCGCGAAGACCTCAAGCAACGCGGTGTGAAGGACGCCGACAAGGCCCCGGTCCCCGCCGAGATCTTCACGCCGCAGGCCGAGCGCCGCGTGCGTCTGGGCCTGGTCGTCGCCGAACTCGTGCGCGCCCAGAACCTGCAGGCCAAGCCGGAGCAGCTCCAGGCGCACATCGAAGAAATGTCGCAGAGCTACGAGAAGCCGCTGGAAGTCCAGCGCTGGTACCTCTCCGATCGTTCGCGCATGGCTGAAGTGGAAGCGATCGTCGTCGAGAACAACGTCACCGAGTACGTCCTCGGCCACGCGAAGACCACCGAGAAGCTGCTTCCGTTCGATCAGCTGATGACGGCCTGACGTTCCCGGCCGGAAGCGAGGCGGCGCTTTCGCCTGCCGCCTCCCGCTTCCGGAAGATGAAATGCCCAGCTCCGGCTGGGCGTTTTTCTTTTTCGGCGTGGCGACTTGCAATGCCGCAATCGGCCGCCATCTCCGCCTTCGAGGCCGCGTCGGACACGACATAATGGCCTCATCCCCCCGCGGGGGCCGGGGCGGGCTACTGGCATGCCCCTTGGGGCCCCCATCAACCGAAGACGAACTACCGCCATGAGCGCACTTGAAACGCAAATGTTGGGCATGGTGCCCATGGTCATCGAGCAGTCGGGCCGCGGCGAGCGGGCCTACGACATCTATTCGCGCCTGTTGCGCGAGCGCATCGTTTTCCTCGTCGGGCCGGTCAATGACCACAGCGCGAATCTGGTCGTCGCGCAGCTGCTGTTTCTCGAGAGCGAAAACCCCGACAAGGACATCCACCTCTACATCAATTCGCCGGGTGGCAGCGTGAGCGCGGGCATGTCGATCTTCGACACCATGCAGTTCATCAAGCCGAACGTGTCGACGCTGTGCATCGGCCTGGCGGCCAGCATGGGGGCCTTCCTGTTGTCGGCCGGCGAGAAAGGCAAGCGCCTCGCGCTGCCGAATTCGAAGATCATGATCCATCAACCGCTGGGCGGCGCGCAGGGCCAGGCGACCGACATCGAGATCCATGCGCGCGAGATCCTCAAGACCCGCGAGCAGCTCAACCGTATCCTGGCCGACCGCACCGGCCAGCCTCTCGAAAAGATCCAGAGCGACACCGAGCGCGACTATTTCATGTCCTCCGACGAAGCGAAAAGCTACGGCCTGATCGACCAAGTGGTCGCGAATCGCGAATGAAGGGTCGGTTCCGCTTGGTCTATCATTGGGACGCACGTCTCCATTCAGCAGGGTTCCGGCACGTCCATGGCAGATAAGAAGGGCTCCTCCGCCGAAAAGGTTCTGTACTGCTCGTTCTGCGGCAAGAGCCAGCACGAGGTCAAGAAGCTGATCGCCGGTCCGTCGGTGTTCATCTGCGACGAGTGCATCGAGCTGTGCAACGACATCATTCGCGACGAAGTCCCCGCCGAGGGCGCGGTCGCGAAGGCGTCGAAGTCGGACCTGCCCACGCCGTCCGAGATCAAGGGCAGCCTCGACAGCTACGTGATCGGACAGGAAGCCGCCAAGCGCATCCTGTCCGTGGCGGTCTACAACCACTACAAGCGGCTCAAGCACATGTCGTCGAAGGACGACGTGGAACTCAGCAAGAGCAATATCCTGCTGATCGGCCCGACCGGCTCCGGCAAGACCCTGCTCGCCCAGACGCTGGCGCGACTGCTGAACGTGCCGTTCGTCATCGCCGACGCGACGACCCTCACCGAAGCCGGCTATGTCGGCGAGGACGTCGAGAACATCATCCAGAAGCTGCTGCAGAACTGCAACTACGACGTGGAGCGGGCGCAGCGCGGCATCGTGTACATCGACGAGATCGACAAGATCTCGCGCAAGGCCGACAACCCGTCGATCACGCGCGATGTCTCCGGTGAAGGCGTGCAGCAAGCCCTGCTGAAGCTGGTCGAAGGCACGATGGCGTCGGTGCCGCCGCAGGGCGGGCGCAAGCACCCGAACCAGGACTTCCTCCAGATCGACACGACCAACATCCTGTTCATCTGCGGCGGCGCGTTCGACGGCCTCGAGAAGGTGATCCGCAATCGCACCGAGCGCTCGGGCATCGGGTTCGGCGCCACCGTCCACAGCAAGGACGAGCGCCGCGTCTCCGAGCTGTTCCGCGAGGTCGAACCGGAAGACCTGATCAAGTTCGGCCTCATTCCCGAACTCGTCGGCCGCCTGCCGGTCGTCGCGACGCTCGGCGAGCTCACCGAAGACGCCCTGGTCCAGATCCTGACCGAGCCCAAGAACGCGCTCGTCAAGCAATACCAGAAGCTGTTCCTGATGGACGGCGTGGAGCTCGAGATCCGCCCGTCCGCGCTGGCCGCCATCGCCCGCAAGGCGCTCGCTCGCAAGACGGGCGCCCGCGGACTGCGCTCCATCATGGAACAGGCGCTGATCGACACCATGTTCGATCTGCCCATGCTCGACGGCGTCGCCCAGGTCGTCATCGACGAGCACATCATCGAAGAGAACGCGAAACCGCTCCTGGTCTACCGAGAACAGGCCAAAGCCAGCGCTTGATCCGACGGCTCCGCACCCGGGATTGCCTCAGGATATCGGTCGGCATCTTGTAATTGCATGCTCGAGCACCATCTGGGCTCGAGAAAGAGAGGTTTCCCACATGTCTGGACATCCCATCCTGCCTTCCGAGCCGATCACGTTGCCGCTGCTCCCGCTGCGCGACGTCGTCGTGTTCCCGCACATGGTGATTCCGTTGTTCGTCGGCCGCCCCAAGTCCATCAAGGCCTTGGAAGCGGCGATGGAAGCGGGGCGCCAGATCATGCTCGTCGCGCAGAAGGCTGCCGGGAAGGATGAGCCGCGCGCCGACGACATGTTCGAGATCGGCTGCGTCTCCAGCATCCTGCAGATGCTCAAGCTGCCCGATGGCACGGTGAAAGTGCTCGTCGAAGGGCTGCAGCGCGCCAATACGCTGCACATCGCCGACAACGGTGAACATTTCGTCGCCGAATCCGTGCCGGTGGCGCCTCCGGCTGAATCGACCCCGGAGGTCGAGGCCCTGCGCCGCGCCGTGACGCAGCAGTTCGACCAGTACGTCAAGCTCAACAAGAAGATCCCGCCCGAGATCCTCACGTCCATTGCCGGCATCGACGATCCGGGTCGCCTGGCCGACACCATCGCGGCCCATCTGCCGCTCAAGCTCGAAGCCAAGCAATCGGTGCTCGACCTGTTCGACGTCGCCGCTCGTCTCGAGAAGCTGCTCGAGCTGCTCGAGCATGAAGTCGACATCCTCCAGGTCGAAAAGCGCATCCGTGGCCGCGTGAAGCGCCAGATGGAGAAGAGCCAGCGCGAGTACTACCTCAACGAGCAGGTCAAGGCCATCCAGAAGGAGCTCGGCGACGGCGAGGAAGGCGCGGATCTCGAGGAACTCGAGAAGAAGATCAAGGCCGCTCGCATGCCCAAGGACGCGCGCAAGAAGGCCGACGGCGAGCTGAAGAAACTCAAGCTGATGTCGCCCATGTCAGCCGAGGCGACGGTGGTGCGCAACTACCTCGACACCCTGATCGGCCTGCCCTGGAGCAAGAAGACCAAGATCAAGCACGACCTGGGCAATGCCGAGGAAGTGCTGAACGAGGACCACTACGGCCTCGAGAAGGTCAAGGACCGC
>JAFALA010000024.1 GCA_019234815.1 Burkholderiaceae bacterium | reverse complement strand
ATCGAGCGCCGGCGCCAGCTTCACGGCCTCGTCGATCTTGGACAGGATCACGCCGGCGCAGGCCGAGGCCTTCCAGTTGATGATCACGTCGTCGATGGTCTCGCCCTGCGAGGAGGCGTCCACCACCAGCACCTTCTTGATCGAGCGGTGCGCCAGCATCTCCAGCAGCTCGCGGGTGCGGCCGTCGCGCTGGGCCATGCCGGCGGTGTCGATGAGCACCATCTTCTTGGCCGACAGCAGCTCCAGCAGGTCTTCCAGCGAGGCGCGGTCATGCGCCGTGTGCACCGGCACCCCCAGGATGCGGCCGTAGGCCCGCAGCTGCTCGTGCGCGCCGACGCGGTAGGCGTCCAGCGTGATCAAGCCGAGCTGGCCGGCGCCGTGGCGCGCGGCAAAGGCGGCCGCGATCTTGGCCGTGGTGGTGGTCTTGCCGACGCCGGTGGAGCCGATCAGGGCGAACACCCCCCCCTGCTCTTCCAGCGGCGCATTCATTTCGTCGGTGATCAGGTTGCGCGCCAGCACGTTGGCAGCCCAGGCACCCTCGTCCGGAGCGCCTTCCTTGCCGTCGTGGAATTGCGTCGGGCAGCCTTCGACCAGCTTGCGCACCAGCGCGGGCGAGAAACCGACCTCCAGCAGGCGCTGCGTCAGGCGCGCCTGGATGGGCTGGCGCTGCAGTTTTTCCATGAAGGCCAGGGCGCCGAAACGCTCCTCGATCAGGCCCTTCATGGAGCGCAGCTCGTTCATCATGTCCTGCTGCTCGCGGCGGCCCGCGCTCGGCAGGCCCGGAATCCCCGGGATACCCGGCGCGCCGTAGGAAGCCTTGGCTTCGGCGGCGACGCGGATTTCATCGCGCAGCACCGGCGGCGCCTTGCGCGCGGCGGACGTCATGGCCGGCGCGGGCTCCGGCTCGGCGCGGCGGCTGCTCATGGCCTGCATGGCTGCCTGCGCGCGTTGCTGGCGCGCAGCCATCAAGGACGGCACGCCCTCGGGCGCAGGCCGGCTGTCTCGCGAAGCCATGCCAGCGGTCAAAGGGTCGGGCTGACCGTTGAGTTCGGCCTGGCGGCGCTTGAGCATGCGCTCGCGCACGTAGTCCTGGAACGACAAGGTGCTCATCGCCAGGGTTTGCACATCCTGATCGACCTCGTCGCCGAAACGCGGCTCGGTGCGTTCATGGCGCTCGGCAATGCGCGCTGCCAGGCGCGTCGTAGCGCTGGCAGGCTCGGCGGCCGCGCGGCTGGGCGCGGCAACGCGCGGGGCCTGGGCCGCCACGCGCTCGATCTGCGACATGCCCTCCGGGGCCATCGCCAGCACTTCCACGCCCTCGGCGCAGGGTTTGTTGGACAGCACGACCGCGTCGTCGCCGAAGGCCTGGCGCACCAGGGCCATGGCCTCTCTGGACGTGCGGGCGGTAAAGCGCTTGACGTTCATGCTGTTCCTCCAATGATGGAGCCGATACGGATGGAATGGGTTTCAGGAATCTCGCTGTGCCCCAGCACTTTCAGGCGCGGCGCGGCGCGGCGCAGCATGCGGGCCAGTGGAGCGCGGATGGCGTCGGGCACCAACAGGCAGGCCGGGATGCCGCGGTCTTCCTGCTTCTTGCTGTTGTCAGCGGCGCTGCGGGTGAGGATGTCCGCCACGCCAGGGTCCAGCGCCGCACCGTTGGGCGAATTCAGCGCCTGCGTCACCATGCGCTCCAGGCCAGGCTCCAGCGCGATCACGTCGAGCTCGCGGACCGGGCCGTAGATCTGCTGGACGATGGCAGGCGCGATATGCATGCGGATCTGGCGCGCCAGTTCGGCCGGATCGGTGATCGTGCCGGCGTGTTCGGCCAGACTCTCGACGATGGAGCGCATGTCGCGGATGTGCACACCCTCTTCCAGCAGGAACTGCAGGACCCGTTGCAATGTGGCGATGCCGACCATTTTTGGAATCACGTCTTCAATCAATTGAGGAGCCAGCTTGGTGAGGTGATCCACCAGTTGCTGGGTCTCCACCCGACCCAACAGACGGGCCGCGTGGACTTGCATCAAGTGTGAGAGATGTGTGGCAATCACGGTCGAACAATCAACGACCGTAAATCCGGCCATTTGCGCCATTTCCTTGCTGCGATCTTCGATCCATACCGCGGGCAGTCCGAACGCGGGGTCGGTGGTCGGCGTGCCGATGAGCTTTTGCGTCGCGTGCCCTGGATTGATCGCCAGCCACATGCCGGGATAGGCCTCGGCCTCGCCGACGATGGCGCCGCGCAGGGTCAGCCGGTACTGGCTGGGGCGCAGGTCGAGGTTGTCGCGAATGTGCACGGCCGGCGGCAGGAAGCCCACCTCCTGCGCAAATTTGCGCCGCACGCCCTTGATGCGGCTGAGCAGGTCGCCCTCGCGGGTCTTGTCGACCAGGGTGATCAGGCGGTAGCCCACCTCCAGGCCGAGCGTGTCCACCGGCACCAGATCGTCCCAGCTGGCCTCGCTGTTCGGCGTGACAGCGGCCGCGGGCGCCGGTTGCGACTTGGCTTTCTCCGCCGCCTGCTGGGTCTTGCGCAGCCACCAGGAAAGATAGCCCAGGGCGGACGCAATCATCAGGAACACCAGGTGAGGCATGCCCGGGATGATGCCCAGCAGGCCGATCACGCCCGCGGTGATCGCCAGCGACTTGGCCGAACCGAACACCTGGCGGCCGATCATGCTACCGATGTCCTTGTCCTTGCCGACGCGCGACACCACCATGGCCGCGGCCACCGAGATCAACAGGCCCGGCACCTGCGCGACCAGCGCATCGCCGACCGCCAGCAGGATGTAGCTGTCGGCCGCCTGCCCGGCGCTCAGGTTGTGCTGCACCACGCCGATGATGAAGCCGCCGACGATGTTGATCACCAGGATCAGGATGCCGGCCACGGCATCGCCGCGCACGAACTTGCTGGCACCGTCCATGGAGCCGAAGAAGTCAGCTTCGTCGCTGAGCTCGATGCGCCGGCGCTTGGCTTCCTTTTCATCGATCAGGCCGGCATTCAGGTCGGCGTCGACCGCCATCTGCTTGCCGGGCATGGCGTCCAGGGTGAAGCGTGCGCCGACCTCGGCAATGCGCTCGGCACCCTTGGTGACCACGATGAAGTTGATCACCACCAGGATGGCGAACACGATCAGGCCGACGGCGAAATTGCCGCCGATCAGGAAATGCCCGAAGGACTCGATCACATGGCCTGCCGCGGCGGTGCCCGTGTGGCCCTGCAGCAGCACCACGCGGGTCGAGGCGACGTTCAGCGACAGGCGCATCAGGGTCGTCAGCAGCAGCACGGTCGGGAACGCCGCGAAGTCCAGCGGCTTGATCATGTGGGCCGCCACCATCATCACCATCACGGCCATGGCGATGTTGAAGGTAAACAGCAGGTCAAGCGCGAACGGCGGCAAGGGCAGCACCATCATGGCCAGCACCATGATCACCGCGATCGGCGCACCGAGCGCGCGCACCATGCCGGCACGCGGTCCAAGAAGGGCTTGAAGTTGCGCGATCAGGGCATTCATGCCTCATCCTCCGGCTCGTCGTCGAGCGCGTCTTTGGGTTTGACGGGCTTGTTGTGCGGGTCCAATTCCGGCGGCACCTCGGGATTGGGCACCTGACGCGGCGCCATGCCGCGGCCGGCCAGCGCCGCGCGCAGCTGGTACACATAAGCCAGCACCTGCGCCACCGCGCCGAACAGGGCAGCCGGAATCTCCTTGTCGAGTTCGGCATGGGCGTACAGGGCGCGCGCCAGCATGGGCGACTGCAGTACCGGCACCTTGGCATCCTTGGCCAGGTCCCGGATGCGCATCGCCAGCAGATCGGCGCCCTTGGCCACCGCCCGAGGCGCGCTCATGCGGCCTTCCTCGTATTTCAGCGCGACTGCGTAGTGGGTCGGGTTCATCACCACCAGGTCGGCCAGCGGAACGGCCGCGAGCATGCGCTTCTTGGCCATTTCGCGCATGCGGGCGCGAATCTTGGCCTTGATCTGCGAATTGCCCTCGACCTCCTTCATTTCCTGCTTGACTTCTTCGCGCGACATCTTCAGCCGGCGCAGGTGGAGTTGACGCTGCAAGGGCGCGTCAATGGCCGCAAAAATCGCCAGGGCGATGCCCAGCAGGCTCAGGCCGCTCGTGATCTGCTGGCCCGCGTAGGCCAGGGCATTGGGCAGCGGCACGCTCATCAGGCTGACGAATCCGGCCACGCGATTGCGAAGCACCATGCCGCCGATCACCGCCATCACGATGGCGAGCAGCACGGCCTTGAGCGCTTGGCCCAGGCCCTGGCCATAGAACAGGCGGCCCAGGCCGGGCAAGGGATTCAGATGGCTGAACTTGGGGCGCAGGGGCGCGAAGGTCAGGTTCCAGCCCCCGATGGCGATGTTGGCCGCCACCGCCGCCAAGGCCAAAATGCTGGCGACCGGCAAGATGAACATCAAGGCCCGGACCGTCAGCTCGGTCAGACGCTCGGTCATGATGCCCGGATGGGCCAGCATGGCCGCGTCGAAATGCAGCCCCTCCATCACCAGGTGCTGCGACCAGTCCATGGCCATGGGCGCGCCGACCGACAAGAGCACGCCCGCCGTGGCCAGCACCGCGAAATGCACCAGATCGCGCGAACGCGGCAGCTGACCCTGCTCGCGCGATCGTTTGATCTTGCGTGCTGAGGCGGGTAAGTTGCGGTCTTGTGAATTCTGCTCGGCCATGTTGAATGCAAACCAGCCCAATGGGGCGTGCTTGCATTCTTGGCCAAGAGGGGTTCCGGCTTAAGCCGGAAAAGAAGCCCGAATCAGGTGGTGATCCGGGCCTGGCATTGCGCCAGGATCGAATGGACCTTCAAAAACCCAGGCTGGCGAGCAGGTCGTCGACCTCGCTCTGGTCGGATACGACGTCGGTGCGGCCTTCCGGATTGACCACTGGTCCTTGCAGAATGCTGGGATCGACCTTTTCGCGCTGCTCGGGCGGCACCACCGACACGAGCAACTTGACGAGCGAGTCTTCCAGGTCATTGGCCAGCGTCACCACCTTGGCGACCACCTGGCCGGTCAGGTCGTGGAAATCCTGGGCCAGCATGATGTCGGTCAGGTGCTGGTCGATGCGGGAGGTCGAGGCCTCGACTTCCTTGACGAAATTCAGCACCGCGCCGCTGGCCACCGCCTTGACCGGATCGGCCACGATCGCTGCGGCCATCTCGTGCGTGGCCTTGGATATGGCGGCGTGATCGGCCTTGGCCTGATCCACCGAGTTGAGCACCTTGTTGGCCGCCGCCGCCGTCTTGGTGGCGATGTAGCTCAGGCGGCTGCGCGCGTCCGGCAGGCCATCGGTGGCCACTTGCAGCTTGGGCATCACGCCCAGCTGCTGCATGGTGTCATGCAACACCCGCGTGATCGTCCCAATTTGCTGAAATACCTCGGGGGAAACAGACAATGGCTCAGCGCCAATCGACATCTTCGCCAGTTCTTCAATCGACATGCTGCACTCCTGGTTGTTCAAGCCGCAGCGGCAAGTTTTTGCATGATTTTTTGGACCTTCTCTTCAAGGGTGGCCTTCGTGAAGGGCTTCACGATGTAGCCCGCAGCGCCCGATTGCGCGGCCAACACGATGTCTTCCTTGCGGGCTTCGGCGGTCACCATCAACACCGGCAGGTGCTTGAGGTTGGGGTCTTCCTTGATGGCCTTGAGCAACTCGAAGCCCGTCATGTTGGGCATGTTGATGTCGCTCACCACGAAATCGAATTTCGCTTGCTTGAGCATGCTGAGGGCCTCGACACCGTCTTCTGCTTCTTCCGCATTGTTGTAGCCGATTTCCTTCAACAGGCCGCGCACGATGCGGCGCATGGTTGAAAAGTCATCGACGATCAAAAATTTCATGTCAGTGCTCATGGCATTCCCCGCAACAGGCTTGAGGTCTCAACGATTGGCAGGATTTGGCGCGCCGCCCGCAGGCGTTACCCCCACCCCTTCATTTTCATTCGAATTTTCTTCGGCGTCTGGCAGATTTTTCAGCACGGCATCTTCTGCATCACGATTCATCACGATGATACTGATTCGCCGATTCGCCGGACTGTTGGGTTGAGTTGGATCCAACAGCTTGCTGGCCGCCAAACCCTGCACCCGCAACATGCGCGCTTCAGGCAATCCGCCAGCGATCAATTCTCGCCGAGAGGCGTTGGCACGATCTGCTGACAATTCCCAATTGCTGTAACCGCGGTCGCCGCCGGGAAATGCCTGGGCATCAGTATGCCCTTCCACCGTGAGGCGGTTCGGCACTTCTGACAAAACCGAACCGAGGTTGCGCAAAAGTTCACGCATATAGGGTTTGACCACGGCGCTGCCGCTGTCGAACATGGGCCGGTTGTTCTCGTCGATGATCTGGATGCGCAGGCCTTCGTTGGTCATGTCCAGCCGGATCTGCCCGCCCAGGGCCGCCAGCTTGGGCGCGGCCGCCAGCACGTCCTCGACCTTTTTCTTCAGGTCCTGCAAACGGCTGCGCTCGGCGCGGCGCTGGTCTTCCTTGAGCGCACGCAAGTTGATGTGCCTCTGCCGCGACGCAGTTTCGCCGCCCTTGACCTGGCCGGTCTCGCGCGAAAGGTCCTGCCCTCCGCCCTTCACGACCGAAGACGAATCCCCCGAACCGGAGCCGCCAAACAGAGCGACCTTGAGCGGCGACGAGAAATAATCCGCGATGCCTTTCTTGTCGCCCTCGGTGGTGGAGCCCAACAGCCACATCAACAGGAAGAACGCCATCATGGCCGTCACAAAGTCGGCGTAGGCGATTTTCCAGGCGCCGCCATGCGCCGCATGGCCGCCCTTCTTCACCCGCTTGATGATGATGGGCTGGAGTTTCTTGGCGTCACCTGCCATGGCTCAGCTCCCGGAACATGCGGCCATGAGGCCTGTACGCGGCTGCGAGGAGCATTTACTTCTTGCCCTTCACATGGCCTTCGAGTTCGGCAAACGTCGGGCGCTCGGTGGAGTACAGCACCTTGCGGCCGAATTCAATCGCCACCTGCGGGGCATAGCCTTGCATGGAGGCCAGCAGGGTGGTCTTGATGCATTGCAGTTCCTTGGCGCTTTCGTCGTTCTTCTGCTCCAGCAGGCCCGCCAGCGGTTCGGCAAAGGCATAGGAGAGCAAGATCCCCAGGAAGGTACCGACCAGCGCGGAGCCGATCATGCCGCCCAGCACCGCTGGCGGCTGGCCCACCGAGCCCATGGTCTTCACCACGCCCAGCACGGCGGCAACGATACCGAAGGCCGGCAGGCCGCCCGCCAGGCGCTGCAAGGCCCCCACAGCCGCATGCGCCTCGTGATGATGGGTGTCGATTTCGTTGTCCATCAAGGACTCGATTTCATGGGCGTTCAGGTTGCCCGACACCATCATGCGCAGATAGTCGGTGATGAACTCGGCCACGTGGTGGTCGTTGCCGACGTTGGGATATTTCTGGAACAGCGGCGAGTTGTGCGGGTCCTCGACGTCTTTTTCAATCGACATCAGGCCTTCCTTGCGGGCCTTCTGGAGGATGTCGTACATCAGCGCCAGCAGCTCCATGTAGCGCGCTTTGGTGTACTTGCTGCCCTTGAAGCACAGCCCCAGGCCCCTGCCCGTGGCCTTGAGCACCTTGGTCTGGTTGTTGGCCACCATAGCGCCGATGGAGGCGCCGAAAATGGTGATCAGCTCAAAAGGCAGGGCGTGCATGATCACGGCCATATTGCCCTCTTCGGCAATATAGACACCAAAAATGCAGCCTAAGGCGACAACCCAACCGATGATTACGAACATGTCTTGTGCCTGAATTGACCTCGATCTGGCCGAGTCTCGTTTGGTGCCCCGTTTTGGAGTCCCGTTCCTACCTGCCTTCAGTCCTATCGACCAAAAGCCCTGCCGCTTGAGGGCGGCCTGACGGGCGGGCTGAATGATAACCGCTAGGTCCCGCCGTCAAGGCGGTTTCTGGCAATTCTGCTGAAGCCCAAGATCCTGCCGGCGGTACAAGTACCAGCTGTGGCGCCCCTCCAGCTTTTGGGTGTGCCAGGGTGTGAGCTGCGGGATTTCAAAATCGAGACTCAAGAGCCAGGCATCGGGCTTCAATTCGGCCCACGCCTTCGCCAGCACGGCCGGCATGGACTCCGGACGCTGGAACACATAGACCAGGTCGTAGTCCTGCCAGGAGTGTCCCCACATGTCGCCGCGCAGGATGCGGCAGGACGGGCACCGCAGGCGCGCCAGCCACGCCAGGGGGGCGCTCCATTCGATGCCCACCAAGTCAGCCGTGGGATAGGCCCGCTGCAAGGCGCGCAAACCGTCGCCCAGGCCGCTGCCTGCGTCGAGAATGCGCGCCCGCGCGGGCAATGGCAAATGCGCGGGCAGCGCGGCAAAGGCACCCTCCGGCGTAGGAAACAGCGGCGCATCGCGCCAGCTTCGCTGGGGATACACCAGCAGCAGCAAACCGGCGGGCATCAGCCAGATCCATGGCGGCAACTGACCCGCAAACAACAGCAGCGCGGAAAGCGGAAATCCGCCCGCCACCATCAGGCGCCGCCAACGCACCCTGCAAGGCCAGGCCAGCAGCCCGCCCGCGACCGTGGCCAGCGTCAGGGCCGTCCAGGGCGAACCCAGCAGCGCCAGCGCGGCCTTGAACAGGCACCAGCACAGCGCCCAGCTGGCCAGGGCCGGTACCGGCCAGGCACCCAGCGATTTGATCGACTTCATGAGCGGCGAGGATACGGTATCGAGGCGGACCGGAAATTCACGCCGGAATTGACCCAGAACAATTGCGGCGGCGCCGGCCCGTGAAGAATCTGCGTTGGCATCAGCGCATTCTCAGATCCTTAGCCGAGGTCCATCATGAACGCTGCCTTGAAAGCTGCATCCCGCCCGGCCCGCGAACCCATCACGCTCGTCGACCGTTTTACCGTGCTTGACCTGACCCACCAGCAGGTTTTCCAGCATCTCAGCGCCTTGCGACAACTGGCCGATCGCCTGGCCGTGCATGACATCGACGCGCCGGCACGCGCCACAGCCCAGGCCGCGTTCGATTTCTTCGAGACGCATGCGCGCCAGCACCATGCCGAGGAAGAACAAAAGATATTTCCCGGGCTGTTGAACGGCGGCGACGAGGCCTTGCGCCAACATGTACTGCGCCTCCAGCAGGACCACGGTTGGCTGGAGCAGGACTGGAGCGAGCTCGGGCCCATGCTGGACAGCCTGGCCAGAGGCTATTCGAGCGTCGACCCCGATCTGCTGCGCGAGGCACTGGCGGTGTTCACGGCCTTGTACACCGAACACGTCTCGCTGGAAGAGTTGCTGATCTACCCGGAGGCCAAGCGCAAGGCCGCCGTGGAAGAGGCCGCAAAAAAAGCCCGCCTGGCAGGCCAGGCGGGCTGAATTC
>JAFALA010000036.1 GCA_019234815.1 Burkholderiaceae bacterium | reverse complement strand
TCGCCCAGCGGCCGGCCGGCGATCAGCAAGGCCCGCGTCGGCTCCTCGCCCGCCTGCAGCCGGATGCCGTCGCTGCCGGCGGTGTTGGCCAGCAGGGCCATGCGCTGGGAGGGCACCCTGCAGCCGCCGTCGAACTGCAGCGCCCCGCGGTAGACGTAGACGAAGGCATTGTGGGTGTCGGGCAGCGGCTGCTCGAAGCGGGCGCCCGGCTGGAAGTGCAGATCCAGATACAGGGGCTCGGTGTGCTCGCGCTGCACGGCGCCGGCCACGCCCTGGCTGTGGCCGGCGATCACGCGGCCCCGGACGCCGCCCTGCTCGAAGCCGGGGATCTCGGCCGAGGGGATGTCGCGGTACCAGGGCGCGCGCATCTTGTCGCGCGCCGGCAGGTTCAGCCACAGCTGGAAGCCTTCCATCCGGCCTTCCTGCTGCTCGGGCAGCTCGCTGTGGATCACACCGCGGCCGGCCGTCATCCACTGAACGCCGCCGCTGCTGATCATCCCTTCGTGGCCGGCCGAGTCGCGGTGCCTCATGCGGCCCTCCAGCATGTAGCTGATGGTTTCGAAGCCGCGGTGCGGGTGGTCGGGGAAGCCGGCGATGTAGTCGTCAGCCTGGTCCGATCCGAAGGCGTCGAGCATCAGGAAGGGGTCGAGCCGCTGCTGCAAGGGCTGGGTCAGCACGCGCGTCAGCTTGACGCCGGCGCCGTCGCTGGTCGGCTGGCCTGCCACCAGGCGCTCGACAGCGCGCGGGGCCTCGACCCGGGCAAGGGTGGTGGGGGTGTTCATGGCTCGATCTCCTGATGAGCGGGGCCCGGTGGGGCCCTGATTTTGCAAGGTCGCGAATTACAAGGTCACGGCGCCCGCCAGCTCGACAATGCGCTCGCGCGCGCCGGACACGGCGGCCGCTTCAGCGTCGGCACCCATCGAAAGGCCTTCAAGGTAGACGAACTCGACGTCCGTCATGCCCAGGAAACCGAAGACGGTGCGCAGGTATTGCGTCACGCCCTGGTCGGTCGGCTGGCCCAGGTGCTTGCCGCCGCGCGAGCTGACCACATAGACCTTCTTGCCCTGGACCAGGCCTTCGGGGCCGGTGGCGGTATAGCGGAATGTCACGCCGGCGCGGGCCACGGCGTCGATCCAGTTCTTGAGCTGGGCGGGCACGCCGAAGTTGATCATCGGTGCGCCGACCACGATCACGTCATGAGCCAGCAGCTCCTCGATCAGCGCGTCGTTCTTCGCCACGATGGCGGCCTGCTCGGCGCTGCGCTGGTCGGCGGGCGTGAAGAGCGCGCCCAGCGCGGCTTCGTCCAGCGCCGGATGCGGGGCTGTCGTCAGGTCGCGCACGGTGAGCTGGGCCGCGGCGTGGCGCGACTTGAGCGCATCGACCAGTTCGGTGGCGAAGCGGGTGGAAAAAGAGCCCTGGCCATTGTGGGCACGGCGGGCACTGGAGTTGATTTGCAGGATCTTCATGG
Source organism: Burkholderiaceae bacterium (assembly GCA_019234815.1). Lineage (GTDB taxonomy): Bacteria > Pseudomonadota > Gammaproteobacteria > Burkholderiales > Burkholderiaceae_C > JAFALA01. The sequence goes on along the minus strand of JAFALA010000036.1, from coordinate 23,978 downwards.
TGGGCTTTCCTGAGATGTCGAGGGAGGATGTGTCGATGAACTGAACTTTAGGCGCGACCAATCGAACCCGGAAGACGACTATTTGGATAAGATCGTTCCATCATTGGAACAATAATGACCCCATGGATGCCGACGACCTGTTGCTGTTTGCGCGTGTGGTGGACTCCGGCAGCTTCAGCCGGGCGGCCGAGCGCTTGCAGTTGCCCAAGTCCACGGTCAGCCGGCGCCTGTCCCTGCTGGAGCAGCGGCTGGGCGAAAAGCTGCTGCAGCGCAGCACGCGGCGCCTCGCCCTGACCGAATTCGGCCAGGGTGTGCTGGAGCACGCGCGCGCCATGGCGCTCGAGGTGGACAGCGCCTTGGCGCTGGCCCTGCACCGGCAGCAGCGGCCCACCGGCAGGCTACGCGTCTCGATGCCGGCGGACATTGCCAACCAGGCCTTCGGCCCGGTGTTCAGCGCCTTCGTGCTCGACTACCCGGAGGTCAGCCTGGAGCTGGACCTGTCGCCGCGCCGCGTCGACCTGATCGCCGAGGGCTTCGACCTGGCGATCCGCATGGGCGAACTGGCCGACGACAGCCAGCTGGCCGCGCGCCGGCTGGCGCGTTTCACCAGCGGCCTCTATGCAGCGCCGGCCTACCTCGCCCGCCACGGCGAGCCGCAAATGCCGGAAGCGCTCACCAGCATGCACGGCCTGGCCATCCTGGGGCGTGCCGGCGATGCGCTGCCATGGTCGCTGCACAAGGACGAAGGCGACACTCGCCTCGAATGGCGCGGTCTCCCCGAGAAGCGCACCTTGGCCAATGCGCCCGACATGCTGCTGCGCCTGGCGCGGGCCGGCGTCGGCATTTCCGCGGTGGCCGACCACTTTGCGCGCGAACTCGAAGCCAGCGGCGAACTCGTGCGCGTGCTGCCGGACTGGCGCCTGGAACCGGTGGACTGCTGGGCCGTCTTTCCCGGACGACGCCTGCTGCCGCTGCGCACGCGGCTCTTCATCGACGCGCTGGCGGCCAGGCTGTCGAGCTGTCCGGGTCAGTAGCCTAGAGGGGCTTGCGGCGCGCCAGCCCCAAGGCCAGCAAGGACACCCCGGCCAGCCACAGCGAAGCCGGTTCCGGCACTTGTCCCGCAGGGCCGCCGTTGGTGATGGTCACGTCATCCACAAACCACTCCGACGGGTCGGTGTTGCCGGTCAGCGCCAGAGTGTCCGAACCGGTGGCGACAAATGCGAATGTGAATTCCGTGTAGGTGTTTCCTGGCGTTGAATCGTTGTTCAGCGCCAGCAGGTTGCCGCCGTTGACCTGGAGATCGAGAAAGGCCGGGGGATCTCCGTTGTAGGAAGCGGCTCCAAAGCCGCCGCCGTATTCGACCCAGACGCTGCCGTTGTAAACATTGCCCGCCGTATCGCTCAATATCTGCGACAGAACCGGCGCGGCCTGATAGGTGTAGTTGCCGATCGACAAGGCAGAACCGCCGCTGTTGATCGGGGAGTTCGTCACATGGTTGAAGCCAGGATTCAGATCGAATCCAGCGTTGGCCGTCCAGCCGTTGGGAACCGACACGCCCGAGCCGTCGGTGTAGACACCGCCTTCGAAACCGCAGTTGGTGACGATGTTCCCAGCCTCGGCGTCGCACATGCTGGGCGCCGCGGCCGCGCCTGCAACCAACGCGACGCCAGCGGTCAGCACAAGAACTTTTCCAAAGATGTTTTTCACGATACCGCTCCGTTCAATCAACAGTCTTTGACCAAGCGGATTTGCCGGACAGCCCCGATCAACCGCTCACCGCTCTCAGTTCATCGCAATGCAAGCAACGATCAAGCCAAGCCATGAAAACACCTTATGGATCATGCAATTAAGCATTGGGCTGTCGACCCGGTCGGGACGGAGCGTAAAGTATTCCGACATGGCGCTCACGCCATGAGCGCCCGGTTCAACGCCTTTACGACGCCTTTACGGCTTCCACCAAAGATCCGAACGCTGCAGCGGCGTTTCGGCGGGAAGCAATGGATTCACCAGTTGAATCACCGATCGGCGCGACAAATCAAGATCGTCCAGCCGCGATTGGAAGAGATTGCGGAAGAGCTTGCCGACGGTGCCTTCGTGCACCAGCATCCTCAACTGCTCGGTCAAGGGGGTGACCAGGTCCCGGTGCCTCGGGCTGAGAAACGCATAGACGGCCGTCGGATAACGCAGGGCCAGGCCGGGCGCCACCATCATCGGCTGGGTGGGAAAGGTCGACAACTCGTCCCGGACTTCAAGAACGGAGCGCGGAAAGTAATCGATGCGCTGCAGCTCGAGCATCCGGTACAAGGCGCGGGAGTCCTCCGCCGTATCCACCTGAAAGCCATTGGCCTTGAGGATGTCGACATCCGGCCAGTGCAGTCCCTGCCCTGCGCGGCGGCGCGCCAATTCGAGCCGGTCGGGCGGCGACGCCCAATTGGAAAGATCGGCCCGGCGAATGACGGCAACGCGCCAGCCGAGCAGGCCGCGGTCCAGGGGAATGCGAAGCGGGCAAAGCATTTGCTCGCGGGAGCGGCTGGTCATGTACCACATGAGATCCAGCCGCGATGCCGGCCGGATCAATTCCTGCTCCAGCCGGCCCTGACTGACATGAAAGGACGGCACGGCGCTCAGTTGCAATGGAAGCCCGCTGCGCTCCACGGCCGTGGTCAGCAAGTCCACGACATAGCGTCCAAACAAGTCCTGCGGCGCCGTTTCAAGGTAGCGCAAGACGATGGGCGACTGGGTCGCGCCTTTCGCCTTGGCTGCAAAAGCGGCAGCAGCGACCAGGCACTGTCTCCGGCTGGGCATTCAATCTCCCTCATGGAACTCTTTGGCCTGTCTTCGAGCACCGCCTCGTTTCAGATGCGCGGAATGTTCGAGACCAGCTTCTGAAGCGTAGTCTGCAGGAATTCGGCCGAATCGGCATCAACTTGATGCCAGCAACCCCGTGTATCGACGCGCTGATACCGCCTGCAGGGCTGCACTTCAGGCAAGCCTTCCATTGCCGTGGGCCTGGAATCACAATGTGGCGATATTTCATGCCGGGGCTTCTGGACTGAAGTTCGAATGCCTTAGCATCTTCCTGAAACCCGTCTTGATACGTTTTCATGACTGGCGCCGGCGATCTGCGAAATCAGGCTGGCGCATTGCTCCGATTCCGCTGCACGCTCCGAGGAACCCAGTGGCCTAACCAGGTGGCCAGGTGGCTTGAGGTACGGAAAGATGAAAATCTTGAGATTGATCGTGATGATCGGCATCGCATTGGCCTGCGGCCTTGCCGCGGGCGCGCTGAATGGCCCCGTCGAGCCGACCCACTTCCGGGCGGACGTCACCGCCAAGGCGGCAGGAAGAAGGTTCATCATCGCCACGGTGGTCAAGGTCGACGGCATTGCCTGGTTCGACCGCATGCGCAAAGGCGTCGAGCAGTTCGGAGCTCAGACCGGGCATGACACCTGGATGACCGGCCCACCGCGCGCCGACGTCGCGGCCCAGATCGAGATCGTCGAGAACCTGATCGCGCAAGGCGTGGACGCCATCTGCATCGTCCCGCTCTCGGTGCACGACATTGAGCCCGCCCTGAAAAAAGCCCGCGCGCACGGCATCCTCGTGGTCGCCCATGAAGCGTCGAACATCGAGAACGCGGACTATGTTCTCGAGGCCTTCGACAACAAGGCCTATGGCGTCAAGTTGATGGAAGTGCTGGCCAAGGCGATGGGAGGACAGGGGCCATACGTCGCGACGGTCGGCAGCCTGACCGCCAAATCGCAAAACGAGTGGATCGATGGCGCCGTCGAATACCAGAAGGCCCATTACCCCAAGATGGTGGAAGTCGTTCCCCGGCTGGAAACGCACGACGACGCGAACATCGATTACGCCAAGCTCAAGGCGGTGTTGAACGCCCATCCCGATCTCAAGGGCATCCTGGGCGGACCGATGCCAAGCTCGGCGGGCGCCGGCCGGCTGATCTCCGAAATGAAATTGAACGGCAAACTGTTTTTCTCCGGAACGGGGCTGGTCTCGGTGTCCGGCCAGTACATGAGGAACGACGCCATTCAGTACATCCAGTTCTGGGACCCGGCGGTCGCAGGCTATGCCATGAACATCATCGCCGTATTGGCGCTGGAGAAGAAAGCCGGCGCCATCAAGGCCGGCATGGATCTGGGCTTGCCCGGCTTCACGAACCTGATTGCGCCGGATCCCGGCAGACCGCACCTCCTGTATGGGTCTGGGTGGATAGGCGTTACCAAGGCCGACGCGGATCGATATGATTTCTGAACGCGGCGGATTCGCCGGCCTGAAAATCGGTCAGCGCATCTTTCTGGGCTTTGCGGCGATCCTGGTGGTCCTGCTGCTCGTCTCCCTCAGCGGATACGTTGCCTTCAGGGACACCGGCACCCACATTGAGGCATTTGTTCAACGCACGCGGGTCGCGGATCAGGCGCGTCAATTGCGTCTGGATGTGGCCGAATTGCTGCGCTACACCAACCGCTACGGCAATTCGGGCGACGAAGAAAACGGCCGCCATGCCCGCCATGCGGTTGAAGTGATCCGCACCCAATTGGCGGCCGCCCGGGCAACCAATGCCAATCCGGAATGGGCCGCTCATCTGACGGTGGAAGCGGAACAGATCGACGCTTTCTCCGCCAACCTCAAGCACCTGATCCAGGCCAAGACAGCGCAGCAGCAACTCGTTCTCGACGCGCTCGACCCCAGCGAGGTCCGCTTCTTCGAAACGGCGACGCGAATTGCCAACCTCGGATCCAGATCTAACGATCCGGCGGTGACGGACGCCGTGGGACAACTGCTGACGCATGTCCTCCTGGTCCGCACCTACATCAGCCAGGCCCTCGCCCGCCACGACGCCAACATCCAGCCGCGAATCGTCAATGAATTCGAATTGCTGAAGGAAATCCTGAAAACGCTGGAACCCAAGGCGGCGCAGAACCAACTGCTGCATGCCTTGAATGACGCGCAGGCCACGCTACCCAAATACGCCGCCGCCTTCGACCAGGTGGTTTCGCTCATGTTCGAGATCGACGACCTGCTGAGCGGACCGATGGCCAATGAAAGCGAGCGCCTGTCCGCCGAGTCCGCCACCCTGGCCGCCCTGGCATCCGACGAGGCGAAAGCGATTCAAGAAGCCACGCTGCATTCGGTGGGGCTCATGTCCCGCCTTGTCTTGGTGCTGGCTCTGGTCGGGATCGGCCTGAGCGTGTTCATCTCCTGGGTCTTGAGCGCCGTCCTCACCAGGCCGGTGGACCGGATGACCGAGGCCATGAAACAACTGGCGGCCGGGGACATGGACGTCCTGATGCCGGACTCCGCGCGGAAGGATGAAATCGGCAAAATGGCGCAGGCGTTGCTGGTCTTCAAGGCCAATGCGCAGGAGGTCCGGGCGCTCAATGCCGAACTGGAAAACCGGGTTCAGCAGCGGACCGCGGAACTGGTCGGCGCCCGGGACGCGGCCGAGAGCGCGAACAAGGCCAAGAGTGTATTTCTCGCCAATATCAGCCACGAGCTGCGCACGCCCCTGGTCGCCATCCTGGGTTTCTCGGGCCTGTTGCGGCGCGAGCCGGGGCTGGGCGCGGAGCAAAAGGAGAAGCTGGACATCATCAACCGCAGCGGCGAGCACCTGCTTGAATTGATCAACGATGTGCTGGACATGGCGAAGATCGAAGCCGGCCGCGTGAAGCTCGAATGCAAGCCGTTCGACCTCGGCGGACTGATACGCGAGGTCACCGACCTGATGCAGCTGCGGGCCCGCAGCAAGGGACTGTCGCTGCTGCTGGATCAATCCTCGGACTTTCCCCGCTTCATCGAGGGCGACGAGGCCCGGCTGCGGCAGGTCCTCGTCAACCTGGTCGGCAATGCCGTGAAATTCACCCAGCAAGGCAGCATCACGCTCCGGCTGTCGACGGCCAGGCAGGATCCGCGACGCTTGATCATTGAAGTTGAGGACACCGGCATCGGCATCAGCGCGGCGGAGCAGAAGCTGCTATTTCAACCCTTTGTGCAGTTAGAAGGACAGAGCGCCAAGGAGGGCACCGGCCTGGGACTATCTATCTCGCAACAGGTCGTCGAATTGATGAACGGATCCATCTCCGTGACCAGCACGCCGGGCAAGGGCTCCATCTTCCACATCGAACTGCCGGTCGTGCTCACCCCGGAAGCCGAACTTGCCACCCACTTCGGCGCCCAACTCTCCGCCGAAATCTGCGGCCTGGCGCCCGATCAACCCGCATGGCGCGTGCTGATCGTGGAGGACCAGCGGGAGAACCAGATCCTGCTGATGCATTTGATGGAGAACGCCGGCATCCAGACCCGGCTGGCCGTCAACGGCTTGCAGGCCGTCACGATGTTCCAGGATTGGCGTCCGCATCTGATCTGGATGGACTGGCGCATGCCGGTCATGAACGGCGTGGAAGCCACTCGCCAGATCCGTTTGTTGCCGGGCGGCCGGGACGTCAAGATCGTGGCAATCACCGCTTCGGTCTTCGAGGACCAGCGGGAGGAGTTGCTGGACGCCGGAATGGATGACTTCGTGCGCAAGCCCTACCACGCGGAAGAGATATACGACTGCATGGCCAGGCAATTGAATGTCGTCTTCAAGTACCGCGAGGGCGGGCCATCGCAAGCCGCTGCACCGGCCTTGTCAGAGCGCGCCCTGGCGACATTGCCCGCCACGCTGCGGGAGGACCTGCAAGTCGCGCTGGAGCGGCTCGACAGCCGAGGCGTCGACAAGGCCATTGAAAAGATTGAGGCGCACGACAAGCAACTGGCGCAAACCCTGTCTCATCAGGCCCGTGAATTCAATTACCAGGCTATCTTAAACAGCCTAAAATCATCCGAAAATCAAATGGGAGCGCGGTGAGTGCGTGATGATCGCGGCGCAGAAGCTGAACTTGAGATCCAAGCTGACGGGTTTTGGTGATGCATGATTCAGGAAAAATACTGGTGGTGGACGACACACCGGCATCGCTCAGATTGGTGACCGATCTGTTGGTCGCGGAAGGCTACGAAGTACGTTCGGCCATCAACGGCGAACTGGCCCTGCGTGCCGCAACCGCCGACCCGCCCGAGTTGATCCTGCTCGACGTGCGCATGCCAGGCATGGGGGGCTTCGAGGTCTGTCGGCAGCTGAAGGCCCAGGCGCAAACGCGTGAAGTCCCTGTCATCTTCCTGACGGCGCTTTCCGAAATCGACGACAAGATTGAAGGCTTCGCGCTGGGCGCGGTGGACTTCATCACCAAGCCGTTCCAGCGCGAGGAGCTCATTGCACGCGTTCAGACCCACCTGAAGTTGACGCAGCTGTGCACCCGGCTCGAATCCTTGGTGGACGAGCGCACCAAGGAACTCACGCAGAGCAAGCAGAACTACGACCGGCTGGTGAAGAACATTCCCACTGGCGTCTACCAAGTCCGTCTCGTCGCGGACCAGAGAACTGAATTCACGTACGTCAGCCCCAGATTTTGCGAATTGATGGGTGTGCGCGCCGAGGATGCGCTTGCCAATGCAGCCAGCGCATTCGACATCATTCACCCGGACGAGCGCGAGAACTTCAACCGGCTGCGCAAGGTCTGCATCGCTCGTAAGGAAGACTTCCTGTGGGAGGGGCGCGCCCTGCGCGGCAGCCAGGCGCTGTGGCTGCACATTGAATCCCGCATTGAGCACGACCCGGACGGCCGCTGCATGTGGCACGGCATCGTGTCGGACATGACCGAGCACAAGGAAGCGGCGCGCCGCATCCAGCACATGGCGACCCACGACTTGCTCACCGGACAACCCAACCGCACCCTGTTCAATGACCGGCTCCGGCAAAGCATCGCCGATGCGCGCCGTTTCGACCATTCCGTTGCCATCCACCTTCTGGACCTCAACAACTTCAAGCTGATCAACGACACGCTGGGCCATCCGGTCGGCGATCAGGTCTTGTGCGAGGTGGCGCAACGCCTGGCACTGCAGATCCGCGAGGGCGATACGCTCGCTCGCCTTGGTGGCGACGAATTTGCGGTCATCCAGGATCATGTGGAATCCCCAGCCGACGCGCTGCTTCTTGCCGAGCGGCTGCTGGCATCGCTTGGGGATGAAATATTGGTCCTCGGATGCTCTATCCACACCTCGGCCAGCGTGGGTATCACCATTTTTCCGACGGACGGTGATACCTCCGATTCCCTGCTTCGCAATGCCGACATGGCCATGTACAAGGCCAAGCAGGAACCGCACGCGCGCTACTCTTTTTTTCAACGCGACATGGAGCTGCGAATGCGCGAGCGCAAGCAGCTTGAGGAAGACATGCGGCAAGGTCTCGTTGCCGGGCAATTCTTCCTGGTGTATCAGCCAAAAATCAGGGTCTCGGACGGCAGGGTCTGCGGCATGGAAGCTTTGCTGCGCTGGCGGCATCCGGTACGGGGGCTGGTCCGCCCGGTCGAATTCATTCCCCTGGCGGAACAATGCGGTTTCATTCTTCAACTTGGGGAATGGGTTCTTGGCACGGCCTGCCGCCAAATGCGCCGGTGGCTGGACGCCGGGCTTGACGAGCTCAAGATGGCGGTCAACATTTCCGCCGTCGAATTCCAATATGGACGCCCGCTCGCCAATGTCGTCAAAGCGCTGGAAGACAGCGGGCTACCCGGCAAACATCTTGAAGTCGAGATCACCGAAAGCACCTTGATCAATTACTCCGAGGAGACACGGCTTCTGCTCGAGCATTTGAACGCCCTGGATGTTTCCATCGCCATTGATGATTTCGGAACCGGCTATTCGTCCCTGGGCTATCTCAGCAACTTGCCCATCGATACCCTCAAGATCGACAGGATTTTCGTCAACAATCTCGACGTGGCCACCGCGCAAACAGGCCAGGCGGTGCTGCGCGCCATCATTTCGCTGGCGCATGCCATGAGCATGACCGTCATTGCAGAAGGCGTTGAAACACAAAGTCAACTCGACTTCCTGCGCGCCGAGAATTGCGATGAGATCCAAGGCTATTTGTTCAGCCCCCCGGTTTCGGCGGAAGATTTCGAATCGCTGGTTTGCGCGACCGCTGGCAAGTGAGGAGGCCCTGCGGCTCCTCTTGCGGCGCCGCTGGCACCGCAGCCCCACCTACCACCTTCGATCAGCAGCCGTCAATGCTGTGCGCCACCACCACCGGTGGCGTGCCGCGGAGCACGTAGTTCACCGTGCAGCTGAACAGCTCCATGCCGCGGTCTGCATGGATTTGTCCTGATTTCGTGTAGCTGAGAACCTGGGATCCATCACGCATCGCCGCCGTGCGGGTGGGCACGCCCAGCCTGGCACGAAGCTCTTTGGCACTGGTGCCGTGCCAGGCGTTCTGGCTGGCATCGAATTCGGTGCGACGCCGCGCGTCGACGACGCCGGCATCGGGTCGGACCGATGGCGTCGGCCCTGAGGGAGATACCTGATTGGAATGAATGGCGCAGCCCGGCACAAGCCACATGGCACCCAACAAGATGCCCCATCGAAGCCCAGCCCAATCGATCCATCGTCGAATGGCGCGGTCGGGTTGTCTTGAATGCATAGCCCCACACTAGAGGCAGGGATGGCTGCCGTCTGCAAATACCTTGAAACTTCTGTAACAAGTGAAACGGCTCGCCTTCACAACCGCGCGGCGATTCGAACACAACAAGACTATCGCCCATCCACCCAGACTGATCGCTATCATATGCCGCCTGATGAGCCGCCTGACAAGCCGGACTGGGTCCGTGACGGTTGGTTACATGCTCGTTCGAGCCTGCGCAACAGATACGCTGGAATCCCGCCGAGCCCGCCCTATAGTTGGATCAATCGCTTGTCATCAAGGCGGACGTCAATCGTCCAGATACTGGCAATGAATAAAAGCCGAATTTGAGGGAACACACGCTATGAATACATCCATGTTGGTGGGAGCTATTGCAGGCGGCGTTGCCGTGGTGTCGATCGGCGCCGTGGGCTACCAGTCGCTGACGGAACCACGCTATGCCGACGTGCTGGAGGTCAAAACCGCGTACGAGACCGTGAAGACGCCCGAGCAAGACTGCAAGGACGTCCAGGTCACGCGCAAGGCCCAGGCGGCCGATGACCACCAAATCGCCGGCTCTGTGATCGGTGGTCTGTTGGGTGGCGTGTTGGGGCATCAGGTCGGCGGCGGCAACGGCAAGACGCTGGCCACCGTGGCCGGTGCCGTCGGCGGCGCCTACGCCGGCAACCGTGTCGAAAAGAACATGCAGGACAAGAACACCGAAACGTCCACCCAGAAACAATGCAAGACGGTGGAAAAGAGCCAGGAGACGATCGTGGGCTATGACGTCCGCTACCGCCTGGGCGACAAGGTCGACACGGTGCGCATGGATCACAAGCCCGACAGCGACCGCATCCCTGTTGAGCATGGCAAGCTGGTGCTCAACAACAGCGGCTCGCAAAGCTAAGTCAGGTCAAAGGCGTCCCAAGCAACACCATGACCTGAATAGAAGGGGTGCCTTCTGGGGGGCACCTCCTGGCGCCAGGCATCGAAACAGCCTGGCGTCGAATATTGGTCCGCTTTGACGCGAAACTGCCTCGCAGAAGTTGGACAATCCATGGGGAACCCTTCGCCCAGGCCACTTCATGGACGCTCCCCCTTCGAACACCGCCAGGCTGCGCGCCGAAATCGACAGCCTGCACACCGTGCTCGACGAGATCGGCGCTTATGTCTTCACCAAAGACCTGCAGGGCCGCTACACCTACGTGAACCGGCTGGCGCAGCAGCTTTTCGGCGCTCCTCTCGACCAGATATTGGGCCGCGACGACCGCGATTTCTTCGACATGGACAAGTCGCACGAAATCCATGTCAACGACGCGGAGGTCATGGTCGAAGGCCACCACGTCGCGCGCGAAGAAATGAACTTCATCAAGGCGACCGGCGAGAAACGCATCTACTGGACGGTCAAGAAGCCGCTTCGCGACGCCAGCGGCGCCATCATCGGCATGTGCGGTATTTCAGCGGACATCACTGAACGCAAGGCCTTGGAGGCGAAGCTGGAGGAGCAGAACCGGCTTCTTAGCGCGGTGCTGGGCAATGTGGATGCCTACATCTACATGAAGGACCGGCAGCGCAACTACCGTTACGTCAACCAGAAGACGGCAGACCTCTTTGGTCTGCCCTCGGACCAATTCATTGGCCGCCGCGACAGCGAGGTCCTGGCCCCGGCGCTCGCTGACGCTTTGTGGGAACTCGATCGCGCCGTGTTCGAAAAGGGCGTGACGCAGGCCGCAGAGGAAACCATTCCGCGGGACAACGGCCAGGTGCGGCACTATTGGTCGGTCAAGGTGCCCTTCACGCTGGCCGACGGTACGGATGCGCTGATCGGCTTTTCCACCGACATCACGGAACTGCACGAACTCAAGGAGCGGTTTCTCCGCGAGTCGATCACCGATGCGCTCACGGGGCTGGCCAGCCGCCGTTTCTTCTTCGAGGCTGCGAAGAAATCACTGGCCCGTGCACGCCGGGATGGCGTCCCCGTCGGGTTCCTGATCGTGGACGTGGACAACTTCAAGCAAATCAACGATATGCATGGCCACCCGGTCGGCGACCGCGTGCTCGTCCATGTCGGCGCCCTCCTCAAGGCCAGCATGCGCGACGGCGACATCGTGGCGCGCCTGGGCGGCGATGAATTCGCCGCACTGTTCACGAACATCAGCGCCGAGCAGGCAAAGGCGCTGGCGGAGCGCCTGCGAGCGGCCATCGCGAACGATGAGCTCACGCTGCCTAACACCCAATCGGTGCGCATCACTTCGTCCTTGGGCCTGGCATTCGATGCAGGCAACCATGCCTCGGTCGACGAGCTGTACGTCGCCGCCGACAAGCTGCTGCTCAGCGCCAAACGGTTGGGGCGCGACCGACTCCAGTTTGACGGCGCCTAGCCGCGGCGCCTACCCCACGGCAGCCAGCGCCTGCGCCAGGTCGCCGCGCAGGTCATTCACATCTTCAATGCCCACGGAGATGCGCACCAGCGCATCGCTGATGCCCAGGCGCGCGCGCTGCTCGGCCGGGATGGACGCATGCGTCATCAGCGCCGGCAGCGAGATCAGGCTTTCGACGCCGCCCAGGCTCTCGGCCAGCGTGAACAGCTGCGTACGCTCGAGGAATCGGCGCGCGCCGGCCTCGTCCGTGTCGAGCTGCACGCTGATGATGCCGCCGCCGCCGCGCGCCTGACGCCGCTGCAGCTCAAACTGCGGATGCGAACTCAGGCCGGGATAGTGCACGCGCCGCACCTGGCGCTGCCCCTGCAGCCAGTCGGCCAGCACCTGGGCGCTTTCGTTGTGCCGCTGCATCCGCAGGGCCAGCGTCTTCAGGCCGCGCAGCGCCAGGAAGCTGTCGAAGGGGCCCGTGACCGCGCCTACCGCGTTCTGCAGGAATTGCAGCTGCTCGCGCAGCGCGGCCTGGCGCTCCTCGCCGGCGACGATGATGACGCCGCTGATCACGTCGCTGTGCCCGTTGAGATACTTGGTGGCCGAATGCAGCACCACGTCGAATCCCAACTCCAGAGGCCGCTGCGACCAGGGGCTGGAGAAGGTGTTGTCGCAGACCGTCAGGGCCAGCGGATGGGCGCGCGCCAGCGCGGCCACGGCCGCGAGGTCGCTGACCTTGAGCAGCGGATTGGTCGGCGTCTCGATCCAGATCAGCCGGGTGTCGGGGCGCAGCGCCGCCCGCACCTGCTCGACGTCGCTGGTGTCGACGTAGGTCACCTGCAGGCCGGCGCTGTGCTTGCGCACGCGCTCGAACAGCCGGTAGCTGCCACCGTAGAGGTCGTCGCTGGCGACGATGTGCGAACCCTGCGGCAGCGCATCCAGCAGCGTCGCCATGGCCGCCAGGCCGGAGCCGAAGGCCAGGCCCAGCGTGCCGCTCTCCAGGTTGGCCACGGCCCGCTCGTAGGCCTGGCGCGTCGGATTGTGAGTGCGGCCGTATTCATAGCCTTGATGCACCGCGGGGCTCCGCTGCCGGTAGGTGGAGGTGGCGTAGATGGGCACCATCACCGCCCCCGTCTGCAGGTCGGGATGCTGGCCGCCATGGATGGCGCGGGTGTCGAAGGCGAGTTGTCTATCCTGGCTCATGTCAGAGGCCTTTGCGAAAGTGGTTGAGAAGATCAAAACGGGTGACCAGGCCGTAGAAGCGCCCGCCTTCAGCGATCACGGCGACGTCGCCCTGCTTGAGCACGGCCTGGAGCTCGGACAGGGCGGCGCCCGGTGCCAGCGTTCGAACGTCCACGCTCATGGCGCTGCGCACCGGATCCTTGAATCCGCCCCGCTGCGCATGCAGGCGGGCGAGCAGGTCGGACTCGTCGAGCAGCCCCTTGAGCCGGCCGTTCTCCAGCACCGGCAGCTGCGAGACATTGGCCTCGCGCATGCGGGAAAAGGCGGTCGCCAGGGTGTCGTCGGGCCCGGCGAAGACCACGGCTCCGTCTTCCACCCGGCGCGCGATCAGGTCGCGCAAATCGCCCAGCGCAGGCCGCTTGAGCAGGCCCTGGTCGAACATCCAGGGATCGCTGTAAACCTTGCTGAGGTAGCGCGTTCCCGTGTCGCAGACGATGGTCACGACGCGCTGGGGCTGGGTCTGGGCACGGCAGTAGCGCAGCGCCGCCGCCAGCAGCGTGCCGCTGGACGATCCCGCCAGGATGCCCTCGGCACGGAACAGCTCGCGCGCCGTGGCAAAGCTCTCCTCGTCGGGAATGCTGTAGGCCTCCTTCACGCCCGAGAGGTCGGCGATAGGCGGCACGAAGTCTTCGCCTATGCCCTCCACGGCCCAGAAGCCCGGCTCCCCATGCTGCCCGGTCTTGACCAGGTCGCGCAAAATCGAGCCCTCGGGATCGGCCAGCACCATCTTCACCTCCGGATCGGCGCGGCGGAAGAAGCGGGTCAGGCCGGTGAGCGTGCCGCTGGAGCCGACGCCCACGACGACGGCGTCGACGCGGTGGCGCATCTGGCGCCAGATCTCCGGTCCGGTACCGGTCTCGTGCGCCAGCGGATTGGCGGGATTGTTGAACTGGTCGGCGTACCAGGCCTCGGGCATGCTTTGCGCCAGGCTCGCCGCCAGGTCCTGGTAGTACTCGGGATGGCCCTTGCCCACGTCGGAGCGCGTCACATGCACCTCCGCGCCCATGGCCTTGAGCTGCACCACTTTCTCGGTGGCCATCTTGTCGGGCACGACCAGCAGCACGCGGTAGCCCTTGGCCCGCGCCACCAGGGCCAGCCCGATGCCGGTGTTGCCGGCCGTGGCCTCGATGACCACGCCGCCCGGCTTGAGCCGGCCATCGCGCTCCGCCGCCTCGACCATCGACAGGCCGATGCGGTCCTTGATGGAGCCGCCGGGATTCTGCGATTCGAGCTTGAGGAAGAGTTCGCACGGGCCCGTGTCCAGGCGGGTCACGCGAACGATGGGGGTGTTGCCGATGAGGTCGAGAACAGCGGGACGATCAACCGTCGCAGAGATCATGAAAAATCCTTGTGGGAGACCGATGCCTCGCCGCCCCGGTGGAGGCGCATTGCGAGGATCGAAACAAACGCTCGGCGCTCAAACCGGCACCCAGGCCGACTTGAATGCACAACCGCAAAGTTTGGACGATTCACCCAGACAATTCAACAAAGGCATTTGCATTTGCAAATGCGAAAAATCCGCCGACTTGCTTCCAACTCCGTCGTCAAGGCGCCCGCTGCCCGAAGCTGACCGCGTAGGCTGGGAAGCGCATCGCCAGGACCGGGTCGGCCGACGGCTCTATCCCCGCCGGCAGCGACACCGGATTGAAGAGAATCCTCTTCTGTTCGGCCGCCTGATCGGTCACCGCCTTCGTCAGGCTGATGGTGCCCAGCTCCACGACGCGATTCGTCTCGGGCCACACCGCCGTGGGGTCGTCGACCTTGTCGCCCTCCTTGGCAAGCTGCGCCAGCAGCTTGAACTTGACTGGCACCTTCGCCACGCGCGCGGGCAGCTCATCCATCAGGTAGTCGGGCGCGGCCTTGGCCGCCGCCTCGTCACTCAGGCCATGCTCGCCCGCCGCCGGCAGGATCTGGTAGCGGATGTAGCTGCTCGCGCCTTTGGCATTGGTGAACTTGAACGCGTTCACGCCATAAAAGGCCAGCGTGGCGAAACTCTCCGGCGCGGGCCGCGGCGTGGTGACGAACTTGAGGGCCGCCGGATGGCTGCCCAGGAACTGCTCGACCGGCGTCGGCTTGGCGGCATCAGGGCCGCTGGCGGCGATGGCCTGCAGCAGCGCCAGGAAATCCTCCGGCGTGGCCACCGGGAAGCCGTTGGCCGAAATGCCGACGATGTCGGTCGTGGCCCCCTTGGGCAGCTGGAAACGGATCGCCATGCCGTGCGGGCTTGCGTGCGGATCCGCATCCGGCAGCGTGGGCACGCCCGTGCCATTGGAGAAGCGCACGGTGACGGGCACCGGACGCAGAAATTGCGGCGCCTTGCTCAAGGCCCGCGCACCGGCCGCGGGCGTGAAGGTACCGGTCACCATGACGCCCTTGGCATGGTTGGCCCGGTACCCCGCATGCGGTCCACCGGATAGCTTGTTGAGCGCATTGACAAGCGCCACCGGCAGCGGCGTCGAATCGGCGGCGGGCGCGTCATCGGCATACGTCGGGGCAGCCATCAATAGGGCAGCTACCGCCATCGCCGTGCCCGCGGAGGAACGGCGAAATGCCTGGGCCAAGGCCGGGAAAACAAACGCATCGTTGAGCTTCATATGAACCTTTCCTATGGGCTTGCTGACTGGAAAGTCCGGGTTGAAAACGCAAAAACTGGAAGGCGGATCCATGCCATATTTGTGACATGACCGCTTCTAATGCAATGTCTTCAATTCGCGCAGGAATTGCCGAAGATCTTATGGCATCGAGCGCTGCCGCGCTTTAATTCGCAATTCAAAAACGGGGATCAGCCATGGCGCAATTTTGTTTGATCCGCAAGATATGTGATAGATTGCGCCGGAGTTCCGATGCTTATGTTGTTGATGAGCAGATCCGGACCTCGTTCGGATCCGCACTTGGATGCTGGAGGACCGCGTGAGTCACGCCTCGTTGTACACGGTCACTGGGCTGATTGCCGGCGTCGCGATGACGCTGCTGTGCGCCGCCACCGCTCATGCCGAAAGCGCGGGCATGGTCAAAACGCTCAAGGGCCAGGCCAACATAGCCCGCGCCGGCCAGATCCTGCCGGCCCAAATCGGCGACCCGGTCATGGAAGGCGATCAGATCAGCACCGGCGCCGACTCATCCATCGGCATCACATTGCGCGACGACACCATGCTGGCCGCCGGTGCCCACTCCGCGTTGCTCATCAAGCGCTTCGCGTTCAACCCCACGACGCACGACGGCCAACTCGACTCCTCCGTCAAGCGCGGAACGCTGGCCGTCATTTCCGGAAAGATCGCCAAGACTCATCCCGACGCCGTCCAGTTCAGCACCAACTCCATCACGCTGGGCGTGCGCGGCACCGAGTTCATCATCGATGCGGGCGACGGGCCATGAAGAAGCGTCTTGCCTTTGCAATGCCTGCCTTGCTGATGCTTTGCGCCTGCGCCCAGCAACGCGTCGTCCTGCTGCCCGCGCCGGACGGCAAGGTCGGTGCGGTGGAAGTGAGCAGCGCGACAGGGCACCAGCGCGTCGATACGGCCTACGGCGGCGTCGCGGTTTCGCAGCAAGGCCAGATCAGCAGCTTCACGACGGACCCGGCGAGCGTGGAGCGCCAATACGGCGCCCTGCTGGCCGCCCGCCCGCCCCGGCCGGTGAGCTTCATCGTGCATTTCCAGAGCGGCTCGTCCACGGAGTTCACGCCGGATTCGGCGGCCGTGGTTCAGCAAATCCTCCAGGAGCTGGGCCGGCGCGCCGCACCCGAGCTGATCGTGACCGGCTACACCGACGCGGTCGGCACCGATGACCTCAACGACCATTTGTCGCTGCAGCGGGCGCAGACGGTGGTCGAATTCCTGAGCCATCACGGCATTGCGGCCTCGCAGATGCAGGCGGTCGGGCGCGGCAAACGCGACCCGGCGGTGCAAACCGCCAACGCAGTGGCCGAACAGGCCAACCGCCGCGTCGAAGTCACCATTCGATGAATATTTCCGGGTACGTCACTACCCGGTTTGTTGAACGTCCAGCACCGCGCGAATGAAGCTGAACCTGCCCCGTTCCTCGTCCCTGCTCAAACACCTGCTCGGCGGCGCGCGGGGCCGCTCGGTGGCACTCGGCGTCCTGCTGTTCTATGTCGCCCTGCAGGCGTTCCTGGCGCTGCCCTTGCGCTGGCAAACCGCCCTGCCTGCGCCCGCCCTGAGAGTGGTCGGCGCCCTGGGGCATCCCCTGGTGTCGGCGCAGCTCGGACTGTTCGATGCCTACCATGCCCTGTCTCCCAGAAAACCCGCCAGCGCGCCCGTCACCATCGTGGCCATTGACGAAAAAAGCCTGGCATCGCTAGGCCAATGGCCCTGGCCGCGCGACCGGCTGGGCGCCCTGGTGCGCGCGGTCCAGGCCCATGCGCCGGCCGCCATCGGCCTGGATATCTACATGCCGGAGGCCGACCAGAACTCACCCGACCAACTCGCCAGGCGCCTGCCTCCCGAGCGGCACGCGCTCAGCGAGGCCCTGCGCGGCCTGCCCACCAGCGACGCCCAGCTGGCCCAGGCCTTGCACGACGCACCCAGCGTGCTGGGCGCCGTGGGCTTCGATTTCGAGACCTTCACGACCAGCACCGCGCTGCGCAGCGCGCCCATGGTCACGCACGGCGCAGACCCGCGCCCCTTCGTGCGCAACTATCCCCGCGTGCTGGCGAGCCTCCCCATCCTGCAAGCGGCGGCCCATGGCCAGGCGCTGGTCAGCATCGACACACGCGGCGGGACGGTGGTGCGCCGCGTGCCGCTGCTGGCCCGCATAGGCTCCCAGCTCACGCCCAGCCTGGCCCTGGAGATGCTGCGCGTGGCCACGGATTCTTCCGCCATCGAAGTGCAGGCGCAGGCGCATGGCGTCACGGCCGTGCAGGTGGCCGATCTGAGCGTGCCGACGCAGCCCGAGGGCGACATCTGGCTGCACTTTGCGCCGCTGTCGGCGGGCCTGGCGCGCTATGTATCGGCCCTGGATGTGCTGAACGGCAAGGTCGATCCGGCGCAGTTCAACGGCAAGCTCATATTGATCGGCCTGACCGGCTCCGGGCTCAATGACATGCGGACCACGGCGCTGCATGAACTGGTACCGGGCGTGGAAATCCAGGCCCAGCTCATCGAGTCGCTGTTCGACAAAGTCTTCTTGAAGCGGCCTCGCTGGCTGATCATCTTCGAGCCCCTGCTGGTGCTGGGCGTCGGGCTCGCCTTGATCTGGCTGGCCCCGCGATCCGACTATCGCGTAGGACGCGAGTTCAAGGCCCGTCCGCTCTGGGCCATGGGCCTGACGGCCCTGGCCGCGGCAGCCTTGCTGGTCACAGGCCTGGTCCTGTTCGTGGCGCTGGGCCTGCTGTTCGATGCGGCCAGCGTCGCCATCGGTCTCACGCTCGTCACCGGCGTGCTGATCTCCAGCACCATGCTGGCCAGCCTCGGCGACGCGGAACGCAAGATGATCCACCTGGTCGAAAGCGGACTGGCGCTCGGCCATGAACACCAGCGCGACGGCCTGTTGAACACGACGCTGGACAGCGCGCGCCACATCACGGATTGCCAGGCCGCGCTGATCTACCTGAAGTCTGCCCATCAGACGCTCGCGGTTGCCGCCCAGGCCGGGCTGGATCCGGCAACGCTCCATGAGATCGCGGTCGACGACGCGACAGCGCCCTCGCCGCTGGCCGCGCAAGTCGCCCGCCACGGCCGTGTGCTGAATTTCGACGGCATCGGCATGGAACCGACGCCCGGCCTGCCGCGGCTGTGCTCGGGCGACCCGGTCCGCTCCGTGCTCAGCGTGCCCGTCATGCCGCGCGAGGGTCAGGTCCTGGGCGTGATCCAGCTCATCAACGCGGTCGAGCCGCTGAGCCGGGACGTCGTGGCCTTCGATGACCGCCTGATACCGTTCATCGAGGCCCTGGCAGCCCAGACCGCCGTGGGCCTGGAGAACCAGAACCTGGCGGAGGCGCAGAACGCCTTGATGGAGTCGATCATCCAGATCATCGCCGGCGCCATCGATGCCAAGAGCCCCTACACGGGCGGCCATTGCGAACGCGTGCCCGAACTCGCCATGATGCTGGCACGCGCCGCCTGCGAGGTGTCGGAAGGCCCGCTGGCGGACTTCAGCTTCAAGACCCACGACGAGTGGCGTGAATTCCGCATCGGCGCCTGGCTGCACGACTGCGGCAAGGTCACCACGCCCGAATACGTGGTCGACAAGGCCACCAAGCTCGAGACCATCTACAACCGCATTCACGAGGTCCGCACCCGCTTCGAAGTGCTTCAGCGCGACGCCGAGATCGAGCGCCTGCGCGAGATCCACGAGCGAGGCGCCGCGGCGGCGGCGGCCGAGCAGCGCTACCAGCAAAGGTGCGCGCAGCTGCAGGACGATTTTGAATTCCTCGCCACCTGCAATCTCGGCAGCGAATTCCTGGCGCCCGAGCGCGTCGAGCGCCTCGTGCAGATCGGCAGCCAGACCTGGCTGCGCCATTTCGACGACCGGCTGGGCCTGTCAGACACGGAGTTGCAGCGTTATCCAAGCCTTGAGCCCGCCCTGCTGCCGGCGCTAGAGCCCTTGCTTTCAGACAAGACCGAACACATCATCCAGCGCCCGGCCAATTTCTCACGACTCGCCCAACATGGATTCAAGCTCACCGTGCCCAAGCACCTCTACAACCTCGGCGAACTGCACAACCTGCGCGTCAGCCGCGGCACCCTGACCGAAGAGGAACGCTTCAAGATCAACGAGCATGTGATGGAGACCCTGGTCATGCTGGAGCAGCTGCCCCTGCCGCCCAATCTGCAGCGCGTTCCCGAGTACGCGGGCACCCATCACGAGACGCTGACCGGCAGCGGCTATCCGCGCCAATTGAAGGAAGACGAGTTGTCGACCCCGGCGCGCATCATGGCCATTGCCGACATCTTCGAGGCCCTGACCGCCTCGGACCGACCCTACAAGAAGGCCAAGACCCTGTCCGAGTCGATCGCGATCCTGTACCGCTTCAAGCAGGACCGCCACATCGACCCCTTGCTGTTCGACCTGTTCCTGAGCTCGGGGGTCTACCTGGACTATGCGCGCAAATACCTGAAGCCCGAGCAGATCGATGCGGTCGACATCGGGCTCTACATGGCTTCTTCAACGCAACACGCTTGAGCACGCCCATGGGCCGGGCTCGCTTCAACCCCGCAGGAACCTGCTCATGACTATCCTGATGCCGCTGCCGCGCCGCGACTTTGATCCCACCGAGGTGTGCATCACCTGGACCATCTTGCGCGCCGCAGGCCACGAGCTGCGCTTCGCCACGCCCGACGGCCAGCGGGCCCACGCCGATCCGCTGATGATTTCCGGCCAAGGCCTGGACGCCTGGGGCTGGATCCCGGGGCTGCGGCAAGTGCGTCTGATCGGGCTGATGCTGCGCGCCCAGAAGTCGGCGCGAGAGGCCTACCAGGCGATTCAGCTGGATCCGCATTTCCTGCAGCCGCTGAGTTACGAGCAGGCCGCACAAGCCGAGCGCACAGGCGCCTTTGATGCGCTGGTCCTGCCAGGCGGACACGCCAAGGGCATGCGGGAATACCTTGAAGACAAAGTGCTGCAGGCGCTGGTGGCGCGATTCTTCGATCAATTCGACGCGCAGGGACGGCATCGCCCTGTGGCGGCCGTTTGCCACGGGGTCCTGCTGGCCGCGCGGACGCCATCACAGCGCACCGGACGCTCCGTCTTGTGGGGGCGCAAGACCACGGCCCTGACCTGGAAGCTGGAGAAATCCGCCTGGGACCTGACACGCTGGTGGGCGCGCTTTTGGGATCCGCTCTACTACCGCACCTATTTCGAGAACAGCGGCGAGCCCGCCGGCTACTGGAGCGTTGAAGCCGAGGTCAAGCGCGCCCTGGCCCAGGCGAGCGACTTCCTCGATGTGCCTTCTGACGCGCCGAATGCCTGGCGCAAAAGCAGCGGGCTGATTCGCGACCGCCTGGACGACGACCGGGCGGCCTGGGTCGTTCAGGACGGCGCCTACGTGTCGGCGCGCTGGCCAGGCGACGTGCACACCTTTGCCCGCCAATTCACGACCATGCTGGCACGCGCGGCGCCAGCGGCTCATTGACATCCCAAACCAGGCCATCAGGCCTCGCAGGCCTCGCACGCCTCGACATGCCCAAGCTGAAAGACCGCCATGGCCTGCAGCATCTGCTGCGCCTGCTGCATCAGGCTGTCAGCCGCCGCGGCACTCTGTTCCACCAGTGCGGCATTGCGCTGGGTCGTTTCATCCATCCGGTTCACCGCCTCGCCGATCTGCGTGACACCGGCATGCTGCTCGATGCTGGCCTGGCTGATTTCAGACATCACATGGGTCACGCCCTGGATGGATCGCACCACCTCTCCCATCGTCTTGCCGGCTTCGTCGACCAGCACGGACCCGCGCTCCACGCAATCGACGCTGGCGTTGATCAAGGCCTTGATCTCGCGCGCCGCGTCGGCGCTGCGCTGGGCCAGGGAGCGCACCTCGGTGGCCACGACCGCGAAGCCGCGCCCTTGTTCGCCCGCCCGGGCGGCTTCGACGGCGGCATTGAGCGACAGAATATTGGTCTGGAACGCAATACCGTCGATGACCCCGATGATCTCGGTGATGCGCCGCGAGCTGCCGTTGATCTCCTTCATGGTCTCGATGACGTCAGTCACCACTTGACCGCCCTTGGCCGCGATCTCGGACGCACCGAGCGCCAGCGCGCTGGCCTCGCGCGCATTGTCGGCATTCAGCCTCACGGTGGAACTGAGTTCTTCCATCGAGGATGCGGTCTGCTCCAGGGCCACCGCCTGCTCCTCGGTACGCTGGCTCAGGTCCTGCGTGCCCTGAGCAATCTGGGAGCTGGCGGTCGCGACGCTTTCGGCACTCTGACGCACGCCCGTCACCACGAGCGCCAGGCTGTCCTGCATCTTCTTCAACTGCGTCATCATGCTGGTGCTGTCGTTCCGGGCCAGGTCGACCGGCGTGCCCAGGCGGCCGGCGGCGATGTGCCGGGCCAATTCCGCCGCCTGCTGAGGCTCGCCGCCCAGCTGCCTCGCAACCGTGCGCACGATCAGATAGGCCAGCAATGCCGCCACGGCGATCGACACCAACACGACGCTGAAGGTCAGCAGGCGTGCCTGCGCAAAGGTGGACTGCGATGCGGCATACGCCGCGGCCCCGCCCTTGCTGTTGATGGTGACCAGGGTGTGGACCTCGCCCAGCAGCGCACTGAAGGCCGCATTCGACTCGCGACCGTAGAGCGTCCGAACTTGCGCGCCGCTGTCCTCGCCTGCACGCGCTGCCTGGAGCACCCTGGCCAATTGCGCGAAATAGGCGTTTTCGTCCTGCGTGTAGCGTTCGTAACCAGCACGCTCGGCGCCGGGCGTGATCATGGGCTCATAGATGCCCTGCAATTTCATCAGTTCGCCGCGCATGAGCTCGATGCGCTTCGCAAAGGCGTCGAACTGCCGCGCATCGCCTGCGATGACCAGATCGGCCTCGGTGCGCCGAATCTCGTTCAGCTTGGCGCGCAGGTTTCCCAGCACTTCGATGCTGGGCATCCAATTCGTGGCGAGGTCTTCCGTGTTGGCGTGGATCCGGGTGAGCTGATCAATCATCAGGCCGCCAAGCAGGGCGACCAGCACGACCATGACGCAAAAGGCCGTTGCCAGCTTGGTGCGCAATTTCATTCCAGCGAGATTCATGACGGGTGGCGCGGCAAACGCGGAGCTTGAAAAAGCGCCAGTCTGGCCGCGGCCTTCGCCGCAGATTGTTCTGGCGGAGACAAAGTCCGCCAATTTCGAGGTCGCAAGGTGCTCGTCGGGCCGCCGTGCTAAACCGGCATCGCATCGGCTCCCGCGGCCTCGCGGAGCTGCGCCAAGCCGTTCATCGCTGCGAGCGGCGTGGGAAAAGCCCATTCACCCATCGGCGCCATCAAGCCGCTACGCGCTCGCATGCAGTCGATCGGCCACCAGCACGATGGCATCGTGGTTGACGACGTAAACGCAGCCATCGATGCTCGCGTGGACCCCCGCGCCCAAGGCGCCATCGACGATCCGGGCCAGCAATTCGCCCTGGCGCACGTGCTGCCCCACCTCGACCACCGGCAGCGCGGCGACGCCGATGTGTTGGCGTAAAGGCAGCGTGACCTGCGGCGGATGCCACTCGTCTTCCAGCAGAGGCGCCTTGAAGGCCATGCCGGCAATGCGAATCTTCTCCACCAGGCGGTGCGAGGGCAGCAGTCGCTCCTTGCCCAGCGGGTCCGCCGCGTGCAGCACGCCTTCATAGCGCTGGCCTTCGGCGCGAAGCACCGTCTTGAGCGCCATGTTGATGCGCATCGGCGAGATGTCGACCGGGCAGGCGTAAGCCTCGCAGACGCCGCATTCGGAGCAGGTCAGCGCCGTGGTACGGATGCGCGGCGCGCCGACATTGCGGAAATTGCTGGAACGCACCAGCAGGTGCGGAGACAGCTCATGGCCGACCACATGGCGTGGGCACAGGTCGGTGCACAGATTGCATTGCACGCAATTGGTTTCGGCGATGCGCACCACCTGCGCCTGCGGCACCGTGCGGCGCTGGATGAGCAGATGATCGTCAGGGAACACCAGCAAGCCGCCCGTGGTCTTGGTGACTGGCCGCTCCAGGTCCGTCACCAGCTTGCCCATCATCGGGCCGCCTTCAAGGTAGGCCGGATTGGCGATCGTCGCTCCGCCCGCCCTCTCCAGCACCTCGCGCAAGGGCGTGCCCAGCGGCACCGTGAACGTTGCCGGCCGTGCCACCGCGCCGCTGACGGTCAGCGTGCGCGTGGTCACCGGCTGGCCCTGGTCGACGGCACGCGCCACATTGATGAGCGTGAGCGGGTTGT
>JAFALA010000104.1 GCA_019234815.1 Burkholderiaceae bacterium | reverse complement strand
CTTGGTCAGCTTCTTGTCAACGAGCTCTTTTCGCTGCGCGGACTTCTTGGACGCACTGGCGCGGTCGTCGGTCACCATGGGAGCCTCCGGTCTCGAGATGTCTGTCGCCGCAATGCGGCTGGGGCCATCGCCAGACATCGGCCATGGACGTGAACGCAGCCGACTCTATCAGCCAACGGGCATCCCTGGCTGCCGAGCGTTTCAGATGGCTAGTGCACAACGCTCGCCATGGGGCCGCATCTATCATGCGACGCAACGAGCGAGGCCAAGGGCGGCCCCGACATCCGTGGCTGCGGTCGCCTTCACCGTTTCCGACCCATGATGAAAATCCATACCGCTGCGGCCACGCTGGTGCTCGGCATTGCGTGCTCGCCGGCTCAGGCGCAGTGCTCCCGGGCACTGGTCGTGCCCGTGACCATCACCGGTTATGCCGCCACCGTGATCGAGGGTCAGGTCCACGGCATCTATCCGGATCTTCTACGTACCGAAGCCGCTAGCGTCGGTTGTGCGATCAGCTTCCAGATCGTCCCTCGTGCACGCCAGGAAATGCTCTTCACGACCGGCCACGCTGATTTGCTGCTTCCGGCGCGGCGTGTGACCCGGCGCGACGATGACGGTATCTTCGTGCCGATGATCCGCAGCCGTCCGGTCTTGATCTCGCTGGCATCGCGGGCGCTGAGGTTTCATGCGCTGCCCGAGCTTCTCGGGCGCGAGACCCTTCGCGTCGGCATCATGCGCGGCTACGACTACGGCGAGAGCTACCAGGCGATGGTTCGGCAGCTCACGGCACAGCGCCGGCTGACCGAAGCCACCGATCCGATTTCGCTGGCGCGCATGCTCGTTGACGGCTCGGTCGACGTCGCCGTGATCACACCCACTGCGCTCACGGGCGCCTTGAGCGCCAACGCGAAATATCGCCAACTGATCCAGCAGCTGCACATGGATCCCGTGCCCGAGCTCCCTTGGGGTGAGAGTGGCGCCTACGTGACCCGCGCCGCGTCATTGAGCGATGCGGATCGGCAGATCGTGCTGCACATGGTCGAGCACATCGCCCGCTCGGGCGCTGTTTGGCGCGGCTTCCAGCACTACTACCCAGACCCCAGGCTCGGTGATTCGATCGGGCCGCCATGACCGCCAAGCTGCACCTCGGCGACACCCGCTAGTTCGCCACCCTAACCGTGCCGTCGGGCGATTGATCACCCCTGTACGTGCTGAACAGGGCTTCACTCCTGATTGCCAGGCTTGCACCAAGCGCTCGCTTGAAGCTGCTCACGCCGTCAAAGCCCATCGCCCGGCAAAAGCGGATCACCTGGGGCTGGCTTACCGCGGCGGCTTCAGCTAGTCGCGCGGTAGCGGTTTCCACTGCCGCCGTGGGGTTGGCGAGCACGACCTCGGCAACGCGCCTTTCGGTCCGAGTCAGCTTGTCAAAAGATGCTCGTACCCGTTCGCAGAGCCCGCACGATTGAGCTCGCAGGAAGCGCCCCAAATGCAAGGCCGCGCCAGTCAGCCAGACCTCTGGCTTGCTCTCCTCATCCCACCAGGCGATGTCGGGTGCAGCGGTCCGGAAGCGTGCCAGGCGGTGGCCCCAGCCCCAATCAGCAAGCGCTTCACGCAGAGCCAACGGACCGTAGATCAGGATGCTGCGGTGCCCGGCCAGCGCGAGCAGCCCACAGAGCATGGCGAGCGCTTCGCCGACCTCATTGGCATCGGCCGAGCACAAGGCATCGCCAATTACCCTGCAGGAGTTGAGTGGCCAGGGATGTCGCAGCAGCGCCATCAGCGCCAAGGGACTACGGCCTTCGCTCGTGGCGAGCATTGGGGTGTTCGAGCCGATGTCGCACAGGACGTCAAAAGCGGGATGCCCGCTGAATCCCAGCATGCCTTGCGGCGCCGCATGTTTGGGCGCCGAAACGGCCAGCGCCTGCGCACGCCCGAGCGGCTCCACGCGATCAAGGCCCAGGATCTGCCGAAGTGCCGCGGCAGGTGGCACGGCGCCTGCATGCACGACGAGCGCTGCATGCCTGATTTTCGAGGGCGCGGCTACCAGCGCCCCCGCGAGTGCAGCCACGCCCGAATCAACAGGCCAGGCCTTTGGTCGCGCAATCTGCCCATCGGATTGCAGCACTGCGGTATGCAGGGTGTGTTCACCCCAGTTGACCAGCAGGCCGGGTTCGATGAATTCTTGAACAAGCACCTTATGCCCTGACCAGGATGGACGTGCCCGGATGGCCCGCTGCCGGCACGCCTCGCATGAGGAACAACAGCGTGACCGCAGCGGCTCGAGCGTGTGTGCTGCAGGCGACCTTGGACATGGCGCGGTTCATCAGTTCCGCACAGGCGTGAAGCGCACGGCGGCGCCACCGCCGGGGGCCAGTCGCAGGCTCAGGATGTCGCCGGCCTGGACGATGCGCTGTTCGATCACGATGTCGAAGCGATGTTCATTCCGGTAGTCGGCCTGCTCGCCGTCGCGATAGATCTCGGCGCGATACCGGCCGGACGCAAGAAAGCCCAAGGGCAGTTCCAGCGTGCGGGCCGTGCCGTCGGTGATGGCGCCGAGGTACCAGTCCGCACTGCGGCGGTCCTGGCGCGCGATGGCGGCATAGGCGCCCACCTCGCCGGCCACCACCTTGCTGCGCTCCCAATCGGTCGGAACGTCCTTGATGAACTGGAACGAGGCAGGCCAGCGAGCGTAGTTCTCGATCGTGTCGGCGGCCATCTCGACCGGTGAATAGATCAGCACGTACAGCGCCAGCTGCTTGGCCTGGGTGGAGTTGAGCTTGCGACCGTTCGCGCCTTCCAGGCTCAGTACGCCCGGCGTGTAGTCGAACGGCCCGGCGAGCATGCGCGTGAAGACCAGATTGACCTCGTGATCCACCGCGTTGATCGGATCGCCCCAGGCGTTGTATTCCTGGCCGCGCGCACCTTCGCGTGAAATCCAGTTCGGCCAGGTGCGGCGCAGGCCGGTGTCCTTGACCGGCTCGTGCGTGTCCACGGCGATGTGATAGCGCGCCGCCTCCTGAACGGCGTGCAGGTAGTGGCGCACGCCTTCCTGCGATTCGGTGAAGCCGAAGTGCGTGCCCGTGCCGCCCGCATTGGCGAACTGGGCCGTACCGGCGTCCGTCACGTAGCCGGACTTGACGGTGCCAATGCCCAGGCGTTCGCACAGCGCGTACGCCGCGTCCAGCTGGGCTTCGTAGCGCGCCACATTGCCGCCGGTCTCGTGGTGGCCGATCAGTTGCACGCCCTTGGCCTTGGCATAGGCGGCGACGGCGTCGAGATCGAAGTCGGGCATGGCGTGCAGATAGTCGAAGGCCGATTCGCTGCCGACCCAATGGCCGTCCCAGCCGATGTTCCAGCCCTCGACCAGCACGCCCTGGATGCCGTTGGCCGCGGCGAAGTCGATGTAGCGCCTGGCGTTGGCCGTGGTGGCACCGTGCTGCGGGCCGCTGGACCACGTGCTGTGCTGCAGATGCATGTCCCACCAGATGCCGATGAACTTGCCCGGATGCACCCAGGACACGTCGCCCAGCTGGTTGGGCTCGTTGAGGTTGAGCGTGAGGTTCGACTCGTACAGGCCCGCCGCGCTGTCGGCCACGACCAGCGTGCGCCACGGCGTCGTGAAGGCGCCGTGCTTGTAGACCGCCGCACCGCTGGCGGACGGCGCCAGCTGCGCGCGCAGTTTCTGCCCCTGCACCTTGCGCAGCCACATCGCGGCGTAGTCGACGAGGGCGGCCTCGTGCAGCGCGAGGTGCACGCCGCTCTGGGTGCGCAGGGTCAGCGGCGTATTGGCCAGCCCCACTTCGGCCAGCGGCGTGCGCTGCACCGGGTACTCGAGCACGAGTCGCTCGCCCGCCGGCACCCACCACGCGGTCGCCGGCTCGGCGATGTCGAACTCGGTCAGTTCGTCGCTGATGCGCGCGATGGGCAGGGCCGCTTGTTCCGGCAACTCATAGCGGAAACCCAGGCCATCGTCGAAGACGCGCAGGCGCAGCGTCAGGTGGCGCCCCGAGGGCACGGGCTGGACCAGATCGAGCGCCAGCTCGCGGTAGTGGTTGCGCACCAGGCGGTTCTCGCCCCAGGGCTGCTCCCAGGTCTCGTCGTGCTCGCTGTGCTGACTCTCGGCCAGCTCGAAGCCGCCGTCCAGCTGATGTGCATTGGTGAGCAGCAGGCCCAGGCGCGAAGGCTTCACGAGCGGCTTGGCGTCGCGCTCCGCACGCCAGGCGAGGCGCCCTTCGGCCTGGATGAGCACGGTGACGACGAGGCGGCCGTCGGGCGAGGCGATGCTGCCCACGGTTTCATCGGCAGCGGCGGGCTGGGCCGCGATCAACGGTGCCAGCACGGCGACCAGGGCAAGCATGTGTTTCAGGCTGCGCATGTTTCAGTCTCCGGTGCCGCGGCGCAATGCGCGGCGATGTATTCGGCGTGGCGCGGCATCTGCGCCACGCATCGCTGGATCACCGCCGACGTGTCGGCGAGGTAGTCCAGCACCTCCTGCTCGGCAAGCGCATCAGCGAGCGGGTGGTGGACGCGCGGCGTGATGCCCTGGCCATGCAGCACCTGCAGCCAGCCGACTTCGGCGAACAGCTCGTCGGCCGCGCGCACGATGCGGCCGCTGCCGCGATACAGCGTCAGCTTGTCCTGCAGCGTGCTCGGCACCTCCATGCTGCGCACGTGGTTCCAGAAGGCGCTGTCGCTGCGCGTGGTGGCGTGGTAATGCAGGATGAGGAAATCGCGGATGCGTTCGCTCTCGAAGTCGCACTGGCGATTGAACTCGGCGATATCGGCCGGGTTGAAACTGCGGTCGGGGAAGAACTGGATCAGCCGCGCGATGGCCGACTGCACCAGGTGGATGGCCGTCGACTCGAGCGGCTCCATGAAGCCGGCCGACAGGCCGATCGCGACGACGTTGCGGTTCCAGATGCGGCGGCGGCGGCCGCTGCTGAACTTCAGCACGCGCGGTTCGGTCAGGGCCTCGCCGTCGAGGCTGTCCATCAACATGCCCGCGGCCTCGTCGTCGCTGAGCGCCTGGCTCGCATACACATGGCCGTTGCCGACGCGATGCTGCAGGCCGATGCGCCACTGCCAGCCGGCGCGGCGCGCGGTGGCCCGCGTGAAGGGCGGCAGGCTGCCGGTGCTGCGGCTTTGTGCCACGACGGCGCGGTCGCACGGCAGCCAGTGGCCCCAGTGCTCGTAGCCGGTGTGCAGGGTCTGCTCGATCAGCAGGGCGCGGAAGCCGCTGCAGTCGATGAACAGGTCGCCCTCGACGAAGCTGCCGTCGGCAAGCCGCACCGACTGCACATGGCCGTCGCCCGCGCGCAACTGGGCGTCGAGCACGCGCGCCTGGATGCGCTGGACGCCGGCGGCCTCGGCATGGCGGCGCAGGAAGCGCGCATACAGGCCGGCGTCGATGTGAAAGGCGTGCGTGATCTCGGCCAGCGGCGAGTGCCCGAGGCTGGGGTCGGCGCGCATGAAGCGCTGTGCTTTCGCGGCGGCCGCATTGATGGAATGGTCCCACAGGCCGGCCGCCTTGCCCGCCTTGTGCATGCGCAGCCAGTAATGATGGAAGGGCAGCGTCGTCGAACGATGGCCGATCTGCCCGAAGGCGTGCATGTAGCGATCGCCGAGGCGCCCCCAGTCGCACAGCTCGATGCCGAGCTTGAAGGTGGCCTGGGTCTCGCGCATGAAGGCGTTTTCATCCACGCCGAGCAGCTGGTTGAAGAGCCGGATCATCGGAATGGTCGATTCCCCGACGCCGACCGGCGAAATGTCTTCGGCTTCAATGAGCTTGATCGTCACCTGGGTGCCGCAGGCCTTGGACAAGGCCGCTGCGGTCATCCATCCAGCCGTGCCGCCCCCGACGATCACGACGGTCTTGATGGGTTCTTCCATGCGTTGCCTCCGACTTATTGAATGAGGATGCGATAGCCCCAGGCGGGCAGCGTCAGGGCCTGATCGACTGCGATGGTCGTGTTCTTGCCGCTGTCGAAATCCTGGTAATTGCCCGGCGCGCGCTCGCCCTTGAGGCGTACCTCGGCGGCTTGCGCCGAGAGATTGAATACCGCCAGCACCTTGCCCTGCGCGTCACCGCGAACAAAGCTGAGCACCTGCTGAGGCGCACTGTTCGGGACCGGTTCCATGACGGCGCCGTCGGCGCCGTTCCACAGCGCCGTTCGCGCCTTCTTCAGGGCGATGAGCCGGCGGTACAGATCGGCCTGCGGTGCGTCCTGCCACTGGATCGGGTCGCGCTCGAAGAAGGCCAGGCGCTTGTGATTGGCGGCTTCCTGGCCGTTGTAGATCATGGGCATGCCTTCGCTGATGAAGGACAGCACGGTGACCGCATTGGCAGCATCGCCGAATATCTCGAACTCCGTGCCTTCCCACGCGTTCTTGTCGTGGTTCGTCGTGTAGAGCAGCCGATAGGCCTCGCGCGGGAAGAACTTGCGGTTCCAGGCGTAATAGGGGTAGAGGGCGGTGGCGTCGGCGCGGCCGGCAGCGATGAGCTTCATCGTGTCCCACCACGACCAGGCGTAGCTCGCGTCGAAGGCCCGCGCGTGCAGGTCGCGGCTCTCCCATTCGGCCAGCATGAAGACGGGCTTGACGGCGCGCAACTCACGCGCAGCCTGTTCCCAGAAGTCCAGCGGCGTCAGGCCGGCGGCATCGATGCGATAGCCATCCACGCCGGCCTCGCGCACCCAGTACAGCAGGGCCTGGGTCATGTAGCGGCGCAACCCGGGGCGTGCGTAGTCAAGGTCGATGATGTCTTCCCAGTCGTACCAGGGCGTCGGATGGAAGCGGCCGTGCTCGTCGCGGTCATACCAGTCCGGATGGCTGGCAACCAGCACGTTGTCCCAGGCCGTGTGGTTGCCCACCCAGTCCAGGATGACATGCAGCCCCAGCGCGTGCGCCGTGGCCACGAAATGCCTGAACGAGTCGAGCGTGCCGAGCTCGGGGTTGACGGCCAGGTAGTCCTGCACCGCGTACGGGCTGCCCAGGCTGCCCTTGCGGTGCAGCTGTCCGATCGGCTGAATGGGCATGATCCAGAGGATGCCGACGCCCAGGTCCTTGAGTCGCGGCAGCTGTTTTTCCGCGGCCGCGAACGTGCCTTCGGCAGTGAATTGGCGTGTGTTGAGCTGATAGAGCGTGGCGTTGCGGGCCCAGTCAGGGTGCTGGAATTGCACATAAGGCTTGGGTTGGTAGGCATCGAGCGAGGCGGCCTGGCTTGGGTCGATCAGTAGCGTGAAGGACAAGGCCAGCAGGATTCGGAAGGTAAAACGCACTTCGATATTGAGTGAGGGGTGAAGGGCCGCACCCGGGCGCCGGGCCCGGGTGCGGCGCGGCGGCAATCAGAACTTGTAGTTCGCACCCAGCCGGTACGTCTTGCCGTACTTGACGCTGTTGGTAATGATGTCGCGACTCGCCGTGTACTCCTGGAACGGCGCGTTGGACAGGTTGTGCCCCTGCAGCGACACCGACAGGCCCTTGGCCCAGCCGTCCTGGAACTCATAGCCGACCTGCGCGTCGACGATGGTCTCGGCCTTGATGAAGGTGAACTGCGCGTCGCTTCGGTAGTCCAGGATCTGGCCGATGAAGTCCGAGCGCTTGTAGGCCGCGTAGGAGAGCTGCCAGCCGTTCTTCTCGTAATAGAGCCGCGCGGTCGTGACGTTCTTCGACAGGCCCGGCAGGCCGATCTGGTTGACCACGCCGGCGAAGACCGGGCCGTTCTCCGGGCTGACAAAGCCGCTCGTGGGCAGGCGCACCGAGCTGTCGCTGAGCGAGTGGCTGATCGTCACGCCGAAGCCGTCGAGCCAGTGCGTGGCCATGCGGAACGGCAGGTTGACGGTCAGCTCCAGGCCCTTGAGGTCGCCCCCCTGGCCGTTCACCGGCTGCGTCAGGAAGCCCTGGGTCGATCCGGCGTAGGGGCCTTGCGTCGGCAGCGGCGTGCTCGCGCTGGTGTAGGGCCCGAAGTCGAAGGGGCGCGGCGCGTTGATGATGTAGTTGTCGAGCTTCTTGTAGAAGGCGGCCAGGCTGACGTAGCCGTACTTGTCGAAGTACTTTTCGTAGGACACGTCCAGGGCACGCGCCTGATACGGCTTGAGCTTGGGGTTGCCGGCAAAGCCGGTCAGCGCGGGCTGCAGCGAGGTGGCGTTCTGCACGGCGAAGTCCAGGCTGGCCTTCATGTCGTCGAGGTTGGCCCGCGCCAGCTGCTTGCCGGCACCCAGGCGCAGCAGCTGCTGGTTGCCGAGCTCGAAGGTCAGGTTCAGGCTGGGCAGGACGTTGCCGTAGCTGGTGCCGTCGGTGCGGACCTTGTACGGGCAGGTCTCGACCGTGATGCCGGTGCAGTTGGCCAGGTCGACCTGGTTGCCCGAGGCCTCCTGGCTCGTGTGCACGAGCTGGACGCCGAGGTTGCCGTGGTAAGGCACGTTGCCCAGCTTGCCGGCAAGGTCGCCGATGATGTAGGCGGTGGCGACCTTCTCGTCGACGGTCCAGTTGCGCGACAGCACGGTCTGGTCGACCCAGCGCGTCATGCCGTAGATGGTGCCCAGCGACCCCGTCGGGTCCCAGGACGCGACGGGGATGCCCGACGCGCCGGCCATGGCGACGTCGGTGCCCGGCATCTTGACGGCGGCGTAGCCGTCGCCGCCGAGGATGTACAGGCGGCCTTCGTCGCCGGTGCGGGCCTTGTCGCGCTTGGTGAAGTTGAAGCCGTAGCGCAGGCTCTCGAAGATGCCCCAGCCCGCGTCGTCGTGTGCCGTGAAGCGCAGGCTGTTGACGGTGTCGGTGATGTTGGGCAGCGAGACGTAGCCGGCTTGCGGGCTGTTCGGTCCGCCGCCCCAGCCGTCGACGTCGGTCAGCAGCGCGATATTGCGGTTCGAGTAATCGATGCTCGGCGTGTACTTGACGTCGGCGAAGTTCGTGCCGTTGAAGCCGGAGTACGTGATCGATGCGAGCTGCGAATCCGGCGTGTTGCCCGGCTGGCCGGCGGTCGTCTCGAAGTTGCTCAGGTTCTTGACGCCGCGCGAATGGCCGGCGTCGATCTCCCAGCGCCAGTCGCCGGTGCGCAGCTCGCTGTTCAGGCCCAGGGACGCCAGCCGGTCCTTGCTCGAATACATGTGGTTGCGCACGTCAGCCTTGTAGTTGCTGAAAGTGCCGCCGGTGGCCACGCCGTTCACGATGGTGGCATCGGTGAGCACGCCGTTCGGGTCGTACGGCCCCGTGCCGAACGGAACGGCGCCCTCGATGCCGGTGTGCTTCTCGCTTTGCGTGCCACGCGAGTAAAGCAGGTCGGCGGTGGTCTTGAAGTTTGCGGTCGGCTTGTACTGCAGCGTCATGAAGGCCGCGTCGCGGCTGCTCCTGCGATGGATGGTCTCGGCGAGGAAGCCACCCGGCACGACGACTTGTTGGCCGTTGTAGTCCACCGTCGGCGCGTAGCCGCCCCAGTTGTCGAAACGGTTCTCGCCGCCGTTGTCCTCGCGGAAAGAGCTCAGGCCCAGCGCCACGCCGAAACTTCGTTGCGCGAATTGATCGACGTAGACCAGGTTGGAGCGATTGCCCGAGCCCAGATCCGAGCCCGACTCGGCACCGATCTGCTCGCGCTGGTGGCCCAGGGCGACGACGCGCTTGCCGTAGTCGAGCGGACGGATCGTGCGCAGGTCGATCGTCGATGCCAGCCCTTGCCCGACCAGGCTCGCGTCCGGCGTCTTGTAGATCAGCACGCTGCTCGTCAACTGGGCCGGGAAGAGGTCGAACTCAGGGCTGCGTGCGTCGCTGGTGGAAGCCTGTTCGCGCCCATTGAGCAGCGAGCCGTTGAACGACGGCGACATGCCGCGCACGCTGACGTCGGTGGCCTGGCCATTGACCTTGTCGCGCTGCGTGGCCACACCGCTGACGCGGCTCAGCGACTCGGCCACCGTCACGTCCGGCAGCTTGCCGATGTCCTCCGACGAAATGGCCTCCACGATGGAGCTGTTGTCGTGCTTGGTGGCAATGGCATCTTCGATGCCGCGGCGGATGCCGGTGACGACAACCGTGTCCAGGGTTTGCGGGGTTGAATCCGTCGTCTGCGCCTGCGCGACCTGCAAGCCCAGAAGCAGCAGTGCACAAGCCTGCGCGACGGGGCGATAACTCAGAGCATGAGTCATGGGGTTTGCCTCTCGAATGTTTTTAATGTCGATGCGTCCGTCGATGCGAACGGGCGCGATGCTCTGGGGCGGCCGAGGCAGCGTCAATCGGGCACGGGAGCGGATAAAGACAGCCTGAAGATTCACGGCCCGAGATCCGCCGCGACTAAAGACAATCTGAAGATGCCGCGTTGTGTCGACGCCGCGTCGGTGCCACCGCAGGGCTAGACTGGCGTCGTGAAAATTCTTCTGATCGAAGACGACCTCGTCATTGGCCGCGCGCTGCTGACCGTATTCAAGGACGAAGGCCATCAGGTGCTATGGCTGCGCTCTGCCAATGGCGTGCTTGAACGCCTGCTGGACGAGGACTTCGATGCCGTGCTGCTCGACCTGGGGCTGCCTGACGGCGATGGCAACGATCTCCTGCTGCGCATCCGCAATGCCGGCAGCATGGTCCCGGTGCTCATCATCACGGCGCGCGATGGTCTGAATCACCGTCTCAAGGGCTTCAACAACGGTGCCGACGACTACCTGATCAAACCCTTCGAGATTCCCGAGTTGCTGGTGCGGCTGCGCGCCATCCTGCGCCGCAGCGGCAGCCAAAGCGAGGCCGAAGTGCTTTGGACTTCAGGAGATCTCGTGCTCGAGGAAAAGCGCATGCGCGTGACTTGGGAGGGTGCACCGGTGACGCTTTCAAAGACCGAATTCGGACTTTTGCTCGCGCTCATGAAACAGTCTCACCGCGTGCTCACGCGCGCCGAACTTGAACGTCGTGTGCTGCCGTTCAGCGACGGTTCCACGCTCGACGTGCACATTTCCAACCTGCGCAAGAAGATCGGCGACGGCCACATCTGTACCGTGCGTGGCGTGGGCTACATGATGAAGCAGCGTGAAAAGTCCATCTGACCAGTCCTCGCTGTTCAGGCGCCTGGTGTACGGCTTTTCCGCCGTCATCATCCTGGTGTCGGTGGTGGCGTTCTTCTTCGTGATCCGGGAAGCGCAGGACACGCAGCGTGCGCGCACCGCCGCCGAGAACGACGCGCACGCCAGAGAGCTGCTCCTGCATCTGGTCGATCTGTCCGATCGCCCCGAACGCATTCGCGCAGCGGCGGAGCGAATCGAGGCCGTGCGCGCCGAGATGTTTCGCACGCTGGAATATCACTCGCTTGTGCGTGTGCGTGTCTGGCAGCACGGACGATTGCTCTACAACTCGCAACCGTCGCTACCCGATCGACTGCCGCTCTCCGCGGACGGCAGTTCGCGCGAATCCAACACGTGGGTGCAGCGGGTCGAGAGCGACGTCGCCAGCGGCCTGGTCGTGGAGCGCAGCCATGAAGTTGACGACCGCTGGATGTTCACGGTGACGGGGATCACGTTCCTGGTTCGATCGCCCGTCTTCAGCCTGCCGCTGCTGCTGTTGCCGGCGTGGTTCATCGTCGGGCTGGGCCTGCGGCCTTTGCGAAGTTTCGCGGCGTCGATCGAAAGCCGCTCCGAACAGGACCTCACGCCGCTGCCGGCTTCGCCGTACCGAGAGTTGGCCCCCGTGGTCAATGCGATCAACCATTTGATGGCGCGCCTGCGAACTCGCATCGAGAACGAGCATCAATTCCTGACCGACGCCGCGCACGAACTCAAGACACCGCTCGCCGCCATCCAGATCAACGCCCATCTGCTGCAGTCGCGCAGCGCGGAGGCCGATCCGGCGCGACACGCGCAAGTCAGCGCCGGCCTGCGCGAAGGCGTGGCGCGTGCCAACCATGTGGTGCAGCAGCTGCTGGCGCTGGAACGCGCCCAAGCCGGTCTTGGCCATGAATCGCTGAGCCACCAGCCCCTTGATGCCTTGGTTCGCGACCGTCTCGCCTCCGCCGTCCCGCTGGCATTGCAGCGTGGCATCAGCATTGACTTTCAAGTCGAACAAGCCTGCGAACGCCTCTTGCACCAGGAGAGCTTGCAGGCGCTGGTCGACAACCTGATCAGCAATGCGATCAAGTACTCGCCGCAGGGCGGTCGGATTGCGGTGCGCCTGTGGTCCGAATCCGCGGGGGCCTGCACCTTGAGCTTCACGGATCAGGGCCCCGGCATTCCAGAGGCATTGCGTCAACGGGTCTTCGAGCGCTTCTTCCGCATTCCAGGACAAGACCAAGGCGGTAGCGGCCTGGGTTTGGCGATCGCCGAGCGCGCCGCGGCACGCAACGGCGCGAGCATCACCCTCGCGGATGGACACGAAGGCCAAGGACTGCAGGCAACCGTGACGTTCAGTCCGATTGCCTGAATCCCAGGAAGCGAATTGGCCCGCAACGAAAGCTCGTTGCGGGCCAATGGCATAGGTGGTCGGAGCGGCGGGATTCGAACTCGCGACCCTCTGCTCCCAAAGCAGTGGGACAAATGAGCAATGGCGCGGGTTTGCGGCCGATTCATCTAACGGAATGGTTCGATTTGTCCCGAGATTTTCCCTGGGAAGCATTCAGCCTCGTTAGAGGGTTCGGCGGACTGAACACGGCCACTCCGCGTGCGACGCGATGGCGGCAAAGCAGCGGGCGCGGTCGTTGAACGCGGCGCCGGCAACTCACGCTTTTCGGCGTACTACGGTCATTGCGGGAGCCGGGAGACCGGGTGTGCAGGTGTCCATTCCAGGCGCATGGTTATGACCACCCGCGACGCGGCTCTCGATGAGTCGTTGGGATTGAACTGCGCCTGGTACGCCGACGTGCTAATGGCACCGACCACGGGCCAAAAGCGCACACAGCGATGATGCAACCCCACCTGCAAGCCGGGGCCCGCGCGGCGCCACGCGCCTCACGGCCGATGCCGTGGCTGACTTGGCCAGCTGAAGGTCAGTCATCACAGTGGGCGCGAAGCCCCAAACGTAAGTCGGCATCGCTGCGGCGCGAAAATCGCCTGGGAAGAAGCGCGCCAGACTCTGCCCCTCTGTGACCGGCAATTGAGGGCGTTTTGGCGCTTGACTTGAATTCAGCCGGCACGCACAAGAACCGGTGGAAAGCCCAAGCAAAATAAAAGTTCACGGCCGCGGCATTTGCGACTACCATGTACTCGCTGATATGCACAAGACCGTCCACTCTTAGGTCTTTCTACTTGCATCGGTGTTCTGCCGGCGCTCCAGTTGAATCCCCCATGAAGATTTTCTTGGCGTCTCTTCGCTGGGCGAAATTTTGCGCCCGGAATTTTTTCAAAGGAAATCGACATGACGACTCAAACCGGTACCGTGAAGTGGTTCAACGAAGGCAAGGGATTTGGCTTCATCGCACCCGATGACGGCGGCAAGGATCTCTTTGCGCACTTCAAGGAAATCCAGGGCGGCAGCGGCTTTAAAACGCTGAATGAAAACCAGCGTGTGCAGTTCGAAGTGACTCAGGGTCAAAAGGGCCTGCAGGCCTCAAGAATCCGTAGCCTGGACTGAGCACCTCTACCCATGAGTTCCGGGCTAGTCCCGGCGCCATCGATAAGAGCGCGGCCCTGCCGCGCTTTTTCTTTTCCTGACAAGGAGGCCCTGTTGAGGAACCTGCAAGACGCAACAGAGCGCATCTGCGAATTGAAGGGAAGCTTGGTAGCGCTTGACGCACTGCTGCCGGCCGTTATCGACACCCTGTCCGCTGCAGGTCTAAATAGGCTGGTAGCCTCTTTCGACGCCCACGCGGAGGTCGCGCGCACGCTCATGCTTCACTCAGAAATGTCAGATGTGGTGCTGGCGGCCTTCGAGCGAGAGGTCGCCCGCAGTGGAGCCCTTTTGCACCGCAGTCTGAAACTTGCCCCGCAAACGCCGCCCATGGCGGGCATGGACCCGCTGCTGCTCACCACTACCCAAGTCACTTCCTGTTCTGGGGCTGCTGTTCTGTCCGAGGACAGCGGGTTCTTCTTCCGACGAAATGGCCAGCTCTTTCTGGTGACTACCCGCCAGGCCATGGCCGGCCGCAGCGGGTCACAGGCGCCGGACCGGCTAGAGATCAAGCTCGCGGTCAATCC
The DNA here is from genome assembly GCA_019234815.1 of Burkholderiaceae bacterium. Lineage (GTDB taxonomy): Bacteria > Pseudomonadota > Gammaproteobacteria > Burkholderiales > Burkholderiaceae_C > JAFALA01. Next base: position 1,439 of record JAFALA010000104.1, on the reverse strand, counting down.
TCAGGACCCGTCGCGGCGTACAAGGTGCTCCCTCGATCTGCAATCAGGTGGCCAGCGCCGGTGGCGCGCGATGTCCGACAGCACAGGCTCCATCGGCGTCGCGGTATTGAAAATTGAGTCCGCGGATTTGCCCGAGTCAGCTCTTCTTCTGGCGTTTGATGAAACACACCTTGAAGCCTGCGGGGAAGACATCGGCATCGGCGACGTCGTTTCGATGGTGGGCTTCCCCATGGGCCTGTCTAGCTGCAACGAACCGCTTCCCATTGCACGTAGCGGGTCGATCGCATCACCCTACGGTCTGCGCTTTCGGGGTCGCGCGTGCTTCCTGACCGACATGCTTTCGCGCGAGGGCTGCTGCGGATCCCCCGTACTACGGCGGCGAACGATCAGCCGCTCTGCTGCCGCCCCTGTAGGATGGCAGCTGCTCGGCGTGCATTCCAGTCATCCCGTCGGGCCTGAAATCGAGCAGGTCCGCGAACCCTACATGGCCTTACATCAGGCTTGGCACAGCGAGGTGCTGATGTCCCTGACCGAGGACGGCTGACCTGCTGCGATGACGGCCGACTTACACCAGCGCGGAATCGCTTCCGGCCTTTGCACATGTGCGAAGCTGTAGCTGGAACGTACTCACACGGCTGCGGTCAGGGATTTCAACGCCGCAAGCGGGACGGGGGCGCCCTGTCTTGAAAGGGGGGCCACGATGAACGCACCAGGCGACGACGATGCCGATATGCAGCGATTGGTGGCCTTGCGGCGAGAGATTGCTGAGGCCGAGTCGATTCTGCTGGCATTGCAAGCCGCAATCCAGGACGCTCGTAGCGATCCCGGATTGCTCGCCATGTCCGGAGTCGCTGCAGAGAACGAACGGTTGGCGGCGGACAATCTGGCCGCCCGCGAAGAGGCGACAAGCGCCTACGCGGCACTTGAAGATGCAGTACACGTGTCCAGGACCGATGCGCTCACAGGACTACTAAATCGGTCAGCACTTCGGGGAATTCTCGATCACGACCTCGAACTCGCAAGGCGCAACGGAACGCTTCTCGTCGTTTACTTTATCGACATCGACAATTTCAAAGCGGTGAACGACACGCTAGGTCATGGCGCCGGAGACGTGCTTTTGCAAGCCGTTGCAAGCGTTCTTATTGCAACGGTTCGAGCCAGCGATATCGTTTGCCGGATTGGTGGCGATGAATTTGTCGTCTTCACTTTAACCAATATGCGCGATGACGCGCTGCTACTAGCAAGAAAACTAGACGACTCTCTTCGAAGAAAATTCGTGAGCCCGATCGCGCCCTAGCAGGCTGCTGAAATACTGCCCCGACTCACGCGCACATGCGCTGCAGTTGTCGAAGTCGCGGCGAATTTGATTCGAAGTCCGACCGATAACGCATCTCGCAGGCCCAAACCGGCCGTTTGGCGGCATTTCGAGCGAGCTTCCC
>JAFALA010000113.1 GCA_019234815.1 Burkholderiaceae bacterium | reverse complement strand
ACCGGCGTGGTGAACAGCGTGAGCAGCTGGCTGACGATGAGGCCGCCCACCATCACCACGCCCAGCGGATGCCGCAGCTCGCTGCCCACGCCGGTGCCCAGCATCAGCGGCAGGGCGCCGACGAGGGCGGCGATGGTCGTCATCAGGATCGGCCGGAAGCGCAGCAGGCAGGCTTGGTGGATCGCCTCGCGCGGCGGCTTGCCCTCGTGGCGCTCGGCCTCGATCGCGAAGTCGATCATCATGATCGCGTTCTTCTTGACGATGCCGATCAGCAGCACGATGCCGATGATGGCCACGATGCCCAGGTCCTGGTGCGCCGCCAGCAGGGCCAGCAGCGCGCCCACGCCGGCCGAGGGCAAGGTGGACAGAATGGTCAGCGGATGGATGTAGCTCTCGTAGAGCACGCCCAGCACGATGTACATGGTCACCACCGCGGCCAGGATCAGGAACACCGTGCCGGTCAGCGAGGCCTGGAAGGCCTCGGCCGCCCCCTGGAAGCTGGTCTCCACGCTGGCGGGCATGTCGATATCAGACTCCGCCTTCTTGATGGCGTCGACCGCCGCGCCCAGCGACACATTGTTGGACAAGTTGAAGGAGACGGTGGCCGACGGGAACTGCCCGACGTGGTTCAGCACCAGCGGCGTGGCGTGCTCGACCACATGCGCCACCGAGGCCAGCGGGATCTGCGGCGTCGAGGTCGTGCCGTCGGGGTTGGTCAGCGGCGTTCCCGGCACGTACAAGCCCTCCAGCGCTTGCGGACCGAGCTTGAACTCCGGACCGACCTCGAGCACCACGCGGTACTGGCTGGCCTGGGTGTAGATGGTCGAGATCAGGCGCTGGCCGTAGGCGTCGTACAGAATGGCGTCGATGCCGGCGACCGAGACGCCCAGGCGCCCTGCCGCTTCGCGGTCGATGTCCACATAGGCTTGGCGGCCCGAGTTCTGCAGGTCGCTGGCCACGTCAGCCAGTTCGGGGACTCCCTTGAGCCGCTCCAGCAGTTGGTTGGTGGCGTTGTCCAGGTCCTGCAGGTTGGGCGAGCTGAGCAGGAACTGGTACTGGGTCTTGGACACGCGGTCTTCAATCGTCAGGTCCTGCACCGACTGCATGTAGGCGGTGATGCCGGGCACCTGGCTGTTGGCCTGGTCCAGCCGTTTGATGATCTCGTCCGCCGAGGACGAACGCTCCTCGAAGGGCTTCAAGGTGACCTGCATGCGCCCGGTGTTCAGCGTCGGATTGGTGCCGTCCACGCCGATGAAGGAGGCGATGTGGTCCACATCGGGGTCCTTGAGCATCAGGTCGGCCATCTGGCGCTGCCGTTCGGCCATGGCCTCGAACGAGGTCGATTGCGTCGCCTCGGTGATCACCTGGATCAGGCCGGTGTCCTGCGAGGGAAAGAATCCCTTGGGCACGACCACATACAGCACACCGGTCAGGACCACGGTGGCGCCAAAACCCAACAAGGTGGTGCGGGGACGATCCAATACCCAGTCCAGGGCATGCCCATAGCTGGCGATCAGGGCCTCGAAATTGCGCCCGAACCAGGCGCCCAGGCGCGAATGCGCGTGCTCCTTTTCGGGGGTCAGCAGACGCGCGCTCATCATGGGTGTGAGCGTCAGCGACACAAAGGCCGAAATCAGGATTGACACGGCCAGCGTGATGGCAAATTCGTGGAACAGGCGCCCCACCACATCGCCCATGAAGAGCAGCGGAATCAGCACCGCGATCAGCGAGACCGTCAGCGAGATGATGGTGAAGCCGATTTGCTTGGAGCCCTTGAGGGCGGCCTCCATGGGCGTGTCGCCCTCCTCCACGAAACGGGCAATGTTCTCGATCATCACGATGGCGTCGTCGACCACGAAGCCGGTGGAGATGGTCAGCGCCATCAGCGTCAGGTTGTTGATGGAAAAGCCCGTCAAATACATGACGCCGAAGGTCCCGACCAGCGACAGGGGCACGGCCACGCTGGGGATGATGGTGGCACTGGCGCTGCGCAGGAACAGGAAGATCACCATCACCACGAGCGCTACCGCCAGCACGAGCTCGAACTGGGTGTCGATCACCGAGGCGCGTATGGTGGTGGTACGGTCGGCAATGACCCGCACGTCGATGGAACCAGGCAGCGACTGCTGCAGCTTGGGCAGCAAGGCCTTGACGCGGTCGACGGTCTGGATCACGTTGGCGCCAGGCTGGCGCTGCACGTTCAGGATCACGCCGCCGGCCATGCCAGGGCGCCGGCTCTTGTCGGCGCATTCGGCCGTGGCGCCGAGACCGCTTTGAGCAGTCCGGCAGCCGCCGTCGACCCAGGCCGCCAGGCGCAGGTTCTCGGCTTCGTCGATGACAGCGGCCACGTCGCGCAGGCGCAGCGGGTTGCCGTTTTTCCAGGCCAGGATCAGGTCCTTGTAATCGGCCGCCGACTTGAGCTGGTCGTTGGCGTCGATGGTGGAGGCCCGCGAGCTGCCGTCGAAACTGCCCTTGGCCTCGTTCACATTGGCCGCGGCGACGGCGTTGCGCACGTCCTCCAGCGACAGGCCCAGCGCCGCCAGCATCTTGGGGTCGGCCTGCACGCGCACGGCCGGCCGGCGTCCTCCCGCGATGCTGACCAGGCCCACGCCGTCGACCTGAGACAGCTTGGGCGCCAAACGGTTCTCCACCAGGTCGTGCACCTTGATGATGGACATGCTGGGCGAGGTGATCGCGATCGTCAGCACCGGTGCATCGGCCGGATTGACCTTGCTGTACAGCGGCGGCATGGGCAGGTCCGTGGGCAGCAGATTGCCGCCCGCGTTGATGGCCTGCTGCACCTCCTGTTCAGCCACGTCCAGCGACAAGCCCAGCGAGAAGCGCAGCGTGATCACCGACGATCCGCCCGAGCTGCTGGAGGTCATCTGGTTCAGGCCCGGCATCTGGCCGAACTGGCGCTCCAGCGGCGCGGTGATCGAGGTCGAGATCACGTCCGGACTGGCGCCTGGGTAGAGCGTGGTGACGGCAATGGTGGGGTAGTCCACCTCGGGCAAGGCCGACAGGGGCAGGAGCTTGTAGGCCAGCAGGCCGGCCAACAAAATGGCCAGCATGAGCAGCGAGGTGGCAACCGGGCGCTCGATGAAGAGGCGTGAGGGATTCATCGCGAGGCTTGCTGGTGCGCGTCTGGGGATTTGTCTGGGTGGTCACTCTTTCGGTCGCCATGGTCACTATGGTCGCCGCGATCGCTCTTGCGCTCGCCTTGGCGGTCCTTGGTGTTTTCTGCCGCAATGACGTCGACCTTGCTGCCGTCCCGCAGCCGGTCCAGTCCGTCGGTCACCACCTTGTCGCCCGCCTTGAGCGGGCCTTCGACGGCCGTCCAGTCGCCATCGACCGGCCCCGGCGTCACGACCTTGGGCGACACCGTGCCATCGGCGTTGACGGCATAGACGTAGAAACCTTGTGCCCCTCGCGTCAGCGCGGCACTCGGAATGGCCAGCGTGTCCGTCATCTTGTCGAGCTGCAATTTGACGCTGACCGACTGGTTGGGGAACAAGGCGTCGTCCTCATTGGCGAACACAGCCTTGAGCTTGATGGTGTCGGTGGAGAGGTCGATGGCATTGTCGGTCGAGGCGATCACGCCCGTGGCCAGCTTGTGCTTGCCGTCGCGGTCCCAGGCTTCCACGGGCAGCGCCTGATGGGCTTGCAGCCGGGCGTTGATGCGCTCCAGGTTGCTGGACGGGACGGAAAAGACCAGCGCGATCGGGCGTGTCTGCGCAATCGAGACGATGCCGTTGGCATCGCCGGGCTGCACCACGTTGCCCAGGTCCACCTGCTTGAGGCCGACGCGGCCGCTGATGGGCGCAATCACCTTGGCGTAGGTGACCTGGAGCTTGGCGGTATTCAGCGCGCCCTGGTCGGCCCTGACCGTGCCTTCCAACTGCTTGACCAGGGCATCCTGGGTGTCGAGCTGTTGCTTGGGCACGGCCTCCTTGGCGACCAGGTTGCGGTAGCGCTGTTGGTCGATGTAGGCGTTGTCCAGCGTGGCCTTGTCGCGCAGCAGATTGCCTTCGGCCTGCATCACCGCGGCCTCGAAGGGGCGGGGATCGATCTGGGCCAGCGTCTGCCCGGCCTGCACCATCTGCCCTTCCTTGAAATTCAAGGACTGCAGCACGCCGCTGACCTGCACGTGCGCCACCGCGGTGTTGTTGGCCGTGATGGTGCCGATTGCGCCGACGGTGACACGGATGTCACGGTTGCGCACCGCCTGCGCCGACACCGGCTGTGGCTTGTTGCCGCCGGGGCCGCCAGGTCCTGAGCGCTTGCCATCGCCACCCGACGCAGCGCTCGCGCCGCCCGGTGCCGAGGCCGCGGCGTCACTTGCAGCACCCGAATCCAGGTGTTTCCAACCCCAAAACGTGGCGCCTGCGAGCACCACGCCCCCCAAGACCCAATGCCAGGCTTTCCCCTGCTGTCTGAAGACCCGAACCGATGAATTTCTTGTTGACTGGTTGTTCGCGTAAGGCGTGTTCATGCGCAATCATTTCAAAATGCAGCATCAGCGCGGCGGCAGCTTCTGATGCGTGGGGGATGGGGCACTCGCTGATCTACAAGTGCGCGCGTATTGTGGATGAGAACAAATACGTCACGGGTCAAATGCCCTGTCTGGCGGTCCTGGGCGCGGCACCTGATGGCCGGCCTCCGATCCACGCCAAAGTCGATGGGCCGGTCACCCGGGTTCAATGCCAGCGGCCATGGCCCCAACGCCACGATCCGCCAAACCACAGCACGGGCGCCACCACCAGGGGTGCAACCTCATAGCCGTAGTAAGGGTACGGCGCGCCATACACCACAGCGGGAGGAACTTGCTGCACCACGGCAGCTTGCGGCGGGTACGGCGCATAAGCCGGATTGGCCGGCGGTGCGGCATCCAGGGCCCCGACCGCCGTCACGTTCAGCGCAATCTGCGCGCCTGGGTTTTGCGCCAACCGCGTCGTGTAGCGCTGCCCCTGGTATTCGTAGACCACGTCATAGCCAATGGTGCGCGGTTCATATTGCATGACCGTCTGGCAGCGCCTGACGGTGGCGGAGCCTGGCGGATTGTTGGCCGCCTCGATCGAGTTGCCCACCACGGCACCCGCCACGGCACCCACGCCTGTGGCCACAGCGCGGTCTGCGCCATGGCCGACCGTGCTGCCGAGCAAGCCGCCAACCAGGGCGCCCGCCACGGCGCCGCCGCCGGTGTTGGGTTGCTGCACGGCCACGGGCTGGTCAAAGCACTGCTGCGAGGGAATCGGCACCTGAGCCGTGATGGGGGTGGACGAAATGACCGTGCCCATCGGGCTGGGCGCCGCCATGACCAGGCCGGTAACGCCGCAACTGAGCAGCCCTAGGATGGTGCAAGCCGTCCCTCCGATTCGTGGATTGAATGTGTTCATGTCGCTCTCCTCTGTGCCCTGCTACGCGCGCTGCCGATTGAAGTCGCGCGGCAACGCGCAAGGACCATCTTGATTGGACCACGACAAACAAACAGACATTTGTCCAACACATCTTCAACAAGTAAAGATAGTTGAACCTTGAAGCGTCCTCAAATAAAAAACGCCCCGATGCCCATGACTTTAGCCATGGATACCGGGGCGAATCAATCGGAAACTCTGTGCAATCAATATGAACAAAGCGAATAAGGCGCCCGGAGGCGCCCGGAGCGTCAGTGCACCACGGCCAGTTGGTCGCGGGTACCGTTCTTGAAGGTGAACAAGGTCAGTGCGCCGTTCTTCAGGTCGCCCTTGGCATCGAAGCTGATGTTGCCTGTCACGCCCTTGTAGCCTTCGGTCTTGGCCAGCACCGACAGGTACTTGGCCGGATCTGCCGAGCCGGCCTTGACCATGGCAGCGACCATCACGTTGACGGCGTCGTACACATAGGGGGCGTAGATCTGCACTTCCACCTTGTACTTGTCCTTGAACTTGGTCCGGAAGGTTTCCATGCCTTGCTTGAACTCGCCGTCGACACCGCCGGCTTCGGCGCACACCACTTGCCCGTCACCCATGGTGCCGGCGGCCAGCTTGGGCAGCTCAGCCGTGCAGATGCCGTCGCCGCCCATGAACTTGGCGTCGATGCCCAGCTGCTTCATCTGGCGCAGCATCGGGCCTGCAACCGCGTCCATGCCGCCGAAGAAGACCAGGTCGGGCTTCTTGGCCTTCAAGGAGGTCAGGATGGCGGTGAAGTCCGTGGCCTTGTCGTTGGTGAATTCGCGGCCCACGACCTTGCCGCCAGAGGACTTGACGCCCTTCTCGAATTCGTCTGCGACGCCTTGGCCATAAGCCGTGCGGTCGTCGATCACGACGATGTTCTTGCCATGCAGGTCGGTCACGGCATAGCGGCCCAGCGTGCCGCCCAGGTGCACGTCATCGGCCACCACGCGGAAGGCCGTCTTGTAGCCGTTGCGGGTGTACTTGGGGTTGGTGGCGGACGGCGAGATCTGCGGAATGCCGGCATCGCTGTAGATCTTGGAGGCGGGGATCGTGGTGCCCGAATTCAGGTGGCCGATCACGCCGTTGACCTTGGCGTCGACCAGCTTGGTGGCCGCGGCCGTGCCTTGCTTGGGATCGCCTGCATCGTCTTCGGCCAGCAGCTCGAAGTGCGCTTTCTTGCCGCCGATGACGACGCCCTTGGCGTTCAGTTCATCGATGGCGTAGCGGGCGCCCAGTTCGTTGTCCTTGCCCAGGTGGGCGATGCCGCCGCTGGTGGGACCGACATGGCCGATCTTGACGATCAGGTCTTCTGCCATCGCACCACCGGCGCAAGCCAGCAACGCGACGCTGGCCATCAGCTTGAGTTGAAGTTTCATCAGTGCATCTCCATCGAAGAATGGGAACCCGCATGTCCGGCTGGCTTTGAGTCCGTCCGGTAGGCCCGCGGGCAAAGCCTTCGCAGAATCCAGTTTGTTAGCCGCGAAAAATTTCCAACGCACAAAAATCACTTGCCGGGATCACTCGCCCAGATAAGCCGCCCTGACCTTGGGATCGTTGAGCAAGTCCTTGCCCTCGCCAGTCATGGTCACCAGGCCCGACTCCATCACGTAGCCGCGGTTGGCAATCGCCAGCGCCCGGCTGGCGTTCTGCTCTACCAAGAGC
>JAFALA010000112.1 GCA_019234815.1 Burkholderiaceae bacterium | reverse complement strand
GCTCTTGGTAGAGCAGAACGCCAGCCGGGCGCTGGCGATTGCCAACCGCGGCTACGTGATGGAGTCGGGCCTGGTGACCATGACTGGCGAGGGCAAGGACTTGCTCAACGATCCCAAGGTCAGGGCGGCTTATCTGGGCGAGTGATCGATTGAATGCGCGTTAAGGGGACAATGTGCCCATGACGACGAATTCATCCCACCCGAACACAGACTTCTCGACCCTGCCGCTTTCACCCCAGATGCTGGCCAATCTGGCCAGCCTGGGTTACGCCCAGATGACGCCCATCCAGGCTGCAAGCCTGCCGGCGGCCCTGCTGGGCAAGGATCTGATCGCGCAGGCCAAGACGGGCAGCGGCAAGACCGCCGCCTTCGGCCTGGCCTTGCTGGCCAACCTGAACCCGCGCCGCTTTGCGGTGCAGTCGCTGGTGCTGTGCCCGACGCGCGAACTGGCCGACCAGGTCACCCTCGAGATGCGGCGCCTGGCGCGAGCCGAGGACAACATCAAGGTCGTGACCTTGTGCGGCGGCGTGGCCCTGCGCGGACAGACGGCCAGCCTGGAGCATGGCGCACACATCGTGGTCGGCACGCCGGGCCGCATCATGGACCACCTGGAGCGCGGCAGTCTGAGTCTCGAGGCGCTCAACACGCTGGTGTTGGACGAGGCCGATCGCATGCTGGACATGGGCTTTTTCGACGACATCGCCGCCGTGGTCAGGCAGTGCCCGACGCAGCGGCAGACCTTGCTGTTCTCGGCCACCTACCCCGACGGCATCGCCAAGCTCGCGCAGCAGTTCATGAAGAGCCCGCAGCAGATCGCGGTAGAGGCCCAGCACGAGGAAGGCAAGATCGTGCAGCGCTGGTACGAGGTCGACGAGTCGCAGCGCCTGCACACGGTGTCGCAAATCCTCGACCACTTCCGACCCGAGCGCACGCTGGCCTTCTGCAACACCAAGCAGCAGTGTCGCGACCTGGTGGCGGTGCTGCAGGCGCAGGGTTTCAGCGCGCTGGCGCTGTACGGCGAGCTGGAACAACGCGAGCGCGACCAGGTGCTGGTGCAGTTCGCCAACCGCAGTTGCTCCGTGCTGGTGGCCACCGACGTGGCGGCCCGCGGCCTGGACATCGCCAACCTGGAAGCCGTCATCAACGTGGACATGACGCCCGACCCCGAGGTGCACATCCACCGCATCGGCCGCACCGGCCGCGGCGAAGCCGAAGGGCTGGTGTTCAATCTTGCCGCGCTCGACGACATGGGCAGCGTGGGCCGCATCGAGCAGATGCAGGGCCGTGAGTCGGAGTGGCATCCGCTGGCGGAACTCAAGCCGTCGGGCCAGGGGCCGCTGCAGCCACCCATGGTGACCTTGCAGATCGTCGGCGGCCGCAAGGAAAAAATCCGCGCTGGCGACGTGCTGGGCGCACTCACCGGCGACTGCGGCTACCGCAAGGAGCAGGTCGGCAAGATCAATGTCAACGAGTTCTCGACCTATGTGGCGGTGGAACGCGCCATCGCCGCGGACGCGGTCCGCAAGTTGAACAGTGGGCGCGTCAAGGGGCGCAGCGTCAAGGTGAGGCTGGTCGACGGCCAGCCGTAAAGAAAAAAGGCCGACCCCATCACGGAGTCAGCCTTCTCTTCAAGTGGGGACAGGCAGTCCCCGTATCCGTCAGGCCTTGACCAGCTTGGAACGGGCCCAGGCGTCGGCTTCGCGGGCCGGCGTGTTGCCGTTGACGCGCACGCGGTCCAGCAACTCGGCCACGCGGTCGCGGATCAGCGTGACTTCGGCCATCACGGCCGACTCTTCGCCTTCATTGCGGAATTCGCGCGCCACGCTGATGATGCCGCCGGCATTCACCAGGTAGTCGGGCAGGTAGATGATGCCGCGCTGGTGCAGGGTGTCGCCGTCTTCGACGGTGGCCAACTGGTTGTTGGCGGCGCCGGCGACGAGTTGTGCGCGCAGCTGCGGGATGCTCTGGGCGTTCAGCACTGCGCCCAGGGCGCAGGGAGCCAGCACGTCGACGTCGGCGGCCAGGATCTCATGGATACCGACGGCTTGCGCGCCGAACATCCCTTGGGCGCGAGCCACCTTGGCGGCGTCGACATCGGCCACCACCAGCTTGGCGCCGGCCTTGTGCAGGAATTCGGCCAGATGCCAACCCACCGAGCCCAGGCCTTGCAGAGCCACGCGCACGCCGTCCAGTGACTCGCGCTTCAGGTGCAGGCGCACGCCGGCTTCGATGCTGACGAACACGCCCCAGGCGGTCTTGGGGCTGGGGTCGCCGCCGAAGGCGCCTTCGCGCGGGATGCCGCTGACGAAAGCGGTCTGCTGCTGCACGACGCGCATGTCGGCCGTGGTGGTACCGACGTCTTCCGCGGTGATGTAGGCGCCGTCCAGCGAGGCCACGGCGCGGCCGAAGGCGGCGAACAGCGCGGCGCGGTCGAAGTCGCCTGCGGGCTTGATCAGGACGGCCTTGCCGCCGCCGAAGGGCAGGTTGGCCAGTGCGTTCTTGAGGCTCATGCCTTGCGCCAGGCGCAGGGCGTCGTTCAGGGCCGACAGCTCGTTGTCGTACGACCAGAAGCGGCAGCCGCCGAAAGCCGGGCCGCGTGCCGTGTTGTGCACCGCCAGAATCGCCTTCAGGCCGGTTTGCTCGTCGGCGGCCAGCAGCACGCGCTCATGGGGTGCTTGATTGGGCAGACCGAACAGGGAAGAGGGGATGGACGATGCGGGGGCGGCCTGAAGGGCGCGTGCCAGGTCGAGAGGAGCGTTCATGGAACTCACTTTGCACTTGTGATGCTGAAGAGGTGGACGCTGCGCATCGGAGGGCGGCGGCGTCCGCGACGAAAGACCTGCCAGCTTGTGGTTGGCAAGGACTCCCAGTGTAGTGGGCGGTGCTGCCGAGCCCAAGGGCCGCGAGTCAGGAATTGCGCATTGCCCCATGCATGTCGCGCATGGGGCTGCAAAATTCACGGATTCAGGAAGCCGCGGCGCCGCAAGGTGATGACCAGCGTGTCGCGATGGCCGTGCTCGGCCTGGGGCTGGATGGGCGTGGTTTCGTGGATCACGCGCTCGTCGTCCAGCATCAGCAGCGTCCAGGGCTCGGTCATGGTGAAGCGCTGGCCGCGCGGGCCGTCGGCTTCGAACACGCGCGACTCGCCGCCCTTGATACCCTCGCGCGACACCAGGAACACGGCCACGAAGTCCACGCCGTCGCGGTGCGCGCCTTCGGGCGTGGGCCGGCCGATGCCGTCGGTCGTGTCGATGCGGAACTGGTGCGCCTCGATGAACCAGGGCTGTTCGCCCTTGAGGCGGCTGGCGGTGGCCGCGAGCGCGAGCAGCAGTTGCCGCCAGGCCGGCAGGGCCAGCAACTCGGGCGCCAGGGGTTGGAACCAGCGCTCGATGCCGCCGTGCAGCGCGTTGTAGTCCAGCGGCTGCCAGTGCGCGCGGTGCGGCATCATTTGCAGCGGCGTCTGCGCGCTGGCGTCGACCACGAAGCTGCCGTGCCGGCGGAAGCGGTAGCGGCCGCCATCGCGCAAATGCTGGTCCACGGGCAGGTCTTGCCAGAAGGGTGTGAGCGCAGCCAGCTCGGTGGCGCCGCACCGGGCCCATTGCCGCAGGCTTTCAGGCGCCATCACGGCATGCCCCTGCTCGCGCAGATGGTCCTCGAACTGGGCTGCGCTGATGTAGGGGGGGCTGAAGTATTTCATTCCGGGCTCGAAACAAAAAATGGGGTGGTCAGGTCAGGCGTCAGGCTACGCCAGCATGCTTGTCCGCTTCGCTGGTGAACGAATCGGCGTAGAACTCCTCGGCAGGCAATTGGCAGCGCGCGACGAAGTCGGTCTGCGCCGAATCGACCATGATGGGCGCGCCGCAGGCATAGACCTGGTGGCTGGAGAGGTCTGGCAGGTCGGCCATCACGGCCTGGTGGACCAGGCCCACGCGGCCGGTCCAGCCGTCTTCCGGCTTGGGTTCGGACAGCACGGGCACGTAGCGCAGGGTGGGTATGCGGACGGCGGCCTGCAGGGCCCAATCGTGCAGGTAGAGATCGGCGCGGCTGCGGCAGCCCCAGTACAGGGTGGTGGGCCGGGTGATGCCTTGCTGCTCCATCTGCTCGAGGATGGCCTTGATCGGCGCGAATCCGGTGCCGCTGGCCAGCAGCACGATGGGCTTGTCGCTGTCCTCGCGCAGGAAGAAGCTGCCGAACGGACCTTCCATGCGCAGGATGTCTTTTTCCTTCAGCGCACCGAACACGTGGTCGGTGAACTTGCCGCCGGGCATGTGACGGATGTGCAGCTCGACGGCAGGTGGTGTGCCCAGGTTCGCCGGGCTGTTGGCCATCGAGTAGCTGCGGCGGGCGCCGTCGCGCAGGATGAATTCGACGTACTGGCCGGCGTGGAACTGGAAGCTCTGGTTGGCCGGCAGCTGCAGCCTGACCACGGCCACGTCGCCGGCGGGCCGCTCGATGCCGATCACGCGGCTGGGCAGCTTCAGGATGGGGAACAGGCCGGCGCCGGGCACCGTGCGCGCCTCCAGCACGCAATCGGTCTGCGGCGTGGCGCAGCAGGTCAGCACCATGCCGGCTGCTTCCTCGGCCTCGCTGAGGGTCTTGGGCTGATGGGCGCCATGGATCACGCGGCCTTCCAGGAGCTTGCTCTTGCACGAGCCGCAGGCGCCGTCTTTGCAGCCGTAGGGGAGGGCCACGCCTTGACGGATGGCGGCGCTCAGCAGGGTTTCATCGCGCTCGACGGAAAAAGAGGCGCCGCTGGGTTGAACGGTAATCTGGAAATTCATGGCTCGAATGTGGACGATACTTTGCCCTCCATTTTGCCTGAGCCGTTCTTGACGGCCCTTTGAAAGCCTTGCCTTGATGCCTCGCTCGTCCTTGTTGATCGTGGGTTGCGGCGACGTGGGCCTGCGGGTGCTGCGCTGCCTGAATCCCAATTGGCGTGTGCTGGCGCTGACCTCATCGCCGCAGCGCCTGCCGCTGTTGCGCGCCGCAGGCGCGACGCCCTTGCTGGGCGACCTGGACCAGCCCGCCAGCCTGTCCCGTCTGGCAGGCCTGGCCGATCGGGTGTTGATCTTGTCGCCGCCGCAGCCGCAGGGTGCGCAGGACCAACGCACGCGTCATGTGCTGGCGGCACTAGCGCGCAGGTCTGCGCCGCGCCACATCGTGTACGCAAGTACTTCGGGTGTGTACGGCGATGCTGGCGGTGAACTCGTCGATGAATGCCGGTCTGTCGCACCCCTGACGGACCGCGCGCGGCGGCGTGTCGATGCGGAACGTCAACTGCGGCAGTTCGGGCGCCAGCATGGGACCTGCATCAGCCTGCTGCGCGTGCCTGGCATCTACGCATGGAATCGTCCGGGCGGCCACCCACGCGAGCGCTTGGCGCGCGGCACGCCGGTGCTGAATCGCGAGGACGATGTGTTCACCAACCACATCCATGCCGACGACCTGGCACGCGCCTGCGTGCTGGCCTTGATGCGCGGTTTGCCGCAGCGCGCCGTGAACGTCTGCGACGACACCGACATGCGCATGGGCGACTATTTCGATCTGGCCGCCGACCTGTGCGGCCAGGCGCGGCCACCGCGCATTTCGCGCCTGCAGGCGCAATCCAGCCTGTCGGACGTGCAACTGAGCTTCATGAGCGAGTCACGCCGCTTGTCGAACCACAGACTGAAGGCGGAGCTGGGCCTGCGCCTGCGCTACCCGTATGTGAGCGAAGGCTTGCTGGCAGGGCGATGAGTCCCTGCCGGCCCGCAGTTTTTCAGCGGCGGCGCGCGTTGCGCCAGTAGCGGATCAGCAGGTAGGCGCCCAGCATGCCACCCAGGTGGGCAAAGTGGGCGACGCCGCTTTGCGTGTTCAAGCCCAGCAGCAGCTCCAGGCCGCCGAAGATGGCCACGAAGTACTTGGCCTTCATGGGGATGGGCGGAATCAGCGGCACGATGATGCGGTCGGGGAACAGCATGCCAAAGGACAGCAGCAGGCCGTACAGTGCGCCCGATGCACCCAGGGTGGGCGAGTTCGAGCCGATCAGCATCGTGAAGATCAGCTGGATCGCCGCTGCACTCAGCGTGCTGGCCAGCAGCAGGTTGAGGTAGCGTTTGGGGCCGAACACGCGCTCCAGCTCCGAACCGAACATGTACAGACCCAGCATGTTGAAGAACAGGTGCGTGAAGCTGCCATGCAGGAAGGCGTAGGAAATCGGCTGCCAGGGCATGAAGCCCCCGCTTTGCAGCGGCCACAGCATGAACCAGGGCTCGAACTGGGGAGCCAGGACAAACAGGCAGAACACGCCCACGCAGGCGAGCATGAAGGCTTTGGTGACGGGTGGAGGACTGACGTACATGGTGTGATGGAGGTTCAGGGCGCTTTCTGCCGGGCCCGCATGGACATCGGCACAGTGTATGCGGTGGCGGTCAGGCGAAATAAACAATGCCGGCGTTGAATGCCTGGCCCGGAGCCCGGTTTGGCATTGACGTCGGCGGTTTCGTGTTTCAGGACGGCGATTGTCAGTATTTGGGACTAAGGAATGACTTTTCCAGCGTCCAGTTTCAGAAATTCTTGTGCGCTCGAATTGCCGCTCTTGCTACATTTCATGGCAGGTCGATCGCGGCGGCAGAGCGAAGCGATGCGACCCTCAGAGCGGATGGACAAATTTTTTGTAAGGAATTTGCGACTTGCCCGACTCACCCGTCAGGTGCTGAAAGATTTTTGAAGATGGCGCCTTCCCCTTGAGTTCAAGCGTTTTTTTGAGGAGAACTTCATGCAAGCTCAACAGAAGATGATTCACTCTGCGATGGCAGGATTGATGGTGCTGGGTCTGGCGGCCGCCGCCACGACCGCAAATGCGGCCGACACACCCAAGGAAAAGTGCTTTGGCGTCGCCAAGGCCGGGCAGAACGACTGTGGCAGCAACAAGAGCAAACACTCCTGCGCAGGGCAATCGAAGGTGGACAACGATCCATCCGATTTCAAGTTTGTGCCAGCCGGTACCTGCACCAAAATGGGCGGAACCCCGAAGCCGATGTGAATCCCTAGGATGCCGGTTTGTACCGGTTCGCAATGCTTCAAAGACTTGGCGTGCTTTGACACGCCAGGTGCGGCTTTGCCGGTCCAGCCGATATTGGGCTTCGACCTCCAAGCTGGGCGGCATGGACGCCCATCGGCTAGATTCAGCCAGATTCGCCCAGATCCGGCCAGGGTCGAAATAGAGATGCACGCCATGTCACGTAGGATTCACGCAGCTATTTCGAGAGACGGGGGAGGCTGGCCCCCATGATTTCCATGCGAATTGGCTCGCGCCTGACCATTTCGTATGGACTTTTGCTGGGTCTGCTGTTCACCGTTGCGGCCGTATCGTATTTCCGGTTCATGGAGCTGGCCTCGGTCACCCGGAACATTGTTGAAATTCAAACCCGGCGCGCTTTTTTGGCGCAGGAGGCCAATCAGCATGCGCAGGCTGCGGCCAATTACCTGTTCAAGCTCCTGTTGACCGCTGAAAGAAGTCGTCGCGTGCAGCTTTACGGCGAGATGGACGCCGAGCTCGCGGCATCCGACGATGCCGTCGCGGAGATCGCGAAGACCGTGCAGTCGCCGGACGACGTCGAACAGCTGAAGACGCTGAACTCGCTACGCGGCGCCTATGACGACAGCTTTAGAGAGACGGTCGAAATGATCGAGCTCAGTGGGCCTACGGCCGCGCAGGAACATTACGAAGCCTTCACGAAAAAGGCACTGGATAAATTCCTGAGCGGGAGCCTTTCTGTGGCGGCGACGGAGCGCCAGACGATGCGCGAAGATCTCGCGCAGTTGCAGGAAGCGCAGACGCAGGCCCAGACCTTGCTGATTGCGCTTTCACTGGGCGCGCTGTTTGCAGGACTGGCCTTGGCGGCATTCATGACCCGAAGCATCGTCAGGCCGGTGCTGGGCGCCATCGGCGTGGCCGAATCGATTGCCAACGGGGATCTCATCAAGGGAGTTCCAGTCGGGGGCGAGGACGAAGTTGGAAACCTGCTGCGCGCCTTGGACGTCATGCATGTCAACCTCATGCAGCGCGAAGACAAGATTCTTCGCATTGCCTACGAAGACTCACTGACCGGCCTGGCCAATCGCACAAAGATTCTCGAGTTGCTCGGGACGCAGTCCACGACGACGTCCGGTGCCGTGCTGGTCTTGAATATTGATCGTTTCGGTTTGATCAACGATGCCTTGGGGCACGCAGTGGGTGACAGCCTGCTGAGAAAGATCGGACAGCGGCTGCAGCATGTGAACGAGGTGGCGCCTCAATGGGTCGCAAGGCTCTGGGGCGATGAGTTCGCCTTTCTGCTGGAAGGCAGGAGCCGTGAGTCTGCCGAGGCTGCCGCCCAAGCCATCTCTGCCTTGCTGCGGGCGCCGGTGATCATCGATGGGCAGCGCATCGACGTCAGCGGAACCTTGGGTATTGCCTTGTACCCGGAGGATGGCCAGGAGCCAAATGCTTTGCTTCGCCGTGCCGCGCTGGCGATGCGATGGGCCAAGCAAAGGTACATGAGCCACGCCTTTGTCTCGGAGGCGGCCGCCGAATCGCCGCATGAAAACCTGTCCTTGATCGGTGAGATGCGCGATGCGCTGCATCGCCAGGAATTCGTCGTCTACTATCAGCCGAAATTCAGTTTTGAAAAGAATCTGATCACCGGGGCCGAGGCTCTGTTGCGGTGGAATCATCCGTCGCGGGGAATGGTTCCTCCTGGGCAATTCATTCCGTTTGCCGAGCAAACCGGATTCATCCGGGAAATCACGCCGTGGCTGATCGAAAAGGTCATACGGGAAGCGGTGAAGTGGAGCAAGCATGGCTTGGCGATGGTTTTTTCCATTAACCTTTCAGCCCTGGATTTGTTGAATCCGGGGCTGGTCGGATACATCAGCGGGCTGCTGCGTCAATATGGGCTACCGCCCGAATTGCTCTGCCTCGAGATCACGGAAAGCGCGTTGATTCAGGATCCGGCATTGGCGCTGCAGCACCTCGACCAACTCTCGGCCCTTGGGTTGAAGCTGTCCATCGATGACTATGGAACTGGCCAGGCGTCCCTGGCCTATCTCAAGACATTGCCGGTCAACGAACTGAAGATCGACAGGGCCTTTGTGACGGACATCACCTCGTCGCCCAAGAATGCGGCCATCGTACGATCTACCGTCATCCTGTGCCATGAACTGGGCTTGTCCGTTGTCGCGGAGGGATCGGAAACTCCGGAAGAGCTCAACTGGCTGCGTGAAAGTGGCTGCGATCTCGTGCAAGGCTATGTGATTGGCAGGCCGATGCCATCGCACGAACTTGTCGATTGGGTTGCGGCTTATTCAGCTTGCGTTCAGGTTTGAGCATTCGCGCCATGTTCGGGTTGCGAAAAATTCAGTCGCGTATTTCTCCCTGAGGTAAACCCATGAAATGGATCACCAGCTTGCGCATCGGGCCACGTCTTGTCGGTGCATTTGCCGTACTGCTGGGGCTGATGCTGCTGGTTGCCGCTTTTTCGCTCGTTCAGATGCGCGAGCAGACCGCGGTCGTCAGCGAAGTGGTTGACAAGCAGACCTTGCAGGTGTCGATGGCGGAGGGCATCCAGCGAAACGCACTTGCGGCAGCGCTGCCATTGCTGCAGGTGCTGGTCACGCCGGATCGTGAGCAGCGCGTGCCTCTCTACAAGGAATTGGACGACGCCAACGCAGGCGTCGATCAGGCCCTGCAAGGGCTGCAGGACAGTTCTAGTTCCGAGGACAGCAAGCAGCAACTTGAAAAGCTGGCGGACTTGCGAGCCCGCTACAGCGAGTTCTCCAGGGAAACGCTGGAACAGATTGAGCTCGGTGGGCCGCAGTCGGCGCATGAGCATTTCCTGTCCAGGACACAGCCGGCTTTGAAGGCCTTGCTGGCACAGGCTGCCGAATTGGCTTCGCGGCAGCATGCCCAAATGCAGGCGGCGCAGCAGGCCTTGGAAAAGGCATTGTTCCGTACTCAGCTCATCGTGCTCGTCATCGTGTGTGCAGCGTTCGTCGCCGGGGCCTGGTTGGCCTGGGCGGTGACGCGCAGTATCACCGGGCCGCTTTTTGATGCTGTTGCGGTCACGGAGCGGATTGCCGCCGGCGACCTGAGTTCCGTCATTTCCGTGGTGTCCCTGGATGAGGCTGGACGCCTGATGACGGCCCTGGGCCGCATGCAGGCCAGTCTTGCCGAGACGGTCGGAAAGGTCCGCATCAGCTCGCAAAGTGTCTCGGTTGCCAGCGCTGAAATCGCGCAGGGCAACAATGACCTGTCGGACCGAACGGAACTGCAGGCCGGCGCATTGGAGAAGACGGCCTCATCCATGGAGGAACTCAACTCCACTGTGAAACAAAACGCCGAAAACGCCAACAAGGCCAATGAGCTGGCGGTGAACGCCTCTCAAATTGCGGTTCAAGGGGGGCATGTGGTGAGTGATGTCGTCGCCACCATGAAGGAGATCAATGAAAGCTCCCGCATGATCAGCGAAATCATCGGGGTCATTGATGAAATTGCATTTCGGACCAATATCCTGGCGCTCAATGCAGCCGTCGAAGCCGCTCGCGCCGGCACGCAGGGACGCGGCTTTGCCGTGGTCGCGACCGAGGTGCGCAGTCTGGCGGGACGTACCGCGGAATCTGCGAAGGAAATCAAATCCCTGATATCAGCGAGCGTGGAGCGGGTAGAAGTCGGGACATCGCTGGTGGACCGGGCCGGGACGACCATGGTCGATGTGGTCGAGTCCATACGAAAGGTGACCGACATCATGGGCAAGATCAGCGCCGCGAGCAATCAACAGGCGGCCGGTGTCGCGGAGGTTGGCAAGGCTGTGAGTGACATGGACCAGGGTACGCAACAAAACGCGGCGCTGGTGGAGCAAATGGCTGCGGCAGCCACCAGCCTGAGTACCCAGGCGCAGGAATTGGTTGAAGCGGTGGCCATATTCAAGCTGGCTTCCCGCTAGAAACCGGCTTCAGCGCGCTTGAATTCTGGGAATCGTTTCGACGTCGGGCGGCCAGGGTTTCCCCAGGCAGTTTTTTGAGCATTGCACTCATCGTCGTCGTTGTGCTGCGCGGTGCATTCTTGCTGTTCCGTAAGGCTATGCAAGCCTTGGTGCCCGGGGTCGGACTCGAACCGACACGCCTTGCGGCGAGGGATTTTGAGTCCCTTGCGTCTACCGATTTCGCCACCCGGGCGGAAAATGCAGTGCTGTGCGCTTTTGCTTTTTAATGCTTCAGCTCTTGAAAAGCTGAAGCAGTGGATTATGCCATACATTTCCTTGCGCTCCGGTCGAGGCGCCGCCAAGACGCGGCGCCTGCAGACCCGAATTGACGCTGCGACAATGCCCCTATGAGCACAAAACACTACATGAGCGTGGAAGACGCGATCGGCAACACGCCCTTGGTGCGCCTGCAGCGCATCCTGGGGCCGGAACTTGCAGCGCGCGGCAATGTGCTGCTGGCCAAGCTGGAGGGCAACAATCCGGCCGGTTCGGTCAAGGACAGGCCCGCCATCAACATGATCCGGCGTGCCGAGGAACGTGGCGAGATCAAGCCCGGCGATACGCTGATCGAGGCCACCTCGGGCAATACCGGCATCGCACTGGCGATGGCGGCGGCCGTGCGAGGCTATCGCATGGTGTTGATCATGCCAGAAGACCTGTCGATCGAACGCGCCCAGACCATGAAGGCGTTTGGCGCCGAACTGATCCTGACGCCGCGCTCCGGCGGCATGGAATACGCCCGCGACCTTGCCGACAAGATGCAGCGCGAAGGCAAGGGCAGGGT
>JAFALA010000108.1 GCA_019234815.1 Burkholderiaceae bacterium | reverse complement strand
TCGAACTTGTCGCCCCCCACGCGCACGCTGGCGGCATGGTCTATTCCGGCAGCGTGCGCGTGGGGGGCGACAAGTTCGACGAGGCCATCGTCAACTACATCCGGCGCAACTACGGCATGCTCATCGGCGAGACCACCGCCGAGCAGATCAAGAAGACCATCGGCTCCGCCTTCCCCGGCTCCGAGGTGAAGGAGATGGAGGTGAAGGGGCGCAATCTCGCGGAAGGCATCCCGCGAAGCTTCACGGTCTCGTCGAACGAGATCCTCGAAGCGCTGACCGATCCGCTGAACAACATCGTCTCCGCCGTCAAGAACGCGCTCGAGCAGACGCCGCCGGAACTGGGCGCCGACATCGCCGAGCGCGGCATGATGCTGACTGGCGGCGGTGCGCTGCTGCGCGACCTCGACCGGCTGCTGGCCGAGGAAACCGGCCTGCCCGTGCTGGTGGCGGAAGACCCGCTGACCTGCGTGGTGCGCGGCTGCGGCATGGCACTCGAACACATGGAGCGCCTGGGTTCGATCTTCGCTTCGGACTGACAACACGAACGCAGGCGCGGCGACGACCTTGAACATGCGCCAGGCCGGATCCGGGCCTGGCGCAAGAAGCTTCCATAGAGGCGCTTGAACACATGGCCTTAGGCACACTGGATCGCAGACCCCCTCCGCTGTTTCGCGAAGGGATTTCCGCCCTCACCAAGGTGGTGCTGTGCGTCGCGTTCGCGATCTTCCTGATGGTGCTGGACGCCCGCTTCAAGGTCGCCATGCCGGTGCGCAACGTGGTGGCCACGCTGCTGCACCCGGTGCAGCGCTTGCTGCTGGCGCCGGTCGATGCCTGGGACACCCTGGGCGGCTACCTGCAAGGCACCGAACGCGCCATGGCCGCCGAGGACCATGCCAACCGCATGCTGGTCCAGCAGGCCGAGGCGCTGGGGCGGGCCTCGCAGCTGCAGGTCGAGAACCAGCATCTGCGCGAACTGCTGAAGATGCGCGAGGTCGTGCAGGTGCAGTCGCAGGCCGCCGAGGTGCTGTACGAGGCGCCCGACCCCTATTCGCGCCGCCTCGTGATCGATCGCGGCAGCCAGCAGGGCATCAAGCCCGGCTCGCCGGTCATCAACGCGGCGGGCGTGATCGGGCAGATCACGCGGGTCTACAGCTTCTCGTCCGAATTGACCCTGCTGACCGACAAGGATGCCGCCATTCCCGTGCTCAACACCCGCACCCAGCAGCGCGGCGTGGCCTTCGGCGGCGAGCGTGGCGACGGCAGCATGGAGCTGCGCTTCACGGCGGCCAATGCCGACATCCAGGCGGGCGACGTGCTGTCGACCTCCGGCCTGGACGGCGTCTATCCGCCGGGCCTGTCAGTCGCCAAGGTGCTGACGGTCGAGCGCCGCGGCGACACCAGCTTTGCCCGCATCGGCCTGCAGCCGGTGGTCTCGCTCGACAGCGTGCGCCACGTGCTGGTGCTGATGCCGCTGGCGCTGAACGAAGCGGCCAAGGCCGAGGCCGCGGCTTCGGCCGCCGAGGACGCGAAGGCCGCGGCTGAACGCAAGACGCAGGCGCGCGCCGAAGCCAAGGCGCGCTCGAAGCAGCGCGCCGAGCCGCAGTCCGGCGACAACGACGCCAAGGAGGGCCGACCATGATCATGCCGCGCGGCGCCGGGCAGTTGCTTTTGCCGGCCAATCCCTGGTTCATCGGTTTCAGCCTGGTGCTGGCGCTGGTGCTTGACATGGTGCCGCTGGGCCGGCTGAGCGCCATGCCGGATCTGATGGCCGTGGTGCTGGTGTTCTGGAACGTGCACCAGCCGCGCCGTGTCGGCGTCGGCCTGGCCTTCCTGTTCGGCCTGCTGGTCGACGTGCACCACGGCGCCCTGCTGGGCCAGCACGCCATGGCCTACAGCCTGCTCTCGTTCGGCGCGGTGGCGCTGCACCGCCGCCTGCTCTGGTTCACGACGCCGTCGCAGGCGGTCCATGTGCTGCCGCTGTTTGCGCTGGCGCACGTGGTCTCGCTGGTGGTGCGGCTGCTTGTCGGCGGCATGTGGCCGGGCTGGGGCCTGGTGCTGGCGCCCTTCATCGAAGCCGCCTTGTGGCCGCTGGTCAGCTTCATTCTGCTGGCGCCGCAACGCCGTCCCCCTGAACCCGACGCCCACCGACCGCTGTGACCGTACTCAAGAACGTACACCAGGAGCTGTCGCGCTTCAGGCTGCGCGTGCTGGCGGCGGGCGCTTTTGTGCTGTTCTGCTTCGGGCTGTTGGTGGCGCGGCTGGTGTTCCTGCAGATCGTGCAGCACGAGGTGCTGCTGGAGCGGGCCGAATCGAATCGCGTCACCGTGGTGCCCATCGTGCCGAACCGCGGCCTGATCGTGGACCGCAACGGCATCGTGCTGGCCAACAACTACTCGGCCTACACGCTGGAAATCACCGCCAGCAAGGTGCTGGACCTGGACAAGACCATCGACGACCTGGGCGGGGTCATCGAGGTCACGCAGCGCGACCGGCGCCGCTTCAAGCGCCTGCTGGAAGAAAGCAAGAACTTCGAGTCGCTGCCGATTCGCACCAAGCTCACCGACGCCGAGGTGGCGCGTTTCGCGGCGCAGCGCTATCGCTTCCCCGGCGTCGAGATCAAGGCGCGCCTGTTCCGCAACTACCCGCTCGGCGAGGTGGGCAGCCACTTGATCGGCTATATCGGCCGCATCAACCAGGCGGAAAAACAGGCCATGGATGACTGGGACGAGGACGACCAGGCCAACTACCGCGGCACCGAATACATCGGCAAGCTGGGCCTGGAGCAGGCCTACGAGCGCGAGCTGCACGGCAGCACCGGCTTCGAGGAGATGGAAACCAGCGCCGGCGGCCGGGCCGTGCGCCGCCTCGCCAACCAGGCGCCCACGCCCGGCAACACCCTGGTGCTGTCGATCGACATCCGGCTGCAGGCGCTGGTCGAGGAAATGTTCAAGGACCGGCGCGGCGCCCTGGTGGCCATAGACCCGCGTTCCGGCGAGGTGCTGGCCTTCGTCTCCAAGCCGACCTTCGACCCGAATATGTTCGTCGACGGCATTGATGCGGACAACTGGCGCGAACTCAACAGCGACGTCGACAAGCCGCTCCTGAACCGCGCTTTGCGCGGCACCTACCCGCCGGGCTCGACCTTCAAGCCCTTCATGGCCATGGCGGCGCTCAACACCGGCAAGCGCTCGCCCAGCTTCATCATCAACGATACCCTGAGCTACACCTTCGGCGGGCATGTTTTCAAGAGCCCCGAGACCGACCGCGCCGGCCTGAAGGACATGCGCGCCGCCATCGTGACGTCCAGCAATGTGTATTTCTACTCGCTGGCCAACGAGATGGGCGTGGATCTGATCCACGACCAGCTCGCCCCCTTCGGCCTGGGCAGCAAGACCGGCATCGACCTGCAGGGCGAGGTCACCGGCCTGCTGCCCAGTACCGAATGGAAGCGCCGGGCCTACAGGCGGCCCGAGCAGCAGAAATGGTATGCGGGCGAGACCATCTCGCTGGGCATCGGCCAGGGCTACAACAACTTCACCATGCTGCAGATGGCCAATGCGGTGGCCACGCTGAGCACCGGCGGCAAGCGCTTCAAGCCGCGCCTGGTGAGGGAAATTGTCGACGTGGTCAAGCACGAGCGCCGCCAGATGTCGGGCGATGCGCTGGAGCCCTTGCCGCTCAAGCCCGAGAACGTCGCCATCATCAAGAACGCCATGAACGGCGTGACGCTGGAAGGCACGGCGCGCGCGGTGTTCGTCGGGGCGCCCTACCAGAGCGGCGGCAAGACCGGCACCGCCCAGGCCATCGGCCTGCGCCAGGGCGAGAGGTACAGCGCCATCAAGGCCGATGAGCACAAGCGCGACCATTCGCTCTACGAGGCCTTTGCGCCGCTGGACGAGCCGCAGGTGGCGCTGGCCCTGATCGTCGAGAACGCCGGCTTCGGCTCCATGTCGGCCGCGCCGATCGCGCGCCGCGTGTTCGACTACCTGCTGCTGGGCCAGTACCCCAGCGAGGAAGATATGGCCCTGACCCAGCAAGGCCGCTCGACCGCGCCGGTCGGCGCGCCGCGCCTGGCCGCCCAAGTGCCGCTGCCGGGCCAGCAAGCGGCGGTGGCGGCGGCACCCGGCGCGTCTGCGCCGAGTGACGAAGCCAAGGCCGCCGATGCCAAGGCCGTGGCCGTCGCGGCATCAGGCGCCGCAGGGACGGCGGCTGCTCCGAAGCCGGCGGCTTCGGCGGCGGTGCGGCTGGTTCATCTCAAGGGTTTGGTTCAGCCGCCGGCATCGGAGGTTTCGCGATGACCACCGTGTTTCAGAAGCGCAGCCTGTGGGCCAGGGTCCGGCCCTGGCTGGAAGGCTTTGACATGCCGCTGCTGCTGGCCATCCTGTGGCTGATGGGCCTGGGCCTGGTCTGCATGTACTCGGCCGGCTACGACTACGGCACGCGCTTCGAGGACCATCTGCGCAACACGCTGATGTCGCTGGTGATCATGGTGCTGATGGCCCAGGTGCAGCCGCAGAAGCTGATGCGCTGGGCCGTGCCCCTGTACGGCCTGGGCGTGACGCTGCTGGTGGCCACGGCGCTGTTCGGCATCACCAAGAAGGGCGCGACGCGCTGGCTCAACGTGGGTGTGGTGATCCAGCCCTCCGAGGTGCTGAAGATCGCCATGCCGCTGATGCTGGCCTGGTGGTTCCAGAAGCGCGAAGGCAGCTTGCGCCTGCTCGACTTCGTGGCAGCCTTCGTGCTGCTGGGCGTGCCGGTGGGCCTGGTGGCCAAGCAGCCTGACCTGGGCACCGCCATCCTGGTGCTGGCGGCGGGGCTTTACGTGATCTTCTTCGCCGGCCTGTCGTGGCGCCTGATCCTGCCTGCGCTGCTGATGGGCGCCATTTCCATCACCGCGCTGGTGATGAGCGAGGACCAGATCTGCCAGCCCGAGGTCAAATGGCCGGTGATGCGCGACTACCAGAAGAACCGCGTCTGCACCTTGCTGGACCCGACCAAGGATCCGCTCGGCAAGGGTTTCCACATCATCCAGGGCGAGATCGCCATCGGCTCGGGCGGCGTCACCGGCAAGGGCTTCACCAAGGGCACGCAGACGCACCTGGAGTTCATTCCCGAGCGCACCACCGACTTCATCTTCGCGGCCTTCGGCGAGGAGTTCGGCCTGCTGGGCGCCCTGGCGCTGCTGGCCGGCTTCACGGCGCTGATCGTGCGCGGCCTGATGATCGCGTCGGAAGCGCCCACGCTGTTCACGCGCCTGATGGCGGGCGCCATCACCCTGAGCTTCTTCACCTATGTGTTCGTCAACATGGGCATGGTCAGCGGCATCCTGCCGGTGGTGGGCGTGCCTTTGCCCTTCATCAGCTACGGCGGCACGGCCATGATGAGCCTGGGCCTGAGCCTGGGCATGCTGATGTCCATCGCCAGGACGCGGCGCGGGCGTCACTGAGGCAGGTGCTCGTGCATCCGGCTGATCGGCTGGGCATTGAAGCGTATGGTGAAGCGCACGCCCGGGCCCATGCCGTCCGGTTCCTGCGCGCCGGGGCGGCGCTCGCGGGTGTCGTCCAGCGTCAGCTCGGCTTCGTGCTGCAGCACGATCTCGCGCACGATGGCCAGCCCCAGGCCCGAGCCGTCGACATTGGTGCCGAGCGCGCGATAGAAGGGCTGGAACACCTTTTCGCGCTCCGACTCCGGAATGCCGGGCCCTGAATCCTCGACCTGCAGCACGCAGACCTGCCCGAACGGGTCCTCGACGATGCGGACCGTGATGGTGCCGCCGCGGGGTGTGTAGAGCAGGGCGTTGTCGACCAGGTTGCGGATCAGCTCGCGGATCAGCAGCGGATGGCCGAGGATGCACAGGCGGCAGCCGTCCTGGTCCGGACCTTCGTAGCCCAGGTCCAGGCCCTTGTCGAGCGCGCGCGGCACGAAGTCGCGCACCGTTTCCATCGCCAGCTCGGCCAGGTTCACCCGCACGCGCCGGGCGGAATGCTCCTGGTCTTCCGCGCGCGCCATCGCCAGCAGCTGGTTGACCATGTGCGCGGCCCGCTGGCTGGACAGCGCGATCTGCTGCAGCGAGCGTTTCAGCTCCGAGGGGGTGCCGCGGCCCTCGTCGATCTCGCGCTGCGCCAGTTCCGCCTGCGTGCGCAGGCCGGCCAGGGGGGTCTTGAGCTGGTGCGCGGCGTCGGCCAGGAAGTGCTTCTGGCTGCTCAAGGACTGGTCCAGCCGCTGCAGCAGGTCGTTGATCGAGCGCACCAGCGGCGCCACTTCGTCGGGAATGCGCTTCTCGTCGATCGGGCTGAGGTCGGAGCTCTCGCGCGAGCGGATGCGGCGCTGCAGTTCGTTCAAGGGCGCAATGCCGCGCGCCAGCGCCAGCCACACCAGCAACACGGCCAGCGGCAGGATCACGAACTGCGGCAGGATCACGCCCTTGATGATGTCGTTGGTCAGGTGGGCGCGCTTGCCCAGCGTCTCGGCCACCTGGATCAGCAGGGTTCCGCCGCTACCGTTGGGGTTGGCGTTTACGCCTTCGGCCGTGATCCACAGATAGGCCACGCGAACTGATTCGTTGTTGACCTCGTCGTCGCGCAGGTGCAGCTCCCAGGGCACGATGGCCTCGCTGCCAGAAGGGGCTGGAGGAGGCGCGGGCAGTTCGCGGTCGCCGCTCAGCAGTTCGCCGTGCGCGCCGACGACCTGGTAGAACACGGTGTCCGACTCGTCGGCGCGCAGCAGCGCCGCCGCCTCGGGTGAGAGCGCGTAACGTGAATGCGCCTTGGCGCCGCGCGGCTCGGATGCCGCCTGCAGCCCCAGCGAGCGCGCCATTTCGCCAAGCTCGCGGTCATAGGGCTTGCTGGCGATGCCCTGCGCCACCAGCCAAGTCAGCGCCACGCTGATGGGCCAAATCACCAGCAGGGGCGCCAGCATCCAGTCGAGGATCTCGCCAAACAGTGATCGTTGCCCGGATTCAGCGGCCATACGATTAGCTTGGGATTTTCTCCAGGCAATAGCCTAAGCCGCGTACCGTCGCGATGCGGATCGGGCCCTGCTCGATCTTCTTGCGCAGCCGGTGGATGTAGACCTCGATGGCGTTGTTGCTGACCTCGTCGCCCCACTCGCACAGTCGCTCCACCAACTGGTCCTTGCTGACCAGCCGGCCGGCGCGTTGCAGCAGCACCTCCAGCAGGCTCAGCTCGCGCGCCGACAGCTCCACCATCTGCTCGTTGATGTAGGCCACGCGGCCGGTGGCGTCGAAGCTCAAGGGGCCGTGCTTGATCACGGTCGACGCGGTGCCCAGGCCGCGCCGCGTCAGGGCCCGCACGCGGGCTTCCAGTTCCTGCAGCGAGAAGGGTTTGGCCATGTAGTCGTCGGCGCCCAGGTCCAGGCCCTTGACGCGCTGCTCGACGCTGTCCGCCGCCGTCAGGATCAGGACCGGTACCGACGAGCCGCGTGCGCGCAACTTGCGCAAAACCTCCAGACCATGCAGCTTGGGCAGGCCCAAATCGAGAATCAGCAGATCGAATTCGTGTGAGGCCAGCGCGGCGTCGGCCTCGGTGCCGGTGCTCACCTGATCCACTGCGTAGCCGGTGGCGCGAAGGGCGCGCAGTACGCCATCGGCCAGCACTTGGTCGTCTTCAGCGATCAGGATGCGCATGCTCGGGTCTCCTCGGCGGCAGTATTTTTTTGGGGCTCGGCCCTATTCTAGGGAATGGGGTGCTGGATCGCGCCGCGCCCGTGGACGCCACACGACACGGCATTCTTTTCTCAAACTACTGTACAAACATCCAGCTTGAGACATAATGCAGCCCATTCACAGGAGAGACCATGGACGCCCCAGTCAAAGCCATCAACACCGAAAAAGCCAAGGCCCTGCAGGCCGCCCTGAGTCAGATCGAAAAGCAGTTCGGCAAGGGCTCCATCATGCGCCTGGGCGAGGGCGAGAAGATCGAAGACATCCAGGTCGTCTCCACCGGCTCGCTGGGGCTGGACATCGCTTTGGGCGTCGGCGGCCTGCCGCGCGGCCGGGTGGTCGAAATCTACGGCCCAGAATCGTCGGGCAAGACCACGCTGACCCTGCAGGTCATCGCCGAGATGCAAAAGCTCGACGGCGTCTGCGCCTTCATCGACGCCGAGCACGCACTGGACGTGCAATATGCCCAGAAGCTGGGCGTCAACCTGCAAGACCTCTTGATCAGCCAGCCCGACACCGGCGAGCAGGCGCTGGAAATCGTTGATGCCCTGGTGCGCTCCGGCTCGGTCGACCTGATCGTGGTCGACTCCGTGGCAGCGCTGACCCCCAAGGCCGAACTCGAAGGCGAGATGGGCGACGCCCTGCCCGGCCTGCAGGCCCGCCTGATGAGCCAGGCTTTGCGCAAGCTCACCGCTACCATCAAGAAGACCAACTGCATGGTCATCTTCATCAACCAGATCCGCATGAAGATCGGCGTGATGTTCGGCAGCCCCGAAACCACCACCGGC
This sequence comes from Burkholderiaceae bacterium, assembly GCA_019234815.1. Lineage (GTDB taxonomy): Bacteria > Pseudomonadota > Gammaproteobacteria > Burkholderiales > Burkholderiaceae_C > JAFALA01. The sequence continues at coordinate 8,606 of JAFALA010000108.1, read as the reverse complement.
GGCAACGCCCTGAAGTTCTACGCTTCGGTGCGCCTGGACATTCGCCGCATCGGCTCGATCAAGAAGGGCGAGGAGGTCATCGGCTCCGAGACCAAGGTCAAGGTCGTCAAGAACAAGGTCGCGCCCCCGTTCAAGACGGCCGAATTCGACATCCTCTATGGCGAGGGCATCAGCCGCGAAGGCGAAATCATCGACATGGGCGTGGTGGCCAAGGTGGTCGACAAGTCCGGCGCCTGGTATGCCTACAACGGCGAGAAGATCGGCCAGGGCAAGGACAATGCCCGCGAATTCCTGCGCGAGAACCCCGATATCGCCGTGGAGATCGAAAACAAGGTGCGTGAATCGCTGGGCGTGCCGCTGCTGGCCTCGGGCGAGGCGGGCTGAGTTCTCCTTTTGTCCACTTTTTGATCGATCCGGCACACCATGAACGCCAGTGAACAGGTCCGGCGTCTGTGGGCCTTGTTCCAGGCCCGCCGCTGGACCGAGGCCCAGGCCCTGCTGGCTCCCGATGCCGTTTGCGACTGGCCCGGCACCCTGGAGCGCTTCCAGGGTGCTCAGGCGTTCATCGGTGTGAATGCGGCCTATCCGGAGGGCTGGACGATCCATTTGCTGGAGTTGCAGGCCTTGTTCGATGGCCGGGTGCACAGCCTGGTGCGGGTCGACCATGGGCCGGCGCAGTTCTTGGCCAACAGTTTTTTTGTCGTGGCGGCAGGGCAGATCCAGTCCGTCCAAGAGTACTGGACCGATGTGCAGGAGGCGCCTGCCTGGCGGCGCGAGTTCCCGGGCGGCATGCCTGGGCGCGCTGTACTGCCCGTGGATGTCCGGCCAGGCTTGTCCCTTGAATTGGAGCCCTTGGGGCTCCCCACTGATGCCGCAAAGTGATGGCGCAGCCGCTTTCCCTGAAGGCCCGTGCGATCGCCCTCCTCGCGCAGCGCGAGCACAGCCGGCTTGAATTGCGGCGCAAATTGCTGCGCCTGGCGCATCCCGCCATCGAATCAGAGGAAGAAGCCGACCTGCAAGCCCGGGTCGACCGACTGCTCGACGAGTTGCAGGCTCAGGGCTACCTGAACGAGAGCCGCTTTGTGGAGTCGCGCATTCATGCCCGCGCCGCACGCCATGGCAATCTGCGCATCAAGATGGAACTGGCCCAGCACGGCACGGCCTTGTCCGAACAGCAGCAGGCCGAGCTTGACCGCTCCGAGCTGGAGCGCGCCCGGCAGGTGTGGGCGCGCAAGTTCGACGCAGTGGCGGTGAACGACCCCAAACTGCTCGCCAAGCAGATGCGTTTCCTGGCGGCGCGTGGTTTTTCGGCCGAGGTGATACGTCGCGTGGTGCGCGCGGAGTTGGATGAATAGGCCAGTGATTGGCCTGTTGCCGGTACACCTTGACAGCCCCGTGCAAGAAATGGCGCAGCGCAACATGCTACATTGGAGGTTTGCGCAAGGCCCTCTCGGGCATTGGTTTTGGTTTTCCTCTCTACAGATTCCTCGTCGATTCCCGCCATGCCTCCGACATGTCCCGAGCGCCGACTGACGCATGGTCCGATCCAGGGCCTGCGGCTGCGTTTATGGGCGCCGGCGCTGGACTTGCGCAAACATGACACCGACACTCAACACCCTCGCTGGCATCTCGGCGCGACCCGCATCCAGGCCGTAGCCGTCATGCCTGCTTCTTCTTCCTGACTTTCCATCAAGCGAGACCCCCTATGAAGATTCATGAGTACCAGGGCAAGGAAATCCTGCGCCAGTTCGGCGTGCCCGTGCCGCGCGGCATTCCCGCCTTCACCGTGCAAGAAGCGGTTGAAGCCGCACAAAAGCTGGGCGGCCCGGTCTGGGTGGTCAAGGCTCAGATCCACGCCGGCGGCCGCGGCAAGGGCGGCGGCGTCAAGCTGGCCCGTTCGATCGAAGACGTGCAGAAGCTGGCCGGCGAGATCCTCGGCATGCAGCTGATCACGCACCAGACCGGCCCGGAAGGCCAGAAGGTGCGCCGCCTCTACATCGAAGAAGGCGCCGACATCAAGAAGGAACTGTATGTGTCGCTGGTGACCGACCGTGGCACCCAGAAGGTGGCTTTCATCGCCTCCAGCGAAGGCGGCATGGACATCGAGGAAGTGGCCCATTCCACGCCCGAGAAGATCGTCACCGAACTGATCGACCCGCTGACCGGCCTGAGCGTCGAGCAAGCCAAGAAGATCGCCGCCGCCATCGGCCTGAGCGGCCACTCGGTGGACCAGGCGGTCGACCTGTTCCAGAAGCTCTACACCTGCTACATGGAAACCGACGCTTCGCTGGTTGAAATCAACCCGCTGAACTGCGACTCCAAGGGCAATCTGATCGCGCTGGACGCCAAGTTCAACTTCGACGCCAACGCGCTGTTCCGCCACCCCGAGATCGTCGCCTACCGCGATCTGGACGAAGAAGATCCGGCCGAAGTCGAAGCCTCCAAGTTCGATTTGGCTTACATCTCGCTGGACGGCAACATCGGCTGCCTGGTCAACGGCGCCGGCCTGGCCATGGCCACCATGGACACCATCAAGCTGTTCGGCGGCGAGCCGGCCAACTTCTTGGACGTGGGCGGCGGCGCGACTGCCGAGAAGGTCACCGAAGCCTTCAAGATCATGCTCAAGAACACCAAGGTCAAGGGCATCCTGGTCAACATCTTCGGCGGCATCATGAAGTGCGACACCATCGCCACCGGCGTGATCACGGCGTGCAAGGCCGTGAACCTCTCGGTGCCCCTGGTCGTGCGCATGAAGGGCACCAACGAAGACCTGGGCAAGAAGATGCTGGCCGAGTCCGGCCTGCCCATCATCGCCGCCGACACCATGGCCGAAGCCGCAACCAAGATCGTGGCCGCTGTTAAGTAAGCCCGGAGAAGAAACATGTCCATCTACATCAACAAAGACACCAAGGTCATCACCCAGGGCATCACCGGCAAGACCGGTCAGTTCCACACGGAAAAGTGCCAGGAATACGCGAACGGCAAGAACTGCTTCGTCGCCGGCGTGAACCCCAAGAAGGCGGGCGAGTCCATCTTCAACATCCCCATCTACGCCTCGGTCAAGGAAGCTGCCGCCCAAACCGGCGCCACCGTGTCGGTGATCTACGTGCCGCCCGCAGGCGCTGCCGCCGCGATCTGGGAAGCCGTTGAGGCCGACCTCGACATGGCCATCTGCATCACCGAAGGCATTCCCGTGCGCGACATGCTGGAGGTGCGCAATAAGATGAAGGCCAAGGAAGCCGCCGGCGGCAAGAAGACCCTGCTGCTGGGCCCCAACTGCCCCGGCCTGATCACGCCCGATGAAATCAAGATCGGCATCATGCCCGGCCACATCCACCGCAAGGGCCGCATCGGCGTCGTGTCGCGCTCCGGCACGCTGACCTATGAAGCCGTGGCCATGCTGACCGAAATCGGCCTGGGCCAGTCCAGCGCCGTGGGCATTGGTGGCGACCCCATCAACGGCTTGAAGCACATCGACGTGATGAAGGCCTTCAACGACGATCCCGATACCGATGCCGTCATCATGATCGGCGAAATCGGCGGCCCGGACGAAGCTGAGGCCGCCCGCTGGTGCAAGGCCAACATGAAGAAGCCCGTGGTCGGCTTCATCGCCGGCGTCACCGCCCCTCCCGGCAAGCGCATGGGCCACGCAGGCGCCCTGATCGCCGGCGGTGCCGACACGGCCGATGCCAAGCTCGCCATCATGGAAGAGTGCGGCTTTGTCGTGACGCGCAATCCGTCCGAACTGGGCAAGCTGCTCAAGGCACAGCTCTGATCCAGCCCTGAGGACGTGGACAAGCCGCCCTTGGGCGGCTTGTTTGCTTATAGGGGTTGCACATAGGGGGTTGGTTGTAGGGATTGGGTTTGGGCCTGGCTCAGTTCCCGTGCCGGTGCCACTTGAGTCAGAATGGCCGGATCCTGCGCCGCTGCAACACGATGATTTCCAATTCAATAGGTCCACTGTGATGTCCGTCGATTTCTGGGTCGCTTTTGGCCAGATCATCCTGATCGACATCCTGCTCGGCGGCGACAACGCGGTGCTGATCGCCATGGCCTGTCGGCGTCTGCCCGAGCAGCAGCGCCGCATGGGCATTGTCTGGGGCACGGTCGGCGCCATCGCCTTGCGCGTGGTGCTGATCTTTTTCGCCCTGACGCTCCTGCAGGTGCCCTACCTGAAATTGGCCGGCGCAGTCTTGCTTTTGTGGATAGGCGCCAAGCTGATGTTGTCCGAGCAGGAGCATGGGCACGGTGAAGTGCAGGCCAGCGAGCGGCTGTGGTCGGCGGTGAAAACCATCATCGTGGCCGATTTCGTCATGAGCCTGGACAACGTCGTCGCGATTGCGGGGGCGGCCGAGGCGGCAGGAGGCGGCAGCGAGATGCTGCTGGTGGTGCTGGGACTCCTGATTTCGATTCCCCTGGTGGCCTGGGGCAGCCAGGGGGTGCTCAAGCTGATGGATCGCTTCCCCGCCGTCGTCACCGTGGGCGCCTTGCTGCTGGGCTGGATTGCCGGCACCATGGCGGTCGGCGATGCCGCGCTGGAGGGCTGGGTGGAGCATTTTGACAGCGCCATGCCGGGCTATCCGGCCGCAGCGGCAGGCCTGGCAGGCGCCGTGGCGGTCTGGCTGGCGGGACGTTGGCTAACCCGTCGCCAGGCGCTGGCCTGAAGCAAGAACACACCATGGCTGCACCACACTTCATTCGCCGCGTTCTGGATTGGGCCTCGGGTGCGAACACGCCTGACAGCAGCAGGGCTGAAAATCCAGACCGCGCGTCGACCGGGCTCTCCCGCTATGAGCTGGGTTGCGAAATCGGTCGCGGCGCCATGGCGGTCGTGTACCGGGCGGTGGATCGCAATACCGGGCAGGAAGTCGCCGTCAAGCGCATGGCCCTGCAGCGTGAATTCAGCCCGGAAGACCTGAGCGAGGTGCGGGCGCGCTTCATGCGCGAGGCACGGGCGGCGGGTCATTTGCGGCATCCGGACATCCTGTCCATCCTGGATGCCGGCGATGAAACATCAGGCACCTGGATCGTGATGTCCTACGCGCACGGGCACGACCTGAGCCATTACACCCGCCGGGGGCAGTTGCTGCCGGTCCGCGAAGTGTTGCAGCTTGGCGTACGTTTGGCTCGCGCGCTTCATTATGCGCACCAGCAAGGCGTGGTGCACCGGGACATCAAGCCCGCTAACGTGATGTTTGATCGCTCGACCCAGGCGCTGAGCATCATGGATTTCGGCATTGCCCGCATTGCCGACGGCAGCCGCACCCGCACCGGCCTGGTGCTGGGGACGCCGTCGTTCATGTCGCCGGAGCAATTGGCAGGGCTCAAGGTCGATGGCCGCAGCGACCTCTACTCGCTGGGCGTGCTGCTGTACCAGATGCTGACCGCGCAACTGCCGCATCAGGCCGAATCCATGGCCAAGCTGATGCGCAACATTGCCAACGAGCCGCCGCCCGACATCCGGCATTTCCGCCCTGAATTGAGCGAGGCTTTGGCCATGGTGCTGGCCCTGGCCTTGGAGAAGCGGCCTGAAACCCGTTATGCGGACGGCGAAACGCTGGCGCAGGACCTGGAGGCCGTGCTGGCTGAATTGCCCTCCCTGGACGCCGCAGGGCCCGACCCTGGGCGCACCGGCGTACCGGGCGCAGACTCAAGAAACGCCACCGGTGCTTTTGCACAGACGCAGCGCTTGGTCTTGCCTGAAACTGTGCACAATTCGTCACTTGACAAACTCGAACACAAGAAATGAACCTGGAGTTCTTCAGCGCCACCGACGTCGGACGTGCCCGCAACAACAATGAAGATTCCGTGGCGGTCGAGGCGTCTGCGGGCCTGGCCGTGTTGGCAGATGGCATGGGCGGCTACAACGCCGGCGAAGTGGCCAGTCAGATGCTGACCAGCTTCATCAAAGCTGAGTTGGGACGGTGGCTGAAGGAATCCGGCGCCAGCGCCAGCGCGCACGATGTGCGCCGCGCCATGGACATTTGCGTGGACAACGCCAACCGCGCCATCTTCAATGCCGCCAATACCAATCCGCGTTATGCGGGCATGGGCACGACCCTGGTGATCGCGGTATTTCGTGGCAGCGAACTGCTGCTCGGCCACGTGGGGGATTCGCGCGCCTACCGCTTGCGGCAGGGACAGCTGCAGCAGATTACGCGCGATCATTCGCTGCTGCAGGAGCAGATCGACGCCGGCATCCTGACGCCAGAAGAGGCGGTCTTCTCCAGCAACAAGAACCTGGTCACGCGGGCCGTGGGGGTTGAAGACACCGTCATGCTGGAGGTCAACCACCATGAGGTGCTGCCGGGTGATTTGTTCCTGCTGTGTTCGGATGGCTTGTCCGATATGCTGGATGCTGCGGCCATTCAGCAGTTGTTGCTGAGCCACCCTTCGCTGTCAGAAGCCAGCGCGAAGCTGATTGATGCTGCCAATGACATGGGCGGCAAGGATAATATCGCCATAATTTTGGCTCACATGGAAAACCATGTGAAACCAGGCAGCGGGTGGGCATGGTGGCCGTTCGGTCGCCGCTGATGGCAAGCGGCGGTGCGAGGCGGGGCGCGAAGCCAGGTTCGTCGGCTCAACTGCAGAACTAACAATATTTGAGGTCAAGCATGGGCAAGCTGGTGGTGTCGCTCGATGGGGTCGTGATCAAAGAGGTGCAAATCACCAAGGACAAGACCACCCTCGGACGTCGTCCCTATAACGATATCGTGATCGACAACCTGGCAGTCAGCGGCGAGCATGCCGTGCTGCAGATCGTCGGCGCGGACGTCTTCATTGAAGACCTCAATTCGACCAACGGCACCTACATCAACGGCAAGGCCATCAAGAAGCAGTTGCTGGTCAACAACGACATCATCGAGATCGGCAAGTACAAGATCCGCTTCCTGCTGGAAGACAGCGCCGACTACGAAAAGACCATGATCCTGCGGCCCGGTGCCTCTGCGCCCACGGGCTTTGGCCTGCCCTCCTCGTTTGGCTCGCTGCCGCCTGCCACGCCCCGCAGCGTGCCCGCGACCATCAAGGTGCTGAACGGCGCCGCCGCCGGGCGCGAGGTCAGCCTGACCAAGGTCGTGACCACCATCGGCAAGCCCGGCGTGCAGGTGGCGTCTATCACCAAGCGCCCCAGCGGCTACGTGCTGGCGCATGTGGAAGGCTTGGTGCGCCCCAGCGTCAACGGCCAGCAACTGCAAGGCGACTCCACGCCGCTCAAGAACGGGGACGTGGTGGAGTTGGCCGGCACGCAAATGCAGTTCCAGCAGCCCTGAGGTCCGTCGTTCCGGGGCTGTGATGCATTTCACGCCCGCGGCTTCGGCGTGCGAAGCCCTTGCAATCAGTCACCATAAATGCCGATTTGGAGCTTCCTGTGCGCCTGATGCGCGCGTAAATTGGGGCTCTCGCACACGACAAACGTCAGCTTGCGAATCCCATTGACGCATCGCATTCCAACTCATGAACATTCGCGTGCTGGGCTGCTCCGGCGCCATCGCTGCAGGCAGCAAAACCACGTCTTTCTTGCTTGATGACCATGTGCTCATCGACGCGGGCACGGGCGTGGGCGACCTGAGCCTGGATGCGCTGACGCAGATCGACCACATCCTCGTCAGCCACAGCCATCTCGACCACATCGTCAGCATTGCCCTGCTGGCCGACAGCGTGATGCGCAAGCGCGCCGCGCAGGGCCGCCCGCCCATCCAGGTGCATGGCCTCGCCCCCACGCTGCAGGCACTGCGCACCCATATCTTCAATGGCATCATCTGGCCGGACTTCACTGTCATTCCGAGCGCCCAGCATCCGGCGCTGCAACTCTGCCCCTTTGAAGTCGGCGACCAGCTCGACCTGGGCGGCCGCCGCGTCGAAGTGCTCAGTGCCGCTCACACTGTGCCTGCCGTGGGCTTTGCCGTGCTTGGCGCCACCGAGCATGCGCCGTGCTGGGTCTTCACCGGCGACACGGGCCCCAACATCAAGCTGTGGGAGCGCCTGAAGCAGATGAACGTCGGTCACCTGGTGATCGAAACCGCCTTCAGCAACGACGACTGCGCGCTGGCGGCACTCTCCAAGCACCTCTGCCCCGACGAGTTGGCGCGCGAGCTCCAGCACCTGGCGGGCAGCTGCGAGGTGCACATCACGCACATCAAGCCCGGCGAAGTGGGTGCCGTGATGGACGCGATCCACGCCCAGGTCACTCGCCACAAGGTGCGGGCGCTGCAGGCTGGGGATGTGATGGTGCTCTGAAATTGCGGGCAAACCCTATGACAGATGGCGCCCAGGCGCCATTTTTTTCGCCTGTATGGATCTGGCACGCAGCCAGGCGGTTTGCCGGGTCAAACCGGCCCTTGACCAAAATTTGTCACCCGCAAGTGACCAAATTTGTCGGTCCCGGGTGACGAAACTGGTCAACTTGAGGCCTGGCACGCGTTGGAACGTGATCAAACACACAATTTCAAGCCCGATGCAAGCTGGCACGACCCCTGCATTCAGGGGGGATGTCCTCACCCCTCAACTGCTTCACGGAGATATCTCATGAGCAAGCGCGTTCAACAAGGTTTTACCCTGATCGAATTGATGATCGTCGTGGCGATCATTGGTATTTTGGCGGC
>JAFALA010000075.1 GCA_019234815.1 Burkholderiaceae bacterium | reverse complement strand
AGCGGCGGCGACATGATCCGCCTGTACGGCCTGATCGACCTGAGCATAAGCCGCAAGAGCAATGCCGACAAGGCGGGCGACAGCCAGACCGATATGTCGGTGGCCTATTTCAGCGGCAACCGCTGGGGCCTGGAGGGCGAGCATGCGCTGAAAGACACCGATGGCCTGAAGGCGATCTTCAAGCTGGAAAGCGAATATGAACTCCCGACCGGCAATATGGACACGCCTGGCGTACTGTTCAACCGCGATGCCTGGCTGGGGGTGGAAAGCGCCTCCCTGGGCAAGCTGACCTTTGGCCGCCAGAACACCTTGCCGCGCGAATTCTCCAAGATTTACGGCGACGCTTACGGCAGCGCGGGCATGACCATGAGCGAGGGCGGCTACACCAACAACAACAACTTCAAGCAGCTGATCTTCTACTCCGGCAGCGGTGCCAGCACCCGGATGGACAGCGCGGTCGTCTGGAAGAAGCGGCTTGACGACCATTGGTTGGTTGGCCTGGCCCATTCCTTCGGCTTCCAGGGCGCCGGCGGCAGCGGCGGCCTGGGCGCAGGCTACGGCTCGATCACGCCGGGCTACGCTGGCAACGGACAGGGCGGCCCGGTGCCGGGTGATGCCAAGAATGGCGCGACCAACGAGGTGTCCGTGGCCTACAACGACCTCCAGCTCGGCTCCTCCGTGGTCGGCAACTTCAACCTGTCCTACAACGAAGTCAATATCGACGACTTGCCGCAGTCGGCCGAACTGGTCGGCGGCAATATCACCTTCGACCGGCTGATCCGCGTCAACGCGGGCTACATCCATTACAGCGCCGACCAGGGCGTGGGCAATTCGGCGGGCACGCGCATCGACAACGCCTACACCATTTCGGCCAGCCTGCTGCAGGACAAGCTGAAGTACTCGCTGGGCTACCAGTCCATCCACGTCGATCACGCCGGCTTCATCGGCGCAGGTGGAGCGGGTGGCATCAACATCTTGCCATTCATCGACACCATCCCGACACTGAGCCCCTTGAATGCCGTCGCGAGCCATGTGGCCAGCGGCAGCAAGAATACGGTGTATGGTTCGGTGGTCTACCAGTGGGACAAGCAAACTGACTTCTATTTGGCGGGTGACTATGTCAAGGTCAACGGCGGCGTGGCATTCCCCGATGCAGCGTCGAACGGAACGGTCTTGACGGGCGGCGCCGGCGGCGTGGCGTCCGAGTTGGAATTGGCGGTTGGATTCCGTTTGAAGTTCTAACTCGATGAAGTTCTAACTCGGTCTTCCGCCTGAACCGGCAGTTTTCTTGCGTCGCCGCAAGCAAGCTGCCGGTTTTTGCTTTGGGGCCAATTTCTTGATGTGGAGAAAAACTATGTGGACGCTATCACGCCTCAATCTGGGCACGCGGGTGCTGGCTGGATTCAGCCTGACGATGTGTCTTCTGCTGATCGCCTCCGGCGTCGGCTTGATGCGGGTGTCGACCTTGAGCGACCGGATCGAATCGCTGGTGCACAACGAGGTGCGGGCGCTGGACCTGACCCGGCGCTGGGCAGGGCTCACGGAGGCCAATATCCAGCGCCGCATTGTCCAGTTGACCATGGATGACGAGTCCTTCGTGAATGCGTTCACTCACAGAATGAAGGAGGTCAGCGCCGACATCGACAAAGTGCAAAAGGAAGTGGACCAGCTCAGCAAGTCGCCGGCCAGTGAACAGCTGCAGGAAAAGATTGCGGGAGCGCGAAAGCATTACCAGGAATTGCGCGACGAGGTCGTCAAGCAGAAGAAGAACGGACAGGACACGCGCGCGCGCATGGTGCAGGATGTCATCCCGGCGATGGAGGCCTATCTGGCGGCGCTCTCGGAGTATTCGGACCACATGCGCACTGAGTTGGACGAGGCGGTGCAGCAGGCCACGGGCCAGGCTCGCAGCGCCCGGAACTGGACCCTGGGCTTGCTGCTGGCGGCCTTGGGTGCGGGCGTGGGCATTGCGCTGGCCATCACGCGCTCGGTCACGCAACCCGTGGGGGAGGCGCGCGCGCTGGCGTCGCGCATCGCGTCCGGCGATTTGTCGGCGGAAATCCATGTCGAGGGACGCGATGAGCTGTCGCAGCTCCAGCGCGCGCTCAGCGAAATGCAGGCCCAGCTGCGGCAGACGATAGGCAACGTGCGTGCCGCGGCGGAGCAGGTCCAGACCAGCTCCACCGAGATTGCCGCAGGCAGCCTGGACCTGTCCAACCGTTCCGAGCAGGCGGCCAGCAGTCTTGAGGAGTCCGGGGCTGCCCTGCAGCAGCTGACGCAGGTGGTCCAGGAGAACGCGGGATTGGCCAGGACGGCCGATCAGCTGTCGCTCGCCACCTCGACCAATGCCCAGCAGGGCGGAGAGTCCGTCCAGCGCGTCGTCGACACCATGGCGGACATCCAGACCGCGTCTCGCAAGATCGGGGACATCATCGGCGTGATCGACGGCATCGCCTTCCAGACCAACATCCTGGCCTTGAATGCCGCCGTCGAAGCGGCGCGCGCCGGCGAACACGGCCGCGGTTTTGCCGTGGTGGCCTCCGAAGTTCGCGCCCTGGCCCAGCGCAGCGCCCAGGCGGCCAAGGAAATCAAGACCTTGATTTCAGAGACCGTGGCGCAGGTGGAGCGCGGCAACGGCCAGGTGAGCGAGGCGGGCGACCGGATCCAGCAGGTGGTGCTCAACGTCGAGAAATTGGCGGGGATGATGTCGGACATCGCGATCAAGACTGGCAACGAAGCCGCGACCCTGGGCGAGATCGGATTGGCCATGCAGCATCTGGACCAGCTCACCCAGCAAAATGCAGCGTTGGTGGAGCAGAGCGCCGCCGCCACCGAAAGCCTCAACGACCAGTCCAAGCTGCTGACCCAGGCCGTGGCGACCTTCAGGCTTCAATCGTGAAACGCCGCCCTGGGCGAGCAAAGCTCAGCGGCGGCGGAGAGCCTGAAGGCGCCGGCCAGCTGGCCGTGACCGTGTCGCGCTTCAAGCTCGCAGTGGGATGACGATCATTGATCAAGTGATGGCAACCTGATCAATGCCCCTGGTTCGCGGACAGATTCTCGCCACCCGAGGCGCCTTCCTGGTTCGCGCTTGCACTACCGCTGGCGTTGCCGCCTGCATTGGCATTCAGGCTGCTGCCTTGGCTGCCTTGGGAGGCCGTGCCGCTGCCTGATCCGGCGCTGGAACCAAACAGGGAGCCGAACCACGAGCGACGGCCAGTCGATTCGGCGCCTGCGCCGCTGGCCGCGGCGTTGCTTGAGTTGTTGACGGCGCCGTTGGCGGCATTGTTGGTGGCGCCGCTGCTTGCGCCGTTGCTTGCACCATTGGCGGCCGCATTGGACGCGCTGCTTGCGGTGCTGTCCTTGGCATCGTCGATCTTGCCGGCCGTCTTCTTTCCGGCGGCGCGAAGCTGCCCGTCATCCGGCAGGTTGGGACGCATGGCATTGCCGTTGAATGCACCGGTCATGTTGCCACCCAGGCCGCCGCCCAAGCCTCCGCCGCCGCCCAGCAATCCGGCATGGGCCGGTGCTGAAGCGAGGGTCAGGGCGCCCAGCAAGGCAGCCAGCAAGGTCGAAGTGGCGAGAGGGAAGTTGCGCTTGGTCATGATGAGCTCCTGTCAGTGTCGGCGTCAGCCTGTCTGGCGCCTTCACCCACAAGAACGAGCGCTGCGCGCTGCTTCTTCCCTTTCTTCCGAATTGATTGCAACAGCTTGTAAGCAGGCCCGCGGGCTTCATGGCGAGCGTGTGCGAAGCCCTTCGCCGACCAGGCCCCAGCCGTAGATCTCGTCGCGTCCTGCGGGTCCGAGGTCTATGGCGATGGCCCTCAGCCGTTCGACGGCCTGGCTGGGCGCTTCCCCTGCCGGCCAAGTCTCGGCCAGCAAGCCTGCCACCAAGGGCGCCGCAAACGAAGTTCCGCGCAAGGCGCCGTAGGCGCCGGTCGGATCGGCGCCCCAGAGCTCGCTGCCCGGCGCCGCAAACTGCACGTGAGGTCCGCGGCCTGCTTCAGGCAGCACGCGGCGCCGCGTGTCCACGCCTGTGACCGCGACCACGCCGGGCCAGGCCGCGGGGTACAGCGGCGGCGCGGCCGGCCCGTCGTTGCCCACCGCCGCAACAATCAGCAGCCCCTTTGCCTGGGCTGCAGCCACGGCCCGCTGAAGCAGAACATTGGCCGGCCCGACCAGGCTCATGTTCACCACGCCGGCGTGCTCGCGCGCGAGCCAGTCCAGTGACTTCGCCACCCGCTGCGCCGACCCTCCGTCCGGCGCGTCGCAATAGGCATCGGCTGCCAGCAGCCGCGCGCCTGGCACGGCGCCTTGAAAGCGTCCGTCCTGCCCCACCAGCAGCGAGGCCACCGCCGTGCCATGCGCGGCGGGATGCGTTTCTCCATCGCAGCCCCATGCCTGTACCTGTGCCTGTCGAAGGGCAGGGTGGCGCAGCGCCACGCCGCTGTCGATCATGCCCAGGCGTAGATCGGCATGCTTGGTGGAAGGGCTGAGGCGTTGCGCTTCGTCCGCCGATGTTTCGCGGACCAGGGTCGTGCCGCCGCCCAGGTACACGTGCTGGTAGTCGTACTGGCCTGCGGGGTCCAAGGTCCGAAGCTGGGCCAACAGCTTGGTGTCCGCCCGCAGCAGCAGCCAGTGCAGGTTCAGGCTCTCCAGCGGCGTGTCCTCCAGCAGGGTCACACCCGGCAGGGCCAGCACCCGGGCCTGCGCTTCGGGGCTCGAGGGCAGGGCCAGCAGCTGGGCCCGCAGAACCAGTTCGCCCGCTGCATTGCGCGTCAGCTGCCGCGGGTAGCGGTCCAGCATCTGGTCTCCCAGCTCTCGCAGGCTCAGCGGCTCCAGCAGGGCTTGCGCTTGCGCCCGCAGCGGGTCCGTCGCGCCGCGCAGCGCGCCTGGCCCCGCGCCGGGCAATTGCGGCAGGTTGCGCAGGCGCAATTGCGCCTGCGCCTCGGGACTTGCCATGAGCGCCGCCAGCAAGGACAGCGCCCACATCAGGCGGTGAAAAATCAGATGGGGCTTCATACAATGAAAAACGTTTTGCATGCGGAAGAAAATCCCGGCCGCCAACGTTATCGCCAATATGACATGAGTGTGGATGAGCTTCGCCAAGGCCTTGCCGCCCTGCTGCCCCAGATGCGGCGCTTCGCGCGCACGCTGGCCTGGCAGCGCGAGGATGCCGACGACCTGGTCCAGGTGGCGCTCGAACGCGCCCTGAAGGCCGGTTCGCAGTGGCAGCCCGGCACCCGGCTGGATGCCTGGCTTTACCGCATCATGAAGAACGCCTGGATCGACGAGCTCCGCTCGCGCGGCCGGCGCGGCGAAGTGATGGTGAATGTGGACAGCGAGGAATTGAGCGAAACGGTCGGCGTCTCCGACCACGGCGCCGTGATCACGCGGCTTTCCGTGCAGGCCGCCATGCAGGGCCTGCCGGAGGAGCAGCGTCTCGCGGTCAGCCTCGTGCTGGTCGAAGGCCTGTCCTACAAGGAGGCGGCCGAGACGCTGGAGATTCCGCTGGGGACGCTCACCAGCCGCCTGGCCCGCGGCCGCGAAGCCCTGCAGGCCCTGCTGATCGATGGAGAAAGCCCGTGAAGGACGAGGAGCAAGAACTGGAACTGTGGGCCTATGTCGACGGCGAGCTCGACCCGGCCGCCCGCGCGGCTTTCGAGGCCCGCCTGCAGCAGGACGTGGCGCTGCGCCAGCGCGTGCAGGTGCAGCAGCGCCTGCGTGGCATGCTGGGCGCCAGCTATGCGCCGGTCACGCAGGAACCTGTTCCCGAGCGCTTGAACGCCGCACTGGCCGGGCGCGGCACCGACATCCTCTCCTTCGCCGAGGCGCGCCAGCGCCGCGAACCTGCTCAAGCGTCATCCCGCCGGCCGGCCTGGTTGCCGAATTGGTATCAGCTGGGCGGCATGGCCGCGAGCGTCATGCTGGGCCTCGTGATCGGCTACCGGGCGCATCCGGGACTCGCCCCTGGCAATGGCCTCCAGGCCCAAGGCGGGCTCGCCACGGCGCTCGATACCAAACTCTCCGGCGAGCAAGTGGGAGTGGTCCGCCTGGGCATCAGTTTCAACGCCAAGGGCGGCGGCTATTGCCGCAGCTTCAGCACCGATGCCAGTGTCGGCCTGGCCTGCCGCCAAGCCGATTCCGAGGTCTGGCAGCTGCGCCAGCTCATGCCGAATGCAGCCCACCCAGGCTCGGACTATCGCACCGCTGCCAGCCCGTTGCCGCCCGCCCTGCTCAGCGCCATCGACGAGTTGCGCGAAGGCGATGCGCTGGATGCGGCGCAGGAGGCCGAGGCGCGAGCCAAGGGCTGGCGCTAGGGGTTGGGGGGCTGATTGGAGCTTCGGTAAAATGTTCGCGTACCTGAGCGGTTAGAGATGTGCTGCTTGCCAATGCGCCATCCATGTTTCTCCAACTGTTTCCCGAGTACGGACTTCACTCCCGATGCCTACCTTTGACCTGCGTACCATTTCCCTGTTTGACGGTTTGATCTGCGCCTTGATGGGAATGGTGCTCCTGGGGATGCGCCGCAGCCTGCCTGCAAGCGTCGGGGGCCTGGCGCTCTGGGGTGTTGCCCCTCTTCTGGCCCTGGTCTCGACGGTCTTCTACGGGCTTGAAGGCTCCGCGGCACCGGTCGTGGTGCTGCTGGGCGGGAACGGCATGCTGCTGGCGTGCGCCACGGTCATGATGGCAGGGACTCAGCGCTTTTATGGCGAAACGGTGCGCTGGCGTCCATGGTCTGCCGTGGGGCTGGCGAGCCTGGGAGGGACCTTGATCTTCTTCCAGGCTTGGCCCGATTACCGCTGGCGACTCTTGATCTTCACGCTTGGCATGAGCGTCATTTGCGGCGCACATACATGGCTGCTCTGGCGGCGAGGGAGCGGATTTGCCGCCCGCCTGGCGTTTGCCGCTATGCTCAGCCAGACCGCCATACTGTTGCTGAGGGCCGCATCGACGTTCTGGATCGACCAGGCCACCACGCGACGCTTTGACACCGTGTCGACCCTCCATACGGTTTATCTTGCGTCCTACGGCTTCGTCATGATTCTGGTGCTGGTTGCCGCGCAGCTGATGGCGGCCGAGCGCGTGAGGGCCGAGTTCGAGCACATGGCCACGCATGACGGCTTGACAGGCTTGCTCAACCGGAACCGACTGCTGCAACTGGGTGACGCCGAACTGAGTCGCTGGCGGCGCTACGCCCAGCCGTTCGCGATATTGCTGATCGACATTGACCATTTCAAGCGAATCAATGACACGCTGGGACATCTCGCCGGGGATCGCGCCTTGGTGCGCTGTGCCAGGACCTTGAGCCAAAGTCTGCGCGCGTGCGATCGCCTGGCGCGATTTGGCGGCGAGGAGTTCATGGCGCTGCTTCCCGCCACTGACGCGCCTGCAGCTCTGGCGCTGGCGGAGCGCCTCCGCGCCATGCTGGAGCGTTTGCCTGCAGAGCCCGACGGCCCGGCATGCACAGCGAGCGTCGGCGTGACCGTTGTGCGGGCCACCGACACGTCCTTGACCGGCCTGATTGCGAGGGCGGACGCGGCTCTTTATCAGGCCAAGGCGGCGGGACGCAACCGAGTCGTGCAGGCAGATTGACCGCCTTGGTGCTTTTTTGAGTGCGGGATGACAGAAGCCGCTGCGTGAGCATGCCGCCTGAATCGCCGTTCGGCGAGCCCTCTGGTCGTCGGTTTGCGCAGCTCGTCGCAGAAAAATGCGTTCCGTCCCTTTGCGTTTGTGGGCTTGAAACCCCGTTGATAGATTGGCGCCACTGTCCATCAACACCCGCCAACCCCAGGGAGTCATCTTGAAGCAATTCAATGAAATCAAGGCCAACAGCGTTTCATATGTTCGCGTTCTCGCGCTTGCCGGTGCCGCGGCATTGGCCTGTTTTTCGGCTTCGTCCCATGCTGATACGGTAGACGATTATGTGCACACTCAGATGGCGAGCAAGAAGATTCCGGGCATGGCGGTGGCCGTGCTTCGGGACGGTCAGCTGGTCAAGGAGGGCGTGTATGGGCTGGCCAGTCTGGAGTTGAATGTTCCGCTCACGGCGGACACCTCGTTTTCGCTCGCCTCCATGACCAAGGTGTTCACGACGGCGGCCATCATGGTGCTGGTGCAGGACGGCAAGCTGTCGCTGGACGAGCCTGTGATCAAGATCCTGCCGCAATTGCCGCCCCAATGGGCGCATGTCACGGTGCGCCATTGCCTCTCGCATACCTCGGGGCTGCCGGACAACGTCAGCGACGACATCAACCTGACGCCGGTGGCCGGCGACCGCGACGAGCTGTTCAAGATCCTGGCGACCAAGCCGCTGAGTCCGGCCGGAGAACAGGCGGTCTACAACCAGACCGGATTCACCCTGCTCGGCATGGTCATCGAGAAGCTGTCAGGCGTGCCCTACGAGCAGTTCATGCAGGAGCGCGTGTTCAAGCCGGCCCAGCTCCAGAACGCTCGTTTTGGCGACGGCTGGGCGATCATCCCCGGACGCAGCGAGCTGTACACGGCCCTGGACATCACCCCGGACCACAGCAAGCTGTTGCGCGACGGGCAGGGCCGGCCGGTCCTGTCCAAGAGCGGCATCCAACGCTATGGCTCGAAATACATGCCCGAGTACCTGAAGCCGGCCGGGCAGTTGAATGCCTCGCTCCACGACCTGGTCAATTGGGAGTTGAGCCTGGCCCAAGGCAAGCTGCTCAATGCAGGCAGCTTGACCGAAATGACGACGCCGTACCGGCTCAAGTCCGGCCAGCCAGGCGAATTCGGCCTCGGTTTCCTGACGGTGCCATTTGGCCCCTTCCAGACGGTCAATTACGGCGGCGGCGCGGCGACCTGGCGCTTTTCCGTGCCCGAGAAGCATTTGACGGTCCTGGTGCTGACCAATCTGCAGGACTCGCAGCCGCAGGTCATGGCCGCCCAGGTCGCGGCCTTGTATGCCCCCGAACTGGCGGAGGCGGAGCAGCACTGAGCTGCCGTCATGACTTCGGCAAATCCAGCGCCGTGCGTGCGGGCTGGATCCGGACTATGCCCGACCATGTGTCGCTTCCGAATTCGAAGCTGGCGAGCGCGCAGGTCCGTAGCTCCGCGATGCCGGCGTCGAAGCGGTGGGCCAGCGCCGTGAATTCGGGGTTGTGGCCCACCAGCATCACGCATTCCAGCTTGTCGTCGAGCGCCTCGACCACAGCCAGCAGGGTTTCCGTGGCGGCGGCGTAGAGCCGCTCGTCGACCACGATCTCCGCGCCCTTGTCTCCCAGCCCCTCAGCAACGATCCTGGCCGTGGAGAGCGCCCGCAAGGCGGGGCTGGCGACGATCAAATCCAGCTTGCCGAGCCGGCGCGACCAGCGCCGGCCCATGGCAGCCGCGTCGCGTTCGCCGCGAGCGGCCAGCGGCCGTTCGCGGTCAGGCAGCCCCGGATCATCGTTGCTCGATTTGGCGTGACGCAGGAGGTGGAGCGTTTTCATGGCCAACGCCTTTCGATGACGGGTTGTCGTGCCGGTTGTCGTGCCAATGGCAACACGCCCGCTCAGTGAAAACCAGGGGGCAGCATGTGATTGCCGAATCTGGATAGTAAGCCCCAGGTCCCGTACCGATCATTCGTGCCAGACGTGAGGATCACTTTTGGCAATCGTGCATAGACGCGTCACCTCCATGCAGGCCGGGTCGGCCTGGGGATCAATCGAAAGGCGGAGCAAGAACATGAACGAACGGCGAGTGAAGAGCCTGGTCGCGGCCATGCTGGCGGCCGGCTGCTGGGGCAACGCCTCGGCATTCAATTTCAGCGTTGGGGACACGCGGGTCGCATGGGACAGCCAGGTGATTTTCGGGCTGGGGATGCGCACCGAAGGCGCAAGCTGCGCCCTGTCGGGCGGCGCCCCTGGCTCCGACGGCTGCGCCAGCGGCGGCAACACCGCCCAATGGGGCAACGGCTCGCTGGGCGACCGCAATTACAACAGCGGACAGCTGTACAGCGGCTATGGCAAGCTGACGTCGGAAGTGCTGCTGACCATGCCCAACGACTGGAAGGCCATGGCGCGCGGCAGCGTGTTCTACGATGAGATGGCGACTCGCACCGACGAGACACGCCTTTCGCCGTCTGCGCTCGCCCGCGTCGCACCCAACTGGCAAATGCTGGATCTCTGGGTCAGCAAGAGCTGGTCCTCGGGCGGCGAGAGCGGACACGTGCGCGTGGGCAACCAGGTGCTGAACTGGGGCGAAAGCTATTTCGCGGTGGGCGGCATCAACGCCTCCAACTCGTTTGACCTGCAGAAGCTGTTGACGCCGGGGGTGCAGATCAAGGAGGCTGTGCTCCCGGCGCCGATGATCAGCCTGGCGCAGGGCCTTGGGCATGGCTTCGACATGGAAGCCTACCTCCAGCAGGGCTGGAATCACGACCTGTACCCGGCCGTCGGGACCTTCTGGTCCACCTCCAACCAACTGGGCGCGGGCGCCATTCCGGCCTACACGCTGGCCAGCAATCCGAATTTGTCGACCTATCCCGGCGACCCGACGGCGCTGGTCAGCAACTACGGCCCGGACCAAAAGCCTTCGCAATCAGGGCAAGGCGGCCTCAAGGTGCACTGGAAACCCTCGGGCAGCACGGTGGACTACGCGCTCTATTACGAGAACTACCACGACAAGATGCCGGTCAGCGGCTATGACGCGACGTCGGGCACGAGCTATTTCCGCTACCTCGCCAATCGCCAGCTCTACGGCTTCAGCGCCAATGCGCCGGTGGCCGACTGGTCGGTGGGATTCGAGACCTCGTTCCGCCCGCATGACGCGGTGTCCCTGACCGGCTGCTACCTGGGCACCGGCGCGGTGCTGGACGCCAACAATGCCTCGTCCGGTTCGTGCCAGAACTGGAAAGACATGAAGAAGTGGCAGTTCGACCTGGTCGCGCAGCTGAACATGCAGCCCAGCGACTATCCCTTCCTGAATGCCATCAAGGCCAATTTTGCGGTGCTGACCTTTGAAGGCACGATGGTCCGGTATCCCGACGTGACCGACAACGGCGTGATCAAGAGCGTGCAGGGCGGACAGCAGGTCGTGCAGGGCCTGGCTGCCGGCTACGGGGCCTGGCTGCAGGGCCCGACCGCCGGCACGCCGTACCAGACGGCCGCGTCCATCGGCACGCGCAACTCGGGCGGATTCACCCTGGACTTCAACTGGACCTACGACGGCAACGTGCTGCCCGGCTGGCAGGTCAATCCCGGCATGACCCTGTTCGATTCGGTCAGCGGCTACACGCCGAATTCGCTGGGGCAGTTCATGCAGAGCGCCAAGTCCATCAACTTCTATGTTTATTTCAACCAGAACCCCACGGTCTGGCAGGCGGGCCTCAATTACACGCGCTACCTGGGCGGCAATCCCGTGTCGCAGCCTTATGGCGATCGCGACAACATCGGCGCGTTCGTGACTTACAACTTCTGAGCGGGCCCCATGCAGCGACATCGACGGCGGGCCTGCGCAGCCCCCGTCGCGATGAGGCGATCAGGCCTGGACATTTGACGGTTGGAGGAAGAAGTGGCAGCAACTGAAAAGTACGGCGGCACGGTGTGGCGAATCGAGAAATTTCTCTTTCGCAACCGCGCCGCGACCTTGGTGGTCCTGTTGGGGATCACCTGCATCATGGCCTGGTTCGCCGTGCAACTGCACATGGAGGCTGGATTCGACAAGCAGATTCCAGTCGGGCACGAGTACTCGGAAACCTACAACCAATACAAGAAGGACCTGTTCGGCGCCAACCGCGTCACGGTGGTCGTGAAGGCGCGCAAGGGGTCGATCTGGACCGTGAAGGGCCTGCTGCGCCTGTACAACGTGACGCGCGAAGTCCGGTTTCTTCCCAACGTCGACCGGCTCGGCGTGCAGTCGCTGTGGACGCCCAACTCCTACGTGAATGAAATCACCGAGGAGGGTTTCCGGGCCGATCCGCTGGTGCCGGGCACGATCTCGTCCGAGGCCTTGAGCGATCAGGACGTGGCAGCCATCCGGCAGGCCACGGTCCGCGGCGGCTACATCGGCACACTGGTGTCGCGCGACGACTCCAGCGCCATGATCACGGCCGACCTGGATGAGCGCGATGCCAACGGCGACAAGCTCGACTACATCGCCTTCAACCGCATCCTGGAAGAGAAGATCCGCAAGCCTTTTGAAGACGCGGACTTCCAGATCGAGATCGTCGGCTTCGCCAAGCAGATCGGCGACATCGCCGAAGGCGCCAAGGGCGTGCTGTTCTTCTGCGCCATCGCGCTGGCGCTGACCTGCCTGGCGGTGTTCTGGTACTGCCACTCGGTCCGCTTCACGGCGCTGGTGGTGCTGTGCTCCCTGACCTCGCTGATCTGGCAGTTCGGCGCGCTGCGCCTGCTCGGTTTCAGCCTGGACCCGCTCGGGGTGCTGGTGCCGTTCCTGGTGTTCTCGATCGGCGTGTCGCATGGCGTGCAGCAGATCAATTCGATCGTGCGCGAGCTCTCGCACGGGCGCACGTCGATGGAGGCGGCGCGCGCCAGCTTCTCAGGCCTGCTGGTGCCGGGCTCGCTGGCTCTGGTGACGGCCCTGGTGTCTTTCGTGACCTTGCTGCTGATTCCGATTCCCATGGTGCGCGAACTGGCCATGACGGCGTCGCTGGGCGTGATGTTCAAGATCGTGACCAACCTGGTCATGCTGCCGCTTGCGGCCTCGTTCTGCCATTTCGACCCGAGCTATGCCGAAAAGGCCGCCAACAAGCGTGAGGTCCGCACGAAGTGGCTGAAGTCACTGTCGCGTGTGGCCGAGCCGCGCAACGCGGCGCTGACTGTTGGCGTCGCCGTCCTCGTGTTCGGCGTGTCGGTCTGGCAGAGCCGGGACCGGGTCATCGGCACGCTGCAGCCGGGCGTGCCCGAACTGCGCGAGTCGTCGCGCTTCAATCGCGATGCGGTCGATATCGCCAACAGCTACGACACCGGACTTGACTGGCTGTCGGTGGTGTTCGAGACCCAGGCCGACGCCTCGCAGGATCCCAATGTCGGGCAGTATGAGAACCAGTTCGCCAACTGGATGAAGAACGTTCCCGGCGTGACCTCGGTGGCGTCGTACCCGGGCATGCTGCGCACCTACAACGAGGGCTACAACGAGGGCAACCCCAAGATGTTCACGGTGCCCGCGGACTCGTACAACTACGCGGGGCTGACCGCCGAGATCGGGCGCATCAAGGGCTACGTCAACAAGGGCACGACGATGACGGCCACGCACATGTACCTGGCCGACCACAAGGCGACCACCATCAACACGGTGATCAATGCGGTCAAGGAGTTCCGCAACAACTACCACCGGGAAGGCATTGCCATTCGATTGGCGGCCGGCAATGCGGGCGTGCTGGCGGCGATCAACGACGAGGTCGAACGCAGCGAATTGCCCATGATGCTGTATGTGTACCTGGCCATCGTCGTGCTGGTGTTCATCGCCTACCGGGACATCCGCGCCATCATCAGCTGCTGCGTGCCTTTGACGGTCGCTACGTTCATCGGTTATTGGTTCATGAAGGAATTCCACATCGGCCTGACGGTGTCGACCTTGCCGGTGATGGTGCTGGCCGTCGGCATCGGCGTGGACTACGCGTTCTACATCTACAACCGCCTGCAGCTGCATCTGTCGCACGAGGTTCCGATCGTGGAGGCGGTGGAGCGCTCCATCCTGGATGTGGGCATCGCCACGATCTTCACGGCCATCACGCTGGCGATCGGCGTGGCCACCTGGAGCTTCTCGCAGCTCAAGTTCCAGGCCGACATGGGCGCGCTGCTGGCCTTCATGTTCCTGGTCAACCTGGTGATGGCCATGACGGTGCTGCCGGCGCTGGCCGTGGTGCTGGAGCGGCTGGTGCCGCGCCGCTCGCCTGTCCAGGCTTCCGCGCTGGCCCATTGAAAGGACGACAAGAATGAAGATGTTGCATCGCATGCGGGTTTCGGCGCTGGCGCTGGGGATCGGATGGGCCCTGGCGCAATGCGCGGCCGCCCAGGAGCCGGCCGTGGGGCAGCCGCTCAAGGTACTGCCGGCCGTGCACTGGAAGACGCCGGACAAGCTGGTGCTGCTCGACGTCGCCCGTGCGGGCAAGCGTCTGGTGGCGGTCGGCGAAATGGGCGTGATCGTGCTGTCGGACGACGACGGCAAGACCTTCCGCCAGGCTCGAACGGTGCCCGCAGACGGCATGCTCAACGCCGTGACCTTCGTGGACGCTCAGCATGGCTGGGCCGTCGGGCACCTCGGGCTGATTCTTGCCACCAGCGACGGCGGCGAGACCTGGGTGCGGCAGCGCGTCGACACCTCGGTCGACCAGCCGTTGTTCTCGGTGGCGTTTCGCGACGCCAGCGAAGGCTGGGCGGTCGGCCTGTGGTCGCTGGTGCTGCACACCACGGACGCGGGCAGGAACTGGACGGCGGTCAAGATCAATCCGCCTCCGGGTGCCAGCAAGGCCGACAAGAATCTCTACCACGTCTTCCTGGACAAGGGCAACGGACTCTTCGTGGCGGCCGAGCAGGGCTACGTGCTGCATTCGACCGATGGCGGGCAGAGTTGGACCTATCTGTCGACCGGCTATGCGGGCTCCTTCTGGACCGGCATGGTGACGCAGGACGGCACGGTGCTGGTCGGCGGACTGCGCGGCAACCTGTACCGGAGCACCGACGACGGCACCTCGTGGAGCGCCGTGCCGACCGGCACCCAGCTCTCCATCACGCGGTTGGCCGAGGCCAACGGGAATGTGCTGGGCGTGGGGCTCGACGGCCTGGTCGTGCAAGGCAAGCCTCACGACGCCAAGTTCTCCGCACGCCAGGTCGGCGACCGGACCACGCTGACTTCGATGGCCTTGGCGGGCAACGGCCAATGGGTGTTCAGCGCCAAGTCCGGGATCGTGACCTTGAGCAAGGACAACGGGATGTGAGCGCCCGGCATGGGCGTCAAGAAGGCTTGGGAGCGGCCCGGCGTCTTCTTGAAGGTTTTGTGCATTTGGGCCGTGGGACCCGATGAATTGTGGAGACTGAAATCATGAGCAATCTGCAGGAAAAAACCATTGCCAAGGCCGTTGCGGCCATGGCGCTCGCGAGCGTCGTCGTGACGGGCTTTGCAGCGGACCAGGCGGCCTTCGAGGGCTCGAGCCAGCCGCTGCCGGGTTGGAAGTATGGCAAGGTGCGGGAGGACTTCTTCAAGTACAAGGACGAGAAGCCGCTCTACACGATCACCAAGGACAACGTCAAGGAACACGCGGACCTGCTGACGCCCGGCGAGCTGGAAATGTTCAAGCAAAAGCCCGGCTACACCATGAACGTATACCCGACGCACCGCGACTGCGGCTTGCCCGATTTCGTCAAGAAGAACACCGAGTCCAACCGGACCAAGGCCAAGCTCAACGAGGGCGAAACCGGCGACTACTTGGTGACGGCCGACCTGCCGGGCACGCCGTTCCCCGAGCCCAAGAACGGCCAGCAGGCGATGTGGAATTACCTGACGCACTATCGCGGCGTGGGCTATGTCTACCCGCGCGTGGTGACGGCCGCCTCGCCGGCGCCGGGCAGCAAGGCCTGGATCGAGCCGGTTGAAGAGCCCTGGACCATGTACTACCCCTGGGGCAAGAAGGGCGTGAACTCGCCGGACTCCGTCAACGACAAGTATTTCTACATCTATTACGGCTACACGGAGCCGACCGCATTTGCCGGCCAGGGCGCGAACCAGCTGTACCACTTCTCGAAGCAGGTCGTCGAAACTTATTACTACTTCCCCGGCCAGCGCCGCGTTCGCCGCCTGCCCGCCTACAACTACGACACGCCGCAGATCGGCTTCGAGAACAACTACACCCAGGACGACATCTACATGTTCTACGCGACCATCGATCGCTACGACTGGAAGATCGTCGGGCACAAGAAGATCATTGCGCCTTACAACGTGTTCGGCATGTATCGCTTCGACACGCCGTATCACAACGTCATGAAGGACGACTTCATCAATGCCGCCAATCGGCGCTACGAGGTGCACGAGGCGCTCGAGGTCGAGGGCACGGTGAAGAAAGGGCAGCGCCACATTTCCGAGCGTCGCGTGCTGTACCTGGACCAGGACAGCTGGAATGCCTTCATGGGCGAGGACTACGACGGCCAGGGCAAGCTCTGGAAGGTGCGTGAAGGGTTCACGCTGCCCGTGTGGGAACTGGGCGGCGCCTGCGACCAGCCGGCCTTCGTCAATTACAACCTGAGCAACGGCCGCTATGTCCACGACGGCGGTATCACCGGTCAGGGCAAGGACATCGAATGGTTCGCAGAACCCGGCAGCAACGTGATCTTCGCCGACAGCTACTACTCGTCGGAGGCGCTGCGGCAGCGCAGCGAACGCTGATCACTGGCGAGACGGGCCGGGCAAGCCCTGGCTCGTCCTTCTTTTGCGGAGGCAGGCGCACCTGACTCTGTCAGGGAAGACTAGCATGCACATATGTCAATCCAGTGACCACAATGTAGTCTGAATGGTCGGAGAGCAGGCGCCCGGGCTCCACCTCCAGCAAGAGCGGACGGGTGTCGATCAAACGAAGTCTGGATCGGTCATGAAGTCACACGTCAACTTGTCCCCGTTCGAGAGCCGGCGCATGGCTGCTGTCAAGGCATTCCCGTCGCCGCAATGCCTGGCGCAGGATCTGTCCGTCATCGAGACCGAAAGCGACGACGTTGACGAGCAGGCCGCCCAGCTTGAGGGCTGGAATCAGGATTACGCGCAGATTTCGGCCGGCAAGTTCTTCGGCCATATGCAGCGGATCGGCTTGTCGGGGGTCAGTCTTTTCGTCGAATCGACCAATCGTGCCTTGCTGCAATGCGGCGCGCTCGCCGACGATCTGGTCGCGCTGGGCGTTCCGGTCGAATTGCCGGGCGGCGCGGTGTTTTGCGGCTCCCGGGTCAGCGACCAGGGCGTCCACCTGTTTTCCGGCGACAACGGCTTCGAGTTCTTCTCGCCGCCCGGACTGGTGATGAGCGGGGTTTGCGTGCCCCGCAGCGAGCTGGTCAGCCAGCTCACCGAGGAAGAGTGGGAATCGGTCGTCGCCAAGCTGAGTCATCCGCATTGGGCCTCGTGCGACCCCTGGGCGCTGGAGGCCATGCGTAAATACGTGCATCACGCGCTGGAGGTGGCCGGCGGAGCGCAGGGCGGACTCGAGAACCCTGGCATGCGGCAGTTGCTGCGCGAAAGCGTGATCAGCAATCTGGCGCAATTGCTGGTGACCTGTTCGACCTCCTGCGAGCGCGTCCAGAGCGTGCAGCGCCGCTGGAAGATCGTGATGGACGCGCAGGACTTCGTGCTTTCGCAGCCCGATCGGCGCACCAGCATCGCCGAGGTGTGCGAGGCCGTCGGGGTCAGCCGCCGCACCTTGCAGTATTGCTTCCAGGACATCCTGGGCATAGGTCCGCTGGATTTCATGCTGTCGATCCGCTTGTCGCGTGCCAAGCGAATGCTGCGCACGGCGACCACGGTGACGGACGCGGCCGTGCACTGGGGCTTCTGGCATTTCGGCTATTTCTCCAAGCATTTCCGAACCATGTTCGGGGAGCTTCCGTCCGAGACGCACAAGCGTTATCACGCCAACTGAGCAGAAAGAGCGGGGCTCTGCGGTCCCGCCTTTCGGTTCGCTCCGGCGCGAGCCGTCGCCCCGCCGCCTCTCCACCTCTCCGCCTCATTCCAACTCCACCCGCCGCAAAGGCCCGGCTCGCAAGCATGCGTGAGGGCCCGGGTTGCGTCACGCCTGCAGATCCTTGGGAGCGGCGGGAAATCTGGATGCCTGGATGCCTGGATGCAGCAGCGCGCATTTCCCGGCATTTTCCGGCGCAAAACGGGTGGGGAATTCCTGGGGTTGTCGGGCGGTTTCACTTGCCGAATCTAGATAGCTCCCGATCACCCCGGGACACAAAAATAGCGTCAACAAGTCGTCAAGGCCAAGCGCCTGGCGCCAATTCAAAGGAGACATTGATGAGCAATCCAAGCGTCGACGGCCAGCACGCGGAGCTGCGTCCATCTTTGGGCAGCCTGCGCCTGTGGGGCATTGCCGTGGGGTTGGTGATCTCAGGCGACTACTTCGGCTGGAGCTTTGGCTGGGCGCAGGCGGGCACGCTGGGCTTTGTCGTCACCTCGGTGCTGGTGGCTGCCATGTACACCGCCTTCATTTTCAGCTTCACGGAATTGTCCACGGCCATTCCGCATGCGGGCGGCCCGTTCGCCTATGCACGCGAGGCCTTTGGTCCTTTGGGCGGCTATGTCAGCGGCATCGCCACATTGGTTGAATTCGCTTTCGCCCCGCCAGCCATTTCGCTGGCGATCGGCGCCTACCTGAATGTCCAGTTTCCAGGCCTGGACCCCAAGCTCGCGGCCACCGGCGCCTACATCGTCTTCATGGCGCTCAACGTGATCGGCGTGGAAATCGCCGCCAGCTTCGAGTTGGTGGTGACCCTGCTGGCCATCTTCGAACTGCTGGTGTTCATGGGCGTGGTGTCGCCGGGCTTTGCCGTCGGCAATTTCCTCAAGGGCGGCTGGTCGGGCCAGGATGCGTTCAGCATCGCGTCCGTTCCCGGCATGTTCGCGGCCATCCCGTTCGCCATCTGGTTCTTCCTGGGCATCGAGGGCGTGGCCATGGCCGCCGAGGAGGTCAAGAATCCGCGCCGGTCGATTCCGCTGGCCTACATCGCCGGCATCCTGACCCTGGTGGCGCTGGCCATCGGCGTGATGCTGTTTGCCGGCGCGGCCGGCGACTGGACGACGCTGGCCAACATCAACGATCCGCTGCCGCAGGCGATGAAGCGCATCGTCGGCGAGCGCAGCGGCTGGCTGCACATGCTGGTGGCGCTGGGCCTCTTCGGATTGGTCGCGTCCTTCCATGCCTTGATCCTGGGCTGCTCGCGCCAGCTCTTTGCCCTGGCGCGCGCGGGCTATGTGTGGCCCTGGTTCGCCAAGGTGCATCCGCGCTTTCGCACGCCGCATCGCGCCGTGTTTGCGTCCGGCGCGGTCGGGATCGCCGCGATTTACAGCGACGAGCTGGTTTCCATCGGCGGGCAGTCGCTGACGGCCACCATCGTGACCATGAGCACGCTGGGCGCGATCACCATGTACATCATCAGCATGGCGGCGCTGTTCCGCCTGCGCCGCACGCAGCCCGGGCTGCATCGCAGCTACCGCACGCCTTTCTATCCCGTGCTGCCGGCCTTCGCGCTGGTCGGGGCGGCGGTCTGCCTGGCCGCGCTCGCCTGGTTCAACCTGGCCGTGACGGGCCTGTACGTGGCCGTCATGGGGCTGGGCCTGGTGTATTTCCACCTGACCCGCTCGCAGCGCGAAGCCATGGGGGAGGCCGCGATCCAGCTCCCGGCCGGCCCCGCCGTGGCGCCCGAACAGATTTGACGCTAGAAGGTGACGACAAGTGGCAACTTACGAGAGTGAACCGGGCCAGGTGATGGAGCGCATCATCCAGGAGTTCGTGCCAGGCAAGCAGGTGACGTTGGCGCATCGGATCTCGCATCCCGATCCCGACCTCAGCGCCAAGATCGGCGTGCCCGGCGCCAAGTCCATCGGCATCCTGACCCTGACGCCGGGCGAGACAGCCATGGTGGCCGGCGACATCGCGACCAAGGCCGCGGAAGTGCAGATTGGCTTCCTGGACCGCTTCACAGGCGCCCTGGTCGTGCACGGCTCGACGGGCGCCGTCGAGGAGGCCCTGCGCCAGGTCCTGTCGGTGCTCGGCTCGCAGCTGGGTTTTTCGGTCTGCCGCATGACGGTCACCTGAGGCACGGCACGGCCATGGATCGTTCCAATGCATTCGTCCTGGTGGGCTGCGTCGGCGCCGGCAAGAGCAGCCTGTTCCAGGCGCTGTTCGACAAGGACGAGCCGGCGCGCAAGACCCAGGCCGTGGTGTTCGAAGGCGATCGGGGGGTGGACACGCCCGGCGAATTCTTCAGCCATCCGCGCATGTACACCGCCTTGATCCAGACCACCGCCGACGTGGGCACCCTGGTGTACGTGCATGACGGCACGGAGGCGAATTTCCGCATGCCCCCTGGCTTGCTGAGCGTCTACCGGGGCAAGCGGGTCGTCGCGGTGATCACCAAGACCGACTTGCCCGACTGCGATGCCGACCGTGCCGAGCGGCTGCTGCGCCGCAACGGCTTCGACGGCCAGATCTTTCGCGTCTCGCAGGCCGATCCCGACAGCATCCGCCGCTTGCGCAGCGAGTTGCTGCCGTCAACCACGAATGTGCGTGAGACCCAATCATGAAGAGCTTGATATCCGCCAACGTCGTCAAGGCCGCGCATGCCGCGGGGCAGTCGCGCCTGCCCGCCGATCCGCGCAGCGTGATCGTGACGGCGGAGGCCCGGTCGGTGGCCTTGCGCCTGGGCATCGCCTTGGACGCCGCTGCCCAGAGTGCCGCGCCTGAGGAAAAAGTTGAACCCCGCCCGGCTTGCGCGCCGTGCTCGGCTTCGCCGGCGGGTGGCGATGCGCAGGCCATGGACGCCGTGCGCCAGCAAATCCTGGCGCGCATTCCGCCGGGCAGCGTCACCGACGAGCAGCTGGATCGCATCATCACCCGAACCCTTGCACTCGAGGGCGGCGCGTCGAACCCGGACGCGCCGATCCATTCGGATTCCCCATCAACCGCTACGGAGAGCCTTGCCGCCGTGAACGCCTATCTTGAATCCGTCAAGCCTTCGCTGCAGAGCGCCGTGGCCGCGCCTGACTCGTCGTCGAATCTCGTCGGCGCGGCGCTGCAGTGGTGCCGCCTGCAGCCGCGCAAGGTGGTGTTTCCCGACGCGGTCGACGAGCGCGCCCTGAACGCCGCCAGCGAACTGGTCCGGCTGCGGGCCATGCGGCCGGTCCTGGTGGGCGACGAACACCGCCTGCGCGCGATGGCGCTGTCGGCCGGCATCGTGCTCGACCACGTGGAGATCGTCGACCCTGCTTCATACAAGCAGATGGACAGCTATGCGGAGCTGCTGCATGAGCGCCTGTCGGCCAAGGGGGTCGACCGCGTGCAGGCGCGGCAGATGTTGCTCGATCCGCTGTACCTGGGCGCCATGATGGTTCGCGCCGGCGATGCCGACAGCTGCGTGGCCGGCAACCTGTCGTCCACCGCCAATGTGCTCAAGTCGGCGCTGCGCGTGATCGGACCGGCCCAGGGCATCAAGACGGTGTCCAGCATCTTCTTCATGATCCCGCCCTCCGACGACGGGCGGGTGCTCGGCTTTGCCGATTGTTCGGTGGTCCCCGAGCCGACGGTCGGACAGCTCGCCGACATTGCGCTCTCGTCGGCGGCCAGCTTCGAGAACGCGACGGGCGAGAAGGCCAAGGTGGCGATGCTCTCGTTCTCCACGCGCGGCAGCGTGCAGCACCCGGCAGTGGATCTGGTCGGCCAGGCGGTCAAGCTGGTCAAGTCGCGCGCGCCCGGGCTGACGGTCGAAGGCGAACTGCAGTTCGACGCCGCCTTCGTGCCCGAGATCGCGGCACGCAAGGCTCCCAGCGGCGAGCTGAACGGACAGGCCAATGTGTTCGTCTTCCCGACGCTCGCGGCCGGAAACATTGGCTACAAGATCGCCGAACGCATGGGTCGCTACGCGGCGCTCGGCCCGTTGATCCAGGGGCTGGGTGGTGCCATGCACGACCTCTCCCGTGGATGCAGCGCGAAGGACATGGTCGAGGTCGCGCTCCTCGCCATGAAGATGGCCTACGGAGGCCTGGGCAAGCAGTAAGGCGTCGTCATACACGCCATTCACGCGGAACGCGGATTCGCCGCCTCCGTACAACACGAAGGAGAAGCTCATGGAAGCACTGGGATTGATTGAAACGAAGGGCCTCGTCGCCTTGGTCGAAGCCTCCGACGCGATGGTCAAGGCCGCGCGGGTCCAGCTGGTCGGCTACAAGCAGATCGGCGGCGGCCTCGTGACCTCGATGGTGCGCGGCGACGTGGCGGCCTGCAAGGCGGCCGTCGACGCCGGCGCCGAAGCCGCCAAGCGACTCGGCGAGCTGGTCTCGGCCCATGTCATTCCGCGCCCGCACGGCGATCTGGAAGCGATCTTCCCGATCCGCATGCTCGACGGCGGCATCAAGGACTGAGCCTACCGTGCTGACTGGCGCCGCGCGGCGCCGGCCGGCACAGCCAAGGCAAAGGCAAGACCACCGCATAGGGGCGTGGAGGTGCGATGAAGCTCGCAGTCGTGAAGGGACAGGTCGTGTCCACGGTGAAGGTCGAAGGCATCGAGGGCCTGCCCCTGCTTGTCGTCGAGATGCTGGATGCCGCATGCCAGCCCAGCGGCACGCTCGGCGTCGCGGCCGATCCCATGGGCGCAGGCCTGGGTGAAACCGTGCTGGTGGTCGAAGGCAGTTCGGCGCGCCGCATCGCGGCGGGCGAGGGCCCGCTCGACCTGGCCATCGTCGGCATCGTCGACCTGGTCACGCTGGGCCGCCAGGAAGTCTTCCGCAAGTGATCCCTGTTCCCTGTTTTCCCCTGAACTCACGCAGGGCCGCCATGGCAAGCCGGCCTAACGCCGCCAGGGCGGTTCTGCGTCAGTCCTGATTCCTCATCCTGCCAGGAGAGCCCACTTGGACATCCAAGCACAAGAGATTGAGAGGATCGTCCGCGCCGTGCTGCGCGAGACGGCCTCGGGGGCCGTGTCGGCCTCACCACAACGGGCGGCCGCTGCCCCCGCGCGCCAAACGCCTGCCAAGTCGGCCCCTGGCGTATTCGCCAGCCTGGACGACGCCGTGGCCGAGGCCGACCGGGCGCGCCGCAGCATCCGCAAGGTGTCGGACCGCATCAACGCCATCGCGGCCATGCGCCGCGCCGGAGAGGCCTTTGCCCGCGAACTCGCCGTGGCGGCGGTCGAGGAGACCGGCATGGGCCGGGTCGAGGACAAGTTCATCAAGAACGTATCGCAGGCGCGCCTGACGCCGGGCGTCGAATGCCTGAGCCCGCGCGCGCTCAGCGGCGACCACGGCCTGACCCTGATCGAGAACGCCGCCTGGGGCGTCATCGCCTCGGTGACGCCGTCGACCAATCCGGCCGCCACCGTCATCAACAATGCCATCAGCATGGTGGCCGCCGGCAATGCCGTCGTGTTCGCGCCGCACCCGGCTGCCAAGAAGGTGTCGCAGCGCACCGTGAGCGTGCTCAACGAGGCCATCGTCCAGGCCGGCGGCCCGGACAACCTGCTCACCACCGTGGCCGAGCCCACCATCGAAACGGCGCAGAAACTGTTCCGCTATCCCGGCATCAACCTGCTGGTGGTGACGGGCGGCGAGGCCGTGGTGCACGAGGCCCGCAAGCACACCGACAAGCGCCTGATCGCCGCGGGCGCGGGCAATCCGCCCGTGGTGGTCGATGAGACCGCCGACATCCCGCGCGCCGCGCGCGACATCGTCTGGGGCGCCTCGTTCGACAACAACATCATCTGCGCCGACGAGAAGGAGGTCGTGGCAGTCAGCAGCATCTGCGACCAGCTCAAGGCCGAGATGGCGCGCCACAAGGCCGTCGAGATCACGCTCGACCAGGCGCGCCAGCTGCAGGAGCACCTGCTGACCGCGGTGGGCCCGGACGGCAAGGGCACGGTCAGCCGCAAATGGGTGGGCCGGGACGCCGCGCGCATCGCCTCGGCGATCGGCCTGTCGGTGCCGGCCGACACGCGCCTGCTGTTCGTCGAGACGCCCGCCGACCATCCGTTCGCAGTGACCGAGCTGATGATGCCCGTGCTGCCGGTGATACGCGCCGACAACGCCGACCACGCGATCGACATCGCCGTGGCGCTGGAAGGCGGCTGCCGGCACACGGCGGCCATGCACTCGCGCAATCTCGACAACCTGGACCGCATGGCCAACGAGATCAACACCAGCATCTTTGTGAAGAACGGCCCTTGCCTGGCGGGGCTGGGCTTCGGCGGCGAGGGCTGGACCTCGATGACCATCTCGACGCCCACCGGCGAAGGCGTGAGTTCGGCCGCGACCTTCGTGCGCCTGCGCCGCTGCGTGCTGGTCGACAACTTCCGCATCATCTGAAGGTCCGGGCAGCATGAGCGCGCGCATCATTCACAGCGTCGGCATCGACATCGGGACGACGACCACCCAGGTCATCTTCTCGCGCCTGGCGCTGATGAATGCTGCCGGCCCCTCCGAGGTGCCGCGCTATGAGATCACCGAACGCGAAGTGATCTTCCTGAGCCCCATCGTGCCCACGCCGGTCGATTTCGAGGGCAGCATCCATGGCGACGAGCTGCTGGCCTTCATCCACGCGCAGTACGCGGCGGCGGGCCTGAGCCGGGCCGAGGTCGAGAGCGGCGCAATCATCATCACCGGCGAGACCTCCAAGGCGGCCAATGCCCGCGAGACCGTGCTCGGCATGGCCGACCTGCTGGGCGACTTCGTCGTCGCCACCGCCGGCCCGCATCTGGAGTCGGTGATCGCCGGCCATGGCTCGGGCGCGATGGAGGCATCCCGCAGCGGCGCGATGCGCGTGGTCAACATCGACATCGGCGGCGGCACGTCCAACTTTGCCGTGTTCCGCAACGGCCAGCTGCTCGATACCGCCTGCCTGAACGTCGGCGGCCACCTGGTCGAATTCGAGCGCGACGAACAGGTGCGCCACCTCCACAAGCCCGCGCGCCGCGTGCTCGAAGAGCTGCGCGGCGCCCGCTCGACCAGCGCCGGCCCCAGCCGCAGCGAGGTGCAGGCCATCGCCCGGCGCATGGCGGAGCTGCTGGTCGAGATCCTGGAGGGCCGGGTGTCGCCGCTGGCGCAGGACCTGCTGATGACGCCGCCCTTGAAGGAGCTGGCGCCGTTCGACGCCGTCTATCTGTCGGGCGGCGTCGGTGAATGCTTTTACCGCGGCTGCGACCTCGGCGACGGCGGAGGCGCTTTCGCCGACATCGGCCCGCAGCTGGCCGACGCCATGCGCCGCAACGCCTCGCTGGCGGGCATGCCGCTGCGCGAGCCGCGCCAGACCCTGCGCGCCACCGTGATCGGCGCGGGCGCCCATACGGTGTCCTTGTCGGGCAGCACCATCTGGCTGCGTTCCGATTCGCTGCCGCTGCGCAACGTGCCGGTGCTGCACTGTCTCGAACCCCAGCCCGCGAGCGCGCAAGTCCTGGCGCAGGCCTGGGCCGACAGCGCACGCGTGCAGGACCTCGAGCCCGCGCGGGACCGTTTCGCGCTGGCCGTGCCGGGCGAATTGCCCTTGAGCTACAAATCCGTGCTGCTGTGCGCCGAGGCCGTGCAGCGTTTTGTCGCCGCGAGCGGCATGCCCGGCCAGGGGCCGCTGATCGTGATCGCCCGCCAGGACTTCGGCAAGAGCCTGGGCCTGGAGCTCGCGGCGAGCCTGGCTGAACGCGAGATCGCCGTCATCGACGAGGTGCAGGTGCGCGAGTACGACTACATCGACATCGGCCGGGGATTGTTCGGCGGGGCCGTGGTGCCGCTGACCATCAAGTCCCTGGCTTTCCCTGGGTAGGAGCCCCATGAAACTGTCCGTCCACCTGTTCGGTGAGTTCTACCGCTTCGCAGACGTCAAGGAAGTTCTGGCCAAGGCCGGCACGCTGCGCTCGGGCGACGTGCTGGCCGGCATTGCCGCGGAATCCAGCAAGGAGCGCGTCGCGGCCAAGCAGGTGCTGGCTGCCATGACCCTGGCTGATTTGCGCAACAACCCCGTCGTTCCCTATGAGCTGGACTCGGTCACGCGCGTGATCCAGGACGCCGTGCATGCGCCGGCCTATGAAAAGATCCGCAACTGGACGGTCGGCGAGTTCCGCGAGTGGCTGCTGTGCGACGAGACCAGCGTCGCCGACATCGACTACGTGCGCAAGGGCCTGACCGCCGAGATGGTGGCCGCCGTCTCCAAGCTGTGCTCCAACGCCGACCTGATCTACGGCGCCAAGCGCATCCCGGTCATCAAGCGGGCCAATTCCACGCTGGGCGTGCCCGGCACCTTCAGCAGCCGGCTGCAGCCCAACGACACGCGCGACGATCCGCGTGCCGTGCGCGCCCAGATCTTCGAGGGCCTGTCCTACGGGGCGGGGGATGCGCTGATCGGCGTCAATCCCGTCAGCGACAACGTCGAGTCGTGCAAGCGCGTGCTGCATGAGGTGCAGGACGTCATCGACCGCTACGCCATTCCGACCCAGAGCTGCGTGCTGGCACACATCACGACGCAGGTCGAGGCCGTGCGCCAGGGCGCGCCGGCGGGCCTGATCTTCCAGAGCCTGTGCGGCAGCGAAAAGGGCTTGCGCGAGTTCGGCATTTCGGTCGAGATGATCGACGAAGCCTACGAAGTCGCGCGTCACCACAACCGCGTGGCCGGGCCGCACGTGATGTATTTCGAGACGGGGCAGGGCTCGGCGCTGTCGGCCAATGCCCACCACGGCGCCGACCAGGCCACCATGGAGGCGCGCAACTACGGGCTGGCGGCGCGCTGGGACCCCTTCATGGTCAACACCGTGGTCGGTTTCATCGGGCCCGAGTACCTCTACAACGACCGGCAGATCATCCGCGCCGGCCTGGAAGACCATTTCATGGGCAAGCTCTACGGCCTGTCGATGGGCTGCGACTGCTGCTACACCAACCACGCCGAGGCCGACCAGAACGGCAACGAGAACCTCGGCATGCTGCTGGCCGCCGCGGGCTGCAACTTCATCATCAATGCCGCGATGGGCGACGACGTGATGCTGAACTACCAGACGCTCGCGTTCCACGACATCGCCACCATCCGCCAGACCCTGGGCCTGCGCCCGGCGCGCGAGTTCGAGATCTGGCTGGAGGCGCAGGGCCTGATGCGCGACGGCCGCCTGACGCGCAAGGCCGGCGACGCCTCGCATTTCTTCCCCGTGGAGGGCGCATGAATCCATCGGCCATCGAGACCATCGTCCGCAGCGTCCTCGCGGAATTGGGCCAGCAGGGCAGCGGCGAAGCCCCCCAGCCGGCGCCGCCGCTGACCCCGGCTGCCGCGGCGGACGAGCCCTTGCCGGACCTGACCCTTCCCACGGCCCGGCGCCAGGTCGGCGTGGTCGGCGCGCAGCGCCCCGAGGTGCTGGAGGACCTGCTCAAGAACACTCCGGCGCGCATTGCCGTGGGCCGGGCCGGGCCGCGGCCGCGCACCGAGGCCAGCATCCGTTTCCTGGCCGATCACTCGCGCTCCAAGGACACAGTGCTCAAGGACTTTCCCGACAACTGGGTGAAGAACTCGGGCTTCCTGGAGCTGCGCACGGAGATCGTCGAGAAAGACCAGTACCTGACACGCCCGGACCTGGGCCGGCGCCTGTGCATGGACAGCATCGCCAAGCTGGGGGCCGAGTGCGTGAACCAGCCGCAGGTCCAGCTCATCTTGTCGGACGGCCTGTCGACCGATGCCGTCGTGGTCAATTTCGACGAGATCATCCCGCCGCTGCTCAAGGGCATTGAGCGGCAGGGCCTCAAGCTCGGCACACCGCTGTTCGTCAAGCACGGCCGCGTCAAGGTGGAAGACCAGATCGGCGAGCTGCTGGACGCCAAGGTCGTCATTCTGCTGATCGGCGAGCGGCCGGGTCTCGGGCAGTCGGAAAGCCTGAGCTGCTACATGGTCTACAGCCCGCGGGTGGCGAGCACGGTGGAGTCGGACCGCATCTGCATCTCCAACATCCACGCCGGCGGCACGCCGCCGGTCGAGGCGGCCGCGGTGATCGTCGAGATGGTCCAGAAATTCCTGCGCGAAGGGCGCAGCGGAGGGCAGGCCAAGTGACGCGCATCAACCCCTCGCGCGGCGACGACTTCATCCAGGCCCGCGTCTGCGCGGCCCGGGTGATTGCCTCGGTGAGCCCGGCGCTGCGCTGCGCCTGGAACCTGCCCGACCATGCCTACAGCGTGGGCCTGGTCACTTGCGACTTCGACGACGTGGCCTACATCGCTGCCGACGAGGCCACCAAGCACGCGGATGTCGAGGTCTGCGTCGGCAGCTCGCTGTACGCGGGCTCGCGGCACAGCTCGTCGCCCACGGCGGGCGAGGTCATCGTGGCGCTGGCGGGGCCGAATCCTTCCGAGGTGCGCGCCGGCGTGGACCGCATGGTCGCGAGCATCGAAGGCGGGCCTTGTTTCCGCTGGGCCGACCGCGAGCGCGGTACGGCCTACCTGGCCCATGTGGTGGCGCGCACCGGCTCCTACCTCTCCGGCCTGGCCGGCTGCGCCCAAGGTTCGGCCCTGGCCTATGTGATCGCCCCGCCGCTGGAGGCCATGTTCGGGCTGGACGCGGCGCTCAAGGCGGCCCATGTGCAGCTGGCCAAATATTTTTCGCCGCCGTCTCCGACCAATTTTGCCGGCGCCTTGCTGGTCGGCGCCGAGGCGGCCTGCGCGGCGGCCTGCGAAGCCTTCCAGGGCGCGGCGCTGGACATTTCACGCACGCCCGTGCGGCATTGAGCTTGCCATGTCAAACCGTTCAGATCCGTGTCCATTGAAATCGCTGGGTTTCGTCGAGGTGCGCGGCCTGGCCCATGCCATCGTGACGGCCGACGCGATGGTCAAGAGCGCCGGCGTGCGCATCCGCGTGCAGCAGCAGGTCGACCCCGGCTTGATGACCATCGTCGTCGAGGGCGATCTGGGCGCTTGCGAGGCCGCCGTGGAGGCGGGCGTCGCCGTCGCCAGGCTCCATGAGGCCCTGGTGGCGGCGCTGGTCAAGGGCCGTCCCGACGACTCGCTGTGGCTGATGGCGCCCGATGTACGCGCGGCATCGAATCCGCCACCGCAACCTCAAACACAACCGCAAACGGAAACACAACCGCAGGCGACGGCAGCGGCAGCTCGTCCGCGTCGTGCTCGCAAGTAAGTGATGACCATGCAAGTCAGTTCCCCTGCAATGTTCCAGAATGACGGCGCACAGCCCACGGCGCAGCACATCGTCGAGCGGGTCCGCGAGGCCGGCGTGGTCGGCGCCGGCGGCGCGGGCTTTCCCACGCACGTCAAGCTCGCCGCCTCGGCCGAGATCTTCCTGGTCAACGGGGCCGAGTGCGAGCCCATGCTCAAGGTCGACCAGCAGCTGGTCGCC
>JAFALA010000102.1 GCA_019234815.1 Burkholderiaceae bacterium | reverse complement strand
GTGGCAATGCGGGCAGGTCTGCTGGATCGAGAAAAAGCCCTGGCGCATGTGCACAGTGCCTGAGCCGCCGCAGGAGCCGCAGGCCTTGGCGCTGGTGCCGGGCTTGGCGCCCGAGCCCTTGCAGGTTTCGCAGCTTTCCCAGGCGGGAATGCGGATCTGCGTGTCCTTGCCGCGCGCTGCTTCTTCGAGCGTGATCTCCATGGCGTAGGACAGGTCGCTGCCGCGGTAGACCTGCTGGCCGCCGCCGCGCCGGGCGCCGCCCTGGCCGCCGAAGATGTCGCCGAAGATGTCGCCAAATGCCTCGGCAAAGCCGCCGAAGCCCTCCGCACCGGCGCCGCCGCGGAAGCCCCCGGCGTTGGGATCGACGCCCGCGTGGCCGTACTGGTCGTAGGCAGCCCGCTTCTCCGGGTTGCTGAGCATCTCGTAGGCTTCTTTGGCCTCTTTGAATTTTTCCTCGGCCGCCTTGGCGCCATCGCCCTGGTTGCGATCGGGGTGGTGCTTCATGGCCAGCTTGCGGTAGGCCTTCTTGATGTCGTCGTCGCTGGCGTTCTTGGCGACGCCAAGCACTTCGTAATAGTCACGCTTTGCCATGGGAGGGTCCGGGCATTTCAAACGAATGCGCCGCGCTGAGCTTTCCGGCCTGAACCTAATGCTCCCACGCGGCGGTTAGAACAGATGCCCGGCACGGGTCCGGGCATCCTCATGCGATCTCAGTGACCGTCTTTGACTTCGGTGAACTCGGCGTCGACCACGTTGTCGTCAGCCGGCTTGGCCGAGGCCGATGCCGACGCCGATGCAGACGCATGAGGCTGGCCGGCGTCGGCCTGGGCCGCGGCTTGCGCCGCCTGCTCTTGCGCGTACATCTTCTCGCCCAGCTTCTGGCTGGCGGTCATCAGGGCCTCGGTCCTGGCATCGATGGCGGCCTTGTCGTCGCCCTTGATGGCTTCTTCCAGGTCCTTGATGGCGGTTTCGATCTTGTCCTTTTCGCCTGCGTCCAGCTTGTCGCCGTGCTCGCTCAGCGATTTGCGCACACTGTGCACCATGCCGTCGGCCTGGTTCTTGGCGGTCACGAGCTCGACCTTCTTCTTGTCGTCGGCGGCGTTGGCCTCGGCGTCCTTCACCATCTTTTCGATCTCGGCTTCGGACAGGCCGGAGTTCGCCTTGATGGTGATCTTGTTTTCCTTGCCCGTGCCCTTGTCCTTGGCGCTGACATGCAGGATGCCGTTGGCGTCGATGTCGAAGGTCACTTCGATTTGCGGCACGCCGCGCGGTGCGGGCGGGATGCCTTCAAGGTTGAACTCGCCCAGGCTCTTGTTGGCCTGTGCCAGTTCGCGCTCGCCCTGGTAGACCTTGATGGTCACGGCCGGCTGGCTGTCTTCGGCGGTCGAGAAGGACTGCGCGAACTTGGTCGGGATGGTCGTGTTCTTGGCGATCATCTTGGTCATCACGCCGCCCAGGGTCTCGATGCCCAGTGACAGCGGGGTGACGTCGAGCAGCAGCACGTCCTTGCGCTCGCCGCCCAGCACCTGGCCTTGAATGGCGGCGCCCACGGCGACGGCTTCGTCAGGGTTGACGTCCTTGCGCGGATCCTTGCCGAAGAATTCCTTGACCTTGTCCTGCACCTTGGGCATGCGGGTCATGCCGCCGACCAGGATCACGTCGTTGATGTCGCCGACCTTCACGCCGGCATCCTTGATGGCGGTGCGGCAGGGGGCGATGGTGCGCTCGATCAACTCTTCCACCAGCGACTCCAGCTTGGCGCGGGTCAGCTTGATGTTCAGGTGCTTGGGACCGGAGGCGTCAGCGGTGATGTAGGGCAGGTTGACGTCGGTCTGCGAGGAGTTGGACAGCTCGATCTTGGCCTTTTCGGCGGCTTCCTTCAGGCGCTGCAGCGCCAGCACGTCCTTGGTCAGGTCGACGCCCTGGTCCTTCTTGAACTCGGCAATGATGTAGTCGATGATGCGCTGGTCGAAGTCTTCGCCGCCCAGGAAGGTGTCGCCGTTGGTCGACAGCACTTCGAACTGCATCTCGCCGTCCACGTCGGCAATCTCGATGATGGAGATGTCGAAGGTGCCGCCGCCCAGGTCGTACACGGCGATCTTGCGGTCACCCTTGCCAT
Source organism: Burkholderiaceae bacterium (assembly GCA_019234815.1). Taxonomy (GTDB): domain Bacteria; phylum Pseudomonadota; class Gammaproteobacteria; order Burkholderiales; family Burkholderiaceae_C; genus JAFALA01. The sequence goes on along the minus strand of JAFALA010000102.1, from coordinate 28,841 downwards.
GCTTGTCCAGGCCGAAGGCCAGGGCTGCTGCGGTGGGCTCGTTGATGATGCGCTTGACGTCCAGGCCGGCGATGCGGCCGGCATCCTTGGTGGCTTGGCGCTGGGCGTCGTTGAAGTAGGCCGGCACGGTGATGACGGCTTCGCTGACTTCCTCGCCGAGATAGTCTTCGGCGGTCTTTTTCATCTTGCGCAGCACTTCGGCGCTGATCTGGGGCGGGGCGAGCTTCTTGCCGCGCACTTCGACCCAGGCGTCGCCGTTGTCGGCCGAGGCGATGGTGTAGGGCATCAGGTCGATGTCCTTCTGCACTTCCTTCTCGGTGAACTTGCGGCCGATCAGGCGCTTGACGGCGTACAGCGTGTTCTTGGGGTTGGTGACGGCTTGGCGCTTGGCCGAGGCGCCGACCAGGATCTCGCCGTCTTCCTGGTACGCAATGATGGACGGCGTGGTGCGGGCGCCTTCCGCGTTTTCAATCACGCGGGTGCTGTTGCCTTCCATGACGGCCACGCACGAATTGGTGGTGCCGAGGTCGATACCGATGATCTTGCCCATGTTCTTAACTCCTGAAGCTGAATTCTGTTGTGTAGGGAGATGTGGCTGAGTTGCTCTGATTCAAGCCCTTTTGGGCCCGAATCCGTCAATTTCATGCATTTATTTGGGTGCGGCGACCGTCACCAGGGCCGGGCGCAGGACCCGGTCGGAGATCAGGTAGCCTTTTTGCAGCACGGCCACGACGGTGTTGGCCTCCTGCTCGGCCGGCACCATGGAGATGGCCTGATGCTGGTGCGGATCGAACTTGGTGCTGGCGGACGGGTTGATCTCCAGCACCTTGTGGCGCTCCAGCGCGGCGGCCAGTTGGCGGCGGGTCGCGTGCACGCCTTCCAGCACGGTTTCAATCGCGGCGTCGGGCCGGGCGATGGCGGCTTCCATGCTGTCCATCACCGGCAGCATGGATTCGGCGAAGGACTCGATGGCGTATTTGCGCGCCTTGCTCATGTCTTCTTCTGCGCGGCGGCGAACGTTTTCGCTCTCAGCCTTGGCCCGCAGGTAGGCATCCGACATCTCGGCCAGGCGAGCCTGGATTTCGGCCAGCTGGCCTTCCAGCGTGGGTTCGGCGGCGGGGGCCGCGGAGTCGGTGGAGGGGTCTTGCGCCTGCGCGTCTTGCGGAATGTTGTTCTCGGTCGTCATGGTCAAACTGGCCTTATGAATCAGTCCGGCGGCAAATTCAGGTCTTGCGCCGTGCGTGCAAGGGGATATGGAGCTGTCGTGTTGAATTTCAAGAGGGGGTATTTTCCCTGAATTGAAGTGGCTTTCATGGCCTGGTTTTGATCACCTGGCTTTGTTCAACTCAGTCCGATTCAGCACTCCAGCGGTTCCAGTCCGCCAGCCGGCGCCGGTCCTGCTTGGTCGGGCGGCCTTGCTCGATCGACTGCGCGGGCTCAGGGGCCAGCCGCCGGGCTTCGGCGGCCTTTTCGCGCGCGCTCACGCTGGCGGGCGTTTCTTCGTACAAGGCCTGCGCCACCGGGGCCGGGCCGCGAATGCCGCTCAAGGCGCGCACCCGGACTTCACGCGTGAGGCCGGCTTGGCGCAGGGAGACGAGGTCGCCCGGTTTCAGCTCGCGCGACGCCTTGGCCACTTGGCCGTTCACTTCGACGCGGCCCTTGCCGATTTCCTCGGCGGCCAGGGAGCGGGTCTTGAAAAAGCGCGCCGCCCACAGCCATTTGTCCAGCCGCACGCCCTGGGTCTCGGGTACGCTCATGAACGGGCTCCCAGAGCCAGCGCCGCCTCGCGCTGAGCGCGGCCGGAGTCGGGGTCCACCGTGGCTTGCGTCGGCCAGCCCTGCAGATGCCGCTCGGCCAGCGCGGTGAGGGCGCGCATGCCAACCTCGCCATCGTTGAGGCAGGGGATGTACTCGAAGCCCTGGCCGCCGGCGCCCAGGAAAGCCGCTTTGGCCTCCTGTGCGATTTCTTCCAGGGTTTCCAGGCAGTCGGCGCTGAAGCCGGGGCAGAGCAGGTCGACCCGTTTCACGCCCTGGCTGGCAAGGTCTTTCAGGCTGGGTTCGGTATAGGGCTCCAGCCATTTGGCCTTGCCGAACCGGCTCTGGAAGCTGATCAGGTACTGGCTGGCGCTCAAGTCCAGTGCCTCGGCCAGCAGGCGGCCGGTCTTCTGGCATTCGCAGAAATAGGGATCGCCCAGCGCCAGGGTGCGGGCGGGCATGCCATGAAAGCTCATGACCAGCTTGTCGCCACGCCCGTGGCTGCGCCAGTGCCTGCGCACGCTGTCGGCCAGCGCGGCGATGTAGGCGGGGTCGTCGTGGTAGCGGTTGATGAAGCGCAGTTCGGGCAGGTGGCGCGTTTGCAGCATCCAGCGGGCGACGTCGTCGGCCGCGCTGGCCGTGGCGGCACCGGAGTATTGCGGGTAGGCCGGAAACACCAGGATGCGGATCGCGCCTTCGCGCTTCAGGTCGTCGAGCTGATCGGCGATGGAAGGCGTTCCATAGCGCATGGCCGGGCGCACCAGCACCCGGTGGCCGCGTTCGCCCAGGTAGCCCTGCAGCAGCTTGGCCTGCTTGTCGGTCCAGACCTTCAGCGGCGAGCCTTCCGAGGTCCAGATGGTGGCGTACTTGGCGGCTGACTTGGCCGGCCGCACGCGCAGGATGATGCCGTGAAGGACCAGCATCCAGACGAAGCGGGGAATCTCCACGACCCGAGGGTCGGCCAGGAACTGGGCCAAGTAGCGGCGCAGGGCAGTCGCGGTCGGCGCATCGGGCGTGCCCAGGTTGCAGAAGAGGATGCCCACCTTGGGCGCGCTGCCATGATGGACGGGAGGTTCGGGCTTGAAACGCATGCCCAGGATTGTGGCCGTAAAAAAGGCCGGGGGGTGGCCCGGCCTTGAGGTTTGTGAGTTGGCGTCTCAGTGCCGCGCGCAGCTTGTGCCGCGCCTTGCTGCGCAAGTCACGGCGCAAACTCAGACGCGACCACAAGGTGGCCGCGACCGCCTGCGGCGGTACCTATCTGGTCAATCAGAGATTGTCCAGATAGGTCCTGAGTTTGTCCGAGCGACTCGGATGCTTCAGCTTGCGGATCGCCTTGGCCTCGATCTGGCGGATGCGCTCACGGGTGACGTCGAACTGCTTGCCGACTTCTTCCAGCGTGTGGTCCGTGCTCATTTCGATGCCGAAGCGCATGCGCAGCACCTTGGCTTCGCGCGGGGTCAGGCTGTCGAGGATGTCCTTCACCACGTCGCGCAGGCCGGCCTGCATGGCGGCCTCGATGGGGGCGGTGTTGTTGGTGTCCTCGATGAAGTCGCCCAGGTGGCTGTCGTCGTCGTCGCCGATCGGCGTTTCCATGGAGATCGGCTCCTTGGCGATCTTCATGATCTTGCGGATCTTGTCTTCCGGGATCTCCATCTTCTCGGCCAGCGTCGGGGCGTCGGGCTCGAAGCCGAACTCCTGCAGATGCTGGCGCGAGATGCGGTTCATCTTGTTGATGGTCTCGATCATGTGCACCGGGATGCGGATGGTGCGGGCCTGGTCCGCGATCGAACGCGTGATGGCCTGGCGGATCCACCAGGTGGCATAGGTCGAGAACTTGTAGCCGCGACGGTATTCGAACTTGTCGACCGCCTTCATCAGGCCGATATTGCCTTCCTGGATCAGGTCCAGGAACTGCAGGCCGCGGTTGGTGTACTTCTTGGCGATGGAGATCACCAGACGCAGGTTGGCCTCGATCATTTCCTTCTTGGCGTCGCGCGACGCGCGCTCGCCCTCGTTCATGCGCTTGTTGATGTCCTTGAGGTCATCGAGCGGCACGACGGCGCGGGTCTGGATATCGATCAGCTTTTGCTGCAGCTCCTGCACGGCAGGCAGGTTGCGGCTCAGCACGGCGCTGTAGGGCTTGCCGGCGGAGATTTCCTTCTCGGCCCATTGCAGGTTGAGGGCGTTGGTCGGGAAGGTCTTGATGAAGTGGTCTTGCGGCATGCCGCACTTGTCGACGGCGATCTTGCGCAGCTCGCGTTCGTAGCGGCGCACGTCGTCGACCTGCGAGCGCAGGATGTCGCACAGGCGCTCGATGGTCTTGACCGTGAAGCGGATGGTCATCAGCTCGACGCTGATGGCGTGCTGGGCCTTTTCGTACGAGGCGGCGCGGTAGCCGTCCTTCTCGAAGGCCTTGCGCATCTTGTCGAAGTTGGTGGCCAGCGAATCGAGCTTGACCAGCGCGGCGCTCTTGAGCTCTTCGAGCTTCTTGGTCAGGGCCTTGGAGCCGCCGTTGCCGTCGTCGTCGTCTTCTTCGTCGAATTCGTCGAAGTCCTCCTCGGCCACGTAGTCGTCGGCCTCGTCGTCCGAGACGAAGCCGTCGACCACTTCGGAGATCTGCATCTCGCCGGCGCGGATCTTGGCGGCCATCGAGAGGATTTCCGCGATGGTCGTCGGCGAGGCTGAGATGGCCAGCATCATGGCCTGCAGGCCGCCTTCGATGCGCTTGGCGATTTCGATTTCGCCTTCGCGCGTCAGCAGCTCGACCGTGCCCATTTCACGCATGTACATGCGGACCGGGTCGGTGGTGCGGCCGAATTCTGAGTCCACCGTGGACAGCGCGGCTTCGGCGGCTTCTTCCGCTTCTTCCTCGGTCGCGGTGGTGGTGGTGCTGCCCTGGATCAGCAGCGTCGCGGCGTCGGGCGCCTGCTCGTAGACGGCGATACCCATGTCGTTGAGCATCGACACGATGGCTTCGAGGATTTCCTCGTTGACCAGCTTCTCGGGCAGGTGATCGTTGATTTCCTGGTGCGTCAGGAAGCCACGCGTCTTGCCCATCTTGATCAGGGTCTTGAGCTCGTGGCGGCGCTTGGCGACTTCCTCTTCGGTCAGCGCGGTTTCGTCCAAGCCGAATTCGCGCATCAGCGCGCGCTCTTTGGCGCGCGACACCTTCATGCGCAGCGGCTTGGCCTTGGGCTTGTCGTCCGCGATCTCATCACCGCCTGCATCGGCCTCCGCTTCGGGCTCGCCTTCGAGCTCGGCATCGATGTCGGAGAAGTCTTCTTCCTCCACCTCGGCCTTGGCGGGCTTCTTGGATTCAGTGGCAGCCTTGGGCTTGCGACCGCGCTTGGGTTTGTCGGCCTCCACGGAGGCGGCAGCCTTGGCGGGCTTGGCCGGCTTTTCCACCTTGGCGGTGGCTTTTTCGGTGCTGGATGCCGCTTTCGTGGCGCGTGCCGGCTTCTTAGGCTCTTCGGCCTCGGGGGCGACAACCTTGGATGCGGTCTTCTTGGCAGTCATGCAATTCCTTGGATGAAATGGGCGATGCAATGCAGGCGGCCACCTTGTTGCAAACCCCAATCAACCAGGGTTTGCAGGCCAAGGCGGCATAAATAGTGGCCTTGAGGAATGACCTCAAGTGCGCGTGCAAGGCTAGCGTGAACGTTTGAGATTGCAGTCCTTCACGGATACGGGTGGCCTAGTAACCTCTATGGGGTGCCCAGGGTCAGTGGGTGGCCGGGTCCGAAGGTGCTGCCGTCACTCTTGACGCGCAATAACACTCCATTATCGACCATAAATGGTTCTTGGTCAAAGAAAAGCAAGAGGGAATCAAGTTTCAAGCTGACTGCATGGTTTCGTCCAGCCGGCGGATCTGCTCGTGCAAATCCTTCAGCCTGGCCAGCGTGTCGGGTTGCGGTGTCTGGCTCGCCAGGGCATGGGCTTCGGCCTTGAGCTGCGTCTTGCGCATGCCCTTGAGCAGGTGTTGAAGGTCTTGCAGCGACAACTCTTCACCTTCCACGGCTTGAATGCGCCCCGCACAGGCTCGCTGCGCCAACTCCATCTGGCCGTCCGCTTCGAGCTGCGCGGCAATCTGCTCCCAAGGGCCGACGCCATGGTTGACCAGGAAACGTTCCAGCCAAGCCACGAGCGCTCCATGGTCGCCATCCTGCTCGTGCAGCAATTGCTGGTCCTGATCGCTGAGCTGCTCCCACCAGTCGCTATGCAGCATCAGCATCCGCAGCGCATGGTCGCGCGGCTGCGCAGGCGCTTGACGCGGCAGGCCGTAGGTTTCGTCGTCGATGCGATCGCGTTTCTTCCAGTCCTTCCAATCCTTGCGATCCACCCATTTCTTGCGTTCCGGCTTGCGGGGCGTGGCGGCCGTGCTGGCGGCGGCCTTCGCATCGGTCGGCGCGTCGTCGTGTGGCAAGGGATGGTGCGCCCATGCGGCCATTTCCTGATCGGTCTCCGCTGGCGATGCCGGTTCAAGCGCGCCGGCCGAGGAGCCGGCGCGTGTCGCCTTGGCTTGCGGCACCTGCCAGAGATCCAGCAGTTCCTGGTCAGGCAATTCGGCGCGCTTGGCCAACTCGCCCAGCAGCTGGCGCTTGAGCAGGCCTTGCGGCAGCAGGGACCACAACGGCTTGGCCTGGCTCAGCAGGCGGGCGCGCCCTTCGGCGCTGCTCAGATCCAGGCCCGCCGAACATTGTTCGATGAGTTGGCGCGACAGCGGCACGGCTTGAGCCACGCAATGTTCGAATGCTTCAGCGCCTAGCTCGCGGACATAGGAGTCCGGATCGTGCTCCTGGGGCAGGAACAGAAAGCGCACACTGCGGGTGTCGGTGGCATGCGGCAGCGCGGCTTCCAGCGCGCGCGCGGCGGCCCGGCGTCCCGCGGCGTCGCCGTCAAAACTGAACACCACGGCATCGGTGAAGCGGAACAGCTTTTGTACATGGTCGGCCGTGCACGCCGTGCCCAGCGTGGCGACCGCGTTGTTGAAGCCATGCTGGGCCAGGGCCACCACGTCCATATAGCCTTCGACCACCAGCGCATGGCCGCGTTGGCGCAGGCCCTGCCGGGCCTCGAACAGGCCGTAGAGTTCGCGGCCCTTGCTGAAGATGGGGGTTTCGGGCGAGTTGAGGTATTTGGGTTCGCCCTTGTCGAGCACGCGCCCGCCGAAGCCGATCACGTCGCCCTGCACATTGCGGATCGGGAACATGACGCGGTCGCGAAAGCGGTCGTAGCGTTTTTGCTCAGCGGGATCCTCGCCCTGCACGATCACCATGCCCGACTCGCTCAGCAGGGGGTCGTCGTAGGCGGGAAAGGCGCTGGCCAGCGTGCGCCAGCCTTCCGGTGCATAACCGAGGCCGAATTGGGCGGCGATCTGGCCCGTCAATCCGCGGCGCTTGAGGTAGTCGATGGCGCGCGGACTTTTCTTGAGCTGCTCGCGGTAGTGGGTGCAGGCCTTGCTCAGCACCTCGCTCAGCGTGGCCTGGTGTTGTTTTTGCACCTTGGCGCGTTCACGCTCCTCCACGCTGCGCTCGTCCTCCGGCACCTGCATGCCCACTTGCTGGGCCAGGTCCTGGACGGCTTCCAGGAATCCGGCGCCGTTGTGCTCCATGAGGAAACCAATGGCGTTGCCATGGGCGCCGCAGCCAAAGCAGTGGTAGGTCTGGCGGCTCGGGCTGACGATGAAACTGGGACTTTTCTCGCCGTGAAAGGGGCACAAGCCCTTGTGGTTGATGCCGGCTTTTTTGAGTTCGACATGGCGGCCCACGACATCGGCGATGTCGACGCGGGAGAGTAGATCTTGGATAAAGCCGGGTGGGATCACCCCGTCAGTCTAGATCAAGACTCGAGCCCTGGCCCCGTGGCTTGCGTATCTCTTGTGCCGACAGGTCGGTGCAAAGCTGAATGAAATCTCGGATTTCCCCGGCCTGAATAGATTCAGGACCGGAGGGGAGATACTTCTTGGGCAGGAAGCTCAGTATCTGCCGTCAAACGTTTGAACGCACGGCGCAGTGGCCCGTGCTTTCAAACATTGAAATCACTCAGGTGAGCGCCTGCGGCAATGGCGGACTTCAGCCATTTGGGTTGCAGGCCTCGGCCGCTCCACGTTTCGCCGGTGGCTTTGTTGCGGTATTTGGCGGCCACTTTCTGGGTGGGTTTGGCGGTCTTGCTGGGCCGTGCGCCCAAGTCCAGGGCAGTCAGGCCATATTCAGTCATCAGGCTGCGAACCTTTGCAACGGCTTCCGCACGTTCGCGGTCTTTGGTCGCAGCAATTTGCTGGTCCAGGGCGGCACGTTGTGCCAGCAGATCCTTCAGTGATGCCATATTGATTCCTCATGTGGTTTCAAGCCGAAACGTGCTCGAAGAAATTATAGGCATATACGGGCGGCCAAATCCAGTCAATTGTTTTTTTAATGGTGTCTGCGGTCATGATTCGTCAGACATTCGCCAAGCAATTGGGTATCTGGATTCTGGATTCCTGACTTCGTCAATGTATTTGGGTGCGTTGGTGCGAGGGCCATCGCGGTTTTCTGCGTGACCGGGAGAATTGACTTCCGAGGATGAGCGGGAGGGGGAGGGGGAGGGATGTCCGTGGCGGCACCCCTCGATGGACTGTGTCAGGCGCTGGGCGGCACGTATCCGGCAGGCTGCTCGGCGCCGCCGCCGAAGAAGAATTGTTCCATTTGACGCGCCAGATACTGTCGCGCACGCTGGTCCGCCAGATTCAGGCGGTTTTCATTGACCAGCATGGTCTGGTGTTTCATCCACAGCGCCCAGGCCTCTTTGCTGACGCCCTCGTAGATTCTTTTGCCCAGGTCTCCGGGATACGGTGCGAAGTCCAGACCTTCGCCTTCTTTCTTCAGGTATACGCATTGCACGGTGCGAGCCATAACAACCTCTGCTAATTTAAAGTGATAGGAATTGGCGGGCGAGGCCCGCCTCGAATGTAGCTGGGACCAAGGTTTAGAACAGTTTCTTCACCAGCACCTGTGAACGTCGGTCCCAGTTGTATTTGCGCTTGCGCTCCTCCGGTAGCCATTCAGGGTCGACCTGGTTGAATCCTCGTTTGATGAACCAATGCATGGTCCGGGTGGTCAGCACGAAAATACTGCTCAAGCCCATCGCTTTGGCGCGCTGTTCAATGCGCTTGAGAATGCGGTCGCCATCGCCTTGGCCTTGTACCGCCGGAGATACCGTCAATGCGGCCATTTCCGCCGTGTTGGCGTCCACATAGGGGTATAGGGCGGCGCAGCCGAATATCACGCCGTCGTGTTCGATCACGGTATAGGCGTCGATATCGCGTTCAATTTCGGTGCGGGCTCGCTTGACCAGGGTGCCATCGCGCTCGAAGGGCTCAATCACCGCGATGATGCCGCCCACGTCGTCCGGTGTGGCCTCGCGCAGGCTCTCCAGTTTTTCGTCGACCACCATGGTGCCGATGCCGTCGTGGGTATAGACCTCCTGCAGCAAGGCGCCGTCCACGGCCAGCGGCAGGATGTGCGAGCGCTCCACGCCGGCCTGGCAGGCGCGCACACAGTATTTGAGGTAGTAGCAGACATCGGTGGGTTGGGTGGCGGCGGGGCGGCCGTCCAGCATGCGCTCCGCTTCGGCCAGGGCCAGCTCGGTCCGGATGGGGCTCTCGGGGTCGGATTCGTCTTCGCGTACCCCGGGCACTTCGCAGACGAACAGCAGCTTGTCGGCCTGCAAGGCGATGGCGGTGCTCGTGGCCACGTCTTCCATGCTCAGGTTGAAGGCTTCGCCGGTGGGGGAGAAACCGAACGGCGACAGCAGGACGATGGCGCCCGTGTCCATGGCGCGCTGCATCGCCGCCGCATCGACTTTGCGCACGACGCCGCTGTGCTGGAAATCCACGCCATCGACGATGCCGATCGGGCGCGCGGTCAGGAAGTTACCTGAAACCACGCGCAAGGCCGCATTGGCCATGGGCGTGTTGGGCAAACCTTGCGAGAAGGCCGCCTCGATTTCGAAGCGCAGTTGGCCGGCGGCCTCCTGCGCGCAGTCCAGCGTGACCGGATCGGTGATGCGCATGCCCTGGCTGTACAGCGCCGCGTGCCCCTTGGCATGCAGCTGTTCGTTCACCTGGGGTCGGAAGCCGTGCACGAGCACGATCTTGATGCCCATGGCGTGCAAGATCGCCAGGTCCTGCACGAACGCGTTGAGCTTGCCGGCTGCCACCAGTTCGCCCGTCATGCCGATGACGAAGGTCTCCCCCCGATAGGCGTGGATGTAGGGCGCGACGGCACGGAACCAGGGGACGAAGGTGTGCGGGAAAACCAGACTCATGCCGGGATTGTGCCGCAGGCCCGGGGGCTTGCCGCATGGAAAATCAGGCGAACGTGCCGGCGATGTCGTCGGCAGGCGGGGATAATCCGCGCCTCGTGAGTGAATACCCAACCCCTGCCCAGGCGGCGCCCAAGCGGCGAGCGGCGGTCCAGGCCCCGGCTGCGACCCCCGTGCCTCCCATCACCTTTCCTGAATCGCTGCCGGTGTCCGCCCGGCGCGAGGAAATTGCGCAAGCCCTGCAGGCGCATCAGGTCATCATTGTTTGCGGTGAAACCGGCTCGGGCAAGACCACGCAGTTGCCCAAGATCGCCTTGGCGCTGGGGCGGGGCCGCGCCCATACCGGCAAGCTGATCGGCCATACGCAGCCGCGCCGCATCGCGGCAAGCAGCGTGGCCAAGCGCATTGCCGAGGAGCTGAAGACGCCGCTGGGCGAGGTCGTCGGCTACAAGGTGCGCTTCCAGGACCGCCTGCAGCCCGGCGCCTCGGTCAAGCTGATGACGGACGGCATCTTGCTGGCCGAAACGCAGACCGATCCGCTGCTGCAGGCTTATGACACGCTGATCATCGACGAGGCGCACGAGCGCAGCCTGAACATCGATTTCCTGCTCGGCTATCTGCGCGAGCTGCTGCCGCGCCGGCCCGATCTGAAGGTGATCGTCACGTCGGCCACCATCGATGCCGACCGGTTCGCCCAGCACTTTGCCTCAGCCAAAGGACCTGCTCCCGTGCTGATGGTGTCAGGGAGGCTGTTTCCTGTCGAGCAGCGCTACCGGCCCTTCGAGGAAAGCCGCGAATACGATTTGAACGATGCCATCACCGACGCGGTCGACGAGCTGTGGCGCGAAGGCGGCGGCGACGTGCTGGTGTTCCTGCCCGGCGAACGCGAGATCCGCGAGGCGGCCGACGCCTTGCGCAAGCACCATCCGCCCGGCGTCGAGGTGCTGCCGCTGTTTGCGCGCCTGTCGCAGCAGGAGCAGGACCGGGTGTTCGAACCCCACGGCCAGCGCCGCATCGTGCTGGCCACCAACGTGGCGGAAACCTCGCTGACCGTGCCCGGTATCCGCTATGTGATCGACCCGGGCCTCGCGCGCGTCAAGCGCTACAGCTACCGCAACAAGGTTGAGCAACTGCAGATCGAGCCCATCAGCCAGGCCGCGGCGAACCAGCGTGCCGGGCGTTGCGGGCGGGTGTCCAACGGCATCTGCATCCGGCTCTTCGACGAGAAAGACTTCCTGGCGCGGCCGCGCTTCACCGATCCGGAAATCCTGCGCTCTTCGCTGGCCGGTGTGATCCTGCGCATGAAGGCCTTGCACCTGGGACAGGTGGATGATTTCCCCTTCATCGAGCCGCCGCCGCGCAAGGCCATTGCCGACGGCTACCAGCTGCTGCACGAGCTCGGCGCGGTCGACGATGCCAACGAGCTGACCGATATCGGCAAGGAGCTCTCGCGCCTGCCGCTGGACCCGCGCGTGGGCCGCATGATCCTGGAGGCACGCAAGCGCGACGCACTGAGCGAGGTGCTGGTGATTGCCAGCGCGCTCAGCGGCCAGGACGTGCGCGACCGCCCCATGGACCAGCAACAGCAGGCCGACGAAAAGCACAAGAAGTTCGACGACGAGCGTTCCGAGTTCATGGGTTACCTGAAGCTGTGGAAATGGCTGGAGGAGAGCAGGGGCGGTGGGACTCATGGCCCCCACGGGCCAGCTGCGCAGGCCCTGCCCCCCGAGGGGGCTGCGGCGCCTCGGGGCGGCCCGGCGGCGCCGCGCGAACACCGGCTGTCGAACCGCCGCCACGAACAGCTGCTGCGCGACAACTTCGTCAGTCCGCGCCGCGTGCGCGAGTGGCGCGACATCTATTCGCAGTTGCACACGGTCGTGGCCGAACATGGCTGGCGCATGAACCAGAGCGCGGCCACCTACGACCAGGTGCACCTCTCCATGCTGGCCGGCCTGCTGGGCAACATCGGCTGCAAGAGCGACGAGGACGAGTGGTATCTGGGGGCGCGCGGCATCAAGTTCTGGCGCCACCCGGGCGCGCACTTGGCCAAGAAGCCGGGGCGCTGGATCGTGGCGTCCGAACTGGTCGACACCACGCGGCTGTTCGGCCGCGGCATCGCCAATATCGACGTGCAATGGATCGCGCCCATGGCCGGGCACCTGATCAAGAAGCAGTTGCTTGAGCCGCATTGGGAGAAGAAGGCGGCCGAGGTGATCGCGCTGGAGCGCGCCACGCTCTATGGCATCGTCATCTACAACAACCGGCGCGTGAACTTCGGCCAGGTGGACATGCCGGCGGCGCGCGAGATCTTCATCCGCGAGGCGCTGGTCAACGGCGAGTGGGAAACGCGCCTGCCTTTCCTGGCCCACAACCAGAAGCAGATTGCCAAGGTCGAGGAGCTGGAGCACAAGTCGCGCCGGCAGGACGTGTTGGTCGACGACGAGCTGATCTATGCCTACTACGACCAGCAGTTGCCGCAGGATGTGTGCTCCGGCGCCACGCTGGAGCGCTGGTGGCGCCAGGCCGCCAAGGCCAATCCGCGATTGCTGCACCTGAGCCGCGATGAGCTGATGCGGCACGAAGCGGCCGGCATCACCAGCAATGCCTTCCCCAAGACCATTCGCCTGGGTGGAGTGGATTGCTCGGTTACCTATCTTCATGAGCCCGGCGACGCGCGCGACGGTTTGACGGTGACCGTGCCCATCTACGCGCTCAACCAGGTCAGCGAGGAGCGCTGCGATTGGCTGGTGCCGGGCATGCTCGAAGCCAAGCTGATGGCCCTGCTGAAGAGCCTGCACCAGCGGCCGCGCTCGCGTCTGGTGCCCTTGCCCGACTTCGTGGCCGAATTCGTCGCGCTGAACCCGTTTGCGCAAGGGGCGCTGGTGGAGGTGTTGCTCAAGGCAGTGAAGGAACGCAGCCAGATCGCGGTGCAGCGCAACGACTTCAAGCTGGAGCAGGTGCCGGCGCACCTGTTTATGAATTTCCGCGTCATGGACGAGCATGGGCGCCAGTTGGGCATGGGGCGCAACCTGGCCGCGTTGAAGGCAGAGCTGGGTTCCCAGGCGCGTTCGGCCTTCCAGGCCCTGGCGGCCTTGAAGCTGCCGTCGTCACCCGCGCCAGCCGAAAAAACCGTGATCGCCGGCGAACCGGGGCGGGGCGTGCGCGCGGAGCTCAAGCCCAAGGCGACGCCTGTGCAGACGCCCTCGTATGTGGCCTGGACCTTTGGCGAACTGCCGGAGCTGATGGAGGTCACCCGGGGCAGCCAGACCTTGATCGGCTTTCCGGCTCTGATCGACAAAGGCGCTCACGTCGAGATCGAGGTGTTCGACGAGCCGGAGGTCGCCGCGGCCAGGCATCGCGTCGGATTGCGCCGCCTGGTGGCCTTGCAGATCAAGGAGCCGCTGAAGTATCTGGAAAAGAACATTCCCGATCTGCAGCGCATGTCGGTGGCCTATATGGGGCTGGGGACGGCGGAGGAACTGCGCGAGCAGATCATCGCCCTGGCGGTGGATCGGGCTTTTCTCGCCGATCCGCTGCCCACCGACGAGTTCAGTTTCAAGGCCCGCATTGAAGAAGGGCGCACGCGCCTGAATCTGATCGCGCAGGAGGTGGCGCGGCTCAGCGGCGTGATCCTGACCGAGTTTCAGGCCGCGCAGCGCAAGCTCAAGGACAGCCGGGCGCCCAAGGACGTGGCCGAGGACATCGGTGCGCAGTTGCAGCGCCTGATGCCCAAGACCTTCGTGACGCAAACGCCCTGGGTGCAGGCACAGCATCTGCCACGCTACCTGAAGGCCATCACGGCGCGGCTGGACAAATGGCGCGCCGATCCGGCGCGCGATGCCCAGCGCCTGGCGGAGCTCAAGCCGCTGGAGCAGCGTTATTTGCGCCGGGTGGCGGAGCTCAAGGGCGTCCAGGATGCCCGCCTGAGCGATTTCCGCTGGCAGTTGGAGGAACTGCGGGTCAGCCTGTTCGCACAAGAATTGCGCACGCCGCAGCCGGTCAGCGTCAAGCGGCTGGAAAAGGTGTGGCAGCAAATCAGCGCCTGAATTCGAATTCAGGTCGCGTCAAAGGGGCGAGACCTCCCTTATCCTAGGGGGATTCGACATTTGTTGCGGCCTGAACCTTCAGTTTTGCCGCGGCAAACCGAACAATCGGTGTCACAGTCGAAGTTAAATAGCGCGTGACGGTTCCATCAGAACTGTTTGCGTCGGTTTGTTCTATCAAAGGTCCCCACCCGTGTCCGAGTCCACCGCCAAAACAGCGACGCCAGCGGAAGCGCCCAAGCGCTTGCTCGGGCGCTTTGAGCTGCTGGCCCTGCTCAACAAAAGTTTGCGCACCATGGTCTGGCTGGTGCGCGATCCCCGCCATGGGCAGGAGATGCTCCTGGTCTTGCCCAGGAAGGCGCCGGCCGGGCCGGACGCCATGGCCCAGTGGCTGAAGATGGCGCAGCTGGCGTCGCGGCTCAACCATCCGCACCTGGGCCATGTGGTCGAGGTGGGCAATGTCGAGCAGTGGCCTTACCTGGCATATGACCGCCAGCTGGGCGAGACCCTGGATGAACGTCTGGCGCGTCAACCTTCTCCCTTGCCCATCGATATCGCGCATTGGCTGGCGCAATTGCTGGGCGGCCTGGCATTTGCGCACGAGGCCGGGTTTGCGCACCGCGACATCCAGTGCAGCAGCGTGCTGATCAACAGCGCCAACCAGGTGCGCCTGATCGGGCTGGAGGCGTTTGAGCCGGAACCGACGGAAGCCCGCCCAGGTGCCGACCTGACCCATGCCCTGGGCTCGATACGCGAAGCAGCCTCGGAAGACATCCTGTGCGTGGGCCTGCTGCTGCATCGTCTGCTGACGGGGCGCGCGGTGCTGGAGCAAAAGGACCTGCAATTGGTGCTGTCGCAGATGCAGCCGCAGGGACGCGAGATCGTCCGCCTGGGATGGGAGACGCCGCACCCCATTCCCGACCCCTTGCGCGCCATCGCCAACCGGTCCACCGACCGGCAGGGCCGGCATCGCTACCACCAGGCGCGCAGCTTTGCCCGCGCCCTGGAGGGCTGGCGCGGCGCGGCCATGCACGACGACGGCGGTCCGGTGGCGCTGCTGCTCGACAAGTTGACGCGCGTGGGGCACCTGCCCACCATGGCGCACCAGGTGCGGGGCCTGAGCAGCGTGGGTTCGCTGGAAGCCTCGCACACCAGCAATCTATCGGGCATGGTGCTGCAGGACATGGCGCTGAGCCTGGAGTTGCTGCGCCGGGTCAACCAGGCGCTCAAGCAGCAGGGCGGCAGCGGGGGCGGCGGCACGGTCCTGAACATGCAGCGCGCCATCGCCATGCTGGGCCTGAACGGGCTGTCGCAGGCGCTGCGCTCGCTCAAAGCCTGGCCGGGGACCTTGCCCGAGGTGTCGGCCCAATTGCTGCGCAGCCTGATGAAGCGCGTGCATCGCTGCGGCCTGATTGCGCAGGCCTTGCGTCCGGCCGGCTACGACGCGGAGGTGGTGTACTTGATTGCCGTGCTGCAGAACTTCGGCCGGCTGCTGCTCCAATACCATTTTCCCGACGACGCGCAGCAGATTCGTCAGCTGATGCAGCCGGGCGAGCCCACGGAAGACAATCCCAATCCGGCGCCCCTGAGCGAGCAGGCGGCCTCTTATGCCGTACTGGGCTGCGATCTGGAGATCCTGGGGCAGGCGGTGGCCCGCTACTGGGAACTGGGCGACGACGTGCTCCAGATGATGCGGCGCCAGTCGCCAGATGCGCCGGTGCGCCACAGCGGCAGCGACCTGGATGCGATCCGGTTGACCTGTAGCCTGGCCAATGAGCTGGTCGACGCCATGATGCTGGCCCAAAACAAGCGACAGGCCGGCGTTGAACTTGTGGCGCGCCGCTATGCGCGCGTGCTGGGCTTGAGCTCGCGCGACATCATGCTGGCCCTGGAGCCGGGCGTGGCGCGTCGTGAGGCCGAAGCTACCATGGGCGTCGAGGCCGCGCAGGCGGTCAGCCCCGAGAATTCGACCCTGATGGGGGCTTTGGACGAAGTCGTATCCGAAGAGGATGCGCTCGCGCCGGAATCGGCCGAAGCGCCCACGACCGAAGCGGCGCCCCAGGCCGCGCCATCTTCATTGCGTCAGCGCCTGAAGGCCGAGCTCGCCCCTGGCTTGACCGGCTCCAGCAATGACGCCGACCCCGCAGCGCCATGACACAGTCCCTGCGCTCCAAAATGTCCAACGCCACGGATGCCTCGGCAGGACGCTCGTCGGGTGGCGGCTCGCTGTCGGCGGGCAAGACGCTGGGGCGTTTCAAGCTGTTGCGACCGATCGGCCGCGGCGCGCAGGCGGCCGTGTGGCTCGCGCATGATCCTCGGCTCGATCGGGATGTGGCGCTCAAGGTGCTGCATCACCAGGAAGACAGCGCCAGCCGGGATGCCTGGCTGCATGAGGCGCGCGCGGTGGCACGTCTGGTGCACCCCAACATCGTGCCGGTGTTCGAGGCCGATCTCCAGAATGGCCAGGCCTACATGGCCTTCGAATTTGTGGAAGGCCACACGCTGGCGCACCGGTTGCGCGACGGGGCCATGGCGAAATCGCGCGATGCGGTCGAATTGATGCTCGGCGTGCTGGATGCCCTGCAGGTGGCGCACGACGCCGGCCTGGTGCACCGCGATCTCAAACCCTCCAACATCCTGCTGGACACCAAGGGCCGGGCGCGGGTGATGGATTTCGGCATTGCCGCGCGCGTGAGCGAAGCGACGGACGCCGCCAGGCCGCGCCGCGTGGTGGGAACGCCGGGCTACCTCTCGCCGGAAGCCGCGCGCGGGGAGAGCCCGACGCCTCAGATGGATGTTTTTGCCGCGGCCGTGGTGCTGGCGGAAATGCTCTCCGGGCAGCGCCTGAATTTCAGCACCGATCCGTGGCAGGCCGTGCAGCGTGTGCAGGACGAGGACCTCAGTCTGCCCTATGGCGTCAATGCCGACGTGGATGACGCGCTGCGAAACATCGTGCAGCGCGGATTGGCTCGGGATCGTCGCGTGCGGTGGGCGAGCGCGAAGGAGTTTCACGACGCGCTGGCGGGCTGGTTGTATCCGGCGGCCGCGGTGGACGAAAGCCAACGCGCAGACAGTTCGACGCTGGACTTTCTGTTGCGCCGCATGCGGCACCGCACCGATTTTCCGGCCATGTCGGAATCGGTGACGCGCATCGACAGGCTGACGCAGTCCGACAACGAGAGCCTGAACAGCCTTTCGAACGAAATTCTCAAGGACGTGGCGCTCACGCACAAATTGCTGAGGCTCGTCAACACCGCGCAGTTCAGCCATGCAGGCGGCGGCACCATCAGCACCGTGTCGCGCGCGGCAGCCCTGATTGGCTTTGCCGGCATACGCAATCTGGCGCTTTCGCTGATCCTGCTGGAGCGCATGGAAAACAAGGCGCACGCCCAGCAGTTGCGCGAGGAGTTCCTGCGTTCGCTGATGGCGGGATCCCTGGCCCGCGAGCTGTCGACGAACGCGAAGGAAAGCGAAGAGACCTTCCTGTGCGCCATGCTCATGAACCTGGGTCGCCTGCTGAGCGAGTTCTATTTTCCGGAGGAAGCCCAGCAGATCCGGCGCATGGTCAGGGTCGAGCGCAAGCCAGGGGCGCCCGCCCAGGCGCCGGTGAGCGAGGCGGTGGCGTCGACCCAGGTACTGGGCCTGAGCTACGAACAGCTAGGGTTGGGCGTGGCGCGCCAATGGGGCCTGCCGGACTCCCTGCAGCGCGCCATGCGCAGGCCGGAAGGCGAGGTGCCCACGCGCCTGATCGATCAGGCCGGCGATCGCCAGCGCTGGCTGGCGAGGGCCGCCAACGAAGTGGCCGATCTGATCCTGCACAGCGATCCGAACGAGGCGCATGGCAAAGTCATGGCGGCGGCGCAGCGGTATGCCCGGCCGCTCGGCGTCTCGCCGGAAGTGCTGGGTCAAGCGGCGGACGTGGCGCGCCAGCGCCTGGCAGAAATGGCCCAGGCGATGGAGATTCGATTGCCGCAGCACTCGGTGGCCCAACGCCTCATGGCGCCGCTGACGCCTTCATCCGAAGACAGCCTGACCAGGCACGCCTTGCAGCCGACCGTGGTGCTGGAGCATCCGGAAGAGGGCGCGGAGCTCGTGTCGGCCGAACAGGTGAGCGAGACGCTCGCGGCCGGCATCCACGACGTCACCAATGTCATGGTCGACAATTTCAAGCTCAATGAAGTGCTGCGGATGATCCTGGAGACGATCTACCGGGGTTTGCATGTGCAGCGGGTGGTGTTCTGCCTGCGCGACCCCAAGACGGAAACCCTGACCGGCCGCTTCGGCCTGGGGCAGGGCGTGGACAAGCTGGCGCCGCTGTTCAAGGTGCCGCTCAAGCCCGCGCCCGGCGCGCCGGTCGACGTGTTCACGGCCATCTGCGTCAAGGGCATGGATACCCTGATTTCCGACGCCACCGTGCCGCAAATCGCGTCCCGCCTGCCGGGGTGGTTTGCGCAATATCCTCAAGCCGGCAGTTTCCTGGTGCTGCCCATGCAGATCAAGGGCGCGACCTTTGCGATGATCTATGCGGACAAGCCCAAGGCCGGCAGCGTGGTGCTGGGGGAGAAAGAGCTGTCGCTGCTGCGCACGTTGCGCAACCAGGCGGTCATGGCGTTCCGCCAGCAAAGCTGAAACCCTGTCGCTGGGAGTCGGGTAGCATCGCGCTCCATGAATTGGCCCTATGAGTTGCAGATTGGCTGGCGCTACACGCGCGCCGGCCGCGGCGGGCGGCGCAACCGCTTCATTTCCTTTATTTCCGGGGTGTCCATGCTGGGCATCGCGCTTGGCGTGGCGGCCCTGATCATCGTGCTGTCGGTCATGAACGGCTTCCAGCGCGAGGTGCGCGACCGCATGCTGTCGGTCATCTCGCACGTGGAACTGAGCTCATGGCAGGGCGATGCGCTGCCGGACTGGCAGGCGGTTGCGGCCAAGGCGGCGCTCAATCCTGCCGTGCTGGCTGAGGCGCCCTTCATCAGCTCGCAGGTGCTGGTGGCGCGTGGCGACGAAATGCGCGGCGCCATCGTGCGCGGCATTGATCCGGCCATTGAACCCAAGGTCACGCCGCTCGCTGCCCAGTTGAGCCGTGACGGCACACTGGCGCGCTTGCAGCCCGGTGCATTCGGCGTCGTGGTCGGCGTGGAGCTCGCGCGCAGCCTGGGGCTGCGCGAAGGCGACAAGCTGACGCTGGTGGCGCCCACGGGCGAATTGACGCCGGCCGGCGTGGTGCCGCGGCTCAAGCAGTTCACCGTGGTCGGCATCTTCAACGCCGGGCATTACGAGTACGACAGCGGCATGGTGCTGATCCACGTGCAGGATGCCGCGCGCTTCTTCCGGGTTGCGGGGCCGACGGGCGTCCAGCTGAAGCTCACCGACGTGAACCTCGCCAGGCAGGTGGGCAACGAGCTCGCGCTGTCGTTTGGCCGCGAGGTGCATGTGAGCGACTGGACGCGCGCCAACGCCAACTGGTTCGACGCGGTGCAGGTGGAAAAGCGGGTGATGAACATCATCCTCACGCTGATCGTCGCCGTCGCGGCCTTCAACCTGGTGTCGACGCTGGTGATGACGGTGACGGACAAGCAGGCCGACATTGCCATTTTGCGTACCCTGGGGGCGAGCCCGCGCTCCATCATGGGCGTCTTCATGGTGCAAGGCGCTACCTCAGGCGTGATCGGCACCTTGAGCGGCGTGCTGTTCGGCCTGCTGGTGGCATTCAACATCGACGTCATCGTGCCCTTCATCGAGCGCCTGCTGAATGTGAGTTTTCTGCCGGGCAGCGTCTACCTGATCACCCGCATGCCCAGCGATCCTCAGTGGAGCGACATCGTGCCCATCGCGGTGACTTCCCTGGTGTTGGCCTTCCTGGCCACGCTGTATCCGAGCTGGCGTGCCAGCCGCGTGCAACCTGCGCAGGCTTTGCGTTATGAGTGAAGTGATGAACGACCTGGTTTTGCAGGGCCTGGGTTTGGGCCGCCGCTTCAGCGAAGGCGGCTTGAATGTGCAGGTTCTGGCCGGGGTGGACATTTCGGTGCGGCGCGGCCAGACCCTGGCAGTGGTGGGCGCCTCGGGCTCAGGCAAAAGCACCTTGCTGCATTTGCTGGGCGGGCTCGACCAGCCGTCGGCCGGCCGTGTCGTCCTGATGCGGCAGGACCTGGCCCGGCTCGGCGAAGCCGCCTTGGGCCGCTGGCGCAACCTGCATCTGGGCTTCGTCTACCAGTTCCATCATCTGCTGCCGGAGTTCAGCGCGCTCGACAATGTGGCCATGCCTCTGCGCATACGCCGCATGGAGATCGAAGTGGCGCGAGCCCAGGCGGCGGACATGCTGGCCCGTGTGGGCCTGGCCCAGCGCGTTGCGCACCGGCCGGGCGAGCTGTCGGGCGGCGAGCGCCAGCGCGTGGCGATTGCGCGCGCGCTGGTGACGCGTCCTGCCTGCGTGCTGGCCGACGAGCCCACGGGCAATCTCGATCGGAGCACCGCGCACGGCGTGTTCGATCTGATGCTGGACATGGCGCGCGAACAGGGCACGGCCTTCGTGATGGTGACGCACGACCAGGAGTTGGCAGCGCGCTGCGAGGTCAGGCTGGCGCTGGCACAGGGCGCCGTGCAGTAGGATCGCGGTCCACCTTTGCAATTTGCGAGCCCGATCGATTGACCATGAGCGCCAGCCCCCGATTCATTCTCAAACTCAGCTGCCCCGACCAGGCCGGCATTGTCCATGCCGTCACCGGTTTTCTGCTCGAGCAGGGTGGCAACATCCTGACTTCCGCGCAGCATGGCGACGCGGACCATCAGCGCTTTTTCATGCGCATCGAATTCGAATGCGGCGCCGCGCAGTCGGCCGCATCGATGCGAGCGGCATTCCAGCCCCTGGCCCAGCGCCTGCACATGGATTGGGAATTGGTGGGGAGCGCCGCCAAGACGCGCGTGCTGCTGCTGGTGTCCAAGCTGGGGCATTGCCTGAACGATTTGCTGTTTCGCGTGCAGACGGGGCATTTGCCGATCGAGATTCCGGCCATCGTGTCCAATCACCGCGATTTTTACCAACTGGCCGCGTCGCACAACATTCCGTTCCATCATTTCGCATTGCTGAATGCGTCGGAAGAGCAAAAGGCGGCACAGGAGCGGAAGATTCGCGACGTGATCGAGGACAACCAGATCGACCTGGTGGTGCTGGCGCGCTACATGCAAATCCTTTCGCCCGAGTTCTGCGAGTATTTGTCGGGGCGGGCCATCAACATCCACCACAGCTTCCTGCCCAGCTTCAAGGGCGCGCGCCCTTACCATCAGGCGTATGACCGCGGCGTCAAGCTGATCGGCGCGACGGCGCATTACGTGACCTCGCACCTGGATGAAGGCCCCATCATCGAGCAGGAGGTTTCGCGCATCGATCACAGCCTGTCGCCCGAGCAACTGGTGGCGATCGGCCGGGACGTGGAATGCGTGACCCTGGCCCGAGCCATCCAATGGCATGCCGAGCACCGCGTGCTGCTGAACGGCAACCGTACGGTGGTGTTTCGCTGAAGCGAGCGAGGGCATGTGGATTGACAGCCATTGTCATCTCGACGCGCCCGAGTTCGATGCCGACCGCGACGCCGTGCTGGCACGGGCCCGCGCCCTGGGTGTGACGCAGATCGTGCTGCCCGCGGTCGCGCCGGGCAATTTCGATACTGTGCGCGAGCTGGCGCACCGGCACGGCCTGTTTTATGCGCTGGGCATTCATCCCTTGTATGTGATGCAGGCCGATGACGATGCATTGGCCGTCCTGGCTCAGCATCTGAGCCAGCATGCGGCCGATCCACGCCTGGTGGCGATCGGCGAGATCGGCCTCGATTTCTTTGTGCCCGGTCTGGATGTGGCGCTGCAGGAGCATGTATACCGGGAGCAACTGAAGCTGGCGCGGCAGTTTGATTTGCCGGTGATCCTGCATGTGCGGCGTAGTGCCGATGCCTTGCTGGCCGGCCTGAATCGATTGCCGGTACAAGGCGGCATCGCCCATGCCTTCAACGGTAGCCGCCAGCAGGCGGACCGCTTCGTGGCGCTGGGATTCAAGCTCGGATTCGGCGGCGCGCTGACCTTCGAGCGGGCTTTGCAGATACGGCGCCTGGCCGAGGAACTGCCCGAAACGGCCTTGGTGCTGGAGACTGACGCACCGGATATTCCTCCGCAATGGCTGTATCGAACGGCAGAGCAGCGTGCGCAAGGGTTTTCTTCGCGCAATGAGCCGGCCGAATTGCCGCGGATTGCACAATCCCTGGCCGACGCACGCGCCTGGTCGCTGCAGCAGACGGCGCGACAAACGAGCTTGAACGTGCTGGCAGCTTTGCCGCGCATGGCCTTGGCGTGAGCGGACGCTGCCGGTGTCATGACGCTGAAATACAGTTTTCCCCCCGTGGTCGACGAGAATGTGCAGGTGCTCGTGCTTGGCAGTTTGCCGGGGGAACAATCGCTGGCGCAGTCACAGTATTACGCGAACCGGAACAATCGATTCTGGGCTCTTGTGGGTGATGTTGTCGACGTGAATCTGGTGGTATTAAGTTATGCCGCCCGACTTGAGGCCTTGATGCAGCACCGGATCGGATTGTGGGACGTGGTGGCCAGCGCAAGTCGAGATGGGAGTCTTGACAGCCGGATACGGAACCACACAGGTAACGACATCGTCGGCCTGATCCAGTCATTGCCGAATTTGCGGGCCATTGCCTTCAACGGTGGCACGGCGGCAAGACACGGGTTGAAACAACTTGGCGCCCAGGTCGAGGGTTTGAAAATCCTGCAGCTTCCTTCATCGAGTCCAGCCTACACGCTGCCGTACGAGCAGAAGCTTCAAGCCTGGCGGGCGCTTAAAGTGTATTTGTAGCTCGAGCCCAGTCAGCCGATGGGCAGTTTGGCCCATTCAGCCATTCCGTAAACCAGGGTCATTTCGGGTTTTCGATATGGCCGCGTCGTGAATTCCGAATATATGTGCCGGCGTTGGTCATCATTCGACTGCTCGCCCGGCTGTCGAGCTGCGATACGGCCCAGGCTGGCGTCATATTTATTTCACAAATTTCAGTAGATTGATTTGGCCGGGTCGGCCAGGCCGGCTTGATGGTCGTTTGCGATGAGAGCTGGACAATGCAAGCACCCCTAATGGGGATTGTGCTTGCCCGTCGCGCAAAAGTACGCTCATCGGCAGATTTCTGCCTATGGTTCGGCTCAATCCATTTCAACTGAATTCCTCAATGCCATGAGAAGTAGCTATTACAAAATTTTTTCGTTGTCTATTTCGGCAAAGATTTGGCTCATGGTTGTCGTGTCGACACTGAGCATTGTGGTTCTTGCATCCCTGTTTCTGGTGTCGGAAAGAGGGTTGATCATGAACGAGAAGCAGGATGCGATCCGGCAAGAGGTCGAGGCGGCGCACACGGTGATTGCCCGCTATCAGGCGCTGGCAAGCAAGGGAGAGTTGTCGGAGGAAGAGGCCAAGCACCGTGCGCTTGAGACGATCAGATACATGCGGTTTGACAAGACCAACTACTTCTTCATTTTCGGCACTGACTTGAAGATGCTGATGCAGCCGATCAATCCGGAAATGGAAGGAACGGATCTGCGCAACAAGACCGACGTGAACGGCACGCATCTGTTCTCGGAAATCGCGGAGATGGTCAAGCAGGGTGGCTCGGCCACTCTGCCCTACCTGTGGCGCAAGCCGGGCGACGACAAGCCGTACCCCAAGGTGTCGTACTCGAAGGTGTTTACCCCCTGGGGCTGGATCGTCGCCTCGGGTGTCTACGTCGATTCCGTCGACGAGATTTTCTGGCATCGCTTCTACCGCCTCGGCTTGGGGGCTCTCGTGATCACCGCCGGCCTGATCGCCATCGGCATTGCGGTGCTGAGGGGCATCTCCAGGTCCTTGAACCAGGCTGTCGATATTGCGGCGCGGGTTTCCAAGGGCGATCTGGCCTGCGACATCGTCGTGCCCGAATCGAACGACGAGGTGGCCCGGTTGCTGGCGGCGCTGAATCACATGTCCGCGAGCCTGGTCGGCATCGTCGGCGAAGTCCGGGACGGCGCCTCGGCGATTGCCTTGGCGTCCAGCGAGATCGCTTCAGGCAACCAGAATCTGTCGTCGCGGACCGAATCGCAGGCGGCGGCGCTGGAGGAAACGGCGCAGTCCATGGAGCGCTTGACCGGCGTCGTGAAGCTGAATGCATCCAACGCGCAACTGGCCAACGAGCTGGTGCAGCAGGCGTCTGGGCTGGCCGAGCAAGGGGGCGGGACGGTCGCCCAGGTCGTCGACACCATGGGTTCGATCCATCAATCGTCGCGACGGATCGTCGACATCATCGGCGTGATCGATGGCATCTCGTTCCAGACCAATATCCTGGCCCTGAACGCTGCGGTCGAAGCTGCTCGCGCTGGCGAGCACGGCCGGGGATTTGCGGTGGTGGCGTCAGAGGTGCGCGCATTGGCGCAGCGGTCCGCGTCGGCGGCCAAGGAAATCAAGGTCTTGATCGACAACTCGGTCAACCAGGTCGAGGCTGGAACGCAATTGGTCGATCGGGCGGGTGCGTCGATGCACGGCATCGTCGAAGGCATCAAGCGGGTGACGGTCCTGATGTCGGAGATCACGGCGGCCAGCACGGAGCAGGCCAAGGGCATTGATCAGGTCAGCCATGTCATCAACGGCATGGACGAAGCCACGCAGCAGAACGTCGCGTTGGTGGAGGAGGCTGCGGCGGCGACTGCTGCGCTGCGCAGCCAGGCCGACACGCTGACGCGCATGTTCGAGATCTTCACGCTGGGAAAGGCCAATCGGGTCGGCGGCACGATGAATTGATGGCAATTGGACGATGCTCATGAATGAATCCATTGGAATGTGTGCCTCCATCGGCATGCTCGCGCCGAGGTCGGCCTTGAAGGACTATGTGATCTCGGGCTGCAAGGAGGTCGTGCGGGAAAATCCGGTTGTCCTGGCGCTGCAGCGCAAGAGCTACGACCGCGCGCAATACAAGCTTTATGCGGCGCAGCGCGCTTATGTCGCAACCAATTTCATCCGCCTGTTGAAGAAAGGGCAGGGCCTCGCGTTTGAATTCGGCGATGTTGAGCTTGCAGGTGTGCTGCAATCGAATCTCAATGACGAGCAGGGTATTGGCCCCGACGGCCAGTATGACCACGCTCTCAGCCATCTGAACTGGAAGATCGACTACCTGAGGGCACTCGGCCTCGAAGCCGACGTGCCGGAGTTTCCCCTGCTGCCGGGAACCCAACGCCATGTCGAGGCCTTTCTGGCCCTGGAGCGGGAGGGGACGCTGTTCAGCATTTCGGGTGCGCTGCTTTCGCTCGAAAACATCATCCCGCTTGAATACCGTGCGGCGTCGTGGTCGCGAGACCATCTTTTTCCGGAAATCTTCAACCTTGGCGAAGCAGATACGCCCCAGGTTCAGCAGGAAAAAATACGGGCCAGGAAGTACATGGATGACCACATCATCCACGACGCCAAATACCATTTTCCGCTGCTGTTGCGGGCCCTTGAGAAGTATGAAGGCAATGCGGACCTGATGCGCGAAATCCATTGCGGCATCGACTTGGTCAACCACTATCGAAAGCAGTTCTATGCGGATCTGCATGTCGCGATGCAGCTTGCTGCTTCAGACATGCACTTCTATACCTTCGGCGGCGCCATGCCGCCGCAGCTTGCTGCTTCCGGCATGGGCGGTGGCATCGGCCCATTCGTGTGAGCGCGTGCGCTGCTGCTGTACAGTGTTGCGCGCTTGACCCTTGCGCTTGACCTTCGCCGCAGCGATGCGAGCCGTTCGACTTCGCGCTTGAACGGCGTTTGTGGATTCCAATATGGACCGGCATGATGGACCCATTTGCCTGGGCTCTTCGCCAGCCGGCACCTGTGGCATGGTCGTTTGAACGCAAGTGTCAGGCTTGGCCTGAGGTGACCGCGAAACATGGATCAGTGGATGAGCAGCAAACAAAAGAAATCGGCTGGAGCGGCTGGAGCCGGTAAGCCAGGCGGGAAGGTGGGTTGGACTCCGGCCACGCTGTCGGAGTTCGACGGCGTTCGCTACCTTCACCTCGACAGCATCTGGGTGCAAGGCGCGATGCGCATCCGCAAGCCCCAGCAGTTGGAGCTTGAGTATGTGCAGCGCATGATGGCCTGGATGCTGTGGCGCGAGAGCGCCGAGCTGCGCGAAGGCCGGGCGGTTCAGTTGGGCCTGGGCGCGGCAGCTTTGACGCGCTTTTGCCATAAGGTCCTGCGCATGCAGACCACGGCGGTGGAAATCAATCCTACTGTCATTTCGGCGTGCAGGGCGTGGTTTCACCTGCCCGAGGACGATGTCCGCCTGACGGTTCTTAACGACGATGCGCAGCGCTGGGTGATGGATCCGGCGCATCTGCAAACGGTCCAGGTCTTGAACGTCGACCTGTATGACCACGACGCGGCCTCGCCGGTGCTGGACGATGAGGCTTTCTATGCGGCTTGCCGCGGCGTGCTGGTCGACGGTGGGTTGATGACGGTCAATCTGTTCGGCCGGGATGCCAGTTTTGCGCGCAGCGCGGCACGCATTGCAAGGGTTTTCGGCGGCGATCAGGTCTGGAGCCTGGCGCCGACCAAGGAAGGCAATACGATTGTGGTTGCGGCGCGCGGCGTACAAGTCCCCGAACGGGATGTGCTGGAGCAGCGTGCCGCGCACATTGAAGCGCTGGTGGATTTGCCGGCGCGGAAATGGTTGCGTCTGGTTCGGCCCCTGCCGGCCCAGGTTTTGGACCAGTTGTAGGGGTGCAGCGGAACATGACAGCGGCGAAGCAGATTTCTTCGGAGGCGCAGCCGTCGACCGTGCCGGCTCGCCTGGACTGGCGCTTGATGCTGGAGTGGCTGCAGGAAGACGGCCTGATCGATCCGGAACAGGCCCAAAAGACGTCGCAGCGTTTCGGCGCGGGGGACAGCGCCTTGCACCCCCTGGTTCGCCTGGCCCATGCCGGGCTGCAAGGGCAAAAGAGTGGCAAGGTAATGGACGTGGAGGCCTTGACCGAATGGTTGGCCGGGCGGGTCAAGCTGCCTTATATGCGTATCGATCCCCTGAAGGTGGACGTGGGGCGCTTGTCCGAGGTCATGTCCAGCAGTTATGCCGAGGCGCGCCGATGCCTGCCCTTGCAGGTCGGCATGATGGACCTGACCATCGCGACGGCCGAACCGCTGGATGTGGGGTGGGTGTCCCAGATCGAATCGCATACGCGCAAGAAGATCAAGCTGGTGGTGGCAAGTCCGCTTGATATTGCGCGTTACACCACCGAATTCTTTACCCTGGCCCGTTCGGTCCGGGCCGCCGTCAAGACGGGGGAGTCGTCGCAGACGGCGAGTTTCGAGCAATTGGTCGAACTGGGTCGAAGCAGCAAGCAGTTGGATGCCAACGACCAAGGCGTGGTCCAGGTGGTGGACTGGCTGTGGCAATACGCCTTTGATCAGCGCGCGAGCGATATCCATCTGGAACCGCGCCGCGACATGAGCGTGATCCGCTTCCGGATCGACGGCGTGCTCCACACCGTCTATCAATTGCCGTCCACGGTGATGGGCGCCATGATCTCGCGCATCAAGCTCCTGGGCCGCATGGACGTGGTGGAGAAGCGGCGGCCGCTGGACGGGCGCATCAAGACGCGCAACCCTGCCGGCGACGAAGTTGAAATGCGGCTTTCCACGCTACCCACGGCCTTTGGCGAAAAGATGGTGATGCGCATCTTCGACCCCGACGCGGCCGTGAAAGACTTGAGTCAACTCGGGTTTGGCAGCCACGACGCCGAGCGATGGAGCAAACTGGTGGGCCAGGCCCACGGCATCATCCTCGTAACCGGTCCCACGGGCAGCGGCAAGACCACCACCCTGTATTCGACGCTCAAACGCCTGGCAACGGACGAGGTGAACGTCTGCACGATCGAGGATCCGATCGAAATGATTGAGCCGTCGTTCAATCAGACCCAGGTCCAGGCGCAACTCGATTTTGGTTTTGCGGAGGGGCTGCGTGCCTTGATGCGGCAGGATCCCGACATCATCATGGTCGGCGAAATCCGTGATTTGGAAACGGCCGAAATGGCCATACAAGCGGCCTTGACTGGGCACCTGGTTTTCAGCACCCTGCACACCAACGACGCCGTTTCGGCAGTCACGCGCTTGCTGGACCTGGGCGTGCCGGCATATTTGCTGAATGCCACGGTCATTGGCGTGCTGGCGCAGCGCCTGGTTCGCACCTTGTGTGATCGCTGCAAGCAGCCTGATCCTGGTGTGACGCGAGACAGTCTGGCTGAGGTTGCCAAGCACTGGCGCATGAGCGGTAGGGTCCACGCCTACAAACCAGTGGGCTGTCTCGATTGCCGCAATACCGGCTACAGGGGGCGTGCAGGGCTCTATGAGTTGTTGATGCTGTCTGAACCTGCCAAGGAACACATCCATCCGGTGCTGAACACCAAAGCCTTGCGGCGCTCGGCGATGCAAGAAGGGCTGCGTCCCTTGCGCCTCGCCGGCTTGATGAAGGTGGCGGAAGGGCAGACCACCTTGGATGAAGTGCTGCGCAGCACGCCTCAGTGGGAGGCTTGATGTAGTGCCATGAAAGTTCTCAGGTTTCTCGCTGGCTTGTGAAAGTCATGCTATAGTCGCAGGCTCGCTGCAGAACGAAGCTTCTTTTGAAGGGCTTTGCGGCAGTGAGGCGAATGCAAGGTGTTGCGAATAGAAGTTGAAGAACAAGAAATTCAACAAAAAATTCGAAAT
>JAFALA010000093.1 GCA_019234815.1 Burkholderiaceae bacterium | reverse complement strand
TATTATGTTAACTAACAGTTAAATCAAGGCGAATCAAAATCTTGTTGAACTTGTTCTTGTCAATCCCCCTTAAGTGTGATCTTCTACCTACACTATAGGAAAAGCACACTGTATCCGACGTTTGACATGCCAGCAGCTGCACCTTCTCCAGATGAATTGCGTCGCCTTGCGGCCGTGCAACGAGCCCGCCTGATAGGGACGCCTGCAGAAGAACGGTTCGACCGGATCACTCGGCTCGCGAGCCGGATGTGCGACGTACCCATGGCCTGCCTGGACATCGTCGGCGAGAAAATCGCATGGCTGAAGAGCGTTCAGGGCTTCGATGGCATCGAAGGGTTGCGTAAGGATTCCTACTGCCATCACACCGTCCTGGATGACGATGTTTGCCTCATTCATGATGCGCGCAGCGACCCGCGCGTGTTTGACAGTGTGCTTGTCGACAGCTGGGTGTCCTACGCCGGCGTGCCGCTGCACTTCGAGGATCAGCGCATTGGCGTCCTGTGCATTGGCGATAGCAAGCCACGCGACTTCACGGAAGAACACCTGGAGGCGCTGAAGGACTTGGCGGCCTTGGCCGAGCGGGAAATACAGATCGCGGCCCTGTCCGAGACCCAGGTTTCGCTTGCGATGGCCAACGAAGAGCTCGAAATGAAGGCCCGCATCGACGTCTTGACCCATGTTTGGAATCGAGGCGCGATTCTGGAAGTTGCGGAAACGGAGCATGCGCAGGTCGTCGGCGAGGCCAACTTGGCGCTCCTGATGATCGACATCGATCATTTCAAGAAGATCAATGATACCTACGGGCATCCCGCGGGAGATCAGGTATTGCGAATCTTCGCGGAACGGCTGCGCGGGGCCACGCGCCCGTCCGACGCCGTCGGCCGATACGGTGGCGAAGAGTTCCTGGTGGTCTTGCCTGGCATCGAAGCGCATGACGTCGCGCAAACAAGTGAACGCATTCGCAGCGCGATATCGAGCACTCCCATCCAGTTTGAAACGCACCTCCTCGACGTGACATGCAGCATCGGGTGCGCAATTCAAAACACATCACAACAGGATGATGTGAGTTCTCTGATTGCTCGTGCGGACGCCGCGCTCTATCGCGCCAAATCATCGGGCCGTAATCGCGCAGAACTTGCCATGGCCTGAGTTCGGCCCCAAACAGGGCCGCCATACGAACACCAGCGGAACACCAGCGGCACGCTGCCCTTGATCCTTCCTGTCAACGGGAAAAAATAGGCCTTCGTTGCCCGATGTCCCGGGCACGCCCCGTTCCTTCAAGGCATGGATCAGCTCCCACATGAAATTTCTCGCGTTCGCAGGCGTATTTGCGGTGTTGATTGCTGTGGTCATCGGCGCCCTCGTTCAAATCAAACTCAGGCCCATCGCAAAAGCTGCTACCCCGCTCGTGTTGCCGAAAACGCCTTTGACGCCACGCGAGCAAGCCATGTTCTTCAGATTGCAGGACGCCTTTCCTGAGCATTTCGTGCTGGCCCAGGTTGCGTTTTCCGCCATCTTGAAAGCCCGTAACCGGGCCACCCGCAACGTCTTCAATCAGAAGGTGGCCGATTTCGTGTTGTGTTCCAAGGGATTCCAAGTCATCTGCGTGATGGAGCTCGACGATGCCAGCCACAAGGGCCGGGAGTTTGCGGATGCCGAGCGCGATGCCTTGCTCGACAGCGCCGGCATCAAGGTACTTCGCTTCAAGCACGTTCCGGAGTTGCCTGAATTGGTGAATGCGCTCGCAAAGCTCTGAGCGCTGGCGGCGTTTCATGCGCCCTGACCCCACCCTGACCCGTTACCATGGCGCCATTTCCGACCTTGACCATCTTGGGCCATGCGCAGCAGTACCGACGAGACTTCTTCCTCTCCGATATCGTCCCCATGGTCGACAGATGTGCAGGCGCATTTGCAAGCGGCGGAGGACATGCGCAAGTCGGGCGACGAGTTCGCGGCGTTGGCGCACATGATTGCCGCGCAATCGCTCGCCGCCTGGCATGGCAAGGATCCGGACTATTCGGCATTGCCCGTGTGCAATGTGGCCACCGGTTATTTCATGTTGAATCAGCACGCACTGGCGCAACGCTGGTACGACCTGGTGTTGAGTATGGAACCGGCGCCGGACATTGCCGCAATTGCCTACCTGAATCTGGCCGCCATCCACGCCCAGGCCGATCGTCCTGATCAAGCCCGGCATTGCAAGCACCAGGCCTATCGGATCCAACGGATTTTTATCGAACAGCCCGAGCGGCCCTTGCGGCGCCTGCTCCTGCTCTGCGAAGGTGCCGGCAGCGGCAACGTGCCCTTGGACACCTTGCTGGCCACCGGCACCAACACGCGAATCAAGTATGTGCTGGACTTCGCCGACGAGCGTGAAGACCAGGGCTTGCCTGAATTCGACCTGGTGTTCAACGTCATCGGGGAACCGGACATCAGTCCGGCCCTGCAGCAGCGCCTGCTGCGGTTCGAGGCCGCCTGTGCCAAGCCCCTGCTGAACCGCCCTGCTTCGGTCGCGCATACGCAGCGGCAGCAGATGCCCCAAAGGCTGAACCAAGTGCCGGACGTCGTCATGCCGCCGTGCATCCGCTTGAATACGCCTCCGGGCAGCATCGAGGCCCTGCAAGACCAATTGACGCAAGCGGGCATAGTCTTCCCTGTGTTGCTGCGCCCCTGGGCGACCCATGGCGGCAAGGACATGCTTCGTTGCGAGGATCTGGCCAGCTTGTGGACGGAGGTGCGCGGACTGAGCGGCAGCTACATCACCGCCTTCCACGAATTCCGCTCGCCAGACGGGTATTACCGCAAATACCGCATGATCTTCATCGATGGAGAGCCCTACCCCTACCATCTGGCCATCTCGTCGCATTGGATGGTGCACTATTTCTCTGCCGACATGCTGGGCCATCCCTGGAAGATCGCCGAGGAGTCCCGCTTCCTGCAGCATCCACGGGCCAGCCTCGGCGAACGCGCCATGGCCGCGGTGTCAGCCATCGGGCGGCAACTGGCGCTCGATTACGCCGGCATCGATTTCACCGTGCTGGAAGACGGGCGCGTGCTGGTGTTCGAGGCCAATGCCACCATGCTGATACACCTGGAACGCCAGGACGGCCCGCTCCAGCACAAGAACCCGTACGTCAAGAATATCGTGAGCGCGTTCGAGCGCGCATTGCAACGACACAGCCCAGCCTGAATGAACAATCGGATGAATTTCTCGGGTGGACCGGGCGCCCTGCCCGCCTCCGTGCTGCAACAAACACGCGAGGCCATCGCGGCCTTGCCGGAGACCGGAATTTCCGTGTTGGGCATGAGCCATCGCTCCGACTGGTTTCGAAGCGTGCTCGACGAGGCGGAGCAGAACCTGCGCAGCCTGCTGAACATTCCCGACAACTACCGGGTCCTGTTCCTGCAAGGCGGCAGCAGCCTGCAGTTCTCCATGCTGCCCATGAATTTCTTGCGCGGCCACGCGGTGGGCGCTGATTACCTCGTGACGGGGTATTGGAGCGCCAAGGCGCCGATCGAGGCGCAACTGGAAGGCCGCACCCACGTGGTCTGGGACGGACGGGCGAACGGCTTCAAGCGCCTGCCCGAGCCCGCCGAGCCGCCCTTTACGCCGGGCGCGGCCTATCTGCATTACGTGTCCAATGAAACCGTCGAAGGACTGGAGTTCGCTCACATCCCCGGGCGCGTCGATGTGCCGCTGGTTTGCGACATGTCGTCCAACCTGCTGGGCGGCCCCCTGGACGTGAGCTGCTACGCCATGATCTATGCCCACGCGCAGAAGAACCTGGGCCCGTCCGGCGTCACGCTGGTGATCATGCGCG
Source organism: Burkholderiaceae bacterium (assembly GCA_019234815.1). Classification (GTDB taxonomy): domain Bacteria; phylum Pseudomonadota; class Gammaproteobacteria; order Burkholderiales; family Burkholderiaceae_C; genus JAFALA01. The sequence goes on along the minus strand of JAFALA010000093.1, from coordinate 3,943 downwards.
ACGACTTTGCGGCGCAGGCTGCGACGGGCCTGCCCACCGTGCTGGACTACCGCACGCATGTCCAGTACCACTCCAACTACAACACGCCACCCGTCTTCGCGATCTATGTGCTGATGCTGGTGACCCGTTGGTTGCGCGACGACATCGGCGGTCTCCAGGCTATGGCGGCATTGAACCGGCTCAAGTCGGAACAGGTCTACGCGGCGCTGGACGCTCATCCCGACATCTATCTGCCGCATGCCGAGGCGGCAAGCCGGTCAAGGATGAACGTGGTGTTCAGCTTGAGGCATGGCGTCAGCGACGCGGACTTCGCCGCCGCTGCTCGTCAAGCAGGCATCCACGGCCTCGAGGGCCATCGCTCGCTCGGCGGCTGGCGTGCATCGCTGTACAACGCCATCGCATTGGACGAGGCGCAGGACCTGGCCGATTGGCTCAGGCAGTTCGCGCTGTCGCAAGCGCAGTCTTAGGCGGGCGCGAGCACCAGGAACTCGGCCATGCGATGGAGTTCGGCCGCCAGCGCGGCCTTGAAATTCGGATCGCCGGGAGGCTCCCGATCCACGTAGCCGAAATGGGCCTGCAGTCGACCGTCCTTCACGCTCAGGTTGCCCCAGCCCAGCACCCTGCCCTGCCACAGCATGGGCAGGGCGTAGTAGCCCAGCTTGCGCTTGGCCGCTGGCGTGTAGGCCTCGAAACGGTAGGCCCAGCCCCAGAACTGCTCGAAGCGGAATCGGTCCCAGACCACCGGGTCAAAGGGGGCCAGCAGGCGCACTTCGTCGTCCAATCGCCAGCGGGTGCTGCGCGGGTTTTCATCGGCGGGCCAGTACCAGCGCTGTCCATCGACTTCGGCATTGGCATAGCGCTGCGCCGCAGACTGCTTGACGCGCTGGATCTCCCGAGTCAAGTGCGGAGCGCCCAGACGCAGGAATGCGCACAGCTGAGTCAGGCTGCGCGCGGGCAGCGGCGCGTATTTGGCGACCACCAGGTCCAGCAAGGCTTGCGCGCACGCCATGGTGCTGTGCTCGCGAGCGGCGTGTTGAACGCTTTCATAGACGCGCAGCCCCTGCTCGCGGCGCTGCACGCGCAGCATGCCGCGGTAGTGCATGCCGTCGAGCAGATGGGTGGTGGTGTTGCTGCTGCCGCCCCAGGCATTGCGGGTCTGGCCCAATGCCAAGGCGGCCTGGACCTCGCGCGGATGCACCCTGCCCTGCGCGCGCACGAACGCGTGCACGCGTTCGGCCAGCGCTTGCGTGGCGGCATCCCAAGGCTTGCGCGGCACGCGCGGGTGCAGCCATTGCAGCGTTTCCCGCGGCAGGAAACCGTAGTTGACGAAGTAATCTTCCTCGATGGGTAAACGTGCGTAGCGGCGTTCCAGATCGCCGGTTCGATAGTCCTTGACGCGCAAGCGCAGGGTCAGGTCTTGCGCACGTGCCGGAGCCCGAATCGGATCCGCCTGCACAAAGCCCAGGCGCGAAATCGCGGCAGGCAGCGTCGTGGGCTTGAACAAGCTGCGAGCGACCGCATAGCGCCGCAGGTCCGACAGGTCCGGGTTGCGTCCGCGAGTTGCCATCAGGCCCTTTCCCAGCGTCCGGCGATGTTCTTGAGCAGCAGGTTCACGGCCGCAAGCTGGCGGTTCTTGAGCGTCAGCAGCGTGCTTTCGGTGCTCAGCGCGGTGGTCTGCGCGGTGATCACATTGAGATAGCTGACGGTGCCGTAACGGTACTGCTCCAGCGTGAGCTCGAGGTTTTGCTGCGCGGCCTGCAGCGCCTGTTGCTGGTACCTGACTTCAGCCTCGAGCTGCGTCGCCAGCGCCAGGTTGTCTTCCACTTCCTGGAACGCCGTCAACACGGTCTGGCGGTAGACCGAGGTCAGCTGATCGGCCGTGGCGCGCGCCTGCGCACTGGCCAGGCGCAACTGCCCGCTATCCAGGATCTGCAAGGCCATGCTCGGGCCCAGGGACCAGAACAGGTTGGGGGCGCTGGTCAGGTTGGTCAGCGTCTTGGCGCTGTAGCCCGCCGTTGCCGCCAGGTTGATGCTGGGGAAGAAAGCGGCGTCGGCCACGCCGATCTGGTAGTAGGCCGCTTGCACCTGGCTGCGTGCGGCGGCAATGTCCGGACGGCGCTCCAGCAGGCGCGACGGCAATTGCACGGGGACCTCAGGAACGGGTGGCAAGGGGCCGGATTCGGCCACCGTCAGTTCCGACGGTGCCAGGCCAAGCATGACCGCGATCGAATGTTCCAGCTGCGCGCGCTGGGCCAGGTAGTCGTGCAGTTGCGCCTGGGCCGTTTCCAGCTGCGTCTGCGCCTGCAGCACATCGGTGCGCGCGGCCACGCCATCCTGGAAGCGGTCTTGCGTCAAGCGAAGTGAACGCTGATAGGCCTCGACCGTTCGCTTGTACAGGTTCACCTGCCCTTCCGTGGCGCGCAGGGAAAAATAACTCTGTGTCAGCGTGGCCTGGGCGCTGAGCCGCACGGCGGCCAGGTCGTTGACGTTGGCCTGCAGGGTCAGTTGAGCGCCCGACAAGGCCTGCTGCAGCCGGCCCCAGACGTCGACTTCCCAGCCCGCGGTCGCCGACAGGGTCGCCGTGTTGGACGGATTGGCGGCCGTGGGCGCCGTGTTGCTGGGCGCAGTCGCAGCCCGGGTGCCGCTGGCGCCCAGCGTCAGCGTGGGAAACAGGGCCATGGTGCTGGCATCGACCACGGCGCGGGCCGACGCCACCTGGGCCATGGCCTGCTTGAGGTTCTCATTGCCGATCACCAGGCGCTTTTGCAGGTCGTTCAACACCGGATCGTTGAAGACGGTCCACCAGTCATCCGGCACCTGCGCAGGGTCCAGTCCCGGCTTGAAACCTTCCGAGTGCTCCCATTCCCCGGTTTCCTTGAATGCGAGGGGCGCGGCCAAGGGCTTGGGCGGATCGACCTTGGTCACCGCGCAGGCGCCCAGCAGCAGGGCCAGCGACAGCGTGGTGAGCGAGTGAACAGGCGAGCGTGAGAAATTCATGTCAGAAACCTTGGAAGAACTCATGCGGTGGCCAGTTGCGCGGCGCGGTCGAGACCGGCCTCGCGGCGCTGGCGCCAACGCAATTTATCCATCATCACGAACACCACCGGCGTGGTGTAGAGCGTCAGGATCTGGCTCAGGATCAGGCCGCCGACGATGGCGATGCCGAGCGGCTGGCGCAGCTCGGCCCCGTCGCCGGTGCCCAGTGCCAGCGGCACGGCGCCAAAAATGGCGGCCACCGTCGTCATCAGGATGGGACGCACGCGCAGGCAGGCGGCCCGGTAAATGGCAGCCCCGGCGTTCACGTGGCCGCCGCGTTGGCGCGCGATGGCGAAGTCGATCATCATGATCGCGTTTTTCTTGACGATTCCAATCAGGAGGATGATGCCGATCAACGCCATGATGCTGAGTTCGATGTGGAACAAAAGCAATGCCAGTAAAGCGCCGACTCCGGCCGATGGCAAGGTCGACAGAATAGTGATCGGGTGAATCAAACTTTCATACAGGACGCCCAAGACGATGTAGACCGCAAGGAGCGCCGCCGCAATCAACAGCGGCTCGTTGGCGATGGATTCTTCGAATGCCTGAGCTGTGCCCGAAAAGCTCCCCTGAACGTTTGCCGGTACGCCGATCTCGCGTTCCGCTTGCTCGACGCGCGCGACCGCGTCGCCCAACGAAGTGCCCGGCGTCAGGTTGAACGAGATCGTCGTTGAAGGAAACTGCGATTGATGGTTGATCGATATCTGGGTCGTGGTCCGGGTGAATTTCGCGAAAGCGCTGAGCGGCACCTGGGAGTTGTTGTTGCCCGGCACGTAGATCTGCTTGAGGCCGTCCGGGTCCTGCCAATACTGCGGATCCACTTCCATGATGACGTGATACTGGTTCAACGGCATATACATCGTCGAGACCTGCCGCTGTCCGAAAGCGTCATAAAGAATGTTGTCGA
>JAFALA010000026.1 GCA_019234815.1 Burkholderiaceae bacterium | reverse complement strand
TGCAGGATATCGAAGCAGCCGTTGGTGAACACCAATGGGCGCGGCAGCGCGGCTAGACGCGCCGCCACTTGCTCCGGCGGGCAAATCTTGGCCTCAAACGGCGGCGTCGGGTACTGCGCCATTGCTGCTCTCCAGGCTCTTGATGATCTGCTTGCGATAGCGGTTCAGCGCCGTAATGGTTTCCAACGGTACTTCGAACAGGTTGGACAGGTTGCGCAGAATACCGCCCACCACGCGCGCTTCCCAATCTTCATTGAAGTTGATCTGGCTGGTCAGCCAGGCTTCCAGCCAATCCGGGTCCGGCAGGCGCGATTGCACCGTGTCGTTCGGGAACAGCGATTCGTTCACGTGCAGGTTGGTCGGGTGCAGCGGTTTGGCGGAACGGGCGCTGGAAGCCATCAGCAGGCCGATCTTGGCGAATGCGGCACGCGCGGTATCACCGCTGTTGGTGATCGCCTTCTTCATGTACTTGAGGTAGGCACCGCCGTGGCGTGCTTCATCCTGGCTCAGGTGCTTGTAGATGCTCTTGATCACCGGCTCGGTGTGCCATTCGCTGGCGCAGCGATACCACTGGGTCAGGCGCACTTCACCGCAGAAGTGCAGCATCAGTGTTTCCAGCGGCGGGGCCGGGTCGAACTCGAAGCGCACCGCGTGCAGTTCTTCTTCGGTCGGCACCAGCTCCGGGCGGAAACGGCGCAGGTATTCGATCAACGCCAGCGAGTGCTTCTGCTCTTCGTAGAACCAGATCGACATGAAGGCGGAAAAATCCGAGTCGTGCTGGTTGTCGCGCAGGAACATCTCAGTGGCCGGCAGCGCCGACCACTCGGTGATCGCGTTCATCTTGATGGTGCGAGCCTGATCGTCGCTCAGCATGCCGGCATCGAACTTGTCCCAAGGGATGTCGGTATCCATGTTCCAGCGCACGGCTTCGAGTTGCTTGAAGAGTTCGGGGTAGAGCATGGCAAGTCCTGGCCAGAGAAACAACTCGAATTTTAGTTGCGAATGATGACAATTTACACTGCCACAGATTTCACCCGCCCAAGCCGGCATGCGCATCCACAAACACTCGATCTTCCTGCTCAGCGCCGCACTGCTGTTGGCCACACTGTTGCTGCGCCCCATCAACATTCCCGATGAAGCGCGCTACCTCAGTGTGTCGGTCGGCATGTGGAACAGCGGGCACTGGTGGGTGCCCACGCTGGACGGCATGCCGTATTTCCACAAGCCGCCCCTGTTCTACTGGCTGACCGGCCTGGTCTACGGCCTGAGCGGCGGCTGCATCGAAGCCGCCCGGCTGGTGTCCTGGGCGGCCGGCCTGTGCGCCATGGGCGTGCTGGCGGCCACCATGCGGCGCCACCTGCAGCATGGCGAACAGGCGGCCAACTGGGCCCTGCTGTTCCTCGCCAGCGTGCCGCTCTGGTACCTGGGCTCGCAATATGCCAACCTCGACATGCTGGTGGCCAGCTGCATCAGCATGGCCGTCTGCCTGCTCGCCAGCGACTTGATGGCGCCGCACCTGCGCTGGCGGATCGCCGGCTATCTGATGATGGGCCTGGGCACGATGGCCAAGGGCTTGATCGGCTTCGTGCTGCCCATGCTGGTGCTGGCGCCCTGGGCGCTGTGGTGCCTAGGCTGGCGCTCGGCGCTGCGGCTGGCCTGGATTCCCGGCTGGCTGCTGGTGCTGGGGGTCTGCGCGCCCTGGTTTACCGTGATGGAATCCGAGTTCCCGGGCTTCGCGCATTACTTCTTCATCCTGCACCATGTGCAGCGCTTTGCCAGCGGCGGTTTCAACAACGTCATGCCCTGGCCCTTCTACATCGCCGTGCTGCTGGTGCTGAACCTGCCCTGGACGCCGACGCTGCTGTGGCTCAGCGCCAAGCCCTCCCAGGCGCGCGAGACCGGTGACGCAGCCCGCCACCTGCAGCGCCTGGCGCTCTGCTGGGTCGGCGCCATCACGCTGTTCTTCAGCCTGCCGGCCTCCAAGCTGCTCGGCTACATCCTGCCGGTGGTGCCCGGCCTGGCGCTGGCCATAGGCCCGGCGCTGGCGCGGCAGGCCTCGCAAGGCTCGCGCTGGCCGCGTGCGCTGGTGGTGCTGGGCAGTGTGATCTGCGTCGCGATGATCTTCGGCATGAACATGGACGGCGGCAAAAGCAACCACACGCTGATCAAGGCGGTGGCGCAAGAATGGCGGCCCGGCGATGCGCTGGTGTTCGACAACAGCTTCACCTTCGACGTGCCGCTGATGCTCAGGCTGCCGCCGCCCACGCCGGTCTTCCTGGACCATCCAATGGAGCCGCAAAAGCAGGACAGCTGGCGCCGCGAACTGGTCGAAGCCGCGGAATTTGCCCCCGCCCAGGGCGCCAAGGCGCTGCGCCCCGTCAGCGACTGGGCTCAAGTGCGCTGCGCCGCGCCGCGCACCTGGATCGTCTACGACATTCAGGCCCCGATGCTGCTGACCGAGCGCAAGGGCCTGCCCGTGATCGGCCGCAGCGACCGCTTCGAAGCCGTGCTGTTCCAGGCCCCGGCGGACTGCAAGCGCCCTCAGCCCTGAGCATCAACAGAATCGGGCCGCAAAGGCAAGCCTGGCCGCCAGGTCTGGGATGCCCTTGCGCATTCCGTCACGACTTTGCGGCGCGTCACAAAGAGAAATGAATTAGCCCTGAAATCCTGCTGTAACCCTCTTGTCACATCGCGCCTTACGGTGCAAACTGGGTTTGACCATTTCCTCACTTACTCCTCATCCGCTACCCAGAAATCCCCCTCTTCTCCTCCCCCTCGCCCATCGAAATCCGTTTTTTGATTTTTGCGACCAAGCCCTTGTGAAAGGAGGCTTTATGAACCTGACTATCAGCGGCCATCACCTTGAAGTTACCCCAGCCCTGCGTGAGTACGTGCTTACCAAGCTGGATCGTGTGACGCGGCACTTTGACCAGGTTGTCGATATCAACGTACTACTGACCGTTGAAAAGCAGAAGGAGAAGGAGCGCAGGCAAAGGGCCGAAGTGACCGTGCATGTCAAGGGCCGCGATATCTTCGTCGAACAGTCCCATGAAGATCTGTATGCCGCGATTGACCAGCTGATGGACAAGCTGGACCGCCAGGTCTGCCGCCACAAGGACAAGACCCAGGACCACCATCACGCCTCCGCCAAGCGGCTGGATATGCCAGCTCCGTGAGAGTTCATGCTTTTTTTGCATCTCAAGGGCGCCAAAGGCGCCCTTTTTGCTGACGCCCACCCGCCACACTGATGCGACAACACCCCCGCGGCGCCACGGCTTGAGTAGAATGTTGCTGCAGTGCCGCAATGCTTCGTACACGACGGGGTCACACGACACTGCTAAGGCTTGAGCACGTCCTGGCAAAACCGGGGCTGCTTTTTATAAAATCCTTCACTTTGTGACCGACCAAGCGATCCGCCCAAGGCCTTTTGGCCGTAACCGACGCTGTGCCCGATGAACCGACTCGCTGCCATTCTTCCCGCCAGCAATGTGCTGGTGAATGTGGACGCTTCCAGCAAAAAGCGTGTGTTCGAACAGGCCGGATTGCTGTTCGAAAACAACCACTCCGTGTCCCGCGCACTCGTGACCGACAACCTGTTCGCACGAGAGCGCCTCGGTTCAACCGGCCTGGGCCATGGCGTCGCCATTCCGCATGGCCGGATCAAGGGCCTGAAGAACCCGCTCGCCGCAGTGCTGCGCGTGCAGCAACCGATCGGATTCGACGCGCCGGACGACGAACCCGTCAGCCTGCTGATCTTCCTGCTCGTGCCGGAAGCGGCCACGCAGCGCCACCTGGAAATCCTGTCCGAAATCGCCGAGATGCTGTCAGACCGCGAACTGCGCGAACGCCTGAAGACCGCGTCGGAAGCCGCCGAGCTGCACAAGCTGATTTCCGACTGGGAACCCCTGAAGTCGGTGGCCTAGGTCGCAAACAGGCACGCCAGGATTCGTGAAGCCCACTTCCATCAGCGCCGACCGGCTCTTTGAAGAGCACCGAGAGATTCTTCGCTGGGAATGGATTGCCGGCCACGCCCACCCCGAGCGCCGCTTTGACGAAGCCGCGCTGCGCGATGCGCAGTCTTCAGCTGATCTGGTCGGCTACCTGAACTACATCCATCCGTATCGCGTGCAACTTGTGGGGCGCCGCGAGGTGGCCTACCTGAGCCAGGCCTCGGGCGAAGTGCTGGACCGCCGCATCTCCCGCATCGTCACACTGGAGCCGCCCGTCATCATCGTGGCAGACGGCCAGGTGCCGCCCGACCGTCTGGTCGCCATGTGCGAACGCGCAGACATTCCCTTGTTCGTGACCGCCGATTCGGCCGGCCATGTGATCGACGTGGTGCGCAGCTACCTGGCGCAGATCTGCGCCAACCGGACCACGCGGCACGGCGTCTTCATGGACATCCTGGGCCTGGGCGTGCTGCTGACCGGCGAATCGGGCCTGGGCAAAAGCGAACTGGGGCTGGAGCTGATTTCGCGCGGCCACGGCTTGGTGGCCGACGACGCGGTCGACTTCTTCCGCATCGCCCAGACCGCCATCGAAGGGCGCTGCCCCGACCTGCTGCTCAACCTGCTGGAAGTGCGCGGCATCGGCCTGCTCGACATCAAGGCGATCTTTGGCGAAACCGCCGTGCGCCGCAAGATGCGGCTCAAGCTGATCGTCCATCTGGTCCGCAAGGAAACCATGGAGCGCGAGTTCGAGCGCCTGCCCTACGAGCCCCTGTATGAAGACGTGCTGGACATGCCGGTCCGCAAGGTCGTGATTGCCGTCGATGCCGGCCGCAACCTGGCCGTGCTGGTGGAGGCCGCCGTGCGCAACACCATCCTGCAGCTGCGCGGCATCGACACCTATCGTGAATTCGTCGAGCGCCACCAGCGCGCGATTGAAAACGGCCAGCACGGCGAACTCTGACTCGCCCGGTCAAAGGCTTCGATTCGGGCAATCCTTCTTCACGCAGGCCGCATACAGCGCCAGCGAATGCTCCTGCAGCTCGAAGCCACGATCCTGCGCAATGCGGCGCTGCCGCTCCTCGATCTCGGGATCGAAAAACTCCTCCACCCGGCCGCAGGTCAGGCACACCAGGTGGTCGTGATGATGGCCCTGATTGAGCTCGAACACCGCCTTGCCGGTCTCGAAATGATTGCGCGACAGCAGCCCGGCCTGCTCGAACTGGGTCAGCACCCGGTAGACCGTGGCCAGCCCGATGTCGGCGTCCTCCACCAGCAAGGCCTTGTAGACATCCTCGGCCGTCATGTGGCGCTGGTGGGTTTTCTGGAAGATTTCCAGAATCTTGATGCGAGGCAGCGTGGCCTTGAGGCCGCTGTTCTTGATCTCTTCGGTACCGTTCATGGCTGTGTTTACTTCGCTGTGCTCTGAGCCCAGCCGCTAGAATGGCCTGATCATAGCCAGCTTGGACCTTGGTTTCGTCAAGCCCACGACACATGCAACTGTATTTCCAAAATGCGGGTTCTGCCCGCCGCGCCCTGTCCATGCTGTTGCCGGGCCTGCTGTTGCTCGCCAGCGTGAGCGGCTGCTCCATGATGCCGTCATGGGCCTCCGTCAGCGGCGACAAGGTCCTGGGCCTGATGCGGCCCTACCGTGTGGAAGTGGTGCAAGGCAATGTGCTGACCAAGGAACTGGTCGCGCGCATCAAGCCCGGCATGACCCGCCCGCAAGTGCGCGACGCCCTGGGCTCGCCCTTGCTGACCGACATCTTCCATGACGACCGCTGGGACTACGTCTTCACCATCCGCCGCCAGGGCACCGAGCCGCAAATGCGCCAGGTGGTGGCCTGGTTCGACGGCGACAAGCTGCGTGCGCTCGAAGCCCCGACCGACCTGCCCACCGAGGCCGAATTCGTCGCGTCCATCGATACCACCAAGCTCAAGGGCAATGCGCCCAAGCTGGGCCTGAGCGACGCCGAGCGCCAAGCCATCCCCAAGCCCGTCCGGCCGCCGGCACCGACGCCCGAGGCCGTGGGCCCGGTGCGGACTTACCCGCCGCTTGAACCGCAATCCTGATCTAGTCGAGAACTGGCCGTGTCCGAACTCCTGAATATTGCCGTGGCCGGCGCCTCCGGGCGCATGGGCCGGATGCTGATCGAGGCCGTGACCAACGCCTCCGGCTGCCACCTCAGCGGCGCATTGGACCGCCCTGGCAGCCCGATGCTGGGCCAGGACGCTGCAGGCTTTCTGGGCCAGACCAGCGGCGTGCGGGTGACCGACGACCTCCGGGCCGGCCTGCAAGGCGCGCAGGTGCTGATCGACTTCACCCGCCCGGAAGGCACGCTGGCGCATTTGCGCCTGTGCGAGGAACTCGGCATCCATGCCGTGATCGGCACGACCGGCTTCGACGCGACGCAGAAGGCGCAGATCGGCGCGCACGCCCAGCGCATCGGCATCATGATGGCGCCCAACATGAGCGTCGGCGTCAACGTCGTGCTCAAGCTGCTCGACATGGCCGCGCGCGCCCTCAACGAAGGCTACGACATCGAGATCATCGAGGCCCACCACCGCCACAAGGTCGACGCCCCCAGCGGCACGGCGCTGAAGATGGGCGAGGTGGTGGCAGCCGCGCTCGGACGCGATCTGGCATCCTGCGCCGTCTACGGCCGCGAAGGCGTCACGGGCGAGCGCGATCCGTCCACCATCGGTTTTGCGACGGTACGCGGCGGCGACATCATCGGCGACCACACGGTGCTGTTCGCCGGCACCGGCGAGCGCATCGAGATCACGCACAAGTCAAGCAGCCGCAGCACCTATGCCCAGGGCAGCCTGAGGGCCGCGCGCTTCCTGGCAGCCCGCGGCGCAGGTCTTTACGACATGAACGACGTGCTGGGCCTGAGCTGAGCACGCATCTGGGCACGCATGGGCGGCTTCCTCCAGTTCTGGCAGCAAGGCGATGCGATCACGCGCGGGGTCGCCGCGCTGCTGCTGCTGATGTCGGTCAGCGCCTGGGTGCTGATCCTCTGGAAGGGCTGGACGCTGCAACGCGCGCAGCGCGACATGGCGCGCGGCATCCCGGCCTTCTGGAGCAGCATCGACCTGGACGCGGGACGTGAAATGCTGGCGCGGATCGATCGCGAGGACGTGTTGCTCCCGCTGGTGCTGGCGGCGCACGCAAGCACGCCCGCGCAAACCCTTGCCTCGCACGGCCACCGAAGCTCGCAGCTGACGCGGTGCCTGCGCGACGCCCTGCACCGCGTGCTCAAGGCGCTGCAAGCCGGCCAGGTCGTGCTGGCCTCGATCGGCAGCACCGCCCCGTTCGTGGGCCTGTTCGGCACGGTCTGGGGCATCTACCACGCCCTGGTGAGCCTGTCGGCCGAGAGCGGCCTCTCCATCGACAAGGTGTCCGGACCGGTCGGCGAGGCCTTGATCATGACCGCCGCCGGACTGGCCGTCGCCATCCCCGCGGTGCTGGCCTACAACGTCTTCGGCAAGCAGATCGGCGCCTGCGAGGCCGACCTGGAAGGCTTTGCGCACGACCTGCGCGAGCTGGCCGGCGGCCCCGGCGCCGGCACCGAGTCGCAGTCCAACTGAAGCGCAGACGCCATGGCCTTCGGACGCCTGGAGCGGCGCGAATCCCCCAAACCCATGGCCGACATCAACATGACGCCGCTGATCGACGTCATGCTGGTGCTGATGGTGATTTTCATGATCACCGCGCCCCTGATGAGCAGCGCGCTGCACCTGGACCTGCCCAAGAGCGAAACGGCGACCGCGGGCGCTGCGTCCGACGCGATCGGCATCAGCCTGGCAGCCGACGGCGTGCTGCGGCTGAACCAGCAGATCCTGAGCGCCGCCGAGCTCAAATCCCGTCTGCAGGACCTGGGGCGCACCCACCCAGAGCGCGAACTGCAGTTGCGCGCCGACCAGAGCGTGCCCTATGGGCAGGTGGCTGCCCTGATCGACTGGGCCCAGTCCGCCGGCCTGAACCGCATTGCCTTCGTCGCCGACAGTCCTGCTCGCCAACCCTGAGCGCCTGGGCCGCCGTGCCCCAGCCCCTACAATTTGCCCCCATGAATGACAAGTACGCCCCGACCGAGATCGAAGCCGCTGCGCGCCAGTACTGGAACGAACGCGACGCCTACCGCGTCGTAGAAGACCAGAACAAGCCGAAGTTCTACGCCTGCTCCATGCTGCCCTACCCCAGCGGCAAGCTGCACATGGGCCATGTGCGCAACTACACGATCAACGACATGCTCACGCGCCAGTTGCGCATGAAGGGCTACAACGTCCTGATGCCCATGGGCTGGGACGCCTTCGGCCTGCCGGCGGAGAACGCGGCGATGAAGAACAAGGTGCCGCCGGCCAAGTGGACCTACGAGAACATCGCCTACATGAAGGGCCAGATGCAGGCCATGGGCCTGGCCATCGACTGGTCGCGCGAGGTCGCCACCTGCACGCCCGAGTACTACAAATGGAACCAGTGGCTGTTCCTGAAGATGCTGGAGGCCGGCATCGCCGAACGCCGCACCCAGGTCGTCAACTGGGATCCGGTCGACCAGACCGTGCTGGCCAACGAGCAGGTGGTCGACGGCCGCGGCTGGCGCTCGGGTGCGCCGGTCGAGAAGCGCGAGATCCCCGGCTACTACCTGAACATCGTCAAATACGCCGACGAGCTGCTGGCCGCCGTGGCCGACCCGGCCGACAAGAACTACCTCTCGGGCTGGCCCGAGCGCGTGCGCCTGATGCAGGAGAACTGGATCGGCAAGAGCGCGGGCGTGCGCTTCGCCTTCCCGCATGAGATCAAAGGTATCGACGGCAAGCTGATCGGTGATGGCCGCATGTATGTCTTCACGACGCGCGCCGACACCATCATGGGCGTAACCTTCTGCGCCGTCGCGCCCGAGCACCCGCTGGCCGCGCACGCCGCCGCCACGAACCCCGCCCTGGCCGCCTTCATCGAGGAGTGCCGCCACGGCGGCACCACCGAGGCCGAGCTCGCCACACAGGAAAAGAAGGGCATGGCCACCGGCCTGTTCGTCACGCATCCGCTGATCGGCGCACAAGTCGAGGTCTGGGTCGGCAACTACGTGTTGATGAGCTATGGCGACGGTGCCGTGATGGGCGTGCCCGCGCACGACGAGCGCGACTTCGCCTTTGCGAAAAAGTATGGCCTGCCCATCCAGCAGGTCGTCGCCATCGAAGGCGAACGCTACAGCCTGGATGCCTGGGCCGAGTGGTACGGTGACAAGCAACGCGGCGCCTGCGTCAATTCCGGCGAACTCGACGGCCTGGCCTACAAGCCGGCCGTGGACCGCGTGGCCGCTCTGGTCGAGGCCAAGGGGCTCGGCGAGAAGAAGACCACCTGGCGCCTGCGCGACTGGGGCATCAGCCGCCAGCGCTACTGGGGCACGCCTATCCCGATCATCCATTGCGACGACTGCGGCTCGGTGCCCGTGCCCGAGAAGGACCTGCCGGTCGTGCTGCCCGAGGACTGCATCCCCGACGGCAGCGGCAACCCGCTGAACAAGCGCGCCGACTTCCTCCACGTGGGCTGCCCCAAGTGCGGCAAGCCGGCCCGCCGCGAAACCGACACCATGGACACCTTCGTGGACTCGTCCTGGTACTTCATGCGTTATTGCGACGCGAAGAATCCAGAAAAGATGGTCGCCGAGGGCACCGACTACTGGATGCCGATGGACCAGTACATCGGCGGCATCGAACACGCCATCCTGCACCTGCTCTATGCGCGCTTCTGGACCAAGGTCATGCGCGATCTGGGTCTCGTGAAGGCCGACGAGCCCTTCCAGCGCCTGCTCACACAGGGCATGGTGCTCAACCACATCTACAGCCGGCGCACCGACAAGGGCGGCAAGGAGTACTTCTGGCCGCACGATGTCGAGCATGTGCTCGACGAAGGCGGCAAGATCATCGGCGCCAAGCTCAAGAATGCCGTCGGAGACTTGCCTGTGGGCACGGCCATCGACTACGAGGGCGTGGGCACCATGTCCAAGTCCAAGAACAACGGCGTGGACCCGCAGGAGCTGATCGAGAAGTACGGTGCCGACACGGCGCGCCTGTACACCATGTTCACGGCCCCGCCCGAGGCCACGCTGGAGTGGAACGACGCCGCCGTGGAAGGCAGCTACCGCTTCTTGCGCCGTGTCTGGAACTTCGCCGTCAAGCAAGAAGCCGCTCTGAAGGCCGGCATCGCGATCGACCGCCGCTTGTCCCTCACCTTTGGCGACGCCGCCAAGACCCTGCGCCGCGAGATCCACACGATCCTCAAGCAGGCCAACTACGACTACGAGCGCATGCAGTACAACACGGTGGTCTCCGCCGTGATGAAGATGCTCAACCTGCTCGAGGACGCCAAGCTTGAATCGTCTGGCAGCGACGCTGCCGCGCTGGCCGAATGCTTCAGCGTCCTGCTGCGCGTGCTCTATCCGGCCTGTCCGCACATCACCTTCAGCCTGTGGGGTGAACTCGGCTACGCCGCCTGCTGCGGCGAGCTGCTCGACGTGGCCTGGCCCGGCGTGGACGAAAGCGCCTTGGTGCAGGACCAGATCGAGCTGATGCTGCAAGTCAACGGCAAGCTGCGCGGCGCCATCAAGGTGGCTGCCGCCGCCGACAAGGCCGCGATCGAAGCCGCCGCACTCGCCAGCGAGGACTTCGCGAAGTTCTCCGAAGGCAAGACGCCCAAGAAGATCATCATCGTCCACGGACGACTGGTGAACCTGGTGGTCTGAACCTGTCATGAAGCGCCGTCTTGCCTTATTGAAACTGAGCGCGGCCGGCCTCGCGCTGGCCGTACTGGGCGGCTGCGGCTTCGAATTGCGCAAGGACCCCGAGCTGCACTTCAAGACCATCGCGCTGCAGGGCTTCAACCCGAATTCGGGTCTGGCCGAGGAGCTCAAGCGCCAATTGGCGCGCAGCACTGCCGTGCTGGTGCAGGACGTGGCCAAGGCCGATGTGGTGCTGGAGGCGCGGCGCGACACCCAGGACAAAAGCGTGGTCGTGACCACCTCGGCGGGCCAGGTGCGCGAATGGCAGTTGCACCTGCAGCTCGACTACATCGTGCTCACGCCGGCTGGCGACGTGGTGCTGCCGCTGACCGAATTGCGCATGGCCCGTGAGCTCACCTACGTGGAATCGCAGGCAGTCGCCAAGGAACAGGAAGAAGCTGCGCTGTACCGCGCCATGCAATACGACGCGGCGGCCCAGCTGATGCGCCGCCTGGCGGCCGTACACCTTCCAGGCTGACATGCAGATCCGCGCCGATGCCCTGGGTGCACAGCTGGCCAAAGGCCTGCGCCCAATCTACACCGTGCATGGCGACGAGCCCTTGCTGGCCCAGGAAGCCGCAGACGCCATTCGAGCTGCGGCGCGCGCCCAAGGGTACAGCGAGCGCAAGGTCTACACCGTGGCCGGAGCGCATTTCGACTGGGGCCAGGTGCTTGGTGCCGCGCAGGCCATGAGCCTGTTCGCCGAGCGCCAATTCATCGAGATCCGCATTCCTTCGGGCAAGCCGGGCAAGGATGGCTCCGAGGCCTTGCAACGCTATTGCGAACAATTGCCCGAAGACGTGGTGACGCTGGTCAGCCTGCCCCGGCTGGACAAGACCCAGCTCGCCAGCGCCTGGTTCGGCGCTCTGGACAACGCGGGCGCCAGCATCCGCGTCGAAGCGGTGGAGCGGCGCGCCCTGCCCCAGTGGATCGCACAACGGCTGGCGGCGCAGGGCCAGCGTGTGGCCGACGGCGAGGAAGGGCAGCGCGCGCTGGCCTTTTTTGCCGACCGCGTCGAAGGCAATCTGCTGGCCGCACATCAGGAGATCCAGAAGCTCGCCCTGCTGCATCCGCCCGGCACGCTGACGGTCGAGCACATCGAGTCCGCCGTGCTGGACGTGGCCCGCTACGACGTCTTCAAGCTCAGCGAAGCCGTGCTGTCCGGCCAGGTGTCCCGCGTGCTGCGCATGCTGGACGGGCTGGAAGCCGAGGGGGAGGCCGCCGTGCTGGTGCACTGGACCCTGGCGGAAGACATTCGCGCCCTCAAGCGCGTGCGCGATGCGGTCGACAGCGGCAAGCCCTTGCCCATGGCCCTGCGCGAGGCACGCGTCTGGGGTCCCAAGGAGCGGCTGTTCGAACGCATCGTGCCAGCGCTGCATCCGCGCCAGTTGCCCGAACTGGTGGAGGCCGCGCAAATCTGCGACGGCCTGGTCAAGGGATTGCGCCATCCGCTATGGCCCCAGCAGCCCTGGGAGGCCATACGCCGCCTCGCGTTAATGCTGATCGCACATACGCAAGGGGTGCCGCACAATCGAAGCGGTAGATCCCCCCAATTGGTACTCAAACCCTGATCATGTGACGCTTTGCGCACACGGCGCCTCGCGATCAGCGGTATGGTTCGACCCCACAGGGTCTGAGCCCGCCTGACTGTTTGCATGAAACTGCCTCGATTTCTCAACCCCCGCCGTCTCGAGGGTCGCGTCGTCGCCATCTGTCTGATCACCTTGGTGCTGGTGCAGGTGATCGGCTTTGAACTCATTCGTCACACCGTGGCCCGCGATGCAGGCGCCGCCTCGCGCAGGGAGTTGGCAACCGGCGCGCACGTCCTGCAAGAGTTGATAGCCAGAAATCTGCGCCAGCAACGCAATGACGCCCGCCTGCTGGAGGTGGACCCGGCATTTCACGCGGCCCTGGAGCAAAGTGCAAGCGCGGATCGCGTGCAACGGGCCCTGGACGCCTATCGCGCGCAGATCCAGGCCGCCGTACTGCGCTACGCCGATACCAACCATGGCGCACTGAGCGCGCTGGACGCGGACGCGTCGGAGCTGCTGCCCTTGCTGCCGCCGCAAACCATGCCGGCCAGCCCCAACGACCAGGCGGTGTCCTCGTCCACCTGGCTGACGCGAAATGGCCAGGCCTATCAGGTGATCCAGGTTCCACTGCCGCACGCCGGACCCGGAGGCCGGGTGCAGTTGGCACTCGCGGTCCGTCGTGAACTGCTGCAGGAGTTCCAACAGATGACCGGGCTGCAGGCCCTGCTGTTGGCCAAACCCGCCGGTCAGGCCTGGCAAGTGCTGAATGCCACGCGGGATTCGGCCTTGACGGCCGCCGCGGCACAGGCGCTGGCGCGAGCCTCCGGATCGGACTCCACACCCAGAGGCGCCTTTCTTCCCATCTCCCTGGATCAGCAAGCCTCACAGGCCATGTACCTGACTCTGCACCAGGGCAGCGACCTGGCCCTGGATGCGCTGCTGTATTCGGTCGACAACGGGAGCAGCGCCGACTGGCAGCTGCAATGGGCCATGGCCGTTCTGGAGCTGGCAACCTTTTTCATCGGCACGACCTTGCTGGTGCGTCGCATCCGCAGTTCCGTGGCCGCCCTCGTGGCCTCCGCACAACGCCTGGGCCAGGGCGACTTCGACACCCCCATCAGAACCCGCAAGACGGACGAAATCGACGATCTGTCCAAGGCTTTCGAAGCGATGCGCCAGGACTTGCGCGAGCGGGCGGCGCAGGTCAGCCAACTGGCCTTCTGGGACCCGTTGACGGGTCTGCCCAACCGCCAGCAGTTCAGCGAGCGCCTGCAAACCAAGCTGCGCTTGGCGCGCGCGCCCGGTGCCGTGTTGATGCTCGACCTGGACCGGTTCAAGCACGTCAACGACGCGCTCGGACACCACTTCGGCGACGAACTGCTGCGCGATGTGGCGCGGCGCCTGCAGCGCCTGTGCGAACCCGACCGGCACACGCTGGCCCGCCTGGGCGGAGATGAGTTCATGGTCCTGATGGACCCGGCCGACGAAGCGCGTGCCAATGCGCTGGTGCACCGCATCCTGCGCGACTTCGAACGGCCGCTGCTGATCGAAGACCAGACCATAGACCTGGGCGCAAGCATCGGCATTGCGCGCTACCCCGGCGACGGTACGGACGTGGGCACGCTGATGAGTCGGGCCGAGCTGGCCATGTATGCGGCCAAGCGCCAGCAATTGGGCAGCCAGTGCTTTTCCCCGGGACTGGACGCCACCAGCCAGGAATCGCTCTCGCTGCTGGGCGAGTTGCGCAATGCGGTCGAGACCGAGGCGCTGCGCCTGTACCTGCAGCCCAAGATCGACCTGCGCAGCGGCCGCGTGAACGGCGCCGAAGCGCTGTTGCGCTGGGAGCATCCCAGCCGCGGCCTGGTGCAGCCGCTGCAGTTCATTCCCTTTGCCGAGCAGACCGGCTTCATCCGCGTGCTGACCCAGTGGGTGCTGACCGCCACGGTGCGCGCCTGGGCCGAACTGACGGCCCGCGGACACCGCGGGCTGCGCATCAGCGTCAACCTCTCGACCCGCGACCTGATGGACCAGGACCTGCCGCTGAAGCTGGTCGAAACACTCAAGAACCATGGCGCCACGCCGCAGGCCCTGTGCCTCGAGATCACCGAAAGTGCCATCATGGACGATCCCCTGCGTGCGCTGCAGACGCTGGAACATCTCAGCGCCATCGGGTTCAAGCTGTCGATCGACGACTTCGGCACCGGCTACTCTTCGCTGGCCTATCTCAAGCGCCTGCCCGTCGACGAGCTCAAGATCGACCGCAGCTTCGTGATGGCGCTGGAACAAGACCTCGACGACGCGCGCATCGTCCGCTCCACCATCGACCTGGCCCACAACATGGGGCTGACCGTTGTGGCCGAAGGGCTCGAGAGCGCCAAGGTCTGGAAGCTGCTGTCGGCCCTGGGCTGCGATGAAGGTCAGGGCTATTTCATCAGCGAGCCCTTGCCCGCCGCCGCCTTCATGAACTGGATGGATCGCTGGCGCGCACCCGACCTGGAAGACCAGTCCGCCGAAACCATGCTGGCGCGGCTGGACTGAGCGTCTCAGTAGCCGGCGCGGCGATCCACCACATGCTGCAGGGCCTGCCCCGTGCGCAGCGCACGCAGATTGGCTGCCACCACCTCGGCCGCGCTGTGCGGATCGGTCTGCGCCGCCGTATGGGGCAAAACAGTGACCCGCTCGTGAGTCCAGAACGCATGCTGCGGCGGCAGCGGCTCGTGGGCGAACACATCCAGCACCGCATGTGCCAGCCTGCCCGCGTCCAGCGCCGCCAACAGATCGGCCTCGACCACATGCGCGCCGCGCGCCAGATTGACCAGGCTGCCGCCGCGCTTGAACCGCGCCAGGCGCCGCGCATCGAAGAAGCCCTGCGTCATGGCGGTCAAGGGCAGGAGATTGATGACGGTGTCGGCCTGCGCCAGCGCGTCGTCCAGCGCGTCGCCATGGCAGCACGCCACGCCGGCCACGGCTCGGGGACTGCGGCTCCAGCCTTGCACCGCATAACCCAGCCCCGCCAGCGACTGCGCCACCCGCAGTCCCAGCTCGCCCAGCCCCAGCACCAGCACGTGCCAATCGCGCGCGCGGCATTGCGCCGGCTGCCGCCAGACATGCCCGCGCTGCTGCGCCTGCACCTCAAAGAAGCCGCGATGCAGAGCCAAAACAGCCCACAGCGCCGTCTGCACCATCGCTTCGTTCATGGCCGGATCGACCATGCGTGCGAGCGGCACGCCCGCGGGCAGCAGCGGATCGCCCAGCAGCTTGTCCACGCCGGCCCAAAGCGACTGGATCAACCGCAGCGAAGGCAGCCCGGCCAGGCTGCCATGGGGCGGATTGGCAACGATGGCCACTTCGACCTCAGCCGCCTGCGCAGGCGTGCGCGGCGCCTCGAACAGCCAGTCTTCACCCGGCAGGGCGTCGCCCAGCACCTGCGCCCAAAGCCGCGCCTCGGCGCCGTCCTGCTCCCACGATCCGAGCAACAACAAACTCATGCGGGTGACCGTCCGAACTCAGGTATCGCGGTCTTCCAGCGCTTCGCACAGCGCGGTCAAAGCGGCGTTCACGGTTGCGGCGCGGACCTCGTGTCGATCGCCCGCAAACAGCTCCCGCCAGACCTTGATGGGCCGGCCCGCGTGCAGCAGCGCCAGCCAGACCGTGCCGACCGGCTTCTTGTCGCTGCCACCGGTCGGCCCGGCAATGCCGGTGACCGCCAGCGCCCAGTCGACCGGCGCATGCGCCAGCAAACCGCGCGCCATGTGCTGCGCCACTTCCGCACTGGCTGCGCCGTAGAGCTCGATCATGGGCGCAGGCACGCCAAGCAGCTCGGTCTTGGCCTGGTTGCTGTAGCTGACCACGCCGCGCTCGAACCACTGGCTGGACCCGGCCAGGCTGGTGCAGGCCGCGGCGATCAGGCCGCCGGTGCAGGATTCCGCCGTTCCCATGCGCTCCTTGCGCTGGATCAGCGCCAGCGCGATGCGGTCTATCAATTCCATTTCGTCGGGGAAAAGCATGTCGGTCTCCTCACGCCATCAATATCCGAATCCGGATCCGAAGCGCCACAGCGCCATCAGCACAAGCGTACATCCGGCAGCAACGAAATCGTCTATCAAGATACCCAGGCCCTGGCGCCAGGTGATGGGGTCGCCGGCTTCGCATTTGAAGAGCCGGTCGGCCCAGCCCACCGGCCCCGGCTTGAGCGCGTCAAAAAGCCTGAACAGCACAAAGGCCGCTGTCTGCCCGAGCGGCCCCATGGGCATGCACAGCCACAGGATGAGCCAGACCGCCAGCACCTCGTCCCAGACCACGGCGCCGGGGTCGGGCACGCCCAGGTCCTGCGCGGTGCGCGTGCAGGCCCACAATCCCACCAGCGTGCCCACGGCGATGATGCAGCCCCATGCCAGCGGACTCAGGAACGGATCCAACAGCAGGTAGGCCGCCCAGGCCCACAGGCTGCCGACCGTGCCCGGCGCCTTGGGCGCCAGGCCGCTGCCAAAGCCGAGGGCGATCCAGTGCGCCGGCGAAGGCCGCATGAAAGCCCAGCTGGCGCGTCGCGGCGCCAGGCGCGGTAAGGCGGTGTTGCTCATGACTTGAAGTGGTCGAAAGAGCGGAATCCAGGGTTCATGCGTTGTCCCTTCCCATCCAGCACACGCAAGCCGGCCTCGGCCTCGATGCGTCCAATCAAGCTGATCGCGGTATGGCTGGCGTTCGCCGCCGCCTGCACGGCGTGGCGGCGCTGCGGCGGCGCCGTGAAAACCAACTCGTAATCGTCGCCGCCGTTGAGCAGGCATTCCAACTGCAGCGCGGCCGGCTGCGCCGCCATCACAGGACTGCGCGGCAGCGCGTCCACCCACAACGCGGCGCCAACGCCAGAGCGCTGCAGCACATGGCCCAGGTCGCCCGACAAGCCGTCGGACACGTCAATCGCGCTGCTCGCCAGGCCGCGCAGGGCCTGGCCCAGCAGCACGCGCGGCTGCGGGCATTCCATGCGCTGGCGCACCTGCTCGAAGGCCTCGCCCGTCAACGCCGCCTTGCCCCGGAACACCTCCAGCGCCAAGCGCGCGTCGCCCAGCTGGCCCGAGACGTAGATGTCGTCGCCCGCGCGCGCGCCGCTGCGCAGCAAGGCCTGGCCCGGCGGCGCCTCGCCCATCACGGTGATGCACACATTGAGCGGACCGGCCGTGGTGTCGCCGCCCACCAACGCGATGCCGTGCGCGTCGGCGAGCGCAAACAGCCCTTGCGCAAAGCCCTGCAGGAAGTCTTCGTCGACACGCGGCATGGACAGCGCCAGCGTGAAGGCCCTGGGCGTCGCACCGCAGGCCGCCAAGTCGCTCAGGTTCACGGCCAGCGCCTTGTGGCCCAGCCGGCCGGGCGCCACGGTCGACAGGAAATGCCGCCCCTCGACCAGCATGTCGGTCGATACCAGCCAGTCGTGGCCGGGCGTGGGCCGCAGCACGGCGCAATCGTCGCCTATGCCCAGCTGCACGCCCTGTGCCGGACTCGCAGCGGCCTCTTGCACGTTGGGGCGCTCGAAATAGCGCCGGATCAGATCGAATTCACCCAATGACATGACCTCATTGTCACTGTTCCTCTGGCTCCGCGGCGGCAAATCTACAATGAGGGCGCCGATTGCGGCCCGCCACGAACGAGATTGAGCCATGCCCACAGACGAACAGAAATGTGAAGATAAGCGCGAACAGCTTCGCCAAGCCGCATTGGAATACCACGAGTTCCCCACGCCCGGCAAGATCGCCATCGCGGCAACCAAGCAGCTGATCAACCAGCGCGACCTGGCACTGGCCTATTCGCCCGGCGTGGCCGCGGCCTGCGAAGAAATCGTCGACGATCCGGCCAATGCCTTCCGCTACACCTCGCGCGGCAATCTGGTGGCCGTGGTCACCAACGGCACGGCCGTGCTGGGCCTGGGCGACATCGGCCCGCTGGCTTCCAAACCGGTGATGGAAGGCAAGGGCGTGCTGTTCAAGAAGTTCGCCGGCATCGACGTCTTCGACCTCGAGATCCAGGAGCGCGACCTCGACAAGCTGGTCGACGTGATCGCGGCCCTGGAGCCCACCTTCGGCGGCATCAACCTCGAAGACATCAAGGCACCTGACTGCTTCTACGTTGAGCGCAAGCTGCGTGAGCGCATGAAGATCCCGGTCTTCCACGACGACCAGCACGGCACGGCCATCGTGGTCGGTGCGGCCTTGCTGAACGGCTTGAAGGTGCTGGGCAAGGACATCAAGCAGGTCAAGCTGGTGACCTCTGGCGCCGGCGCGGCGGCGCTGGCCTGCCTGAACCTGCTGCTCAAGCTCGGCCTGCCGCGCGAGAACATCTGGGTCACCGACCTGGCCGGCGTGGTCTACGCCGGACGCGCCGAGCTGATGGACCCCGACAAGGCCGTCTTTGCGCAAGCCACCGAGCAGCGCAGCCTGCGCGAGGCGATTGCCGGCGCCGACGTGTTCCTGGGCCTGTCGGCCGGCGGCGTGCTCAAGCCCGAGATGGTGGCCAGCATGGCCGCCAACCCACTGATCTTTGCGCTGGCCAACCCCACGCCCGAGATCCTGCCCGAAGAGGTCAAGGCCGTGCGCGACGACGCCATCATGGCCACGGGCCGGACGGACTACCCCAACCAAGTCAACAACGTCCTGTGCTTTCCATACATTTTCCGCGGCGCGTTGGACTGCGGCGCCACCACCATCAACGATGAGATGGAAATCGCGGCCGTGCGCGCGATTGCCGAGCTGGCCCAGGCCGAACAGAGCGAAGTGGTGGCTGCGGCCTATGCCGGCGCCAACCTGAGCTTCGGCCCCGAGTACCTGATTCCCAAGCCCTTCGACCCGCGCCTGATGATGAAGATTGCGCCGGCCGTGGCCAAGGCCGCCGAGGAGTCCGGCGTGGCGCTGCGCCCCATCAAGGACTGGGAAGCCTACCTCGAGAAGCTGCAGAGCTTTGTCTATGCCTCCGGCAACACCATGAAACCGATCTTCACGGTAGCCAAGCGGGCCCAGAACAAGCGCGTGGCCTACGCCGAAGGCGAAGACGAGCGCGTGCTGCGCGCCGTGCAAGTCGTGGTCGACGAAGGCCTGGCCCGTCCCACCCTGATCGGCCGGCCCGCGGTGATCGCCGAACGCTGCGAGCGCTTCGGTCTGCGCCTGCAGGAGGGCCGCGACTACGACATCGTCAATGTCGAGCAGGACGCGCGCTACCGCGATTTCTGGCAGAGCTACCACCTCATCGGCGAGCGCAAGGGCATCACCGAGCAGTTGGCCAAGATCGAGATGCGCCGTCGGCTGACCTTGATCGGCTGCATGATGCTGCACAAGGGATTTGTAGACGGCATGCTGTGCGGCACCTGGAGCAACACCGCCATGCACCTGCAGTACATCGACCAGGTGATAGGCAAGCGCGCTGGCGTCAAGAACTTCGCCTGCATGAACGGCTTGATCCTGCCGGGTCGCCAGGTGTTCCTGGTCGACACGCACGTGAACTACGACCCCACGGCCGAACAGCTGGCAGAAATCACCCTGATGGCAGCCGACGAGCTCCGGCGTTTTGGCATCCATCCGAAGGCGGCGCTGCTGTCGCATTCGAATTTCGGCTCCAGCAACCAACCATCCGCCGTCAAGATGCGCGACGCGCTGGCGCTGATCCAGCAGGCCGCGCCCTGGCTGGAGGTGGACGGCGAAATGCATGGCGACACGGCGCTGGACGCAGCCTACCGCACGCAGATCATGCCCAGGAGCGCGCTGCAAGGCGAAGCCAACCTGCTGGTGCTGCCCAATATCGACGCGGCCAACATCTCCTACAACCTGCTCAAGACCGCAGCCGGCGGCGGCATTGCCATCGGGCCGGTGCTGCTGGGCGCGGCCAAGCCGGTGCACGTGCTGACGCCCTCGGCCACGGTGCGCCGCATCGTCAACATGACGGCCCTGACCGTGGCCGATGCCAACGCGGCGCGCTGAACCTCACGGGCTTCTTTCAGCCAACCCAGGGCCGGCCATGCCGGCCTTTTTCATGAACTGTGAGGTTTGCCACACCCACCCAGGCGGCACCATGCCGGTGCATGACCCTTCAATTCACCCGCAGGCGGAAACAAGACTTACAAAAGTTTGTAATGGCTAACACGGCCCCATTTGACGCAACTTTCCGCGATTTCTCCTGATCAAATTTCACAGTAAGCACACACTTACTTTCATCAAATCTTAGGGTCAATCAGAACTGATCTCTTGAGATTTTCGATCAGCTTCGGTACCATGATGCCTTCAGGATTCAGGGTAAACCCGTGTTTTTGCTTGATCGGTCACCGACGTGGCCTTCTTGGCGTGAGTTGGGTCAAAAGACCTGCAAAGTTTGCAGGGTCGATGACTGCAAAGTCAGCGCGATGCTCATCGCAAGTGCCGTGGCGAGCGCCTTGGCATTTGCCGGACAAAACGCCATTGCCGAGAACAATATTGCGTCGCTGGTCCAAGAGCGCAACACGGTCGCTTTGTCGGCGCTTCCTCGCGAAGCCCAGAACACCTACCACTTGATTCGCGCTGGCGGGCCTTTTCCGTACAGCAAGGACGGTATCGTGTTCGGCAATCGCGAACATTTGCTGCCGCGCAAGGCGCATTCGTACTACCACGAATATACCGTCGACACGCCGGGCGCCAGCGACCGGGGAGCACGCCGGATGATTTGTGGAGGACGGCCACCCACGAAGCCTGAGATTTGCTATTACACCGCTGATCACTACGCGAGCTTTGTAAGCGTCGCGCCGTGATCCGGCCGAAAGTTCTGAGACTTTAAAGAAGGATCGTGACCATGCTCTTGCAGACCGTCCGTCCCAACATCGTGCAGGCCATCCGGGCCTACCGTGTAGAGGACCTGATGGATGCCGCACAAGCGGCCGGCCAGCATTTCCTGTACGCCAATCTCTCGTCCGCCCAATCCAAGCAGGATGTGCTGGAAGGGATTGCGCAATCATTCTTGTTTCCCGCCCACTTCGGCAAGAATCTGGACGCGCTGTACGACTGCATGACCGATCTCGTGCACAAATCGGGTGCCCAGCCTGGTTTTGTCGTCGTGCTTGAACAACTGCCCGACAACGTGCGCTTCGACCGCGAAGCCCGCGAGCAGCTGCTCGACGTGTTCCGCGAGGCGGCCGACTACTGGGGCGACCGCAAGGTGCAGTTCCGCTGCTTCTACTCCTGCTCGGTGGCACTCTCGCAGGAAAGCGGATCCTGGGACAAGGCCACCGAGGTGGTGCCCAGCGTCAGCGACAAGCCGGCCCCCAAGAACTCCAAGGCGGCGGCCAACGCCAACTTCGGCATGAACATGCCGATGATGAGCAGCGCATTCGACACCGCCATGTGGCTGAGCGCGGCCTAACAAGGCTTAAGGGCTTGCATCTTCCATGAAACAAAGGGACCGTCAGGTCCCTTTGTTCATTGCAGCTCAGCAGCCAGGGCCAGGTATTCATGCACCGGCACCTCTTCGGCGCGGCGCTGCAGATCGAAATTCCCCTGGTAACCGCGCGCCGCCAGCCAGACGCCCAGGCTGTGGCGCAGCAGCTTGCGGCGTTGGGAAAACGCCGCCGTCACCATCTGCGCCAGCAGGTCTTGATCGACCGCCGCCGGATGAGTCAAGGGCAGCATGCGCACGATCGCCGAATCGACCTTGGGCGGCGGGTCGAAGCAGTCCGGCGGCACTTCCAGCACCGATTCGATCTGGTAGCGCCATTGCAGCATCACCGACAGGCGGCCGTAGTCCTTGCAGGCCGGCTCGGCCGCCATGCGGTCGACGACTTCCTTTTGCAGCATGAAATGCTGGTCCTGAATCCGTTCCACGAAATCCAGCAAATGAAACAGGATCGGCGTCGAGATGTTGTAGGGCAGGTTGCCGACCACGCGCAGCTTGCGCTCCGGGCCCACCTTGGCGTCGGCCACGGCGGCGAAATCGACCTTCAGCACGTCGGACTCGATCACCTCCAGGCCCTCGCGCTTGCGCAGCCGCTCGGCCAGGTCGCGGTCGAGCTCGATCACGGTCAGCGGCTGCAGACGAGCCAGCAGCGGCAGGGTCATGGCGCCCAGCCCGGGTCCGATCTCCACCATGGCGTCGCCCGGCTGTGGAGCGATCGTGTCGATGATGGCGCCAATCATGGCGCCGTCGGTCAGGAAATGCTGACCGAAGCGCTTGCGCGCCACATGCCTGGTCACTGCCATTCCCGCAATTCAACAAAGGCCTTGGCGCGCAGATCCTTGACCCAATCCAGGTAGGACTGCTCGTACTTGCGCTCGCGCAAGGCGTTGCGTGCCTGCTCGCGCAAGGCCTTGGCCTCGACCTCGACGGTGCGGCGTTCAATGACCTGGATCAGGTGCACGCCAAAACGCGACAGCACCGGGCCGGAAATGCCACCGACCGGCAACGCATTCATGGCCTCCTCGAACTCGGGCACGAAGCCGCCGGGCGACGCCCACCCCAGGTCGCCCCCCTCGGCGGCGCTGCCGTCTTCGGAGTTGTCCTTGGCGACCTTCTCGAAGGTGGTGCGTCCCGATTCGATGTTGCGCTTGAATTCCAGCAGGCGGCGCGCCGCGACCTCGGTGCTCAGCTGCGCGGACGGCCGCAGCAGCACGTGCCGTGCATGCGTCTGCACAACGGAATTGGCGGAGCCGCCGCCTTCGCGAGCCAGCAGCTTGATCACATGAAAGCCGACCTCGGAGCGCACCACATGGGACAACACCTCGCCGGGCTTCAAGTCGCGCACCGCGTCGACGAACAGGTCGGGCAGCTTGTCGGCGGCACGCAGGCCCACCTCGCCGCCCTTCTGGCGATTGCCGTCTTCCGACAGTTCCTTGGCCACCTCGGCAAAATCTTCCCCGCCCTGGACGCGCTTCAAGGCCTTTTCGGCAATGGCTCGCCGCTCGGCCACCTGGGCCTCGCTGGCCCCCTGCGGCACCGTCACCAGCACCTGCGCCAGATTGAGTTGCGGATTCTTGTTGGCCTGGGCCTGGCGCTCGTCCAGGTATTTGTCGATTTCACCGTCCGTGATGTTGATGCGGCCCAGCACCTCGCGCTCGCGCACGCGCTCCATCAGCAACTGGTCGCGCAGGTTTTCGCGGAACTGGCGAAAGTCCAGTCCTTCGATCTTCAGGCGCTCGCGCAACTGCTCCATCGTCAACTTGTTCTGCGCCGCCACATTGGTCACAACACGGTCGAGCTCGGGTTCGTCGACCTTGGTGCCGCTGTCGCGCGCGTAGGTGACGATCACGCGGTCTTCAACCAACGCGTCCAGGGCCTGCTTGCGCAGCGCGTCCATGTCGGGCGCCATGTCGCCCTTGCGCCGCGCATCGTCGCGCATGCGCTCGACCCGCTGGCTGATTTCGCTGGCTGCCACCACGTCCTGGTTGACCACCGCGGCAATGTGGTCGCCGGGTTGGATCTGGTTGTCAATGACCTGGGCCTGGGCGCTCCCTAGGGCCATCATCAAGCCGCACAGCAGAGTCAAAAAACGAGTCAACGAATCAGTCATAAGAAGAGCGAGAGTTTGCCGAGCGGTCCGAGCTCAGGGAGCGGTAACCGGGGATATTGTCCTTCAATACCTGCAAGGCATTGGATCCGAGGGTGGAGAGCCCCACCAGTTCGATCTGCACCAGGAAGCTGGTGTTGGTCGAGGCTTGGCCGGTGGACAGGCGCTCGGCGCCCAGGCGCAGGATCCAGCATCCGGCGTTGTATTCGAAACCCATCACCGAATTGATCAAGCGCCGGTCGTACAAGCTATATTGCAGGCGGCCCGCGCTGTACCAGGCGCCGCCGCAAGAAGCGGCCCCGCTGGCGCGCGGCGCGGGCGGCTCAACCTGCCCCGACAGCGGCCATTGCCAGGCCACTTCGACCTGCTCGCTCTGGTTGCGGGTCAGGCGGTAGGCCGCGCTCACGGTGCGGAAGGGCCCCGGCGAGTAACGGGCGCCCAGCACTTCGCGCGCCACTTCGTTGGTGCTGGAGTTGTATTCGAGCGTGCCGTCCAGCCACCAGCGCTTGTCCAGGTGCGTGGAACCCAACAGCAACAGATCGGACACGTGGCTGTTGACCGGAACATTGTCGGGCGTGACATTTTGCGGACTGAACAGCAAGCGCTGCGCCAGCCCCAGGCGCAAGACTTCATCGCCCAGCTCGGTGTCAAGCCAGCGCGAGGTCACGCCCAGGGTCAACTGATTCGCGTCGCTGACACGGTCCACGCCCGAGAATTGGTTCTCCGCGTAGATGGAGTCGAAATTGAAGTCCTTGGGCGCGCTGTCAAACTGGGGAAACTGGCTCTGCGCGACATAAGGCGTCAGCACATACATGGCGCGCGGCTCCAGGCTTTGCACCATGGAATGGCCCAGCAGGCTGGTGTCGCGCTCGAACACCCAGCCGTTGTCCAGGCTGAAGGTCGGGATGCCGCGGTACATGCGAGTCTGGCCATCGGCGATCGGCGTGTCCAGCGAATAAGCCGCCATGTTGACCGACAGCTTGGGCACCAGCCACCAGGCCGATCCGCCCAGGGGCAGGCTCACATGCGACAGTAGGTGCACGCGCTCGCCGCCGTCCGGATCGCTGATCAAGTGCTCCAAGGGCCGGGTGAAGCGGTTGTATTCGAGTTCCAGCCCGCCTTCGAGCTGCGCCGGACGCCCCCAGGGGCGGTAGCCCATCAGCACGACATCGTCGGCGCTGCTGTTGAGCCGCAGCCCCACCTGCGGCGTGCGCTGGAACGGCGTCGCAAACTGCACCGTCGGGTCCAGCCCCTGCAGCGCCTGCCAATACTCGACGCGCGCATAAGTCTGCACCTGCGCCCAATTGAAGCTGCTGCTCTTGGACAGCTGGAAATCGGTGGGCAAGAGCCGCGGTGTGGCCGACTTCATGCGCGAGGGCATGTCGATCCAGTAGTCGTCGTCCGAGACCTGCTCGACGCGGCTCTTGTACGACCAGCCGTCGCCGACGTTGCCATCCATATTGAGGCGGAAATCCCAGCGGCCGCGACCCATCAGGCGGTCGTGCGGCAAGAGATCCAGGTTCAGCATCCCGCTTTGCCCGGGCTCCAAATAACGGAACTCGCTGGCCATGCCGGCGCCCCGCTGCGTCATCACATAAGGCGTGAAGGTGGCGTCGCGCTGGGGCGCGATGTTCCAGTAGTAAGGCAGCCCGAACTCGAAGCCGCTGCGGTTGTCCAGGCCGATCACTGGCGGCAGCCAACCCGACTTGCGGCCCTCGCCGAGCGGAAAGCTCAGGGACGGCGCAGCCAGGATCGGCACGCCCTGAAAACGCAGCACGGCGTCGGTGGCCACGCCCTCGTTGGCTTCGAAGTTCATGCTCAGGCTGGACGTGCTGAGCTGCCAGGCCGGCTCGGGGTGCTCCTCGGTGACCGGACAGCTCGAGTAGGTCGCGCGCTCGGCCCGGATGCGCGAGCTGTCCAGAAAGCGCAGGCTGTCGGCGTGTCCGCCGCCACCGGTGGCCGAGAAAAAATAATTGGGATTGAGGATCTCGCCCTCAAAGCGCTGCACATACAACTGCAGACTGGGGCCCTTGACCACCGAGCCGCTGTGGCTGATCTCGACGTGCCCGTCTGCATGCGCCAGGTCTTGCGTCTCGTCGTAGCGCAGGGTGTCGGCGCGCAGCAGCAGGTCGCCATAGCGCAGCTCGGCCTTGCCTTGCGCCACGGTTTCCTGGTCGATGCGGCTCGTCAGTTGATCAGCATTCAGCACCATCGCAGGATGCGATTCGCCGTCCGGACGCGCATTGATGTTGAGCTGCCGCGAGAGCCTCAGCGGCACCGGCTGCTCCGCCGCGGGCGCAGCCGTCTCCAGCGACTGCGCCCCTGCGCCGCCCGACAGACTCAGCACGATGGCCAAATTCAGCGGGCGAATCAGGGGCAGGCGGCGAAGACGGACGGGGCGTTTGGACAATGGCGTGGAACTGGGCGGCGCGGCACGGCCCCCAAGGATGCCGTTCGCGGTTGAACAAGAACAGTCGCGGCCCAGGCCTGAGCGCCGTGCCGCGACTGTGGTTTGTAGAATCGATTATCCATGAGGCGCCGTCCGCGCCGCCCCTTCGCGAATTTGCTGTTCCTGTTGATTGCCCATGAATCCCATTGCCTGGCCCGATCCGGCCCGCGAAACCCATTTTTCGAGCTGGCTGTCTGCGCTGCAGCAGCGCTTTGAGCTGCGGCCCGAAACCCTGAGCCTGGCCAGCCAGGACGCCAGCAGCCGGCGCTACCTGCGCATCGAGCGCCAGGACGGATCCAGCCTGATCGTCATGGATGCGCCGGACCAAGTTCCGCAGATGCGCGCCTTCGAGCAGGTGGCCGGCCTGCTGCGTGACTGCCGCCTGCATGTCCCGCAAATCCTCGCCAGCGACGAGGCGCGAGGCTTCATGCTGCTGGAAGACCTCGGGCAGACCACTTATCTGCAGGCACTGCAGCAAGCCAGCCCGGCCCAGGCCGACCGGCTGATGCGCGCCGCCATCACGGCGCTGGTGGCCTGGCAGGCGCAAGGCGATGCCGCGCTCCTGCCCCCCTACGACGAAGCCTTTGTGCGCCGCGAACTGGACATCTTCAGCGAATGGTGCGTGGCGCGCGAATTCCAGCAGCAATGGAATGCCGACCAGCAGAAATGGTGGCAACACTGCTGCGACCTGCTGGTGAAAAACGCGCTCAGCCAGCCGCAGGTCGCCATGCACCGCGACTACATGCCGCGCAACCTGATGGTTTGCGAGCCGCTGCCCGGCATCCTCGATTTCCAGGACGCGGTACGCGGCCCGATCGGCTACGACATCGCCTCGCTGCTGCGCGACGCCTTCATCTCCTGGGACGAGGAGCGCGAGCTCGACTGGGCGATCCGCTACTGGGAGGCGGCGCGCAAGGCGGGGCTGCCGGTCGGCGACGATTTCGGCGAACTCTGGCGCCAGATCGAATGGTCCGGCTTGCAGCGCCACCTCAAGATCCTGGGCATCTTCTGCCGGCTCAAGCACCGCGACCAGCGGCCGCACTATGCGCAGGACCTGCCGCGCTTCTTCGCCTACGCCATCAAGGTATCGACGCGCTACGTCGAGTTGTCGCCGCTGACGCACTTGCTGCAGGCGCTGCAGGGCGGCCTGGTGCAGACCGGGTTCGACCTGCGCTGAAGCAGCGCCATCAACGCACGGAGACCCACATGCCCGACTCCCGCACCCGCCCATCGGACACGCAGCCATTCGACAGCTTCCGCAGCTTCTATCCGTTCTACCTGTCGGAGCATGCCAACCGCACCTGCCGCCGCCTGCATTTCATCGGCAGCCTGATCGTGCTCGCCATTCTGTGCTGGAGCCTCGCGCAGCAGGCGTGGGCGGGGCTGGCCTTGCTGCCCTTGGTGGGCTATGGATTTGCCTGGGTCGGGCATTTCTTCTTTGAACACAACCGGCCCGCGACATTCAAGTACCCGCTCTACAGCCTGGCCGGCGACTGGGTGATGTTCTGGCAGATCGCGACGGGCAAGATCCGCTTCTAGCGCGCCGCGGCGCCTTCAGCGCACTAAGCGCTCTTGCGCAGATTGGCCGGCGCGATCTTGAGCGCCTCGCGGTACTTGGCCACCGTGCGCCGCGCCACCTGGATGCCTTGCTCCTCCAGCATGCTGGCGAGCTGGCTGTCGGACAGCGGCTTGGCCGCGTCCTCGGCGGCCACGAATTGCTTGATCAGCGCGCGCACCGCCGTGCTGGAGGCGTTGCCGCCCGTCTCGGTGCTCAGGCCCGAGCCGAAGAAATACTTGAGTTCGAAGGTGCCCCAGGGCGTGGCCATGTATTTCGCGGTGGTGACGCGCGAGATGGTCGACTCGTGCAGGCTCAGCTCGTCGGCGATCTCACGCAGCACCAGCGGCTTCATGGCCAGCTCGCCGTGCGTGAAGAAGCCGCGCTGGCGCTCCACGATGGCCTCGGACACGCGCAGGATGGTCTCGAAGCGCTGCTGAATGTTCTTGATGAACCAGCGCGCCTCCTGCAGTTGCGTGCCCAAAGGCGAATTGCTGACGCCGCCGCGCGTCTGCCGCAAGGCGCGCGCATAGAGTTCGTTGATGCGCAGCTTGGGCGCCACGTCCGGGTTGATCATCACCCGGAAGCCGCGCCCCGATTTCTGCACGATCACGTCCGGCACCACGGCCTGCGCCTGGTTGCGCGCGAAGCGCCGCCCTGGCTTGGGCTCCAGGTGCGTGATCAGCGCCTGCGCCTCGCGCAGCAGCGCCTCGTCGGCGCCGGTCAGCGCCATCATGCGGCGCAGGTCGCGCTTGGCCAGCAGTTCCAGATGGTGCTTGCAGATCAGAATGGCGATCGCCTGGACCTGGCTGCGCGGCAGGGCGCGCAATTGCAGCACCAGGCATTCCGACAGATGGGCCGCGCCCACGCCCGGCGGATCCATGCTTTGCAGCCACCGCAAGGCGCAGCGCAAGTGGTCGAGCAGCTCCTCGCGGTCCTCGGGCTCGGCGTCGGCCAGCAAGCCCTGCGTGATGTCTTCGAGCGAATCCTCGAGATAACCGTCCTCGTTGAGCGACTCGATCAAGACCATCAGCGCCACCCGGTCCGCCTCGCTCAGGCCC
Source organism: Burkholderiaceae bacterium (assembly GCA_019234815.1). Taxonomy (GTDB): domain Bacteria; phylum Pseudomonadota; class Gammaproteobacteria; order Burkholderiales; family Burkholderiaceae_C; genus JAFALA01. Next base: position 21,189 of record JAFALA010000026.1, on the reverse strand, counting down.
ATGCCCGCCATCTGCTGCACCAGGTGCTCCCGCAGGCTGATGCCCTCCGATTCGGTCTCGCTGCGCTCGCCCTCCTCGCTGCCGGCACCGGCGCTGCTGGGCAGCTCGCGTATGCCGTCGAAATCGTCCGCTTCGGTGCCGTTTTCCCAGTCGTCGCGCTCGGTGGTGCCGAAGTCGTCGGCACGGATCTCGCCGGACTCCTCGCCAGCCTCGCCCCCGTCGCCCCCGTCCCCCCCCTCGCCGTCCCGCGCGTCGGCCACGTCGCCGGCATCGCTTTTTTGCGCGGTCGAGGCCAGATCCTGCAGCAAAGGTTCGGGCTCGCCGTAGTCCTCATCCGCCTCCAGCAGCGGGTTCTGCGCCAGCATCTGGTCGATTTCCTGGTTCAGCTCCAGCGTGGACAGCTGCAGCAGCCTGATCGACTGCTGCAACTGCGGCGTCAGCGACAGATGCTGCGAAAGCCGGACCTGCAGGGTGGGCTTCATCACATACGGAAATGTTCGCCCAGATAGACCTTGCGGACCTCCGGGTTGTCGACGATCTCGGCCGGGCGCCCCTGCGCCAGCACCGAACCCTCGCTGATGATGTAGGCGCGGTCGCAGATGCCCAGGGTCTCGCGCACGTTGTGGTCGGTGATCAGCACGCCGATGCCGCGCGCCTTCAGGAAGCGGATGATGCGCTGGATCTCCAGCACGGCGATCGGATCGACGCCGGCAAAGGGCTCGTCGAGCAGGATGAAACGCGGCTGGGTCGCCAGCGCGCGCGCAATTTCAACGCGGCGCCGCTCGCCGCCCGACAGGGCCGGAGCCGGGCTGTCGCGCAGCTTCTGGATGCTGAGCTCGTTCAGCAAGCCTTCGAGCGCTTCATCGATGCGCGCCTTGCTCCACGGGCGGCCGCGCTCGTCCTGCTGCAGCTCCAGCACCGCGCGGATGTTTTCCTCCACAGTCAGCTTGCGGAAGATCGAGGCCTCCTGGGGCAGATAGCTGAGTCCCAGGCGCGCGCGCCGGTGGATGGGCAGGTGCTCGACCGCCTCGCCGTCGATGCGGATCTCGCCGGCATCGGCGCGCACCAGGCCGACGATCATGTAGAAGCTGGTGGTCTTGCCCGCGCCGTTGGGACCCAGCAGGCCCACCACTTCGCCGCTGTGGACGTCCACGTGCACGTCCTTGACGACCTTGCGCACGCCATAGGTCTTTTGCAGGCCTTCGGCCTCCAGGCGGCTGCGCGAATCGACCTGCGGCGCGATGGCTTGGGCGCTCATGCTGCTCATGAAGGCTTGCGCGACTGCAGGGTCGGACTGGGCTGCAGCGGCAAGGTGGCGTTCGACGCCGCCGGCTGCGGGCTGGACGCAGCCCTGGGCATCAGCACCACGCGCACGCGGCCGTTTTGCGGCGAAGCCACCGGGCCGCCGTCGACGCTGAAGACCTCGGTCCGGTTGTCATAGACGATCAAGGCGCCGGCCACTTCGTCGGTCACCACGGTGCCGCGCATGCGGCGCACCACGGCATTGCCGATGAAGCGCACGGTATCGGCGCGGCTGTCGTATTCAAGCTGCTCGGCCTGGCCTTCGATAGCCTCGCCCGGCACGTCGCGGCCTTGATGGAAGCTCACCATCTGACCCGTTCCGCTCGTGGCATGGGCCAGGAAATAACCGTCCGGCGTTTCACGCAGGTCCATGTGCGCAGCCTTCAACAGCAGGCTGCCGCGGCTCATCATCACATTGCCGTCGAACTCGGTGCGCTGGTTCACCACGTCGAGCTTGCCGCCGCCATCTGAGCTGATGTTGAGCGGCTTTTGCGCATCGCCGCGCTCGGCATGGCCGGGCAGCGCCGCCAGCACCAGGCACAACCCCAGCGGGGCCCAGCGCAGGCGCGAACGCAAGGGCAACAGACAGGCTCGAGGGCCAGAACTCATGGGAAAGGCTTTCTCAGCAAAAATGCCGGCAGGGCCGCGAGGGTCGAATTCCGCGGCACAGTTCTTGCATGACATTCTGCCATGGGGACCGTGCGTCGGCACGCCCCCCCGACTGATTCAACGGCCGATTCAGACGCCTTTGCGGACGCGCTGGATCAGGTAGTCGGCCACGGCCAGGGCGCGCACGCCCATCTCCTGCTCGCTGATGCGGGCCATGCCGCTGGCCTTGGCGGGCGAGGTCAGGAAGCGGCCGCCTATGCCCAGCGAGGGCACGCCGTCGATGTGGTAGTCCTCCGACAGCTTGTCGGCCTGCGTGCACTTGTTGGCCACGCCAAAGGAGTTGTAGGCTTCCTTGAACTTGACCGGATCCAGGCCCTGCTTGGCCAGGAAGGCCGTCATGCTTTCCTCGGAGTCCAGATAATCATGCTCGCGATGGATCTGGTTGAAGATGCGGGGACGCAATTCGGTTTCGCGGCCCAGAGCCTCCAGCGCAAAAAAGGTCCGCTGGTGCACCTTGAGGTTTTCGCGGAAGGCCACGTGGACGCGGCGCAGGCTCACGTCGGGCGCAAGGTGCTGCGCCCAGCTGCCGATGACGGGCTCGAAGGAGAAACAGTGCGGACAGCCGTACCAGAAAAACTCGACGACCTCGATCTTGCCGGCCGGCGTGGGCAGCGGCGCGCCCAGGCGGATGTATTGCTGACCTTCCACGAAACCACCCTGGGCGCGGGCCTGACCCGATGCACCCAGACCCGCCACGCCCACGGCCAGGGCACCCAGGCCCAGCTGGGCGGAAAAATCACGACGCTTCATTCTCGAATCCTCTTCAAATAACGAACATCAAATTCGGATCAATCCGGGGTTCAGCGCTGCACGCGCACCAGGTTGGCTTCCATGCCGGCCGCTTCCAGCTTGCGCTGCATGGCTTCGGCCTCGTCGCGGCTGTCCAGCGGTCCCAGGCGGACGCGGAACACCGAGCGGCCCGATTGTTCCTTCTCGAACACCTTGGCGCTGAAGCCCAGCATGGCCGCCTTGGCCCGCTGCTGCTCGGCATCGTCTGCGCGCACAAAGGCGCCAACCTGGACGAAATACACATTGGGATCCACGGCCGCGGACTTGTCCTCAGCCTTGTCGGCGGATTTCTCGGGCGAACGCTCGGGCTTGGCTTTGGCCGTCACCGGTGCCGGGGCGGGCGCCGGAATCTGCGTCGTCGCGGTCGGCACTGGATTCACCGCCACCGGGGCCGGCACGGCGGCAGGGCCTTGCGCCGGCGCCGCTGGCGCGGCGCCCTGCGGGCTGGCGCCGTTGGCGTCGGGCGTCTGGCTCACGACACCGCTGGAGACCTTGGCCCCCGACTTGCCCGCCAGCGGGGCATTCGGGTCCCAGTTCCTGTTTCGAGCGCTTTCCTCGGCGTCCTGTTCCGGACTGCGCTGCTGCACCTTATTGACGAAAGGCACTGGCACCTTGGTGATGTAGAGCGCCACGCCCAGCGCAATGGCCAGGCCCAGCAGCAGGCCGACGATCAGGCCCAGTACAAAGCCGCCGCGCTGCTGGCGGCCCTGCTGCTTCCCTTGCGGCCGGCGCGGCATGTCCCGCTTGTCGCCCTGCACCGCGCCACCCTGATCCGTCTTCGCTTTGCTCATGCGTTCTCCGTGAATTCACGCGTCATGCTTTCGGGCGCGCTCACACCGAGCACCGCCAGCGCATTGCGCAGCACCTGGCGGGTTGCCGCCAGCAGCGCCACGCGGGCACGGGTGAGCTCGGGTGCCTGATCGAGCACGCGTTCGGCCGCATAGTAGCTGTGATAGAGCCCGGAGAGGTCGCGCAGGTAAAAAGCCACGTCGTGCGGGGCCAGGTCTTGCGCTGCGCTGCCGAGCATGCGCGGGTAGTCGGCGAGCTTGAGCATCAGGGCGGCTTCAGTGGGCGCGACGAGCAGGCTCAGGTCGGCCTGCGACAGCTGGCTCTCGTCGCCACCGGTCTTTTGCACCCAGTTGCGGATCACCGAACAGATGCGTGCATGCGCGTATTGCACATAGAAGACCGGGTTTTCGTCGTTGGCCTTGAGCGCAAGGTCGACGTCGAAGACGAATTCGGTATCAGCCTTGCGGCTGATCAGGAAGAAGCGCACCGCGTCGCGGCTGGTCCAGTCGATCAGGTCGCGCAGAGTCACGTAGGAGCCGGCGCGCTTGGAGATCTTGACCTCGGCGCCGCCGCGCATCACGGTCACCATCTTGTGCAGGACGTAGTCGGGGAAGCCTTGCGGGATGCCGACATCCGCCGCCTGCAGGCCGGCGCGCACGCGGGCGATGGTGCCATGGTGGTCGGTGCCCTGCACGTTGATGCAACGGTGGTAGCCGCGCTGGAACTTGTTGATGTGGTAGGCCACGTCGGGCACGAAGTAGGTGTAGCCGCCCGAGCCGGCCGAAGCGCCGGCGTCACCCGGCGCAGACTTGCGCATCACGCGGTCCTTGTCGTCGCCAAAGTCGGTGCTGCGCAGCCAGAGCGCGCCGTCCTGTTCGTAGGTCTTGCCCGAGGCCACCAGGCGCGCCACGGCGGTCTCGACGGCGCCGCTGCTGTAGAGGCTCGATTCAAGGAAGTAATTGTCAAAGCGCAGGCCGAAGGCCTGCAGGTCCAGGTCCTGCTCATGGCGCAGATAGGCCACGGCGAACTGGCGGATGCCGTCCAGGTCGTTCGCGTCGCCCGAAGCGGTGAACTCGCGGTCATCGGCCTTGACGGTCTTGCCGGCGCGGAAGTCGTCGGCGATGTCCTGGATGTAGTCGCCGTTGTAGGCGGATTCGGGCCAGCCTGCGTCGCCCGGCTTGAGCCCCTTGAGCCGGCTTTGCGTGGAGTTGGCCAGCGTGGCGATCTGCACGCCGGCGTCGTTGTAGTAGAACTCGCGCGTCACCTCGCAGCCCTGGGTCTGGAACAGGTTGCACAACGCGTCGCCCAGCGCCGCCTGGCGGGCGTGGCCCACGTGCAGGGGCCCGGTCGGATTGGCGGACACGAATTCCACCATCACGCGCTCGTTGCGCTTCGGCTGGCGGCCGAACTCGGCACCGGCGGCCAGCACCTCGGCCACCACGGCCTGCTTGGCAGCCGGCTTGAGGCGGATGTTGATGAAGCCGGGGCCGGCAATTTCCAGGGCCTCGACCCAGCGCTCGAACGCGGTTTGGCGCTGCAAGGCCTCGACCAGCGCCTGCGCGAGTTCACGCGGGCTCTTCTTGAGCGGACGCGCCAGCTGCATGGCGGCCGTGCACGCCAGGTCGCCATGGCTGGCCTGCTTGGGCGACTCGAATGCCGGCGCGAGTTCGGCGCCGGGGCTGATGGATTGGATGGCATCGCCCAGGGCGGCGAGCAGTTCCTGCTTGGCTTGAATCATGCGCAGATTCTACGTAAGCGATGGCTTCCGCCTCGTGACGCCCTCTTGACCCCCAATGTTCTGTTACAAGAACGGCGCGCGCCTGCGTCACAATACAAATGCAGCCTATGCGCCATTCATGAGCAGTCACACCACCACGTCCTCGTTGTTCGCCACCAGCGTGTCGGCCAGCGGTTCAGCTGCGCCCGCCCTCGACCTCGCCACGGCGCCGTCGCTGACCGGCAGCATCACCCTCCCCGCCCGCAGCGACCTGCCCGGCCATATCGGCAAGTACCGCGTGCTGCGGCAGCTCGGTGAAGGCGCCACCAGCGATGTGTTCCTGGCGGTGGACGACTTCCTGCACGTGGAGGTGGCCATCAAGCGGGTGCGCTCCTGGGCCGTACCTGAGAATCCGCAGGGCCAGATCAGCGGACGCTTCTTTGCCGCCGAGGCCGCGCTGGCTGGCCGCCTGAACCACCCCAATGTCGTGCGCATCCTTGATGCGGTGGGCGACACCGAGTCGCCGTACCTGGTGATGGAGTATGTGCCCGGCGTCACGCTCAAGTCCTTTTGCCGCAGCGACAGGCTGCTGCCGCTCGATCAGATCGTCGAGTTGGGCTTCAAGTGCGCGATGGCCCTGGGCTATGTGTTCAGGCAGGGCCTGATCCACCGCGATGTCAAGCCGGCGAACCTGCTGGCCGTGCTGGACGCGCAAGGACACATCACCGACGTCAAGGTGTCGGACTTCGGCAGCGCACTCAACCTGAATGCCGACAGCACGCAGGTGCACCGCGTCGGCTCGCTGGCCTACATGCCGCCCGAGCAGATCGAGGGCGGCGACGTCGACTGCCGCGCCGACATGTATTCGCTGGGCGCCGTGCTTTACCACCTGGTGGCGGGGCGCCCGCCCTTCGACGCGCCCAGCCAGATGGCCTTGATGCACCAGATCTACCACCAGCCGCCGCAGTCGCTGGTGGGCATGCGCTCGGGCGTGACGGCCGAACTCGATGCCGTCATCATGAAGGCGCTGGCCAAGCACCCGCAGGACCGCTATACCGACTGGGACAGCTTCGGCCGTGCCCTTTCCGACCTGGTGGCGCGCCAGCTGGTGCCCTTGGCGCGCCTGCACGAGGTCAAGGACTCCGAACGCTTCAACATGGCGCGCGGCCTGGACTTCTTTGCCGACTTCGGCGACGTGGAGCTATGGGAAGTCGTGCACCGCGCGCGCTGGCGGCGCTTTCCGGTCGGCTACGCGCTGTTCAAGCGCGGCCAGGAAGGCAACACCTTCCACATCATCACGCAGGGCGAGGTCGAGGTGATTCGCGAAGATCGCCACGTCGCGACGCTGGGCGCGGGCACCTCGGTCGGCGAGATGGCCTACCTGGCGCCCAACCCGGACCTGCGCCGCCACAGCACCGATGTGCGGGTCACCGAGGTCTGCACGACGATTTCCTTCTCGCCCGAATCGCTGGCCCTGCTCAGCCCGCAGACACAGCACCGCTTCGACCGCGCCTTCATCCAGGTGCTGGTGCGCCGTCTGCATGCCGCCCACGAGGCTCTGGCACATCCGCGGCGCATCATGTAAACCGAAAACAATCGTCAGCGTTGTATCCCTGTCCAGCAACCTTGTTTTCCTTCGAAAGGAACGCCATGAAGTTAACGACCCGCCTCGTATCCCTGAGCCTGTCCGCACTGATGTTGTCTGTTCTCAGCCATGCCGCACTGGCCCAGGACGCCGCCAAGGCCCCCACGACACAGCAGGCCAAGATGAAGACCTGCAACGACGAAGCCAAGGGCAAGTCCGGCGACGAGCGCAAGACCTTCATGAAGGAGTGCCTGTCGACCCAGCCGGCCACCGAAGCCGCCTCCGCCGGCAAGGCCATGACGCCCCAGCAGACCCGCATGAAGCAATGCAATGCCGACGCCAAGGGCAAGAAGGGCGACGAACGCAAGGCCTTCATGAAGGAATGCCTGTCCAAGCAAGGCTGAACCCGCCGCACACCGCAAGGCCCTCATGACGAGGGCCTTTTTCATGCATTCAGTGCTGCGCCCAGTAGTTGGGGCTGCCGTAGCGATGCTTCAGGAAATCGATCCACAGCCGCACGCGCAGCGGCAGATGCTTGCGCTGCGCAAACACCGCGAAAATTCCATTGGGCGGCGCCGCAAAGGGCGCCAGCACGCTTTGCAGGCGGCCCGCCTGGATATCACTCTCCACCTCCCAAGTGCTGCGCCAGGCCAGGCCCAGGCCGGCCAGGCACCAGTCGTGCAGCACCTGCCCGTCGCTGCAGTCCAGGCGCCCGCTGGGCCGCAGATGCTGCAGCTCGCCGTCCACGGAAAACGCCCAGCCGCGCGACTGGCTCGCGTCCGAACTCAGCACCAGACAGGCATGCCGAGCCAGTTCGGAAGGATGCTGGGGCACGCCGGCGCGCTTCAGGTAGCTTGGTGCCGCCACGCACAGGCGGCGGTTGTCGGCCAGGCGCAGGCTCACCAGGCTGGAGTCGACCAGGTCGCCGACCCGCACCGCGCAGTCGTAACTTTCGTTGACGATGTCGACCACCCGGTCGCTCAAGTTCAGCGACAGGCTCACGTCCGGATGCGCGGCCAGGAATTCAGGCACCAGCGGCGCCACATGGCGGCGCCCAAAGCCCGCCGGCGCCGTGACGCGCAGATGTCCGCTGGCCTTGATCCCGCCCGCGCTGACGCTGGCCTCGGCGTTGGCGAAGTCCACCAGCAGGCGCTGGCAGTTCTCGAGAAAGGCCGATCCCTCGTGGGTCAGGCTGATGCGCCGCGTGGTGCGAACGAGGAGCTTGACGCCCAAGCGGGCTTCCAGGGCGTCGATGCGCCGCCCCATCACCGCGGGCGCCACGCCTTCAGCCTGCGCCGCCGCCGTCAAACTGCCCTTGGTGGCGACCGCCACGAACGATTCAATTTGCTTCAAACGGTCCATGCGCAGCGATTCTGCACCTTTCAGTGCGCGAATTTCAATTTCACAAGCTGCAATCTTTGCAAAAAAGTCATGAATCCCCTGCGCCAAGAGTGAAAATCCGCGCGGCTTTTGGCCCTAAATTCCAGTGCTAGGACAGCCACACTTTCCAGGACAGCACCATGAACACCCGCACCGAGCAACGTACTGCCATCCACAGCCTGCAAGTCGATACCGCGCTGCAGCGTTTCATCGAAAACGAAGTGCTGCCCGGCACGGGCGTGGACGCGGGCAGGTTCTGGTCCGGCTTCAACGCCATCGTGCAAGACCTGGCCCCGCGCAACGCCGCCCTGCTCGCCGAACGCGACCGCCTGCAGTCCGAGCTGGACGCCTGGCACAGCGCCCACCCCGGCCCGATCCAGGACATGCCGGGCTACCGCGCCTTCCTGGAGCGCATTGGCTACCTGGTGACGCAGCCGGAAAAGGTGCAGGCATCCACCGCCAACGTGGACGACGAACTGGCCGTGCAAGCCGGCCCGCAGCTGGTGGTGCCCATCCTGAACGCCCGCTATGCCCTGAATGCCGCCAATGCGCGCTGGGGCTCGCTGTACGACGCACTCTATGGCACCGACGCCATTTCTGAGGCCGGCGGTGCCGAACGCGCCGGCGCCTACAACCCGATCCGCGGCGCCAAGGTGATCGCCTTTGCCCGCCAGGTGCTGGATCAGGCGGCGCCGCTGGCCGGCGCCTCGCATCGCGATGCCAACGGCTATCGCATCGAGAACGGCAAGCTGGTGGTGAGCCTGATCGGCGGCGCCGCGAGCGGTCTGGCGGATACCAGCCAACTGGTCGGTTATCAGGGCGAGGCCGCCCATCCGAGTTCGGTGCTGCTCAAGCACAACGGCATCCACCTGGACATCCAGATCGACCGCAGCACCCCGATCGGCAAGAGCGATGCCGCCGGCATCAGCGACGTGGTGATGGAAGCCGCCTTGTCGACCATTCTCGACTTGGAAGACTCGGTCGCCGCCGTCGATGCCGAAGACAAGCTGCTGGCCTACCGCAACTGGCTGGGCATCCAGAAAGGCACGCTCGTCGAAGAGGTCACCAAGGGCGCCAAGACCTTCACGCGCGCTCTGAACGCCGACCGCCGCTACGCCGCACCCCAGGGCGGCGAGGTCGTGCTGCATGGCCGCTCCCTGATGTTCGTTCGCAACGTCGGCCACCTGATGACGAACCCGGCCATCCTCTACGGCGCCGCCGACGGCACGCTCAAGGAGATCCCGGAAGGCATCATGGACGCGGTCGTCACCGTCACCATCGCGCTGCACGACCTGCAGGGCCATGGCCAGAAGGGCTTGCGCAACTCGCGCAAGGGCTCGGTCTACATCGTCAAGCCCAAGATGCACGGCCCGGCCGAGGTGGCCTTTGCCGCCGAACTGTTCGGCCGCGTGGAGGCGCTGCTGGGCCTGGCCGACAGCACGGTCAAGCTCGGTATCATGGACGAGGAGCGCCGCACCAGCGTCAACCTGAAGGCCTGCATCGCCGCCGCCGCCAGCCGCGTGGCCTTCATCAACACCGGTTTCCTCGACCGCACCGGCGACGAAATGCACACCGCCATGCTGGCCGGACCCATGCTGCGCAAGGGCGACATGAAGAGCAGCGCCTGGATCCAGGCCTACGAACGCAGCAACGTGCTGGTGGGCCTGTCCTGCGGCCTGCGCGGCCGCGCCCAGATCGGCAAAGGCATGTGGGCCATGCCCGACCTGATGGCCGCCATGCTGGAGCAGAAGATCGCCCACCCCAAGGCCGGCGCCAACACCGCCTGGGTGCCCTCGCCCACGGCCGCCACCCTGCACGCGCTGCACTACCACCAGGTCAGTGTCGCCGCCGTGCAGCAGGAACTGGAGAAGATCGACGCGAATGCCGAACGCGAAGGCATCCTGAACGGACTGCTGACCATCCCCGTCGTCGCCAAGGCCGAATGGAGTGAGGCCGAGCGCCAGCAGGAGATCGACAACAACGCGCAAGGCATCCTCGGCTATGTGGTGCGCTGGGTCGACCAGGGCGTCGGCTGCTCCAAGGTGCCCGACATCCACAACGTCGGCCTGATGGAAGACCGCGCCACCCTGCGCATCTCCAGCCAGCACATCGCCAACTGGCTGCACCATGGCGTGGTGAATGAAGCGCAGGTCCGCGCCACCTTCGAGCGCATGGCTGCCGTCGTCGACCAGCAAAACGCCGGCGATCCGCTCTACAAGCCCATGGCCGGACACGCCGGCACCTCGGCCGCCTACCAGGCCGCGCTGGACCTGGTCTTCAAGGGTAAGGCCCAGCCGAGCGGATATACCGAGCCGCTGCTGCACGCCTGGCGACTGAAGGTGAAGGCGCGGTAAGAACCATTCCTTTTAAACATTATTGATTCGCGATTGACACCGTTCGCCCAAATGCTCCGCATATAGCGAATTCCTCGTAGTTACGCGAACCACATAACGCACAAAAGTGGCGGCGTTTCCACAGCCCCGAAAGCGTACCGTCACAAACTCGTAACCCTTCAACACCATGAAGGGTTACGACATGAAACTCACTCCCATTCAACTGGCCATTCTTGGCGTTTTATCGAGCGCATCGGGCCTGGTCTTGGCGCAGCAAAGCTCAGACATCAAACTGGACCGGGTCGAGGTGACGGGCTCATCGATCAAGCGCGTGGACGCCGAAACCACCGTGCCGATCACGGCGATCAAGGCCGCGGAACTCAGGAAGCAAGGCATCACCACCATTGAACAGGCGATGGCCTTCGTCGCGGGCAATCAAAGCAGCCAGGGCACCAGTCAATCCGTCGGAGCCTCGACCGGCGGCGCGGCGTTCGCCGACCTGCGCGGCCTCGGACCCAACAAGACCTTGGTGCTGTTGAACGGTCGCCGCATTTCCAACAACGCGATCGATGGTTCGGCACCCGACCTGAACATGATCCCGTTCGCGGCGCTGGAGCGCATCGAGGTCTTGCGCGACGGAGCATCCTCGCTCTATGGCACCGACGCCATCGGCGGCGTGATCAACTTCATCACCCGCAAGGACATGACCGGCGGCACGCTCACGCTGGGCGCCGACGAACCCCAGCACGCCGGCGGCGACGCGTACAACCTCAACGTCGGTTACGGCCACGGCGACCTGCAACGGGACCAGTTCAATGTCTTCGGCTTCATCGACTACCAGCATCAGCAAGAAATCAAGTCCACGCAGCGCGCCTTTGCGGCCACGGGCTACATTCCCCAGCAGGGCCTCAACAAGACCTCGGGCATTTCACCCATCGCCAACTATTCTCAAAGCGACGCCAACGGCAACTACCTGGGCGGCACCAACCCCTCCGCGCCCAACTGCCAACCGCCTTCCTCGTTCAGCCTCAACGGCAATACCTGCCGGTTCGACTACACGCAATTCGTCGACCTGGTGCCCGACAGTTCGCGGCTGTCCGGCCTGATCAAAAGCACGATCGCGCCCAATGCCGACACGCAGATCAATCTCGAATACTTCGTCACGCAGACGGTCGTGAAAACTGCCATTGCGCCGGTGCCCTACGGCGGCTTGACGGTTAACCCCGGTACGGCATTCTTCCCCGGCGTCGGCGCCACCCCGCGGCCCACGAGCTTCACGCTCGATCCCACGCAGCCCATTTCCGTCAACTGGCGCGATGCACCCAACGGCCAGCGGCGCGACAAGTCCACCAACACGCAGCAGCGTCTCGTGGCAGGCCTGGAGGGCACAGCCGGAGCCTGGGACTACAACACCGCCCTCACCTACAACGAAAACAAAGTGAAATACGCACTGACCGGCGGCTACAGCAACGGCGACCTCATTGCCGCCGGAGTGGCCAACGGCACCATCAATCCCTTCGGACAGCAAACCGCGGCGGGCCAGCAAGCGCTCGACAATGCCTCGGTCACCGGCACCCTGTTGGAGGCCAAAGGCCAGGTCTACCAATGGGACGGGCACGCCAGTCGAGAGTTAGGAGACTGGTTTGGCGCAGGACATCCCGCCCAGATTGCAGTCGGCGCTGAATTGCGCCACGAGGCATTCTTCGACCGCGTGCCCGCCAACGAAATCGCCTTTGCCAATCAGGTTGTCGCCAGCACCGGCGTGGACCCGGCGACCAACAACAGCGGTTCCCGCAATGTCTACGCCCTGTTTACCGAGCTGAACGCGCCGTTGACCAAACACCTTGAACTGACCGCAGCGCTCAGAAGCGACAAATACAGCGACTTCGGCAGCTCGATCAACCCCAAGATCAGCCTGCGGTTCCAGCCGGCCAAGGACCTGCTCCTGCGCGGCTCCTTCACCACAGGCTTCCGCGCCCCTTCGCTGTACGAGCTGAATGCGCCGCAAACCTATACCAACACCGCCAACAGCTACAACGACCCCGTGAACTGCCCCGGCGGCGTGGCCTTGGCCGGCCAGAATCCCAACAACGTCTGCGGCACCCAGTTCATTGCGCTCACGGGTGGAAATTCCCACCTGAAGGCTGAAACATCCAAAGGCCTGACGCTTGGATTTGTGAGCTCGCCCAACGACGCATTGAATTTCGGCTTGGATTTCTGGTGGATTCGGATGCAGCATGAAATCGGTGCGCTGTCGCAAGACGACATCTTCGCCAACCCCTTCAAATATGCGTCGCTGTTCCAGCGCGCGCCCAACGGCACGCTCTCGATTTCGGCCCTGACCTGCCCCGGCCTGAATTGCGGATACGTCGTGGACACGAATGACAACCTCGGCGGCGTCAACGTCAATGGCGTGGATTTGAATCTGAGTTACCGTCTGCGCACCACCCGGGCCGGCACCTTCAATCTTGCATTCGCCGGCACCTATGTCACCCAATACGCGCTGCAACTCGAAGAAAACGGGCCGTGGTTCCAGAATGATGGGATTTATTTCAACGGCAACCCCGTATTCCGTTGGCAGCACAACCTCAGCCTCAGCTGGAACCGGGACGCCTGGAGCGCGGGCGTCGTCAATCACTTCAAGTCTTCATATACCGATCAAAACAATGTCGCAGCGCCGTACAACCACAACCAGGTGGGTTGTTATTCAACCTGGGACCTGTTCGGCAATTGGACGGCGACACCGGCACTCAGCTTGACGGCCGGCGTGCGCAATCTGTTTGACCAGAATCCACCCTTCAGTAACCAGAGTGCCAACTTCCAGGTCGGTTATGACCCCCGCTATACGGACCCGGCGGGTCGCACTTTCTACCTGCGAGGAAATTACAGCTTCTGAGCCGCGCCGCCAAGCGGCGCATCCCCGACGCCTGCCAAGGGTCTGTCCCGCCGCAGGCTTTTTTGTCTCCAACCATTCACAGCACAACCCTAGAATGCGCGCCATCCGACCCGTTTCTTGGCGTCACGGCCAACACGACTTGACATGACCATGCCCTCGCTCAGCAGCCTGTCCCGCACGGATTTCAGCTGCCACACCCTCGTCATCGGCGCCGGCCCCGCAGGCAGTGCCGCGGCGCGCATGCTGGCGCAGGCGGGTGTCGACGTGCTGCTGGTCGACCAGCAGCCCATGGGCCGCGACAAGGTCTGCGGCGACGGGCTGGTGCCCGACACGCACCACGCCTTGCGGCGCCTCGGGCTGCTGGACCAAGTCCTGGCCCAGGCGCGTCCGGTGACGCACATCGGCTGCATCGGCCCGCGCGGCGGGCGCGTCGATGTGCCCGGCGAGCTGGCGGTGCTGCCGCGCAAGGCGCTCGATGAGATTCTGGCGCGCGGCGCGGTGGATGCCGGCGCGCGCTTCCTGGCGCCGTGCCGCTTCGAGGGCGTGCTGGAAGACGCCTCTGGCCGCGTGACGGGTGCCCGCTTCAAGCATGGCGATCAGAGCGTGGAGATCCGGGCCAGCTGGGTCTTGCTGGCCACGGGCGCCAATCCCAAGCCGCTGCAGCTGGCCGGCGTTTGCGAGCGGCACACGCCCAGCGGCGTGGCCTTGCGCGGTTATGTGCATGCACCCGCGCTGGTCGAGCAGATGCCGATGATGGACATGGTCTGGAGCCGCGCCGTGCGGCCGGGCTACGGCTGGATCTTTCCGGCGCCGGGCGCCTGCTTCAACGTGGGCGTGATCGTGGCCGACAGCCACCGCACGCTGAGTAGTGGCAAGGGTGCAAAGAAGGACCTGAACCTGCGCGCCATCTTCGACGCCTTTTGCAAGCACTACCCGCCCGCCGCAACGCTGATGCGCGAAGGCAGGCTGACGGGAGAGCTCAAGGGCGCGCCCATGCGCTTCACCCTGAACGGCGCGCGCTGGAGCCGCTCCGGCCTGATGGTGATCGGCGAAGCCGCGGGCACCACCTATTCCTTCACCGGCGAGGGCATAGGCAAGGCCATGGAGACCGGCATGCTGGCCGCCGAGGCCTTGATCGCCTCGCGCGGGGCCGCACCGCAGGGCGACGCGCAGGTGCGCGAGCACTATGAGCAGGGTCTGCGAAAGTTGCAGCCGCGCTACCGGCTTTACGAGCGCGCCAACCGCGTCAACGCCTTGCCCTGGCTGGCCGATCTGGTGGTCTGGCGCGCGCAGCGCAGCCAAAGCGTGTTGAGTCGCCTGAGCGGCGTGCTGAACGAAACCAGCAATCCCGGCAATCCGTTCAGCCTCAAGGGCATGAAGCGACTGTTTCTGGACTAAGCTCTCGCTGCCCCCCAACTTCACGCTCCAACGCCAGAATTTCGCCATGTGCCAGCTGCTCGGCATGAACACGAATACGCCGACCGATGTGATGTTCAGCTTCACCGGCCTGGCCACGCGCGCCGACGAACACAAGGACGGCTTCGGCATCGCCTTCTTCGAGGGCCGGGGCCTGCGCCATTTTGTCGACCACCACAGCGCCCGCGTCTCGCCGCTGGCCGAGTTGGTGAAGGTCTATCCGATCAAGAGCGACAACGTCATCGCCCATATCCGCAAGGCCACGCAAGGACAGGTAGCGCTGGAGAACACACACCCCTTCGTGCGCGAGCTCTGGGGCCGCTACTGGGTGTTTGCCCACAACGGCAACCTGAAGGACTTCCATCCGCGCCTGCACGGCGCCTTCAAGCCGGTCGGGGAGACCGACTCCGAGCGAGCCTTCTGCTGGCTGATGCAGGAACTGGCCAAGGCGCATTGCGGCGTACCCGGCGTCGAGGAGCTCAGCCACACGCTGCGCGAGTTGATGCCGCGGCTCAACGTCTACGGCACCTTCAACATGCTGCTGTCCAACGGGCAGGCACTGTGGGCCCATGGCAGCACGCAACTGCACTACCTGCTGCGCCGCCACCCCTTCGGACACGCGCACCTGCAGGACGAGGACCTGAGCGTGGACTTCGGCGCGCTCACCAGCGAGCGCGACCGCGTGGCCCTGATTGCCACCGAGCCGCTGACGCGCGGCGAGGCCTGGGTGCCGATCCAGCCCGGTGAGCTGAAGGTCTTCGTGGACGGCGATCTGTTCCGCTGAAATCGCCAGAGCCGGGTCACCGGGTCAATGCAGCGGAGGCTTCAGGCCCTGCTCTTCGGCGGCCTGCACGGCTGCCCGCCACAAACGCGCCGGCACAAAGGTCCGCAGCTGTTCCATGGCTTTTTCGATCAGCGCCGGGTGCAACTCATGGCCGATGCCGGGCAGGATATCGGCGGTCACGTCCCCGCCCAGGGACACCAGGCGCCGCGCGGCATCGACCTGGTCCTGATAGGGCAGCACCACATCCTTCATGCCGTGCAGAAGATGCACGCAGACCTCGAAGGGCGCATGGTCCGGGCTGCCCGCGTACGCGCCGCTGAAGGCCAGCACACGCCCAACCAGCTGGACCTCGGCCTGCACCGCCTCCAGCGCCATCACCGCTCCTTGCGAAAAACCGCCCAGGGCGACCCGCTCCCAGGCCAGGTCGAACTGCGTCGCCAGGCGGCGCAGCTCCTGGATCAAGCCCGGCAGCGCCTCGGCCACGCGTTCGCCGTGGTTGTCGTCGTTGGCGCCGCGCAGCGAATACCACTGCTGGCCGCTGCCGCCGCCGGGGATGGCATCGAACGCCTGCGGTCCGTTCAGGCTGACCACCGCAGCCTGCGGATACTGGGCGCGCAAGGCCTCGGCCAGAGGCCGCATCTGCTCGGCATCGGCACCAGCGCCGTGCAAGAGCACGAACAGCAAATCCGGCTTGCCGGCGTTGGGCAGCCAGATCAGGGTGTCGATGGGAGAGGCGTCTTGGATCATGGTCCTATTGTCGCCTCTTCGCCTTTGTCAGGCTCGACCCGCCTGCTTGTCGCCGTCCCGCTGCCCGATCAGACGCACCAGCACCTGGTGCAGGCGCGGCGCGTCGATGGGCTTGGTCAGGAATTCGTTCATGCCGGCCAGCAGCGCTTCGTCGCGCTCGTTGACCAGGGCGGCGGCGGTCAGCGCGACGATGGGCAGCTGCTCGGCATTGAAGCGCCGGCGGATCAGGCGCGTCGCCTCGTGGCCGCTCATCACCGGCATTTGCACATCCATCAGCACCATGTCGAAGGGCTTGCCCATGCTGGCGGAGGCATGGATGGCCTCCACCGCCTGACTGCCGTCGCTGGCCTGCGAGACCTCCAGCCCCCATTGCTCGAGCAGGGCGACGGCGATCATCATGTTGACGGGGTTGTCCTCCACCATCAGCACGCGCTGGCCCTTGAGCTGGCTGTTGTCGCGCGACTCGCCGGCGTCGCGGAACTGGTTGGCAATCGGCGCGGGCGCGGCCGGCAGCGGCAGCTCGGCCCAGAAGGTGGCGCCCTGGCCGGGCGAGGAATTGACGCCGACCTCGCCGCCCATCAGCGTGGCCAGCTCGCGGCAGATCGACAATCCCAGGCCCGTGCCACCGTAGCGCCGCGTGGTCGACTCGTCAGCCTGCGTGAAGGGCTGGAACAGGCGCTCGTGCAGGTCGTAAGAAATGCCCGGGCCGGTGTCGCTGACGGCGATGCGCAGGCGCTCGTCGCGGATCTGCGTGACATGCACCGTGACCGCGCCCTTTTCGGTGAACTTGAGCGCGTTGGACAGGTAGTTCGACAAAATCTGGCGCGTGCGCACCGGGTCGCCGATCACCCAGGCAGGCACGCTTTCGTCGACGTCGATGCCGAAGCTCAGGCCACGCGCCTGCGCCAGGGTCAGGTAGGCGAAGCGCATGGTCGAGAGCATGTCTCGCAAGGCGAACGGCACCGACTCCAGCGTGAGGCGCCCGGCCTCGATCTTGGACAGGTCGAGGATGTCGGAAATCAGCCCGGACAGGCTCTCGGCGCTGTCCAGCATCTGGTCGAGGTAGCTGCGCCGCACCGTCTCGGTAAGGTCCGGCTGCTGCAACAGGCGCGCCAGGCCCACCAGGCCGTTGAGCGGCGTGCGCAGTTCGTGGCTGGTATTGGCCAGGAAGGCGCTCTTGGCGCGGTTGGCCGCCTGCGCTTCGTCCTTGGCCTGGGCCAGCGCGGCTTCGACGCGGCGCTTCTCGGTCACGTCTTCCAGAATCCAGATCGTGCCGCCGCGGCTGGGATGGTTGGGGTCGACCGCCTTGGCCAGCATGCGGCACCAGAAGGTGCTGCCATCGCGCCGCTTCATGATGCGCTCGATCTCGACCTGCTCGCGAGCCGCCAGACGGACGCCGATCTCGGCGTCCACCGCCTCGTAGTCGTCGGCGCTGGGCCAGACCACGCTGGCGTGCTGCCCGAGCAGGCCGCCTTCGGGCCAACCGAACATGTGCTCCACCAGGCGGTTGACCTGCACGAACTGCTGGTCGCGCGTCAAGGTGATGCCGATCGAGGCGTTTTCGAGAATGGCTGAGTGCACCAGGCGCGTCTTCTCGGTCTCGGTGACGTCACGGGCATTGATCACCACATAGGACTGCCCATCCATCTGGAACGGCGCCGCCGACACCAGCATGGACAAGTCCTCGCCCGTCTTGTTCTGGAAGGTCGCGGGCATGTCGATGATGCGGCCGTTCTGCTCGATGCCCTCGGTCAGGTGCGCGCGCTCGGTCATGTCGCTCCAGATGCCGATCTCTTCCGCGGTGCGGCCCAGCACCTCCTCGGCGGTGTAGCCGGACAGGTGCTCGAAGGTCTTGTTGACCATGGCGTAGCGGCCCGAGTTGAGCTCGGTCAGCGTGATCACGTCGGGGCTGGTCGCCACCAGGTGCGAGAGCAGGCCTTCGGAGCGGCGCAAGGCCTCCTGCGCGCGCGACTGCTCGGTCTGGTCGATGAAGAACGACAGGGTGGCGGGACCGCTGGCGGCGTCAACGCGCACGCTGGTGACCTGCACCAGGCGGCGGCGGCGCGACAACGTGCGCAAACGGAATTCGGCCATCGGCAGCATGGCGCCGACCGGCATGGACTCGATCTTGCCCGAACGGTGGCGGGCGCGTTCGTCGTCGCCCGGCTCATAGTGCGTGAACAGGTCCTGTCCGATCATGCTGGAGCGCTGCGTGTAGCCGAACATGGCCATGGCCGCCGGATTGGCGTCGATCACCCGGCCCCAGCGGTGCAGCACCAGCGGCGACGGCGAGCGGCGGAACAGCTCGCGGTAGCGTGTCTCGGTGGCGACGATGGCCTGCTCGGCCTGGACTTCGTCGGTCACGTCGCGGCCCACGCCCCAATAGCCCCTGAAGTTGCCGTCCGCATCAAAGCGCGGCTCGCCGCTGACCGAGACGTAGCGAACCTGCCCGCCCTCGGCCACGCGCCGCGCCACCAGGCCGCGGAACGGTCGATGCGATTCCAGGTCGGCACGGTGGGCGTCCATGTCCTCGTCGGACAGGCCCATCTCCAGCTCCCAGGGGGCCTTGCCGATGCGGACCTTGGCCGGCAGGCCCGAGATGCCCGGCCGGTGCTCGGCCAGCTGCGTGAAGCGGAATTCGCGGTCCATCTCCCAGTACCAATCGGCCGCCATGCTGAGCAGGTGCCGGAAACGCGCGTTGCGTTCGCTGGCCTCCAGCAGGGAGCGCTTGACCAGCCGCAGCGTGCCCACGCCCACCACCAGGCCCGCGCCCAGCAGCACGAATTGCGCCACCAGCGGCGTGACGAGATCGGCGCCGCCGGTCCCTTCCGCAGTCAGCCGGCCGCTCCATTCGGCCCAGGCCAGCCCCAGCAGACCCGAGGCGCCGAGGCCGAACAGGCCCAGGCCGGCACGCAGTCCCGCCATGGCGGTGCCCAGGGCCACCATCAAGCCCAGCACACCGAGTCCCAGGGACACCAGGCCGGCATGGCGCGAATAGGCCACGCCCAGCGCCAGGGCGATCACCAGGGCCATGAAGATGCTGACAGAGGCAATGGCGCGCTCCACCGGCATCCGGTACGCCGCCAAGGCGCCCAGGGCGCTGATGGCCAAAGCCAGCCCCGGCGGCAGCCAGCCGCCGAAAGGCTCTCCCGCCTGGCGGCTGGCCCACAGCACCAGCGCCAACAGGCCGCAGATCAGCGCGCCCGACGACATCAGCCAGCGGGCGGAACGCCAGCGCAGGCTGCGCTCCAGTGCGGGCTTGTGCTCTCCTGGGGTCAGGTCTTGCCCGACCAGGCTGCTCAAATCGTCAAGCGTATCCTTGCTCACAATGATGACCACTCCATGCGAGCCGGATCGTCGCGCCGGCCGAACCGATCAAGTTTCCACCAGGCCCGGGGCCTTGCCTACCCGTTCTGACCCTCAGACGTCTTCAACGCGCCGCGTTCAGCTGCAGCCGCGTGGCCTGCGCCACCTGGCGGGCCGCGGCCGCAAAGTCCGCGCCGGCGCTGGCGTACAGCACGGCGCGCGAGGAGTTGACGGCGATCATGCCGGTACTGCCTTGTGCATCGCCGCGCCAACCGGCCTTGACGGTGGCCGCGGCGTCGCCGCCCTGTGCGCCAACGCCGGGGATCAGCAGCGGCAGGGTCGGTGCGAGTTCGCGCACGCGGGCGATTTCTGCTGGGAAGGTGGCGCCCACCACCAGGCCGAGCTGCCCGTTCTTGTTCCACTCGGTCTGCGCCAGGTGCGCGAGGTGCTCATAGAGGCGCGGCTGGCCCGGCACGTCGGCCAGGCGCTGGTTCTGCCAGTCACTGCCGCCGGGATTGGAGGTGCGGCACAGCACGATCGCGCCCTTGTCGCCGTAGCGCAGATAGGGCTCGATCGAATCGAAGCCCATGAAGGGCGAGAGCGTCACGGCGTCGGCCTGGTAGCGGACGAAGGCTTCACGCGCATACTGCTCGGCGGTCGAGCCGATGTCGCCGCGCTTGGCATCCAAGATGACGGGCACGGCCGGCGCAACGCGCTTGATGTGCGCCATCAGGCGCTCGAGCTGGTCTTCGGCGCGGTGAGCGGCGAAGTAGGCAATCTGCGGCTTGAAGGCCAGCACCAGATCTTTGGTGGCGTCGACGATGGCGGCGCAGAAGTCGAAGATGCGCGACGCGTCGCCCTTCCAGTCGCCCGGAAACTTGGCCGGCTCCGGGTCCAGGCCCACGCACAGCATGGAGTCGTTGAGTCGCTCGGCGGCCTGCAGTTGCTGGATGAAGCTCATGCCCAGATGTCCTTCGTGAAGCCTCAGATGCGCTTGGCCAGCTCGGCCGCCTTGCCCGTGTAGCCGCCGGGCGTGAGCTGCAGCAGGCGCTGCTTCTCGGCTTCGGGCAGCTCCAGCCCCTGGATGAAGGCCTGGATCGATTCGCGCGTGATGGCCTTGCCGCGGGTCAGCTCCTTCAGGCGCTCGTAAGGATTGGGCAGCGCGTAGCGGCGCATCACGGTCTGGATCGGTTCGGCCAGCACTTCCCAGGCCGAATCGAGGTCTTCGGCCAGCGCGGCTTCGTTGATTTCGAGCTTGTCCAGGCCCTTGAGCAGGGAGTCGTAGCCGAGCTGCGCGTAGCCCAGGGCCACGCCCATGTTGCGCAGCACCGTCGAATCGGTCAGGTCGCGCTGCCAGCGGCTGATCGGCAGCTTCTGGCTCAGGTGCGTCAGCACCGCGTTGGCCAGGCCGAAATTGCCTTCGGCGTTCTCGAAGTCGATCGGGTTGACCTTGTGCGGCATGGTCGACGAGCCGAT
>JAFALA010000022.1 GCA_019234815.1 Burkholderiaceae bacterium | reverse complement strand
TGCAGAAATGCTCGTTGACGACCAGATGCGGCGTGCGCTCCGGGCTGGGCTCGGGCTTGAGGATGTGCGTCGATGCCAATGGCGGCTCGACCAGGAACATGCGGCCACCCTCGTCCATGGGTTGGTCGAGATAGACCATCAACTTGTCCTGGACGCCCGCGATGGACATGCGGACCTTGCCGTCCCAGATCGCCAGAGGCAGCTCGTCGCGCTCGCTGAGTCGCCGGTCAAGCTCCTCTCGCGTCACCTCGCGGGGCGGCGTGCCGGCGATTGCTGGCGGCACTGCTTCTGCCGGCCAGAAGCGGAAGGCGCCCGTGGTCTCTGTCCCGAGCGCGCTGATGAGCGCATAGATGTTGGTCTTTGACACGCGGTAGGTCGTGGCCGTGATGTCGAGCGCCCGGCCCTCGGGCAGCAGGTTCTCGACAAAGCGCTTCACGGCACCGATGGCGTAGCCGCCGGCAGGCGGGGCAAAGGGCAGCGCAGGCGACAGCGGAAACGCCCCAGGCTTCGCCATCCATGCCGCGTCGTAGTTCAGCGACCAGACGTCGTTCCTGGGCTCGTGACCCAGGGTGGCCACTCTCTGATCTTCGGCCCAAAGGGTCAGGGCGTGCGGGGGAGGATGCGCGGCCGCGGTCGGGACGCCGAATTCATTCATGGCTGCTCGGGCTGCTCGCTATCGGGCCGGCGCGCGGACTGCATGGCAGGATGGCTCTTGGGGCCGAGCATGAGCGCGAGCCCCAGGCTGTCCAACACCGTCAGCAGTTTGTCCACCCGTACGGAGCCCTTGCCGTTTTCCAGGCGGGACAGCAGGTCAACGGAGACGCCGCTCAAGGACGCGGCGTCGTCAATCCTGAGCGATTGCTCGCGGCGTCGTGCACGGATGGCGGGCCCCAGGTCGGCGGGTGCGCTGATGCGCAGGAGTTCGTCATGTGTGCTGGTGTGAGTCATTTCGGAATTCCAGAAATATCAGGATCTTGATGGCTGGGTAAGAAATAATTTCTGTAATTCCGAAATCGTAGCGTTCAGGGGTCGAGTTTGACAAGAAATTTCTTGAACTCCGAAACTTCGTGCGCATTCGGCCTGCCAGGCAGGTGAGGCCTGGCGCCTGGATCGGGTGGCGAGCCAACACACGCTTCGGCGCCATGCGCTGCCGCCCATCCCCCCAGATTTGCAGCCCGTCACAAGCGATTTGGTCGATGATGCGTTCCGCCGCAAGATGCGCGGCATCTTGTACTGGAACACGAAAGGCCCATCATGAACTCTCGTCGCGGTATCGCGTTTGCGCTGATCGTTGCCACCTTGACCTTCACCTCGGTGTTTGCGAACGCCTCGTCCTGGTTCGGCTTAGGGGGCGTGCGTGGATCGGGGTAGATCGTCAGTGAGGCGCGCACACTCGGCGCGTTTGACAGCATCGCGGTGGCGGGGGACTTCAAGGTCACGATTCGGCAGTCCAACACTCAGCGCGTCGAGATCAAGGCGGACGACAACATCCTGCCGCTGATCGAGACACGCGTTGTCGACAAGGGGCATGGCGCCACGCTGGAGATCGGCACGCGGCGCGGCTCCTCCATCAGTCCGAGCGAAAGGCCGCAGTTGACGCTCGAGATGCCGCGCCTGCGCGCCATCGACGTTGCCGGCGCGGCCGACATGGCGGTCGCTGCCTTCAAGAGTGAGCAGATCGATGTGTCGGTGGCTGGCGCAGGGGACTTGAACTTCGACCAGCTCGATGTCGATGCCCTGAAGCTGTCCGTCTCCGGCAAGGGGGACGTCCATGCCGCCGGCCACGCCAAGCAGCTGAACATTTCGATTTCCGGCCTGGGCGATATTTCGGCGCCAGATCTTGCCGGCGACGATGTCAATGTCTCCATTTCGGGCGCCGGCAATGCCCTGGTGCGCGCCGTACGCAGCCTGCACGTCTCGCTGGCCGGCGTGGGGGAGGTGAGCTATCACGGCACGCCAACCTTGTCGACGTCGATCTCCGGCATCGGTACCGTCAAGAAGCTGGATCACTGAGTCGACCGCTCAGCCAGCGGGGACTCCAGCTTTATCGTGCGGCGGCACCTTTGCCGCCGCACAAACTGGTTAGGCCTTGAATGCCGCGGTGTCTCCGGGGCGGCGCAGCATCTTGTTGACCTCGTCCTGGTGCAACTCCTCGTTGACGATCATTTCGCGGGCGTATTCCTCCAGCAGCACCGAGTGGCCCGCCACGATGTTCAACAAATCGTAGTAGGCGGCCAGGGCGGCTTTTTCGTGCTCGAGGCTTTCGCGCAGGATGTCGCCGATGTCGTGCTGCTCGGTCTCCAGCAGCGGGCCGATCTTCAAGGACGGATGGCCGCCCAGCAGCGTAACCAGCTCCCCGGCCTTGTGGGCGTGCGCCAGGCTCTCGTCGGCGTTGCCCTTCATCCAGGAGACGATGGGAATCCGGTTGTAGCCGTACACCATCAGCGAGTAGTGGGTGTACTTCACCACGCCTGCGAGCTCGAACTCCATGATGCGGTTGAGCGCCTCGATGGCGGCTTGATTCTTGGCGTCGTCCATGACGAGTTCCTTTCAAGGTGGGCTGGTGTTTCAAGGGCCGGGAGAATTCTCTGCTTTTTCAGTGGGGGATGCATCCCCTGCGATTTGGCGCAGGATTTGACGGGAGCCTTGAAACGCAAATGTGAAGGGCGTATGGGCCCGACTCTTAAACGCCGCTGGTCGCGGTGCCGAACGAATTGCCCTGATGCGGGCAAGGGCCCAGGCGCCACCTCGAATCCGCCGACAATGTCACTTTTCCGACCGGTTTTGACCGGTTCTGTCCGGACTTGTTTGTGTTGATCCATGCAGATGCCTGAACTCCGATCCTCGCCGCCCATGCCGCTCGCCTTCCTCATCGACCTGGACGGCACCCTCGTCGACACGCTGGGCGACTTTGTCGAGGCCCTGGCGCGTATGAGCCAGGATTTGCAGCTGCCGGCCCCGGGCAGGGAATTCGTCGGCAAGACGGTCGGGCGCGGCAGCGAGCATCTGCTGCGCAGCTGCCTGGCACATGTGGGCGCGGACGCTGGCTTGTACGAGACCGCGTGGCAGCGCTACCAGGCGCATTACGGCGCGATCAATGGTGAGTATTCAACGCTGTTTCCCGGTGTTCGCGAGGGCCTGGCATGGCTGCGCGCGCAGGGTCTGCCCATGGCCTGCCTGACCAACAAGCCGTCGGCGTTCGCCAAGCAGCTGCTGGCGCGCAAATCGCTCGACGGCTATTTCGATCGCGTCTTCGGCGGCGACGATTTCGCGCGCCAGAAGCCCGACCCCATGCCTTTGCTCAAGACCTGCGAGGCGCTGGGCGTGGCGCCCGAGCGCAGCTGGATGGTCGGCGATTCCAGCAACGACGCGCAGGCCGCCAAGGCGGCGGGCTGCCCGGTGGTGCTGATGCGCTACGGCTACAACCATGGCGAACCCATTGCGCAGGTGCCCGCGCTGGCCCATCTGGACCGCCTGGATCAGATCGGCGCCGTGCTGGCGCGCCGAGCCCATCCGACCCCCTGATACACTCGATCGCACGATGTTTATCACACGCAAACACCGCAAAGGGTCGAACGACCGGGGAGCCTGGCCCTGGCGGGGCTGCTTCGTCTGCGCTTGAGGGCGTCCGGCCAGGCCAGGTGGCGTGGGTCAGGACGCCATACCATGCAATGAATCGGCGCTGGCGCGAATCCGCGGCTGGCGCCCACATGACCAGGGTTTGCCGTGATCACTGAACTTGAATTCAAGAGCCTGGCCGCCGAAGGCTTCAACCGCATCCCGCTGATCAGCGAGGCCTTTGCGGATCTGGAAACACCCCTCTCGCTGTACCTGAAGCTGTGCGCCGGCGCAGGCGCCTATGGCGGCAGCGCCGGGCACTACAGCTTCCTGCTGGAGTCCGTCGTCGGCGGCGAGCGTTTCGGGCGTTATTCCTTCATCGGGCTGCCGGCCCGCACCGTGCTCAAGAGCCGCGGCTTCAAGACCGAGGTACTGCGCGACGGCGTGGTGGTCGAAACGCATGAGGGCAATCCGCTGGCCTTCATCGAAGACTACCAAAAGCGCTTCAAGGTGGCGCTGCGCCCCGGCATGCCGCGTTTTTGCGGCGGCCTGGCCGGCTATTTCGGCTACGACGCGGTGCGCTACATCGAGTCCAAGCTGGCCAAGACCGAAAAATCGGGCGGGCTCGACACGCCCGACGTGATGCTGCTGCAGTGCGAAGAGCTCGCGGTGATCGACAACCTGTCGGGCCGCCTGTACTTGATCGTCTACGCCGACCCCTCCGAACCCGAAGCCTTCTTCAAGGCCAAGAAACGCCTGACCGAGCTGCGCGACAAGCTGACCTACAGCGTCGCTGCGCCGCAGGTCAAGCGTGCGCAGGCGCATCCGGTGTCGCGCGAATTCGCCAAGGCGGACTACCTGGACGCCGTGTTGACGGCCAAGGAATACATCGCCGCCGGCGACATGATGCAGGTCCAGATCGGGCAGCGCCTGAGCAAGCGCTACACCGAATCGCCGCTGAGCCTGTACCGGGCCCTGCGTTCGCTCAACCCCAGCCCCTACATGTACTTCTACGACATGGGGGACTTCCAGATCGTGGGCGCCTCGCCCGAGATCCTGGTGCGCCAGGAAAATACGCCGGACGGCCAGAAAGTGACGATCCGCCCCTTGGCGGGCACGCGGCCGCGCGGCGGCACCATCGAACAGGACCTGGCGCTGGAGGCCGAACTCAAGGCCGATCCCAAGGAGTGCGCCGAGCATCTGATGCTGATCGACCTGGCGCGCAACGACATCGGCCGCATCGTGCAGACCGGCTCGGTCAAGGTCACGGATGCCTTCGCGATCGAACGCTACTCTCATGTGATGCATATCGTCTCGAACGTCGAGGGGCTGCTCAAGCCCGGCCTGAACAGCATGGACGTGTTCAAGGCCACCTTCCCCGCAGGCACGCTCAGCGGCGCGCCCAAGATCCGCGCGATGGAGATCATCGACGAACTGGAGCCCGTCAAGCGCGGCATCTACGGCGGCGCCTGCGGCTACCTGAGCTTCGCGGGCGACATGGACCTGGCTATCGCCAT
This sequence comes from Burkholderiaceae bacterium, assembly GCA_019234815.1. Lineage (GTDB taxonomy): Bacteria > Pseudomonadota > Gammaproteobacteria > Burkholderiales > Burkholderiaceae_C > JAFALA01. The sequence continues at coordinate 38,626 of JAFALA010000022.1, read as the reverse complement.
CCGTACCGGCATCGTCCAGGACCAGAAGCTGTACGTGCAAGCCGCCGCCGGTGTGGTGGCTGACTCCGTGCCCGAGCTGGAGTGGAAGGAAACCGAGGCCAAGGCGCGCGCCCTGTTGCGGGCGGCCGAGTTGGTCGAAGAAGGTTTCTGAGCCGGGTTCAACCCACCAGGCCGTCGAACATGATGGTCCAGCGGCCGTCGTGTTCGCGCCAGTACTGGCGCTTGAGCTTGGCGTGGCCTTCCTTCTCGTCGGCTTCCAGATAGGTCACGATGACGACCTTCTGTTTCTCGGTCCAGGGCAGGGCGCTGATGCGCTGCAGCGAACGAACCGGCCATTCGTGCCGGTTCATGCGCTCCAGGTTGCGAGCCAGGCGCTCCGCCTCGCTGTCGGACCCGCGCTCCAGCCCCGGTTCGTAGAACGTCGCCACGGTCTGCGCGTCTTGAGTCAGGCGGGCGCGCTCCCAGCGCTGGTAGGCGCGCTCGAAGCCGCCGTCGAGCGCCGCGACGTCCGGTACGCCGTGCTTGATCCAGTGCAGGTGTTCTTGAATCAGCACCGGGGTCTCGCGCGGTTCGACCAGTCTGGCCAGGGCCTGCATGTCTTCGAAGGCCAGCACCACGCAGCCATCGGACGCCAGCGGGCCGCGGCTGAAGCGGCCGTCGCTGTTGCCATGGATCCAGATGTTGCTGCCGCTGCGCCCCACCTGCCGGTCGTATTCGTTGGGATAGTTCAGCGGCAGCGCGGCGGCGCCATAGCGGTCCACGGCATCGTCGCGGCGCAGCCCCACGTGATAGATGCCCAAAGGCGTGCGCATGTCCCCTTCGACCTGCTTGCCGGTGCCCAGCTTGCCGATCGATACGTAGAGGTCGCGCAGCAGCTTCGGGCCCGACGCCGAGTTCTCGAACACATACAGGCGCGCCCGCGAGGTGTCCACGGCAATGGCGTGCTTGATGGCGGGCGACAGGCTGGCAAATTCGCGCGGCAGCGCGTTCTGCGGCGGACGTTCCACCAGCGCGGCCAGGCGCAGGCGGGCTTCGGCGCGCAATTGCGCCACGCTGCGGGCTTCCTCCGCGCTCAGGCTGGCGTCGCTGGCCGCCATCAGGGGCGTGGGGGCGCCGGCACGGGCCTGCAGCAGGTCGGCATACAGCAGCTGGGCCAGCGAGAAATCGGGGTGTGCGCGCACCAGTGATTCAACGGTGGCAAAGGCCGCGCCTTCCTCGCCTCGCGCCAGATGCTGGTAGGCGCGAATCAACTGGCCCTCCGGCGTTGCCACGTCGAGACGGGCGTCCTTCAGGCTGGGATGCGGGTTATCGGCTTGCGTGAGCGCATCGCCGGTGATGAAGCCGCCGGTGCTTGCTTCAGGATTGCGGGCCATGTGCGCGAACACAAAGCCCACCGCGCCAAGCGTCAGGAGCGCCACGCTGCACCATGCCAGCAGGCGTTGGCCTGCCCGGCCGGCTTGGCCTTTGGCATGACGGGGTGCGGCGTTGGGTGCGGTCATATCGGGTACTTCAGCCTGGGGCGGACGCGTGCGCGCAGAGGTCGAACAGGGTTCAGGCCGAAGTGTCTACGGCAGGCGAACGAATGACAAGCTTGTTGATTGCGGCGGAGCCCATGTCCCTCAGCTCGAAGATTCTTGCGTGATCAGCCAGCCGCCGGATTTGCCCTTGACCAGATCCAGCGTCTTGCTGCTCTTCACGTTCAGAGCATCGGAGGTGTAATCCTGGCGGAAGCGCACCGTGGCCTTGTCGCCCGAGATCTTGATCTGGACGTCGGACACCCCGACGCTGATTTTCTTTTTCCCCATGATGCGAGCTTGGCGATCGGCCTGCCAGGCCTGGTGGCTGGCGGCCTTGCCCTTGAAGTCGGGGCTGTACGCGGCCACATAGGCGCTCATGTCGCGCCGGCTCCAGGCCTCGGCCCAGGCATGCAGGACGGAATCCACCGCTTGATGCTCTGCCTGGTCGGCTGCGGCAGCCTTCGCTGGCGTGGGCGCAGGTGCGGGTACGGGCGCCGGTGCCGCCGCCACCACGGGAGCCGGGGCGGCAGGCTTGGCTGCGACCGGGGCGGGGGCCGGACTCGGCGCGACCGGCGCCGGCGAAGCCTTCGCCACGGTCACAGGGGCTGGCGTGGGGGTGGGTTTTGCCGCCACAGCGGGTGCGGCAACAGGGGCAGTCGCTTTGGGCACCACCGGGGCAGGTGCCGCGACCGGGGCCGGCGCGGGTGCCGGTGTCGTTGCAGGCGCCGCGGCGACGCTGGTCGCGGCACCCGCCTTGGCCAGCGCTGTTTCGGCTGCCGAGCTGATGGGTTTGCCGGTGCGCGGATCGATCGGTGTTTCAAAGACGTTTTGAATCACCGACAGCTTGAGCGGCAATGCGCCGTCGGTCTTGTCCAGCGCCAAGGCCTTCTTGTAGGCCTGGCTGGCCATGCGCGCGTACACATCGCCCAGATTCTGCAAGGCGGTGGCATAGCTGGGGTTGGTCCGGATGGCGAGTTCCAGGGCTTGCCTGGCTTTTTCGTAGTCACCCTGCGCCGCGTACAGCACGGCGAGGTTGTTGTAGGGACCGGGCAGTTCCGGGTGTGTTTCGGTCAGTTTCTGAAACACCGCAATGGCCTCGGCCTGGCGGTTCAATTGCGTCAGGGCCAGGCCGCGCTGCAACATCAGCTTGGGATCGCCCGGCTTGGCCGCCAGCAGCTGATCGGCCTTGTGCAGCGCGTCCGCGGGCTTGTTGGCGCTGAGCAGTGACTGCACATTGCTGGCGTCTTCGGCCTGCGCGGCGCCCAGGCCGAAGGCCAGGAACAGCGCAGCGCTGAGGTGACGCAAGGAAAAGCGAGGCACGAGCTTGGACGAGACCATGGGTGCATTCAAAAAGTGGGCTGCGCGGATTGTAGTTGTGTCGTGTCGCTGCTCCGGCTTGGAATTTCGCCTCGCACCAAATGGCTCCTCGGCGTGGTGCTCAGGCATCGGCGCGCGCGTTTGCCGCAGGGCGTACTGGGAGGGCCGCATGCTAGAGTGTCAGCCTTTGTTCGGCTGGTCCTGGGGCCGGTTGATTCTGGTCCTGGGTCCGGTATTGAGGCTTATTCCTTGCGCATGGAAATCGCTCGCCTGAAAAGGATCTTGCACGGCAAGTCCTGGCTGCTCGGTTTGGGTGGCTGGCTATGTGCCAGCCTGGCTGCCCAGGCGCTAGCGTCCCCAACGTGGGGGCAGGCGGTCGTCCTGTCGCGCCTGGGCCAGCCCCTGGCGGTGGTCGTGCCGCTCAAATTTGCGCTTGGCGAGGCCTATGTCGAGTCGTGCTGGCGCGCCAAGGTCAAGGTGGCGGGCAAGGAAGTGGCGCGTGACCAGATCCAGAGTCTGGTGGAGCGCCAGAGCGACAGCCTCAATGCGCGCGTCATCGTCCGTTCCTTGCAGCCGATACAGGACGCCGCGGTGCAGCTGAGCATGGGGTGCCCGGCTCAGACGCTGAATCTCGACCTGGCCGCGGGTGCCGGGGCTGCCGCCGCTGCGATGACGAAGAACCGGCTCAAGGCGCTCGCATCGCGTGGCTCCATCCTGGATGCGCCTGCATCGACGGTGCGTTTGTGGGGCAGCCACTGGCTGAACTCGGACGTGCAGCCCGTGCTGCTCGTGCAAATGGCGCCCGCGCAGGCGCTGTCGCCCGGCTTGTGGCGCATGGACGCCGAGCCGGCGTCTGCTGTGGGCGGCATGGCCTTGAAGCCCGAGCGCGCTGACGGCGGCAAAGGCGGCAAAGGCGAGCGCATGCTCAAGTTGCGCTGGGTCATGGAGCCGGGCGAGGCCGTGGCCATGGCCTCGCGCGCAGCGTCGGCTGCCGAGCGGGTGCGTCAGCTGGAGGGCGGCATCGCCGAACTGGCCCGGCAGCAGCGCGATGCGCAAATCGAGTTGCAGACCCTGATGACGGAGCAGCTGGCGCAGGATGCGCACGACGACACGCTGGGCAAAGCCGGTGCAATGCTGCTGGACGCGCTGGGTGCATTGGTGCTGGGCGGCGGCGCCTGGGTCTGGTGGCGACGCCGCGCCAAGACTTGATCCGCTTCGTCCCGCCGCCCCTTTTTGCCGACTCCTGTCTCGTTCCCTCCGTTCTTTTCTTCGCAAGGCTGCCGCGGCGGCCTCGTTGTTGAACAGGACTACACCATGTTGCAAGCACGCCATTCGAATCCCAGTATGAGCGCAAGTGCTTCGTCGACGCATTCCTCCACGGACGCCAGGTGAGGGTGAACGACCAGGCTGGGAGATGGTGGGGGCTCGTAGGGTGAACTCACGCCTGTGAATTCAGGAATCGACCCCTGGCGAGCCCGCTGGTACAGCCCCTTGGGATCTCGTTGCTCGCAAACATGGAGCGGCGTGGCAACCCAGACCTCGAGAAATGAGTTGCGCCCGATGATGTCCTTGGCCAACTCCCTGTCTGTCGTAAAAGGGGAGATCAAGGCCGCTACCGCGCCGACCCCGGCTTCATTGAGAAGTTTGCAGGTCTCCGCGACGCGTCGAACGTTTTCCCGCCGGTCGGATCGAGAAAATCCAAGATCCGCACACAGGCCTTTTCGCAGCTCGTCACCATCGAGTACCCAATACCGTTGTCCTGTTGCCAGCAGGCGTGCGCATACATTGCGCGCCAGGGTGGATTTGCCGGATCCCGGGAGGCCGGTCAACCAAATGGTTATTGCCATGTTGGATTCATTGAATTTCTATCCATTGCAGGTGCGCGATGGCGGGCGATGTGTTCAAGGTCTCCTGAATTCTGGATAGAACCAGTCGTAGTACCAGGCAAAGGCCTTGTGTATCAGCTCCTGCACTCGAAGCGGCACATCGTGGCGGGCAGGGACGATCACGCGATCACGCTGCGCATGCAGAAACTTATGGCGATAGTAGCTGTCGCTTTCGTGTGGGCGGACATTCAGCCGATCTGGATCGACGCTGTGCGCCGACAGCCCCAGCCATTGGTAGAGTTTTTCCATGGTGTCCTGGGGATGGAGGCTCAGATCTTCGAATTTCACGAAATACAAGCGATCTTTGATGGATTGCGGAAAATCCTGCACCGCCAAAATTGATTGCAGCGGTGCGCCGACGGCTTTGGACGGGGCGAACAATTGATCGGCCCGGTTGAATCGATCCAGGTCGGCAAAGTGATCAATGAAATCGAGCAGCACCGTTTTTTGATGCTGGCTTTCAATGGAGCCGTAGATCTGCCCCAGCTCGCGGATGGGCACGAGCAGGCGCGCCTCGGGCGCGAGTTCCAGCAACAAGTCCAGGCATTGCAGCCAGCCACGGCTTTTGTCGACCACGACGCCTGCATCCATCTGGTCGGCATACCAGCCGCGCAGCAAGCCTTGCATGCCCGTCTTGAGGTGCCCGTAGCTGGTCGTGAATTGGCTGTCGAGCTGCGCCAGCATGAAGGGATCGTCGCTGATGCCACGCCGCAGGGTCAGCAGTGAATTGCACAAGGGGGAGCTGTGCCCTTCGCAATAAACATCCGGATGCTCGGCCAGCAATTGACACAATAAAGTTGATCCGGAACGAGGAAGACCTGCAACACCAACAAATCTGGGCTTCATCGGGTTTCCTTGACCAATTTCGGTAAACTTTGCCGACCGGATGGGAGTTTAATTCATGAGCATGAACGCTAACATCGTGGTGCGACTGCAGGCGCAGGCCATGCGGACTCCGGCGGCGCCCGCCATCATCTCGGACAACCAGGTCCTTAACTTCGAGCAAGCCCGTTTCTGCGCGGGCGTGATTGCCGCGCATTTGAAGCGCCAGGGTGTAGAGCCGGGCCAGCATGTGGGTGTGGCCATGGGGCAGAACAGCCTGCATTTGCTGGTGCTGTGGGCTGTCGCGCAGATCGGCGCGGTGTCCGTGCCCCTGCACCCGGCGGTGCCGGCAGATCGGCGCCTGGCGGCGGCGCGTAAATTCGCGGTCGCGCACGTGGTCTCCGGGCGTGAGGACATGGCGCTCCCGGGCTTGCATTTCATCGGCCTGGGCAACCTGGAATTTGGCCCGCTTTCCAGTGTTGACCACGAGGTCGCGCCGTTGGCCGCCGACGCGGGCTTCAGGGTGATGATGTCGTCCGGCACTTCTGGCGACCCCAAGGGCATGATGCTCACCCACGGGCTCATGCAACTGCGCGGCACCATGAAGGAAGAACTTTGCCATCCCACCCATCGCGTCGTGCCGATGGACCTCAATTTCGTGGCCGGTTTCCGACTGGCCGTGCATGCCCTCATGCACGGCGCATCCGTGGTGCTGCCGAGGAGCCTGCAGGCGCAGCAATTCCTCGCGGACGTCATCCGCTTTGGCAGCACCCACCTTCACCTCTCCCCGGCGCAGGCTCGCGAGCTTGTCGACGCGGCCACGGCGCCCGGCCTCCATTGTCCGAGTCTGCTGAGCGTCCGGATTGGTGGCGGCTTGTTGCCGCCGCCTCTGCTGCGCCGGTTGCGCGAGCGCATCTGTCCGCAGGTCAGCATCTGCTATGCCGTCACGGAAATGAGCTGGATCAGTTATGCGCCCGCCGAGTTGCTTGAGCAATATCCCGCCAGCGCGGGGCGTCCCTGCGCCTGGGCTGAGGTCGAGATCGTCTCGGACGAAACGGGCGAGACCTTGCCCAAGGGCGCCATCGGGCGACTGCGCGTGCGCTCGGCTCACGGCGTGACGGGTTATATCAATGACGAGGCGCAGACCCGCAGCCATTTCAAGAACGGTTGGTTCTATACCGATGACCTGGGCTATGTCGATGCGGACGGCCTGCTCTACATTGAAGGCCGTACCGATGAGACGCTGAACATCGATGGACAGAAGGTCAATGTCAACGATCTCGAGGCTGTGCTGGGGGCCCATCCCGGCGTGGCTGATGCAGGCTGCTTCGTGGGCAGTGATGCGCTCGGGCATCCTGCGCTCACGGCGGCCGTGGTGCTGCGTCCGCATGCAAGTCTTGAAGAAGTCCGCCGCTATGCCTCGAGCCGGCTCGGCCCTCTGACGCCGACACAGTTCCTCGTTGTCGATGCGATTCCGCGTACGCAAGAGACGCGCAAGCTGAAGCGCTCGGCGCTGGCCCAATGATTGGAGCGGTCCGGGCTCACAGGAATTTGACCAACTGCACCCAGATGCGCGAAGACGCCGTCGAGCCATCCGCATCGACGCCGTTCTTGCCTGGATTCGGATTGCTGCCCATCTTCCAGGCCACGGTCCCGCTGAGCATGTAATCGTTCTCCTTGTACAAGTTGACGCCCAGGCCTTTGCCGACGAGCGCATAGTCATTGGGCAGGCCCGACTGCGTGAAGGACGCCCAGGCGGTGTGATGCTGGCGCAAGGCTCCGTGGTCATAGAAAGCCAGCCATTGCAGTGAGCCCAGATCGGCCGGCGCGGCCATGTTGTAGCGCAGTTCCAGGGTGATCAGTTGGCCTTCGTCCGAGGGCGCCTCGCCGACCGGGTAGGCGCGCACGGCGGTCGGCCCGCCGAACACCATGCTTTCCGAGCTGTCCAGGTTTTTGTTCGAGTATTGCGCCGTGATCTGCCCATACAGCACCAGCGACTTCGTCAGGCTTTGCTGCCGCATCGCCTGCAGCATCACTTTGCCGTAATAGCCGGCCGTCTTGGCAGTCTGGGCATCGGCGGAGGCGTTGGCCGGCGCCTCGGCCAGATTCACGTGGCCTTCGGTCAGCGTGGCGGAAAAATTGGACAGGCCGCCACCTTGCCAGTTGTCGGTCTCGTCGCCATTGATGCCCAGCGAGGCGTCACGCACCTGGTTGTTGCTGATGGTGCCGGCAGTTGCCTTGTTGACCAGGTGCTTGGCTTCCAGCGTCACCGTCTGGTAGAGGTTGAAGAAGCGCGTTCGGACATAGGGGTAGACGGCAAACAGGCTGCCCGTTGCCGCATTGCCATGCAGCCCCGCCTGTTCATAGGGACCCCCCAAGGTGTAGTCGGTATAGGCCTCGGACGCGCCAAGCTTCAGCCCCGATCCGCCAGCCGGAAAGGTCCAGGCGAGTCGTTCATAGTTGAACCCGTCCACGCTGGTCAGCAGCTGGGCGCTGAGTTGGTCGCCCAGGCCCGCCAGCGAGGCTACATTGAAGTTGCCGCCAAGCCGCACGGCGCCGTTGTATTTGTTGCCGTCGTTGTCCGCCGTCAACTGGTCGTGATAGAAGCGCCCCAACTGATTGGCCTCCAGCACCAGGTCGCTGGTGCCGACCGAGGCGCCGGGCACCATGCTGGCCGTGGCGGCCAGGTTCGGCAACTCGTTCTCGAACAGCATGGCGCGCTCCAGCTTGGGCACCTCGATGGTGGAGCCGGCCGCGGCCGAGCCGAAAACCAGATTGCGCATCACCTCGTCGGAAATCTTGGGCCCAGGGCTGCGGTAATGGATCGTCACCTGGCCCATCTTGCCCTCGAGCACCATGATCTCAATCGATTGGTCGGCAATTTTCTGCTCGGGCAGGTAGGCGCGCGCGACCAGGAAGCCGCGGTCGCGGTAGTACTTGGTGACACGTGCAGCCATGGCCTCCAGTTCCTGGAAGCCCAGTTCCTTGCCCAGCTGGTCGGCAACGACGGCTTGCAGCACCGCGTCAGGGAAGGCCGAGACGCCGGTGAACCGGACATGGGCTATGTGTGTGTGCATGCCCTGCACATCGGTCATGGCCGGTCGTGGCGCCTCGGGCACCTGGATCAGGTTTTCCGGCGGCTTTACCGGAGGGTTCGACGGTGGCTTGATGGTCTCCAGAAGGACGCCCGCGTCGATTGGCGCGGCGCCGGCCGACGACATCAGCAAGGCCAGCAGATTCGCGCCCAGCCCTGCGGTGGGACGCAACAGCCTCTGTCGCGGCGGATGGCCGTGCACCGGCAGGAAGTCGAAACGCTCTTCGTCAGGATGAAGTTTCATTGTGTGTTTTAGTTGGTTTGTTGTTCCGTGTCGATCGGCTGACCTTCTTCTTGCCCTTCCCGTCTTTCAATTCATCCGTGCCGGGCGCGCTGGTCGTGCCCTGGTCCTGATCCGCAGAATTGCCGGTGGTGGATGGCGCCGAGCCTTGCGGCTGGTTGCTACCCGGAGACGGGTTGCCTCCCGAGGTCTGGCCCGTGCCAGACGATGAACCCGTTCCAGTCGACGCCGGATTCGAGCCGCCTGGCTGGTCCGGCCCCGATGACTGCCCGGCACCGCTGCCTTGGCTGCCTGGGCTGCCGGGGGGCTGGACTGCGCTTGGGGGAGCGCCCGATCCGGTCGAGGGTGTGTTCGAGCCGCCTGACTGAGCCGAGCCCGAAGCCTGGCCGCCGCTCGCCCCTGCAGGCGCACCCACGGCCTGGTCGCCACTGGATGGCGGCGTGGGTGCCGGCGTGGTGACACCAATTGGCACGTTAGACGCCGTTCGCCCAATCTCGGTCTGATTGCCCCCGACGATGGGCAGGGACTGTGTGCCGAAATTCTGGTCCTGGCTTCGCGCCACGGATGTACCGGCCGCCGGCAAGCCTATGCCGAAGTTGCTCACGCCCACGTTCATCGGCGCCGCGATCGGGTAGGGCGCACCGACCGTGACGACAGGCAGGCTGAACACGACCTTGGGCAGGGCCTGCTGCACCTGTGTTTCGACGTCGTATGTGGTTTGCGGCGCGCTGCTGCCCCCGATGTTGTTCAGGATAGGCAGGCTGGGATACACCGCGGGCGCGGGAGCTGGAGCTGGCGCTGGCGCTGGAGCTGGAGCTGGCGCTGGCGCTGGTGCTGGTGCTGGAGCTGGAGCTGGAGCTGGAGCTGGAGCTGGAGCTGGAGCTGGAGCTGGAGCTGGAGCTGGAGCTGGCGCTGGCGCTGGCGCTGGCGCTGGTGCTGGTGCTGGTGCTGGAGCTGGAGCTGGTGCTGGTGCTGGTGCTGGTGCTGGTGCTGGTGCTGGTGCTGGTGCTGGAGCTGGCGCTGGCGCTGGCGCTGGCGCTGGAGCTGGCGCTGGCGCTGGCGCTGGAGCTGGAGCTGGGGCTGGAGTTGGTGCTGGTGCTGGTGCTGGAGCTGGTGCTGGAGCTGGGGCTGGTGCAGGTGCAGGTGCAACGTAGTTGATCCAGCTTGAGTTTGCCGGCGTCGTGCCGCCGCTGAACGACTGCGTCCCCGCCACCCAGGTGGAGTCGGCCACCGAGCCCACGGTGGTGGCTGCGTTCAGTGTGACCGTCGATGTCGACGTGATGTTGGGGTTGGCCAGGCTGGCGTGCCCCGAGATCACGTCATTGATCGCACCCTGCAGGGAGCTCACGATGACCGCGCCGGCACCGGCGTTGATCTTGTTCAAATCCACTTCGCCGACCGAACTCAGGGTGACGGCCCCGCCGCTCGACGCGACGTTGTTCAGCAGCCATGGCGTGGTCGCAGTGTTGCTGATCTGTACGGCCCCCTGGGCCGCGGCGTTCAGCGTGGCGACATCCGTCCACAGCGGCGACGCTGCGCCGACGCCCGCCGACGCGTTCAAGGTCAGTGCATTGGCCGTCACGGTCGGCTGCGCCGCATTGCCGAAACCGTCGACGATGGCGCCGCCGGCGGTGGTCGTCAGCGTTGCGTTGCCGGTCGTGCTGATCGCGTTGTTGAGCGTCAAGATCCCGGCGGCGCTCAGCATGACCGCGCCGCCATTGCCTGCGCTGGCCGCCCCGTTGAGCGTCAGGGCGCCGCTGCTCGATACATCGATCGCGCCATTGGACGTGCTCAGTCCAGTGACCACGGTCGTGCCAGATGGAGGTGTGATCGAGAGGTAAATGCCGCCCGCCGACTGGATCTGGGCGCCGACCGAGTTCACCGCCAGCACCAGCGGGTTGTTGGCCGAACCCAGGCTGCTCAGGACATTGAAGTTCAGGCCGGTCGCGGCAATCCCGGGTGTCGAGAAGTGGCCCGTGCCGTCCTGGCCGGCCTGCACGACGCCGCCCGCCGGCGCGCCCAGGCTGACCGTGCCCGGAGAGGACAGCGCAAAGACGTTCAGATTGCCCGTTGGCGTGGTGACCGCCACATTGCCCTGCGGATTGGCCGCGCTGATCACGGTCTGGCCGTTGGTGTTCACGGCCAGGTCGGTCGCGGTGGATCCTGTCACGACCACATCGGCTGCTTGCCCCTTGGCGTTGACGACCAGCGAGTCGGCCGTGTTGGCGGCACCCGTGCTGCCCGCCGCACCCGTCTCGAGCAGCAGATTGGTCGTGTTGATGTTCAGCGTGTGCGGCGTGCTGCCATTGTTTGGCACCGTCACGTCGCTGCCGCCGATCAGCGTCAGCGAGGCGACGTTCGGGTTGGTCGTCGTGTCCAGCGTGTTGGGCAGCAGCAGGTTGGTGCCCGCCGAGAACCTCAGCTTGGCGTTCGTCCCCAGCGTGGTCCAGGCCGACGCATCGCCCATGCCGGTCAGGTCCAGGCCAAAGCAGGCCTTCAAGTCTATGGTCGACCCCGTGCCGGTGGCCGAGAAATTCAGTGAACCATTGCCCAGCGCCACCGTGCCCTGCGCCGTCTGCGGCAGCAGGTAGAGCACGGTGTAGGCATTGTTGGCGGAGGTCGAGGTGCTGAGCTGGTTGACCTGCACGCTCAGCGTGTTGCTGCTGTCCGTGCCGTTGTAGCCGATATTGTCTTGCGCCACCAGATGGGCGGCGTTGCCCTGGACATGGGGGTCCGTGCAGCAGTCGCGCGGCATCGTGCCGGTGGCGCTGTCCAGGGCGTCGCCCAGAATCGAGCCCGCCGCGGCGCTCAGGCGCACCGCGCCTTGCGTGGCGCCGGCAATGGCCTGGTTGACTGTCATGTCGCCCTGCGACAGGCTGATGTTGACATCGTTGCCGGGGGCATCGGTCGCCGCGCTGCTGGCTAGGTTGACAAAGGTGTTGCCGGCCACGTTCACATGGATGGCGCCATTGTTCGTCGTCACGCTCTGCAGCGTGACTGCGCCGGTCTGGTTGATGTAGATGTCGCCGGTGCCGGTCGAGTGGGCGGTGATCACGCCCGGCTGGTTGGCGCCAAAGTCGTAGGCGGCCGTTGCCACCGCATTGCTGGCGCTGCCGATATTGCCCGTGGCCGTGAGGTTGACATTGGCCGCATGGATCACCGTGCCGGTGCTGGCATTGCCGGCTATATTGCCTGCCGCGTCGATGTTCACCGTGCCGCCACTCAGGCCGGCGATGAGCTGGCCGACCTGGAAGTCGCCCGCACTGGTGATGCTGATGGTCTGCGCATGGCCATTGCTGGCCACCAGCGGCATCTGCGTCAAGGCCGTGGCGGTCGAGTCCAGCGTGATGTCGCCGCTGGATACGGCAACCACCGCTTGCCCGTTCACCTGCACGCCCAGCGGGCTCGGACTGCCGTTGGCGCTGGCGATCTTGCCGCCCAGGCCCAGGGTGTTGAGCACGATGCGCGAGGCGCTCACGCCGCTGCCCAGGTCATCGTCCTGGATCGTGCCGCTGGGTGCGGTGATCTCGACCATGGCGCCAGGGCCGGATGCCGTGACCGTGTTCACCTGGACCGTGCTGTTGTTGACCGAGTTGTAGACGGTGATGTTGCCGAGGTAATTGCTGCCATTGGCGCCGCTCGCCACCTGGCCCATCTCCAGCGTGCCGTAGTTGTTGAGCACATGGATCAGGCCCGCACCCGTGCCGATGTTCATCGTCAGCGACGATGCGTGGTCGCCAGGCCCGCCGGCCAGCAATTGCACGTCGCCCGTCGTCGTTTGCGCGGTGAGCGTGCTGCCGCTGCCTCCATACACCAGCACGGGTGCCGCGGTGCCAATGCCCGTGGCGGCATTCAGGCTCACGGTCTGTCCCGTCACGCCGGTGGTGCTGTTGGAATTGCCCTGGATGGCGCCTGTTGTCGACGTCAGGTCAACGCTGTTGCTGCCATTGATGGCGCCGATGATCAGGGTCTGGGCCGACGAGGCAATGACCTCTGCTCCGGCGATGTTGGCGGTCGACAGATCCAATCCGCCGCTCCCCACTTGCACGTTGATGGCACCGTTCGAACTCATCACGGTGCCGCCCAGGCCCAGCGTCAACCCGCTGACCGTGATGGGAGCGCCGCCCGAGATTCGGGCGCTGCTCAGGTCGATGGCCCCGGCGGTGGCCGTCAAGGTCGTGCCGATGCTGCCTTGCGACCCCAACTGGCTGTTGGCCAGGCTCAGGCCGCCGGTGCTGGCCGTGAGCGAGAGGTTGCCGCCGCTACCCAGGGTCGAGCCCGGCGCCGTGATGGCCTGCGCCATGGCGGACACATCGCCCGAGCTGTTCAGCTGGGCTGAAGTCAGGTCAATGTTGCCGCTGGTCGCCGTGATGCTCACGCCGCCGCCGTTGGTCGTGCTCAGTTGACTGTTGCCCAGCGCCACGGTCGAGCCTATCAGCGACATGCCGGCGGAGCCTGCCGAGTACACCGTGGCGCCTCCCAGATTCAGGGCATCCGTGGCTGTCAAGGACACATTGCCGGCATTGGCCCGCACCGTGCTGCCCGGCAGGGCGATGCTCGCCGCCTGCATCACCACGTCGCCGCCATTGGACGAAATGGTCGGCGTGCCCGACTCGATGATCTGCGCCGTGCCGGCGTTCAGATTCAAGCCGCCGTTGCCGGCGCTGACCGTGTTTTCCAGCGTGATGTTGCCCGAGGCAGTGACTCCAATGCCGCCGCCGGTTTGCAGATTGTTCAAGGTGATGGCGCCGGTCTGGTTGACGTAGAAGCCGGCCGTCGCCCCTGTGGTGCTCCCAGAAATGCTGCCCACCTGCGTGTTGATCGGCGCATTGGCGGTTCCGAAGCCGCCTGCTGCGTCGTATGTTGACGTGTTGTAGTCGTACTGCGGGTTCAGCGTGAAGCTGATCTGTCCACCGGTGATGGAGCTGTTGGCCGAGGTGATGCCCACATTGAAGGGATTGGCAATCGCCAGTGCCAGGGCTCCGCTGCCCAGGTTGACCGTGCCGAGCTGGATGGGGTCGTAGGAGGCGTAGCTGAAGTTCAGTGAGGTACCGTAATTGACCGCTACCGTGCTGCTGCCGCTGGTCGCGCCGGTGTCGGTGATGGCAACAATGGTATTGGCGTTGGTGTCTTTGATCTGCACCGTGCCGCCTGGCATCAAGGCGCCGAGCGAGCCGGCCCAATTCGCACCGGCATTGCTGCCGTCGGCCGCATAAGTGCGCCCCACCGAAATGGAAGACACACCTGTGACCGGCAAGGTGGCATAAATGCTGCCGTTGGCCATCAGGCTGATGACCGGGGCGCTCAGCGCCAGCGGGGTGGCCGTGCTGCCGTCGTAGCCGATGTTGTAGACATTGGGATAGACCACGCTGCTGTAGGTGCCCCCTGTGCTGTCGCCGTAATACTCGCCCGAATTGTTGGCGTAGGTACTTTGATGGGCTTGTACCGTGATGCTGCCGGCCGCCTTCACCGCATTGCCGGCGGCGCCGGTGATGTTGCCGTCGGCCGTCGTGAGCGTGACGCTGCCCGTTGCCGATGAAACAGTGCCCGTGTGTCCAATGGTCGGATCGGTCCCGATGACGATGCCGGCATTCGGGCTCACATAGTCGCCATGGACCTGCAGGCTGACCGTGTTCGCGCCACTGAGGCGCGCGACGTTGACGCCGGCATAGGAGCCCAGTTCCACGGAGCCTCCGGTGGAGACCGCGTTCAACGTCAGTACGCCTGGATTGGTCGTTTGCGTACCTGGGTTGGCATAGGCGCCGTAGTTGAATTCGTACCAGACATTCGCGCCATTCAAATTCCAGGTACCCAAGGTGCTGCCATTGAGGGTGCCGATGTCGCCGCCGGCCTGGAGGCTGATGCTGGGCGTGAGTCCGAAATTGCCGCTCTGGCCGTAAATATTCGTTGCCGCCGTGATATTGACGCTGGCGTTGCTGATGATGCTGCCATTGAGCGTCACGCTGCCGGCGCCGGCCGTCAGGGAGATGGGATTGCTGGCCGGGCCGTAGCCATTGCCGAGGGACTCTCCACCCTGCGCGGCATCGTCGATGCCAGCGACATTGATGGACTGTCCTGCCTGCATCGTCACGCCCGACGCGCCCTCCAGGCTGGACGCTCCGGTGATGGAGCCGGTGGCATGCATCGTCACCGGGGCCTGATACAGAGAAATATTGCCGCCGCTGTAGGTGATGTTGCCGCCCGCCGTCAGGCTCAATCCTCCGGAGCCAACCCCGAAGCCATTGGTGAGGTTCAAATCGCCCACCGACGTGACCGCAATGGCGCCGCTGCCCCAGGAGTATGCCCCCAGGCTGATGTTCAGCGGATGGCCCGCCACCTGATTCAGGTTGATATTGCCGTTGTTCCATGAACTTGCTGACACCTGGCCCGCGACATTCGTATAGATGGCCGAGGACGGTGAGGCGCCCACATCGGTGCCGGCCGATAGCGACGCATTGCCCGTGGTGGTGATGTTCGGCGTGCTCAATGAGCCGCTGTCAGCGTTGATCGCCCCATTGATGCTGCGCAGGCTCAGCGAGCCGGCGCCCAAATTGAGCGTGCCAATATTGAAATTGTTGTTGGCATTGAGGTAGTTCAGGTTGACATGGCTTGCAGTGGCGCTGAGCAGCGCGAACACGCCGCTGCCGTCATTCCCGCCATTCAGGTTGAAGACCGAGCCGTCCGTGATCACGAGGGCATTCGCGGGCCCATCATTGGAGTCGCTGACGGTCACATTGGCGAGTCCGCGCGTCGGGGTGCTGACGACGCTGACGTAAGTGCTGCCGCCGCCATTTTGAGTGGCCGTCGCCAGGTTGATGGTGTCCACCAGCATCGGTGCCGAAGAGGCGCCGATATTGCCCCCTTGCGCCGTCAGCGAAACGCTGTCCGCCGCGGAGCCCGTGCCGCCATTGAGCTGGCTGACGCTGCCGCCGGTGTCGACCGAGATCGATCCGCCGCTGCCTGGCACGTTGATGCTGCCAACGGCAATCGGGCTGTAACTGGTGATGGTCACTGAGCTCGACGGCGCCATGACCACGTGATTGACATCGAGCACGCCGTTGACCGTGTCGCCGGTGGCGTTGAAGGTGGCCTGGCTGCCGACGGGTGCACCACTGTTGTCAATCGAATAGACGGGTGGCACGCCATTGACGTTGTCGACCTGCAGCGTATTCAGGGTCAGCGCAGTGATCACTGCAGGGTCGGCGACGTAGAGATTGCCCCCTGTCGTGAAGCTCAGATTCGAGGCATTGATCTGGATCGGATGGCCGGTGGCGCCTATGGACTGATCCTGGCTGACGGTCATCGAGACCGAGCCGGCCGCGGTTACCTTGCCCGCGCCGGCGAGCTGACCGATGCTGCCGGTGTCTGAGGTCAGCGCAATGGTGGACGCGGTGAGCGCACCCAGCACCATGCCGCTGTCGCTCTCGAAGGAAAACTGCAGCTGCGGCTCGTTCAGGCCATCGAGCGTGTACTGGAATACGCCTAGGCCCAGCTGCTGGTCGACGATGCCCAGCCTCAAGGGCTGACCGCCCGACAGCGTTTGGTCGGCAATGGAGATGGTGTTGGTCGTTCCCAGGCCCACGAGCGGCTTGTTGTGGTCACTGACGATGCTCAAATTGCTGAGTTCGCTCTGGTTGGCGATGAACATATCGCCGCCGCCATTGAGCGTCAGATTCGAGGTATTGGTGGCCAGTGGGATGGAAGAAGTCCCCAGATTGCCGTAGTTGGCCATCAGTGCCACCGACGAGCCCGACATGAGGCCCGCGCCAGGCGCTGTGATCGAGGCCGGCCCGTTCGAGGCCACTGCCTGCAGGAACAGCGAGCCGCCGGCGCTGGCGTTGCCGACGTACAGGTTGCCGATGTTCTGAATATAGATGCTGCCGCCTGCCTGCACGCTCAAGTTGCTGACCTGGACAGGCAGCGAATTCTGCGAATTGCTCCAATAGTGCCAAGGCGAAGCCGCGACCTCGCCAGCGCTCACCAAGTTCAAGGTGTTGGCGACGATTGCCGCACCATTGACAATGGCCGCGCCGGTCGAATCGGTCGTCGCGCTGGTCACCGCATTCCAGCGATTGAGGTAGATCGACGGCGCGATCAGCGTCACGTTGGAATTCGGCGCGCCGAGGTTGATCTGCCCCGTGCTGAAGTTGCCGTTCGAATAATTGCCCGCCACGAGCGGCATGAAGCTGTCACGCTCGTTCAGCGTGAAGTACTCCAGCGTGCTGCTGGTGAGGCTGGCCAATTGCGTGAATGTTCCACCCCATTGGTAATTGCAGCTGTTATTGCAATAGTCGTTCAGCGTCAGCGCCAGATTGCCGCCGTCGATGATCGAATAGGTGTTCGGCGCGTAGTAGCCGCTGGTGGCCTGGGCATGCGAGAGGACCAGGCTCAGCTCGGTCAGCGCCGCGCTGTCCTGCGCATAGATGTTGCCGTTGCTGGTGAGCAGGAGCTGTGGCGTGTTCAGCAGTATCGGGGCAGCGCTGGTCCCCACGTAGCCGAGGTAGCCGCCGGCGCTGAGCGAAACCCGGTTGGCCGTGATGCCGGTGGCGCCAGTCACCGTCGACTGGGCAATGCCCATGGCCGTGGTGTCGTAATTGGGGTAGTTGCTGTAATTGCCGCTGGAGCTCAGGCTGACGGTGCCCCCCACGTCGCTGATGCCCAGATGGTTGGCGTCACCGACGACCAGGCCGCGATCCGCCGAGAACGAGAAATTGATGGCACTGCTCGACGTCAGGCCCAGCGTGGTCCAGTAGCCGTTCACGTCGGTGGCGGACAGGCTCAGATCGCCGCCTATGGCGTATGTGAACTGCTGCCCGTAAGCATGCGAGGTCGTGATCGCCACGCTGCTCAGCGTCGGCGCCCCCGTGATCTGGCTGTTGTTGACCGTGAGATTGAGGTTGCCGCTGGTGTTCACCGTCAAGGCCCCGACGGCGGCGTTGATGGCCGGCCCGGCGACCGCTCCCACGTCGCCTGCTGTGGCGCTCAGGTTCACCGTGCCCGCCGTCAGCTGGTTGCTCGCGCCGCCGACGATCTGGGTGGCGGTGAGCGCGATGGAATCGGCCGCCGTCAGGCCCACGCTGCCTACCTGCATCGCCTCGCCCGAGACATTCAGCGTGAGATTCAAGGGCGTCATGGCATTCGCGTTGCTGGCCGACACCACCATCGTGCCGCTGCCCGAACTCACCGCTGAGATGCCTTGTCCCGAGCTGTTGGCGTCGGTGAAAACATAGCTGTCGGCACTGCTGTCGCCCGTGCGATTCAATGTGAAGTTGTGCAGCGGCCCTGTCAGGCTGAAGCTCGCGGTGAGAGGCGCCCCCTGGTTCGTTTGGGACACGGTGGAAATCAGCAGATCCGTCAGCGCCAGATTGCCGCTGATGTTGGTGGAGGTGCTGCCGTTGTTCAAATCCAGCGTCACCAGCTTGCCGGCGCTGCCCGACAGATTGAGCACCGTGCTGGCATTGGCGCCGTCCTGCTGGCTGGTGGTGGCGTTGTAGCCGGGGATCAGGGTGTAGGCCGCCGGCGCCACGCCGGAGGCGCCCGACTGGATGGACAGGCTGGGCGTGTCCGCGGTGATGACGACGCTGCTGACCTGCGAGGCCGGCGCCGTGCCCGTGACGCCCAGGCTGCTGATCACAAGGCCCGCGCTCGACCCGCTGCCTTGCAGCGTCAGCCCATTGGGGTTGTTGACCGTCGGCGTGATCGAATAGCTGCTGGTGGCATAGGTGCTGCCGGCCACATTGTTGGCCAGGTACAGGTTCAGGTGAGTCGCATCGACGTTGGTGTTCACAAACATCGAACCTCCGCCGCCCGCGCCCAGGCTGCCCGGCTGGTTGCTGAGGTCGAGCGTGGTCGGCGCGGTGATATTCAGCGGCACGACAGACGAGCCGATATTGCCCGTCTGGTTGTAGAGCTTGATCGTGCCGCCTGCCACCAGGTTGCCGCTGCTCAGGCCCAGGATGTCGCCGCCTGTGACATACAGGGACACCGTGTCGCTGGCATCGGTCTGAACCGTGCCCACGCTCAGGTTGCCGCCGCTCGCCTGAAGCGCGATGTACGAATTGTTCGTTTGGACCGTGCCGGCGCTCAAACTGCCGCCGCGGGCCGTCAAGGCGACGGAGGCATTGCTGGTCAGGATCGAGGTCGCACTCAGATTGCCTTGCGACGTCGTGACGCTGACTGTGGTGCCTTGCGAGGCCTGGCCTGGATTGGCCAGCGAGGACATGTCGGCGATGGCAATATTGCCCGCGCCGTCGGTCTGCATCCAGGCGTAGCTGTTGTCTGACAACAGGTGCGTCACATTGATGTTGCCGGATCCCGTTTCGAAATAGACGCTGGCGCCCGTCGCCGCGAGTTGGGTGACCGAGATCGCGCCGCCGCTGCTGTACAGATAGATCTCGGGTCCATTCGTGGACAGGTTCGCCACGTTGATCGCGCCCGCAGCGTTCACATCGAAATGCCCGCCGCCTGTCAGCACCACGGCCGGGCTGTTGATGCCGGGCGTGCCGATATTGACGTTGTTGGCGTAGAGGTTGACGTTGGCGTGCGCGCTCTGCAAGCCAGTGACCAGGATGTCGCCATCGCCGCTCAGGTTGAAGTTGCCTATGCCACCGCTGCCGTTGTTCAGCGAGGTATTGCTGACCGTCAATGGGTTGGGACCGTTTGCAGCGCCGGGGGTGCCGGCGCTGAAGTTGACGCCATTGCTCGGGCTGGGCGTTGGCGAGGGCCCGGACAGAACCGCGTAGCTGTTCGGCGCTGCGTTGCCGACGTAGGAAAGATTCAGGCTGAGCGTGCTCAGCGTCGACGAGGTATTGGTGGCATTGACGTCGCCCGAAGTCGTCAGGTTGATGGTCTTGGAGGCGGTAAGCACCATGGGCAGGCCGGCGGAAACGCCCAGGCCTGCCGCCGTCCCGGTCGAGCGCATCGATATCGTGTTGCCGTAGCCGCAGGCCCAGCTCACGCATTCATTCGGAACGGACACATTGATTCGACCGCCCGAGGGGCCGCTGGCGACGATGGGGCCATTGGCGGCTGTCAGCGTCACTTGGCCGTTATAGCCATAGTAGTAGCCGTTGAAAAAGGAGTTGATCTGGCCGACCGTCAGGCCGCCATGGGTGTTGGCAATGTCGCTGCCGTAGTGGTTCAGGAAGTTGTTGACGCTGTTGATTTGCAGCGGGTGGGGGTTCAGGCCTGCTGGATCGGACACGGCACTCACCCCGGCGGCGTGGAAGAACACCCCGGCGTTCGACCAGTTGTTGCCGTTGCCGTACGCAGCAACTGAACTGCTGCCCGCCGTGGCCAGGTTGACTTGTGCTGCCGTGTCCACTTGCCCGTAATTGAAGGCAATGCCTTGAGCCCCGGTGATGTTGAGCACGCCGGCCCGCAAGGTGCCGCCGCCAGTGGGATAGGCCGCCGTAATATTGGTCACCTGCCCATTCGGGCCGCTGCTGACGTTGAGCGTGCCCATAGGCACGCCTGCCGCCGCGTTGACGGCTCCGTCGGTGCTCAGGTCGCCGACGTTGACCGTGTAGCTGTCGGAGCTGATGGTGATGCTGCGGTTGACGTTGTCGGCACCGTTGAGCACCGCGCTGTCGACTTCGAGATTGCCGTGATTGCCCTGGGTCGCGACGTTGATGCTGGTGTTCGAGGTGGCGTTGCTCACTCTGAAGCCGTTGGTCAGGACTCCGCTCAGGGTCAACGCCTCGTTCGCATCGGCGGTGTCGATCTGCACCGCGCCGTTGCTGCCGGCAGCCTGCGTCACCGCCAGGCTCAAGCTGCCCTGAGTGGCCTGCACCGTCTCAAAATGCATGGACGCCAGGTTGCCGTCATATCCTGCCGTCGCCCAGGCCGACTGGCCGGCCGACAGGTTCGACAGGAAGGTGTTGTAAGGCTGTCCGTCAAAGACCAATGCAAAGGGCGTGCCTGAGCTGCCGATATTGCCGCTGGCCTGCAGATTGATGTAGCTGGCGCTGGCATTGCCGCTCAGATTGCCGGTCTGGTTCAGGCTGACTATGCTGTTGTTGGCCACGGCGCCCGCGCTGTTGAGCACCTGAGCGTCGATATGGCCGCTGACTTGCGTGGCCAAGGCCAGGCCGTCCTGCGTGCCGCCGGTGCTGAAGTCGTCGACCCCTCCGGCGGCATTGATGCCGCCGATGGCATAGGGCGATCGCAACACCAGAGCGGCCGAGCTGATGGGCGTGCTGTTGCCGCCCAGGATCATGCCGTTGGACGAGCTGATGTTCAGGTTGCTGCCCGGCAGCAGCACCGAGGCCGGCAGGAGATTGGTGTCCTGCGTGATGCTGACCGTGGCCGGGCCCGAACCCTGGCCATTGGCGGTCGCGCTGTACTGCACCCAGCTGACGCCGGCGTTGTAGAGGCTGCCGTTGCCGCTGGTGTCCTGACCGGTCAGGCTCAGGTTGGGCGCCGTCACCTGGATGGCCACAGGCGTGCCGGTCAGGTGGTTGCTGCTGATCGCGAAGCTGCTCAGCGCGCTGGCGTCGTTGACATAGGCCACGCCACCGCTCATGAGGTTCAGCGTCGACGCATGGGTCTGCACCACGCCCGTGGGGCTGCCGATATAGCCGTAGGTGGCATCCAGCGTCACGGCGGAGCCGGCAATGGAGGCCGCGCCCGTTTGTGTGACGCCGCCGCCGAAGATGCTGACCGACACCGTGCCGCCATTGGCCGCGCCATTGCCTGCCGTCGAGGCATCGAGGCCGGCCCCGAGCTGCACCGTGACGCCGCTGAGCGCGATATTGGCGCCGTGCGTGGTGATCTGGCCCACATTCAGCAGTGAACCATTGCCCGAGGCTGTCAGCGTCACCGGAGCGTTGTTCGTCATGATCCCGCTCGGACCCGAGACTCCGTTCAGGAACTGGATGCCGCCGGTGCTGTTCGAAGTGATCGATACGCTGGTCGCGTTCGCGAGGTTCAGGACATTGTTGCTCAGGGCGTCGACCGTGATCTGCCCGTCGGCGCTCAGCACGATGGCACCGGAGGCCGCCTGCAAGGTGCTCTGGCTGATGCCGCTGCCGCCGATCTCGAGCGTGGCCGGGTCGAGCAATAAGGTGCCCGCGCGCGCGGCCGCGGCCGCGCCGACCTGGATGCTGCCGTTCACGCTGTCGTTCTGGCCCGCCGAGATCTCGACCGTGGCCCCATGGCCGGACGGGCCGCTGCCCTGGCCCTGGATGCTGCCGTGGAAGGTGGTGTTGCCGGCCGACCAGACGACGGCCGAGCCCGCCGCGCCGGCGCTGGCGACATCGATCACGCTGCCCTTCGACAAGGTGCTGGCCTGGCTCGAGTTGATCAGCACCTGGCCCGCGGCGCCGGTGCTGCTGCCGGCCTTGATCGTGCCGTCTACCTCCACGGTGCTGCCGGCCATCGTCACCTGGCCGCCGTTGGCGTCCACGCTGCCGCCTGAGACCACGCTGCCGGCGGCATTCTTCACCGCACCGAGGTTGGCTGCTGCGCCAGTGGCCCCGGTGTTGGCCGGCGCATCGGCCGCCAGCATCCAGATCTGGCCGTCGCGCTCGCCCAGCGCCTGGGCCTGCAGGATGCCCTGGTTGTTGACGACGGTGTCCAGTACTTGGTTGGCCGATTTGCCGGTCAGGATGATGCGACCGCCATCGGCATAGACGGCGCCTGCGTTCTGCACCAGCGCGTTCAGCGTGGCCTGCGGCACCGCCACTGACAGCAGCCCGGCGCCGTCCAGGCTCAGCGTGACCTGCTGACCCGAGGCCAGCGCCACCGAACCCAGCTTGGCGGAGATGAGGCCGGTGTTGCTCACCTGCCCACCGATCATCGCCACGAAGCCGCCATCGGCGGCCTTGATGCTGCCGGCATTGCCGACAGGGCCCAGGCTGGCGCCGCCCTGGAACTTGTAGTTGCCGGCCAGGAAGTCGCTGTCGGTGATGTCCAGGCTGGAACTCAGCAGCGAGCCGACATTGACCTGGGCCCCCTGGCCGACCACCACGCCCTGCGGATTGACGATGAAGACACGCCCATTGGCATTCAGCTCACCGTAGATCTGGGTGGGATTGGCCGACAACACCCGGTTCAAGGCCGCCGCGCTGGCATTGGGCTGAAGGAAATTGACGGTGGCCGAGCCCCCGATGTCGAAGCTGGTCCAATTGATGATGGCATTTTGCGAAGACTGGTTGACCGTCATCACATTGCCGCTCACGCCAATGCTGGCCGCGCCCGCGCTGAGCACGCCGTTGCTGGGCAAGGCGTTCGCCTGCGGCGGCGCTGGCGGCAGCGATCCTGCCAGGCTGGTCCCGGCCCTCAGGGTCATCAGCAGGGCGCTGACCGCGGCAGCCACCGCCCTGCGCGTCGACGAAGGCTTGCCGCGCCGCGCCACCTTCTCGTGCGTGACGACATAGCCTTGATGGGCCTCGCTCCAGACAATGCAATAGATGTTGTTCATGATGCGACTTCATTTCCTGGGAACCTGATCGGAAGCCTGCGGCAGCATGAGATCTATGGACGGATTCTGGGAAAGGCCAGTGCCATGCGAGGTCAGGAATGAGTTGCGCGAGCGGGCCGCGCGGATTCTGAAACCCACGGGCCATTGCGTCGCCGTAAGCGCCACGATGCTTGGGGCCTGCGTGCCCAAATGAGTCAGGCATTCTGGGGTCGACACACCGGATTGGAACCGGACCGCGCTGACGTTCATAGTTCGCTCCCTTGCGGACCAGCCAAGAATACGGGTTCAAGCGCTCGTCACGCGTGTGGGCTTTCGTCAGGTTTGTGGATGGTGTGAATAACCTGTTACGGAAGTCGGCGACAGCATCCTGCATCGATATTAGGAATTCAGGTTTTGGATTGAATCCTCGATCCCCCGGATTGGACGTTTTTTCCGACGCCAGCCGCTACGCAATTGATGCGTTCGGACTGCTTGGGGCAGCACCGATCAAGCCGCCGCATCAAACCCGCTCGATTCCGAGCACGGACGGATTCCTGCGCCCAACGTACCGCCCGCCAGGTCAATGTTGCCTAGACCCAGCGCGACGAATGATCGTGACTGTCTCGCCTGAGTCGCACCTGATCTCGAAGTGATCGGCTCGACCAAATGTGGTACGTGATAATGTTGCGCATATGGACGATCCGTACTGCATTCGAACTACATCGCACTTCTTTGAGCGTTGGCGTACGCCAGCCAACTAGCTCAAAACCACCTGTGCACGATGTGCACACCTTGCCTCTCTGTGCTGAGGCTGCACGCTACCGGCAGCAAATTGAAAAGCGGGTACCCATGTGGGTACCCCATAGGGCTTCAGAGGGCTTGCAACCAAATCAATCAACGTGTGAGGTTCGATATGCTTCTGATGATCGACAACTACGACAGCTTTACCTACAACTTGGTCCAGTACTTCGGAGAGCTGGGTGCGGAGGTCAAGGTGGCGCGCAACGACGAGATCTCGCTGGCCGAGATCACGGCGCTCAAGCCTGACCATCTGGTGCTTTCGCCCGGTCCCTGCTCGCCGGCCGAGGCCGGCATTTGCGTCGAGGCCATCCGGCATTTCATGGGCAAGCTGCCCATCCTGGGCGTGTGCCTGGGCCATCAGAGCATGGGGGCGGCGCTGGGCGGCAAGATCGTGCGTGCCAAGACCCAGATGCATGGCAAGGCCAGCACCATCAGCACCGACCAGCAGGGTGTCTTCGCCGGCCTGCCGCGCGAGTTCAGCGTGATCCGCTACCACTCGCTGGTGATCGAGGACGCCAGCTGCCCCAAAGAATTCGAGATCACGGCGCGCAGCGAGGACGGCGAGATCATGGGGGTCCGGCACCGTGGGCTGGCCGGCAGCGCGACGCCCATGGAAGGCGTGCAGTTCCATCCCGAGTCCATCCTGAGCGAGCACGGCCATGCCATGCTGAAGAACTTCCTGGAATTGGCGGCATGACGGCCGTGGCGCCGGGTCGCCCCAAGCAAGGCCGGGTCCCCCTGGGGGACCGTTCGGCGTACTCGACGAACGAGGGGTAAACATGATCGATCTTCGCAGCGACACCGTCACCCGGCCCACGGCCGCCATGCGCGAGGCCATGCTCGCGGCGCCCTTGGGCGACGACGTGTTTGGCGACGACCCCAGCGTCAACACGCTGCAGGAGCGCATTGCGCAAGGCCTGGGCTTCGAGGCCGCCTTGTTCATGCCAACCGGGACGCAAAGCAATCTGTGCGCGCTGATGAGCCATTGCCTGCGCGGCGACGAGTACCTGGTCGGCCAGTTTGCCCACACCTACCGCTGGGAAGGCGGCGGCGCGGCGGTGCTCGGCTCCATCCAGCCCCAGCCCCTGCCGCATCAAAGCGACGGCACTCTGGCCCTGGCCGACATCGAGGCCAACATCAAGCCCGACGATGCGCACTTTGCCCGTACGCGCTTGCTGTGCCTGGAAAACACGCTGGGCGGCAAGGTGCTGCCCAACACCTATCTGGCCCAGGCCTCGGCGCTGGCGTCGCGGCATGGATTGGCGCGGCACCTCGACGGCGCTCGCTTGTTCAATGCGGCCGTCGTCAATGCCCAAGGCGGCGATGCCTGGGCGGCGGCGCGCGAGATCGCGCAGCATTTCGACAGCGTGTCGGTCTGCTTTTCCAAGGGGCTGGGCGCGCCTGTCGGGTCGGCCCTGTGCGGGTCGCGCGACTTCATCCGGCGGGCGCATCGCTGGCGCAAGATGGCCGGCGGCGGCATGCGCCAGGCCGGCATGCTGGCGGCGGCGGCCTCGCATGCGCTCGACCACCACGTCAATCGCCTGGCCGACGACCACGCCTTGGCGCGGCGCCTGGCGGCGGGGCTGGAGCAGATTCCCGCCTTGCGCGTCGAGGCGCCGCAAAGCAATATCGTGTTTGCCGATCTGGCGCCGCAGGTGCCGGCGGCGCGCGCCAGCGAATTGCTGTCATTCCTGAAGTCGCGCGGCGTGCTGGCCACCGGCCTGTACCGGCTGCGCTTCGTGACGCACCTGGACGTCGATGCACAGGGCGTCGATCTGGCCCTTGCCGCGCTGCGCGAATTCTTCAATGCATAACGAGAAATACTCCGCCATGTCCATCACCGATACCGACGCGCTGACCCGGGTCATCGAGCATCGCGAGATCTTCCACGACGAGATGCTGTCGCTGATGCGCCGCATCATGGACGGGCAGATGTCGCCTGTGATCGCCGCTGCGCTGCTGATCGGCCTGCGCGTGAAAAAGGAAACCATCGGCGAGATCACCGCCGCCGCGCAGGTGATGCGCGAGCGCTCGCTGAAGGTGCCGGTGCCGCCCGGACCCAACCTGGTCGATGTGGTCGGCACGGGCGGCGATGGCGCCCATACCTTCAACATCTCCACCTGCTCGATGTTTGTCGCCGCGGCGGCGGGCGCGCAGGTGGCCAAGCATGGCAGCCGCAGCGTGTCGAGCAAGACCGGCAGCGCCGACGTGCTGGAGGCGCTGGGCGCAAACATCATGCTGGGCCCGGAGCAAGTGGCGCAATGCCTGGCGCAGACGGGCATCGGCTTCATGTTCGCACCCAACCACCACCCGGCCATGAAGAACATCGCCCCGATCCGCAAGGAGCTGGGCGTGCGCACGGTCTTCAATATCCTGGGGCCGCTGACCAACCCGGCCTGCGCGCCCAATATCCTGATGGGGGTGTTCCACCCCGATCTGGTCGGGATCCAGGTGCGCGTGATGCAGCGCCTGGGAGCCGAGCACGCGCTGGTGGTCTACGGCAAGGACGGCATGGATGAAGTCTCGCTGGGTGCTGCCACGCTGGTCGGCGAACTCAAGAACGGCGAGGTGCGGGAGTACGAAATCCATCCGGAGGACTTCGGCCTGACCATGGCCTCGAACCGCAGTCTGCGCGTCTCCGGCCCGGAGGAGTCGCGTCGCATGCTGCTGGACGCGCTGGCCGACGTCAACGGCGCGGCGCGCGACATCGTGCTGCTCAACGCGGGCGCCACGCTGTATGCGGCCAATGTGGTCGACAGCATTGCCGCCGGCATTGCCAAGGCGCGCCAAGCCATCAGCAGCGGCGCGGCACGGGCACAGCTGGATCGGTTCGTGAGCGCCACGCAGGCACTGGGCAAGGCGTGACGCGGTTGCGCCGTTGAGGACAGGTGATGTCAGACATTCTTCGCCGCATCAACGCGGTCAAACATCAGGAAGTCGAGGCTGCGCTGCGCCAGCGCAGCCTGGCCAGCGTGCGTGAGGAAGCCGAAGCCCGGCGAGGCGAGCGGCGCGGGTTTGCGAACGCCTTGCACAGCAAGGTGGCGGCCGGGCGCAGCGCGGTGATCGCGGAAATCAAGAAGGCCAGCCCCTCCAAGGGCATCCTGCGCGAGGACTTCCAGCCGGCACGGATCGCGCAGAGCTACGCCAGCCACGGCGCGGCTTGCCTGAGCGTGCTGACCGACCAGCAGTTCTTCCAGGGCAGCGCGGCCTATTTGCAGCAAGCGCGCGCGGCCTGCAGCTTGCCGGTGTTGCGCAAGGACTTCATGGTCGACGCCTACCAGGTCTTCGAGGCCGGCGCGATGGGAGCCGACTGCATCCTGCTGATTGCCGCCAGCCTTGACGACGCGCAGTTGGCCGATCTGGAGGCCGTCGCAATCGACCTTGGCCTCGATGTGTTGGTGGAGGTGCACGACGGTGCCGAACTCGACCGGGCGCTGCGCCTGAAAACGCCGCTGCTGGGCATCAACAACCGCAATCTGCGCACCTTCGAGGTGACGCTGGACACCACCTTGGGGCTGCTCGGGCAGGTGCCTGCGGATCGACTGCTGGTGACCGAATCCGGCATTCTCGGACCCGATGACGTCGCCCGCATGCGGGCCGCGCAGGTGCATGCCTTCCTGGTCGGCGAAGCGTTCATGCGGGCGGACGATCCGGGCGCGGCGCTGGCGGCCTTGTTTGGCTGACTCGACGCCCCACCATGCAGCAGCCTGCGCTCGATTGGGGCGAGTCGTCCGCGTCGAATGAGCTGGCACTGCCGCTGGGCGAGGTGTTGCTCGCGGCCTGCGAAACCCTGGACCCGGCCTGGCGTGCCGTGCTGGAAGAGTGGCGCCTCAGCGCCGCCGGCCAGCGGCTGCTGGCCTTTGTCGAGGAGCGGCAGGCGCGGGGCGCGCATGTGCTGCCGCACCGCCCCCTGCGCGCGCTGCAGAACCTGGCGCCGCAAGCCGTCCACGTGGTGATCCTGGGGCAGGACCCTTATCACGGCGAGGGGCAGGCCGAAGGGTGGGCTTTTTCCGTGCCTGCAGGCGTGGCGGTGCCGCCCAGCCTGCGCAATATTGATCTGGAATTGCAGCGCGACCTCAATCTGCCGCCGCCCGGCAAGGCCGTGGGCGGTCATCTGGGCGCCTGGGTCGAGCAGGGCGTGATGCTGTTGAACACCTCGTTGACCGTGGAGCTCGGTCATCCCGCCAGCCATGCCAGGCAGGGCTGGGAAGCGCTGACCGACGCCTGCATGCGCGTCCTGGCCGAGGACGCGGCGCCCAAGGTTTTCATGCTCTGGGGCGCGCATGCGCAAGCCAAGCGGCCCCTGATCGAGGCGGCCGCGCCGCGGCATCTGGTGCTGCAGGCCAATCACCCCTCGCCCTTGTCGGCCCGGCGCGGTCCGCTGCCCTTCATTGGCTGCGGGCATTTTTCCAGGGCGCGGGACTGGCTCGGGGAGCGCGGCGTGACGATCGATTGGCGTCGCGCATGAGGACCGGGACGGCCCTGGTCTGGCTGCGCCGCGACCTGCGCCTGAGCGACCACGCGGCGCTCGCGCAGGCCTTGCACAGCGGCGCCTCGGTCCAGTTCGTGTTTGTGTTTGATACCGACATCCTGAAGGACCTGCCGCGAATGGACCGGCGCGTAGCCTTCATCCATGCCACGCTGGCCGAGATCGACCAAGGCTTGCGGGCGCTGCTCGCGGACGCCGGCCTTCTCGTTGGCCATGGCCGGCCGGTCGAACTGATTCCAAGGCTCGCGGCAGAACTCGGCGCCGCCGCGGTGTTTGCCAACCATGACGACGAGCCCGCCGCGCTGGAACGCGACGCCGAAGTCGCAAGGCGCCTCGCGCTGGACGGTCGCCGACTCCGGACCGGCAAGGACCATGTCATCTTCGAGCGCAGCGAGTTGCTCACCAGCGCAGGCAAGCCCTACACCATCTTCACGCCCTACAAGAATGCATGGCTGCGCAGGATTTCCCACCAGGATCTGATGGCGCACGCGAGCGAGGGCCTGGCGCGAGCGCTTGCCAAACTGCCGCCTGGGTGGCGGCGCGGCATGCCAGCGCTTGCCGAGCTCGGCTTTGAACCTGACGAATTGCCGGCGGCCTTGGGTGCGGGGTCTGCCGGCGCCGAGGCCTTGTTTGACGACTTTGAGTCGCGCATGGACCGCTACGCCGCGCTGCGGGATTTCCCGGCGCAGAAGGGCCCGAGCTACTTGAGCACGCATCTGCGCTTCGGCACGGTCTCGATCCGCCGCCTGGCACGATCGGCCTATGAGCGCATGCTTGCCGGCGACCGGGGTGCCGAGGTCTGGCTGTCGGAGCTGATCTGGCGCGACTTCTACCACCAGCTCATGCACCACCATCCGTACGCGATGAAGAGCGCCTTCAAGCCCGAATACGACGCGATCCAGTGGGAGCAAGGTCCGAAGGCGGACGCGCATTTTCAGGCGTGGTGCGAGGGGCGTACCGGCTATCCGTTGGTCGATGCCGGCATGCTGCAATTGCGTGAAAGCGGCTATATGCACAACCGCTTGCGCATGGTTGCGGCCAGTTTCCTCGTCAAGCATCTCGGGTTGGACTGGCGCCGTGGCGAAGCGTATTTTGCCGAGCAACTGCTGGACTTCGATCTGGCGGCCAACAACGGCGGCTGGCAATGGGCCGCTTCGACCGGGTGCGATGCCCAGCCCTGGTTTCGCATCTTCAATCCCGTGCTGCAAAGCCAACGCTTCGATCCCGAAGGCCGCTTCATCAAGCGATACCTGCCGCAACTGGCGGCATTGGACGCCAAGCACGTGCATAGGCCCTGGCGGCTGGGTCCGGCGCTGACACATCCTGGCTATCCTGCCCCCATCGTCGACCACGCCGCCGCGCGAGAAAAAACGCTGGCTCGGTTTGCCGCCGTCAAAAAGCGTTTGCACTTGAATATTGCTGTGCTATAGTTGCGGGCTTGCCTCGGAGGGGTGGCCGAGTGGTTAAAGGCAGCAGACTGTAAATCTGCCCGCTTACGCGTACGCTGGTTCGAATCCAGCCTCCTCCACCAAGGCAAACAAAGCTTACTGCGGCTTCACTGCGCTTAGGCGGGAGTAGTTCAATGGTAGAACCTTAGCCTTCC
The DNA here is from genome assembly GCA_019234815.1 of Burkholderiaceae bacterium. Classification (GTDB taxonomy): domain Bacteria; phylum Pseudomonadota; class Gammaproteobacteria; order Burkholderiales; family Burkholderiaceae_C; genus JAFALA01. The sequence continues at coordinate 8,455 of JAFALA010000022.1, read as the reverse complement.
AAGCTAATGACACGGGTTCGATTCCCGTTTCCCGCTCCAGCTTTGTAGGTTGTTGGTTTTTCGGTGTCGACACCGGTTTGTGGATTGGTCTTCAGTCGCCAGACCCGTGTCGATGCCCTTGTGGCTCAGTGGTAGAGCACTCCCTTGGTAAGGGAGAGGTCACGCGTTCGATCCGCGTCAAGGGCACCAACCTTCTTCTCTTTCCCCCTTCTCGTTTCAGTTCTGATCGCCAGGAGCGCAAGATGGCAAAAGGTAAGTTTGAACGTACCAAGCCCCACGTGAACGTCGGCACGATTGGCCACGTTGACCATGGCAAGACCACGCTGACGGCTGCAATCGCAACCGTGCTGTCGAAGAAGTTCGGCGGCGAAGCCAAGGCGTACGACCAGATTGACGCGGCTCCCGAAGAAAAGGCGCGCGGCATCACGATCAACACCGCCCACGTCGAATACGAGACGGCCAACCGCCACTACGCTCACGTGGACTGCCCCGGGCACGCCGACTATGTGAAGAACATGATCACCGGTGCCGCCCAGATGGACGGCGCGATCCTGGTGTGTTCGGCCGCTGACGGCCCGATGCCCCAGACCCGCGAGCACATCCTGCTGGCCCGTCAGGTCGGCGTGAAGTACATCATCGTGTTCCTGAACAAGTGCGACATGGTCGACGACGCCGAGCTGCTCGAGCTGGTCGAAATGGAAGTGCGCGAGCTGCTGAGCAAGTACGACTTCCCCGGCGACGACACCCCCATCGTCAAGGGTTCGGCCAAGCTGGCGCTGGAAGGCGACACGGGCGACCTGGGCGAGCAAGCCATCATGCGCCTGGCCGACGCGCTGGACACCTACATCCCCCAGCCTGAGCGCGCCGTGGACGGCTCCTTCCTGCTGCCGGTGGAAGACGTGTTCTCGATCTCGGGCCGCGGTACCGTGGTGACCGGTCGCGTCGAGCGCGGCATCATCAAGGTCGGCGAAGAAGTTGAAATCGTGGCATCCGTGACCTGCAAAAGACCACCGTCACCGGCGTGGAAATGTTCCGCAAGCTGCTGGACCAAGGCCAGGCTGGCGACAACGTCGGTATCCTGCTGCGCGGCACCAAGCGTGAAGACGTCGAGCGCGGCCAAGTGCTGGCCAAGCCCGGTTCGATCAAGCCGCACACGCACTTCACGGCCGAGATCTACGTGCTGAGCAAGGAAGAAGGCGGCCGCCACACCCCGTTCTTCAACAACTACCGTCCCCAGTTCTACTTCCGTACCACGGACGTGACGGGTGCTGTGGAGCTGCCGAAGGACAAGGAAATGGTCATGCCTGGCGACAACGTCAGCATCACCGTGAAGCTGATCGCTCCGATCGCCATGGAGCAAGGCCTGCGTTTCGCCATCCGCGAAGGCGGCCGTACCGTCGGTTCGGGCGTGGTCGCCACGATCCTGGCCTGAGTCTTTTGCTGACATGCGCGGACGACCCGGCTTGCCGGATTTGACGCGCAGTTCAACAACTCTCCGCAGCGCGGGGCTTCGGTTCCCGTGCTGCACCGCTCTTTGAAGGAACAGTCATGCAAAAGCAAAAGATCCGCATCCGCCTGAAGGCATTCGATTACAAGCTGATCGACCAATCGGCGCAGGAAATCGTTGAAACGGCCAAGCGCACCGGCGCGATCGTCAAGGGTCCCGTGCCCCTGCCGACCCGCATGCAGCGTTTCGACATCCTGCGTTCGCCGCACGTCAACAAGTCGTCGCGCGACCAGTTTGAGATTCGTACCCATCAGCGCCTGATGGACATCGTGGACCCCACCGACAAGACGGTTGACGCTCTGATGAAGCTCGACCTGCCGGCCGGCGTCGACGTCGAAATCAAGCTGCAGTAATTCGCGGCGCGATTCAAGCCTTCACGGCCCAAAGCCGATGAGGGATGAGAGAAGGGCAGCCTCACAGCTTGCCCTTTTTTCATGACGCGAGCGTGTAAATCCAAGACCTGCTTGCGCAAGTCCTAGGGTTGACGCTATACTCGCAGACTTTTCCGCACTTGGATTTCCGAAAGGAAGGGCTAAGTGCGGATTTTGGTGCATCGCAAGACGCCATTGCTGAGTTGATTGGCACTGGAAAACGGCGAAGCAATTCAGCCCGACCAATCGATGTCGGGTGTTTGTAAATGGCCTTCAGAGGCGGACCTTCGTGTCCCGAATCTTTTAGGCTGGAGAAAAACCATGAGTCTAAGCAATCGTCTCGGATTGCTGGGCCGCAAGGTGGGCATGATGCGCATCTTCACGGACGATGGCGACGCCATCCCTGTGACAGTGCTGGACGTGTCCAACAACCGCGTGACCCAGGTCAAGACCGTAGAGAATGACGGCTACAGCGCCATCCAGGTGGCGTTCGGTTCGCGCAAGGCATCGCGCGTGACCAAGCCGGAAGCCGGCCACTTCGCCAAGGCGGCAGTGGAAGCCGGTGAGATCCTCAAAGAATTCCGCGTCGATGCGGGCGTCGCTGCCGAATACAGCACGGGCAAGCAAGTGCCTGTGACCCTGTTTGCGGCTGGCCAGAAGGTGGACGTGCAAGGCACTTCCATCGGCAAGGGCTACGCCGGCACCATCAAGCGCCACAACTTCAGCTCGCAACGTGCTTCGCACGGTAACAGCCGCTCGCACAATGTTCCTGGTTCCATCTCGATGGCGCAGGATCCGGGCCGCGTGTTCCCCGGCAAGAAGATGACCGGCCACATGGGCGACGAAACCGTGACCACCCAGAACCTGGACATCGTGCGCGTTGACGAAGCCCGTCAACTGTTGCTGGTCCGCGGTGCTGTGCCGGGCGCCAAGAACGGCCATGTGGTCGTGCGCCCTGCCGTCAAGGTCAAGATCAAGAAGGGAGCCAACTGATGCAGCTTGAGCTCCTGAACGAGCAGGGTCAGGCGACCGCCAAGGTCGACGCACCTGACACCGTGTTTGCTCGCGACTACAACGAAGCCCTGGTGCACCAGGTGGTCGTGGCCTTCCAGGCCAACGCCCGCCAAGGCACCCGTGCCCAGAAGGACCGTGAACAGGTCCATCACTCCACGAAGAAGCCGTTCCGCCAAAAGGGTACCGGTCGCGCTCGTGCAGGTATGACGTCCTCGCCGCTGTGGCGCGGGGGCGGTCGTATCTTCCCGAACATGCCCGACGAAAACTTCACCCACAAGCTGAACAAGAAGATGTACCGCGCCGGTCTGGCCGCCATCCTCTCGCAGCTGGTCCGTGAAGGCCGGCTGGCCGTGGTCGACTCCATCAGCGTCGAAGCCCCCAAGACCAAGCTCTTGGCTGCCAAGTTCAAGGCCATGGGCCTGGACTCGGTCATGCTGATCGCTGATCAGGTGGACGACAACCTGGCGCTGGCTTCCCGCAACCTGGCGAATGTGCTGGTGTGCGAGCCCCGTTACGCCGACCCGCTGTCGCTGGTGCACTACAAGAAGGTGCTGGTGACCAAGGCGGCCATGGAGCAACTCAAGGAGATGCTGGCATGAGCGCCCTTAAATTTGCAGAAGGCCGTCTGGCCTCCGTGCTGCTGGCTCCCATCGTGTCCGAAAAGGCCACCCTGGTCGCCGAAAAGCACAACCAAGTGTTGTTCAAGGTGTTGCGCGACGCCACCAAGCCCGAGATCAAGGCCGCTGTTGAACTGATGTTCAAGGTCGAGGTTGAAGCCGTGAGCGTGGTGAACGTCAAGGGCAAGGCCAAGCGCTTTGGTGGCCGTGCCGGCCGCCGCGACCACGTCAAGAAGGCGTATGTGTCGCTGAAGGCGGGCCAAGAGCTCAACTTCTCCGGGGAGGCTGCGTAATGGCCGTCGTTAAAGTCAAGCCGACTTCGCCTGGCCGCCGTGCCGTGGTGAAGGTGGTGCACAAGCACCTGCACAAGGGCGCGCCCGAGGCGTCGCTGCTTGAGCCGCAAAAGCAAAATTCCGGTCGTAACAACAACGGCCACATCACGATGCGCCACAAGGGTGGTGGTCACAAGCACCACTACCGCGTGGTCGACTTCCGTCGCAACAAGGACGCGATCCCTGCGAAGGTCGAAACCATTGAGTACGATCCCAACCGTACGGCTCACATCGCTCTGGTGTGCTATGCCGACGGCGAGCGTCGCTACATCATTGCGCCTCGTGGTCTGGAAGTGGGTTCCACCATCCTGAGCGGCGCCGAAGCGCCGATCAAGGCGGGCAACACGCTGCCGATCCGCAACATCCCCGTGGGTTCCACCATCCACTGCATCGAGATGCTGCCGGGCAAGGGTGCGCAGATTGCGCGTTCGGCCGGCACGTCCGCCGTGCTGATGGCCCGCGAAGGCACCTACGCCCAAGTGCGTATGCGTTCCGGTGAAGTGCGCAAGATCCACATCGACTGCCGCGCCACGATTGGCGAAGTCAGCAACGAAGAGCACAGTCTGCGCCAGTACGGCAAGGCCGGTGCGATCCGTTGGAAGGGCATCCGTCCGACCGTTCGTGGTACCGCCATGAACCCGGTGGATCACCCGCACGGTGGTGGTGAAGGTCGTACCGGTGAAGGCCAGGCGCCTGTGTCGCCTTGGAACACCCTCACCAAGGGCTACCGCACTCGTAACAACAAGCGCACGCAAACGTTCATCGTTTCGCGTCGCAAGAAGTAAGGGGTAGGCCATGACTCGTTCGCTGAAAAAAGGCCCGTTCATTGACGCCCACCTGCTGGCCAAAGTCGACAAGGCTGTCGCCAACAAGGACAAGAAGCCCATCAAGACCTGGTCGCGCCGCTCGACGATCCTGCCCGAGTTCATCGGTCTGACGATCGCCGTTCACAACGGCAAGCAGCACGTGCCGGTCTATGTGTCTGACCAGATGGTCGGCCACAAGCTGGGCGAATTCGCTCTCACCCGTACCTTCAAGGGCCACCCGGCCGACAAGAAGGCCGGGAAGAAGTAAGGATGCAGACGATGGAAACCAAAGCAATCGTTCGCGGTGTCCGCCTCTCGTGCGACAAGGGTCGCCTGGTGGCTGACCTGATCCGCGGCAAGAAGGTGGACCAGGCGCTCAACATCCTGGAATTCACCCAGAAGAAGGCTGCCCTGATCATCAAGAAGGCACTGGAAAGCGCCATCGCCAACGCCGAACACAACGACGGCGCTGACATTGATGAACTCAAGGTCACCTCGATCTATGTGGAGCAAGGCGCCACGCTGAAGCGTTTTTCCGCACGCGCCAAGGGCCGCGGCAATCGCATCAGCAAGCCCACCTGCCACATTTTCGTGTCGGTCGGCAACTAAGGCAGAAGGAAGACTATGGGACAGAAAATCCATCCGACTGGCTTCCGCCTGCCTGTCACCCGTAACTGGGCTTCGCGCTGGTACGCGAACAACCAGAACTTCGCCACCATGCTGGCTGAAGATCTGCAGGTTCGCGAATACCTGAAGGGCAAGCTGAAGAATGCTGCCGTGTCGCGCATTCTGATCGAGCGCCCCGCGAAGAACGCCCGCATCACGATCTACTCGGCTCGTCCGGGTGTCGTGATCGGCAAGAAGGGCGAAGACATTGAAAACCTGAAGGCCGAACTGACCAAGCGTCTGGGCGTGCCGGTGGCCGTGAACATCGAGGAAGTGCGCAAGCCTGAAGTCGATGCTCAGCTGATCGCCGACTCGATCACCCAGCAGCTGGAAAAGCGCATCATGTTCCGCCGCGCCATGAAGCGCGCGATGCAGAACGCCATGCGTCTCGGCGCCCAGGGCATCAAGATCATGTCGTCGGGCCGTCTGAATGGCATCGAAATCGCTCGCTGCGAGTGGTATCGCGAAGGTCGCGTGCCGCTTCACACGCTGAAGGCTGACATCGACTACGGCTTCTCTGAAGCCAAGACCACCTACGGCATCATCGGTGTCAAGGTCTGGGTCTACCGTGGCGACCGTCTTGCCAATGGCGAAGCACCGACGCTCAAGAGCGATGTGCCCGAGGACGACCGCCGTCCGCGTCGCAACGCGCGCCCTGGCGCACCGGCTGGCCGTGGCCGTCCGGGTGCTGACCGTGGTGACCGTGCCGATGCAGGCGCGCCCACTGGCGACAAGCCCGCCGCTGCACGTCCCGCTGGCGCCCGCGTGGTCCGCAAGGCCGCGCCCGCTGGCGAGACCAAAGGAGAATAAAACATGCTGCAACCTGCTCGTCGCAAATACCGCAAGGAGCAAAAGGGTCGTAACACTGGTGTTGCAACCCGCGGCGCTTCCGTGTCTTTTGGCGATTTCGGCCTGAAGGCAACTGAGCGCGGCCGTCTGACGGCTCGCCAGATCGAAGCTGCACGTCGTGCGATTTCGCGCCACATCAAGCGCGGTGGTCGTATCTTCATCCGCATCTTCCCGGACAAGCCGATCTCCCAGAAGCCTGCCGAAGTCCGTATGGGTAACGGCAAGGGCAACCCGGAGTACTACGTCGCTGAGATTCAGCCTGGCAAGGTGCTCTACGAGATCAACGGTGTGCCGGAAGCCCTGGCTCGCGAAGCGTTCACGCTGGCTGCTGCAAAGCTGCCGCTGCGTTGCACCTTCGTCGCGCGCATGGTCGGCGCCTGATTGGAGAACACCATGAAAGCATCTGAACTGCGTGCCAAAGACGTCGCAGCCTTGGAAAAGGAAGTGACCGACCTGCTCAAGGCCCACTTCGGCCTGCGCATGCAAAAGGCGACCCAACAACTCACCAACCACTCGGTGCTGGGCAAGACCCGCCGCGACATCGCGCGCGTCAAGACCATCCTGACCGAGAAGAAGGGAGCCGCGAAATGACGCAAGCTCAAGAAAAGAACACCCGCACCTTGATCGGTCGCGTGGTGAGCGACAAGCGCGCCAAGACCATCACGGTCCTGGTCGAGCGTCGCGCCAAGCACGAGCTGTACGGCAAGATCGTGGCCCGTTCGCGCAAGTACCACGCCCATGACGAAAAGGGCGAGTACCACATGGGCGACGTGGTCGAGATCGCCGAAGGCCGTCCGCTGTCCAAGACCAAGAGCTGGGTCGTGACCCGCCTGGTCGAGAAGGCAGAAGCGGTCTAAATTAAGAGACCTTTGCGGGCGCAGGCTTTAGGGCCAGCCTCGCATCGAACGGTCGAAACGCTGGAATACTGGCGTTTCGACCGTTTTTCATTTCACAAAAAGGAATCATCATGTTGAAGATTGGCGACCATCTGCCCGCAGGCACCTTGCAGGAGTTCATCGAGGTCGAAGGTGAGGGTTGCACGCTGGGTCCGAACGCTTTCGACATCGCCAAGTCGACGGCTGGCAAGACGATTGCGATCTTTGCCTTGCCCGGCGCGTTCACGCCGACCTGCTCCGCGCAGCATGTGCCCGGCTACGTCCAGTCGGTCGAAGCCTTCAAGGCCGCCGGTGTCGACGAGATCTGGTGCATTTCGGTCAACGACGCCTTTGTGATGGGCGCCTGGGGCCGTGAGCAAAAGGTGGCGGGCAAGGTCCGCATGATGGCCGACGGCAGCGCCGACTTCGCCAAGGCGACCGGCCTGACCTTTGATCTGACTTCGCGCGGCATGGGCCTGCGCTCGCAACGCTATTCGATGCTGGTGGTCGATGGCGTGGTCAAGACGCTGAACGTCGAAGCGCCCGGCAAGTTCGAAGTCAGCGACGCCGCCACGCTGCTGGCACAAGCCAAGGCAAGCTGAAGACCGGCCGAAAACCCGCTGAAGGTTACTGAGATCTGCTCCGGTCTGCCGGGGTATCTCAAATTTCTCGCGACAAAGGCTTGACTTCTTGTCAGGCCTTCTTCATAATCCAATGCTTCGCCGAATGTTCATTGCATGGATGGCCTGAAACTGGCTTTCAGGAGGTCTTGATAGCGATGGCGTTCGGATCCGCCCTCAACCGCTGGTGAATGACGATTCGGCATTCATTGGTCCACGGGCCCAAGACTGACCGCTGAAAGCTGTTGCGATGGTCGCAGCAGTGGGAGTGCGGGAAAAGTTGGGGACAGACATGATTCAAATGCAATCGCGACTGGATGTCGCGGACAACACTGGCGCCAAGTCCGTCATGAGCATCAAGGTGCTTGGTGGTTCCAAGCGCCGGTATGCCGGCATTGGCGACATCATCAAGGTCACCATCAAGGAAGCTGCTCCGCGTGGTCGCGTCAAGAAGGGCGAGGTCTACAGCGCTGTGGTCGTGCGTACCGCCAAGGGCGTGCGCCGCCAGGACGGTTCGCTGGTGAAGTTCGACGGCAATGCCGCCGTGCTGCTGAACGCCAAGCTCGAGCCGATCGGCACCCGCATTTTCGGGCCGGTCACGCGCGAGCTGCGGACCGAGAAGTTCATGAAGATCGTTTCCCTCGCTCCCGAAGTTCTCTGAGGCCGACATGGAAAAAATTCGCAAAGGCGACGAAGTCGTGATCATCGCCGGCAAGGACAAGGGCAAGCGCGGCACCGTGCTCAAGCGCGTCGATGCCGAGCACGTGGTGGTCGAAGGCGTGAATGTCGTGAAGAAGC
>JAFALA010000119.1 GCA_019234815.1 Burkholderiaceae bacterium | reverse complement strand
ACTTCGCCGCCCTGGCGTGCTGCACCGGCCGCATCGACGGCCAGATGGCTGGCGGTGGCCGCCGAGTCGGCGCTGTGGCGCACGGTGTGGGTCAGCTGCTCCATCGAGCTGGCGGTCTGCTGCAGGTTGCTGGCGCTCTCCTCGGTGCGCTGGCTCAGGTCCTGGTTGCCAACCGCGATCTCGCGCGAGGCGACGGCGATGGACTGGCTGGTCTGGCGCACGTCGATCATGACCGTCTCGATCTTGGCGACGAACTGGTTGAAGGACTTGGCGATGTCGGCGATTTCGTCCTGGCCACTCGCAGCCAGGCGCTGCGTCAGGTCGCCGCTGCCGGAGCCGATTTCGTCCATGGCGTCGCGCACGCGGCCCAGGTCCTGCAGCAGTCTGCCCACCACCAGCACCGAGACCAGCACGGCGGCCAGCGCCACGACCACCAGCACCACGCCGGCGCTGCCGAGAATGGCCGACAAGGCGGCCAGTGCTTCATTGCGCTCGGCGGCCAGCATCAAGACCCAGTCCGTGCCAGGCACTGGGGCCGAATGCACGATAAAGCGTGCGTCGCCGATCTTGGCCTCGACCTCTGCATCGCTGCCTGCGCGAGCAATGAGCTCGGGCGTGAAGTCGCCCGACAGATTCGCCACCGGCTTGAGGGTCAGTGCAGCGTCCGGATGCGCAACGATGTTGCCTTTCTGGTCCAGCAGGAAGGCCAGGCCGCTCGGTGTCGGTTTGATCGACTTGAGCGTGGCGATGACATCGGTGAGCGCGACGTTGAGCGCGGCCACGGCCTGTCCCGACGCCATGGTCCGCGCAAAGGTGACGACGACATTGCCGGTCGATGCGGAAACATAGGGCGCCGTCAGCACGGCCGTGCCGGGCTGGCTTTGCGCCAGCTTGTACCAGGGGCGCAGGGTCGGGTCGTAGCCGGGCGGGCGCGAGAACAGAGGCACGGAGAGGAACTTGTGATCAGCGGTGCCGATGTAGGCCTGCTCAAGCCGGCCCGATTGCAAGGCCTGTGTCAGCGCAGCGTCCGGTGCATCGATTTGCGGCAAGGCCGTCAGGGCGGTGACGATGTCCTGTTCCTTGCGCACCCAGGCGCCCATGGACTCGGCCTGCGCCTTGCCCAGTTCCGCGAGCTGGCGGCTGACTTGCTGGTGCGTGTGGCGGCTGACCGTCACGTAGCTTGCGAGCGTCGCAATGCCGACGGCGGCAAAGACGATCAACATGCAAATGGCGATCAGGCGACTCTTGATGGTCTGAAGCATTTGATGGCGGGCCGTGTGGCCGGATTAGGGGCAGCAGGAGTTGCCGGCTGATTTGCGGGCAGCAATCGTCAAGGGCGATCAGCACCAATAACCGGCGAAGTATTGATGAGGGTTGGTACCTGCGCAACCCGGACCCACCAGAAATATCGTTGGATTGTGGATTTCTTGCCGATGCCCAGGGCAGCACCGGGTGGGCGCGGCAGCGTGGTGCCGCACGTGTCGTTCAATCGGGCTGCCAGGCCGGCAGCTTGTAGTTTTTCCACAGCGCCAGCAGGCGCAAGGCGCTGGCGGTGCCGCCGGCGGCCAGCATGGCGGCCCATTCGCTGGCGCCCAGGGCATCGGCCGCCACGAACACCCAGCCGCCCAGGAAGGCGCAGACGGCATAGGGCCGGTGGTCCTTGAAGGCGGTCGGAATCTCGTTGCAGACGATGTCGCGCAGCACGCCGCCGAACACCGAGGTGATCACGCCCATCAGCACCGCGACGATGGCCGGATCGCCTGCTTCCAGCGCCACCCGCGTGCCGCTGGCCGAGAACAGCCCCAGGCCCACGGCGTCCGGCCATTGCATGGCGCGGGCCGTCACCGCGAAGTGGCGCGCGCGCATGAAGAACATGGCGCCCAGCGTCAGCGCCAGCAGCGCCCAGAGCCAGGCCGCATGCTCGGCCCAGAAGAACGGGCGCCGGTCGAGCAGGATGTCGCGCACCGTGCCGCCGCCAAAGGCCGCCAGGCCCGCCACGACGCAGATGCCCACCACGTCGAGCCGCTTGCGCGCACCCTCGATGATTCCCGACAGGGCGAAGGCCACGGTGGCCAGGATCTCGACCACGACATGGGTGGTCGAGAGAGCATTCAAGGGGTGAATCAATACCATGGGACAGGACTGGAGCGGGGGGCTCATCAGCGTTCGGGGGACCGGGCGATTATCGGGGGCGCAGCTTGCGCCCAGCGTTCATGCGCCGGTGCTACGCTGGAAGGTATAAACCCCCAGACTTCGAGAGGCATAGCGTCACACCATGGGAACACGCCAGACCGAGACCCCGAAATCCGCGCCGCGCCTGGAGCCACGCTTGCCGTACGAAACCGTCGCGCTCGTGCTGCAGGGCGGCGGCGCGCTGGGGGCCTACCAGGCCGGCGTGTTCGAAGGGCTGGCCGAGGCGGCGATCGCGCTGAACTGGGTGGCGGGCATTTCCATCGGCGCGCTGAACGCGGCCCTGATTGCCGGCAATGCGCCGCGACATCGCGTCGAGCGATTGCGCGAATTCTGGGACACCATTTGCCGGCCCGCTGCGGCGCCGCTGCTGGCGCCGTTCGTCGAGCAGGCCATCTTCGACGGCGGCGGTGCCGCCCGCAACCTGCTGACCGCCTTCCAGGCCGGCAGCTCGGTGCTGCAGGGGCAGAACGGCTTCTTCCAGCCGCGCGTCCCGACGCCGCTGCCCTGGGTCGTGTCCGGGCCTGCGAAGGCCAGCTGGTACGACACTGCGCCGCTCAAGACCACGCTGGAGCGGCTGTGCGATTTCGATCGCATCAACGCCCGCGACGGCATGCGGGTGTCGGTGGGCGCGGTGAACGTGGCGAGCGGCAATTTCGTCTATTTCGACAACCGGCGCCAGACGCTGCGGGCCGAGCATTTCATGGCGTCCGGGGCCCTGCCGCCCGCCTTCGCGCCGGTGGAGATCGACGGCCAATACTTCTGGGACGGCGGAGTGGTCTCGAACACGCCCCTGGCCGAGGTCCTGTCGGCCACGCCGCGGCGCGACACCCTGGCCTTCCAGGTCGATTTGTGGAGCGCGCGCGGCGCCGTGCCGGACAGCCTCGACGCGGTGACCGAGCGCGTCAAGGAGATCCAATATTCCAGCCGCACCCGCATGGTCACCGACACCTTGCAACGCGAGCAACGTTATCGCCGCCTGCTGCGCGAGTTGCTGGAAGCCCTGCCCATGGCGCAGCGCGAAGACCTGCCTGCCAGCCGCGCGGCCCGGGAGCTGGCCTGCGGCAAGCAGTACAACGTGGTGCACCTGATCTACCAGAAGCAGGATTTCGACCACGACGGCAAGGACTTCCAGTTCGGCGCCACCACCATGCAAAGCCACTGGTCCGCAGGCTTGTCAGACATCCGCAAGACGCTGGCCAACGGAGCCTGGCTGGAGCTGCCGGACAACGATGCCGGCTTCGTGACGCACGACGTCCACCGGGCAGGGCGAGGCGCCTCATGAATCGGCCGCGCGCGGCCTGGCCTGGCCTAGCGCTCCGCTCAGCTTCCGCGTGTCACCGGCTCTCCGCTGACAGCTGCATGTGCCGCGCCAGCTCCAGCTTGGCAAGCGAAAGGCGGTGCACCTCGTCCGGGCCGTCGGCAAAGCGCAGCGTGCGCTGGTGGGCCCACATCATGGCCAGCGGGGTGTCGTCGCTGACGCCGGCGCCGCCGTAGACCTGCATGGCCCAGTCGATCACCTTCAAGGCGGTGTTGGGGGCGACGATCTTGATCATGGCGATCTCGGCCTTGGCAACCTTGTTGCCCACCGTGTCCATCATGTAGGCGGCCTTGAGCGTGAGCAGCCGGGCCTGCTCGATCAGGCAGCGCGCCTCGGCGATACGCTCCTGCGTCACGCCCTGCTGGGCCAGCGGCTTGCCGAAGGCGACGCGCTTGAGCGAGCGCTGGCACATCAGCTCCAGCGCCCGTTCGGCCGCGCCGATGGAGCGCATGCAGTGGTGGATGCGGCCCGGCCCCAGGCGGCCCTGGGCAATCTCGAAACCGCGCCCCTCGCCGAGCAGAATGTTGCCGACAGGCACGCGCACGTTCTTCAGCTCGATCTCCATGTGGCCGTGCGGCGCGTCGTCGTAGCCGAACACGGGCAGATGGCGCTTGACCGTGATGCCGGGCGTGTTGGCGGGCACCAGCACCATGGACTGCTGCTCGTGCTTGCCCGCTTCGGGGTTGGTCTTGCCCATCACGATGTAGATGGCGCAGCGCGGATCGCCGGCGCCGGACGACCACCATTTGGTGCCGTTGATGAGGTAGTCGTCGCCGTCGCGCGTGATGCTGCACTGGATGTTGGTGGCGTCGCTGGAGGCCACGTCGGGCTCGGTCATCAGGAAGGCCGAGCGGATCTCGCCGCGCAGCAGCGGCTCCAGCCATTGCTGCTTGTGGGCCTCCGTGCCGTAGCGCTCCAAGGTCTCCATGTTGCCGGTGTCGGGCGCCGAGGAATTGAACACCTCTGCCGCCCACGATACGCGGCCCATGATCTCGCACAGCGGCGCGTATTCGAGGTTGGACAGGCCCTCCGGCGCGCGCGTCGAGCGCGGCAGGAACAGGTTCCACAGACCGGCTTCGCGCGCCAGCGGCTTGAGCTCCTCGATCAGGCGGGTCGGGACCCAGGCATTGCCGGCGCGCCGGTTGGCCTCCACCTCCTCGTGGAAGCGCCGCTCGTTGGGGTAGATGTGCTGGTCGAAGAAGGCGAGAAGCCGGGCCTGCAGGGCCTGGACCTTGGGGCTGTAATCGAAGTTCATGGCGTCTGTCCTGGATGGGTCGGTGGGATCTGTGCAGCGTTCTCGCTTTGCTGGCGGTACTGCAGGTATTGGTTGTAGAGCGCTTCCATGGTGGTGTTGCGGTTTTCCACGTGCAGCGCGCTGGTGGGGGCGTAGTTGCAGACGCGCAGCAGCCAGTCGTCGGGCGTGGCGCCCATGTCCAGCACATTGATGCAGGCGGGCGACTGCACCATGGCGCCGAACATCTGGCGCTGCCCGCCGCTGAGCGCATGCGAGAGGATGGCGCCGTTGACCACGCCATGCAGCACCAGCAGCGCGCAGTCCCACTGCGGGTCGGCGCGCAGCCTGGCGATGCCGGGCAGCACGCGGTCCAGCAGTTCGCCCACGCTCTCGCCGTTCAGGAAGCGGGTGGACTCGGAGAGGACCCCGCGCTCCAGCCCCAGGAAGTTGGCCTCCAGGGCTTCGGGCGCGATATCGGCCAATCGGCCGCCGCGGATCTCCTGCCATTCGGGCCAGGCCTCCACGGCCAGGGCGCCCTGGCCGCAGTGCTGCAGCACCAGGGTGGCGGTCTGCGCGGTGCGCGGCAGGCCCGAGACGATGACGCGATCGAAGACCACGCCTTCGGCGGCAAAGGCCTCGCCGGCGGCCTGCGCCTGCGCGCGGCCGGTCTCGTTCAGGTGGACCTGTTCGGGCGGCACGGGACGCCCGCTGGGGTCAAAGTAGCTGACGGCGCCGTGGCGCATCAGATAGATGCGACGGCGCCGAGGCGCGGTGTGGGAATGCAGGGAAGTCATGCCGCGCAGTGTGGCGCAGCTCGGGCCTTTGCGCTGTCGCGCAGGTGGCAGATCGGCAATGGAATCGGCAAGGACCTCAGGTGTTCATCAGCTTGCCTTCGGCCAGCGTCAGCGCCTCGGGGCGGCCCGAGAGCACCAGCGTGTCGCCGCCGGTCAGCACCAGCTTGTCGTCGGCCTGCACCACGGCGCCATTCCTGCGCCGGACCGACACCACGCTGACGCCCACCGCATGCAAGGCCAGCAGGCCCAGCGCCTGCGCGTGGTAGGGGCTGGCCGCGGGCAGCGTGACCGAGAGCAGGCGCTCCTGCTCGCGCTCTTCGATGCCGTCGTCGTCGGCGCCATGGAAGTAGCCGCGCAGCAGGCCGTAGCGCTCTTCGCGGGCGTCCTGGGTCAGCCGGATGACGCGCCGCATCGGCACGCCGACCAGGGCCAGGGCGTGGCTGGCGAGCATCAGCGAACCCTCGATCGCTTCGGGCACCACCTCGGTGGCGCCGGCGGCGCGCAGCCGCTCCAGGTCGCTGTCGTCGATGGTGCGGACGATCACCGGCACGTGCGCCGCGTGCGAGCGCACCAGCTGCAGGATCTTCAGCGCCGACGGCGTGTCGTGGTAGCTGATCACCACCGCGCTGGCGCGCGCCAGGCCCGCCGCCATCAGGCTTTGCAGCCGGGCGGCGTCGCCGAACACCACGCTCTGCCCGGCCGCCGCGGCCTGGCGCACGCGGTCGGGGTCGAGGTCCAGCGCCATGTAGGGGATGTGCTCGCCCTCCAGCATGCGCGCCAGGTTCTGGCCGCTGCGCCCGTAGCCGCAGATGATCACGTGCGCGTCGGCCTTGATGGCGCGCTTGGCGATGGTCGTCAGCTGCACCGATTGCAGCAGCCAGTCGCTGGCGGCCAGGCGCATCACGATGCGGTTGCTGTACATCACCACCAGCGGCGTGGCCAGCATGGACAGCACCATGGCGGCCAGCACCGGGCTGATCCAGCGATCCGCGATCAGGTGCTCCTGCGCTCCCAGCGTCAGCAGCACGAAGCCGAACTCGCCGGCCTGCGCCAGGTACAGGCCGGTGCGCAGCGCCACGCCGGTCGGCGCCTTGAACAGCTTGGCCAGGGCCGTGATCAGGCCGAACTTCACCAGCGGCGGGACGACGGACAGCAGAATCACCAGCGGCCACTGGCTGATGACGGGCCGCCAGTCCAGCCGCATGCCGATGGTGATGAAGAACAGGCCCAGCAGCACATCGTGGAAGGGCCGGATGTCGGTTTCCACCTGGTGCTTGTACTCGGTCTCGGCAATCAGCATGCCGGCGGCGAAAGCGCCCAGGGCCAGCGACAGGCCGGCGCGTTCGGTCAGCCAGGCCAGGCCCAGCGTGACCAGCAGCAGGTTGAGCATGAACAGCTCTTCGCTCTTGCGCCGCGCCACCAGCGTCAGCCACCAGCGCATCAGCTTCTGCCCCCCCAGCAGCAGCGCGGCCAGCAGCAGCCCGGCCTTCACGCCGGCCCAGAACAGCGCCTGCGCCATTTCGCTGGCGCTGGCGTGCAGCGCCGGAATCAGCACCAGCAGCGGCACCACCGACAGGTCCTGGAACAGCAGCAAGGCCAGCACCCGGCGCGCATGCTCGCTCTCCAGCTCCAGCCGCTCGGCCATCAGCTTCATCACGATGGCGGTGCTGCTCATGGCCATGGCCGCGCCCAGCACCAGGGCGCCCTGCCAGTTCAGGTCCCAGGGCCGGCCCCAGGCCGCGAAGAGGGTCTCCAGCAGCGACTCGCCGGCCATGGTCCCGATGACCGTCAGCAGGACCTGCAGCGTGCCCATGCCGAACACCAGGGCGCGCATGCTGCGCAGCCGCGGCAGATTGAACTCCAGCCCAATCACGAACATCAGGAACACCACGCCGAACTCGGCCAGGTAGCGGACGCTGTCGGAATCAGCCGACAGCGCCATTGCATGCGGCCCGATCAGCACGCCCACGGTCAGGTAGCCGAGGACGGGCGGCATCTTGAGCATGCGGCAGACCACCACGCCCAGTACGGCCGCCATCAGGTAGAGCAATGCAAGGTCCAGTGAGGTCATGGTGGGGATGGTAAACGCCAGATAACACATGGTGCATTGCAATATGCGGGCCACTATGCACGCCCCGCATAGGTGCATGCGCACTTGGCGTCGCTTTGGCTGGCGCTCAGGCCGGAGTTCTTGATACCGTTCGGGCCACCAAAAAGTTACGGAGCATCACATGCCCAATCTGTCTTTTGTTTCTCCCACGCGCAACAGTCCCTGGGGTACCTACCTGTCCCAGATCGACGCCGTTGAACCGTACCTCGGTCATCTGGCACGCTGGGTTGAAACGCTGCGTCGCCCCAAAAGGGCCTTGATCGTCGACGTCCCCATCGAACTCGATAACGGCACCATCGCCCACTTCGAGGGCTACCGTGTCCAGCACAGCCTGACGCGCGGCCCTGGCAAGGGCGGCGTGCGCTACCACCCGGACGTCACGCTGGAAGAAGTGATGGCCCTGTCGGCCTGGATGACCATCAAGAACGCGGCGGTCAACCTGCCTTACGGCGGCGCCAAGGGCGGCATCCGCCTGGACCCCAAGACGCTCTCCAAGAAGGAGCTTGAAAAGGTCACCCGACGCTACACCAGCGAGATCGGCATCATCATCGGCCCGCAGCAGGACATCCCCGCGCCGGACGTCAACACCAACGGCCAGATCATGGCCTGGATGATGGACACCTACTCGATGAACACCGGCGCCACCGCGACCGGCGTCGTCACCGGCAAGCCGATCCCGCTGGGCGGCTCGCTGGGCCGCGTGGCCGCGACCGGCCGCGGCGTGTTCGTGATCGGCCGCGAAGCCATGCGCCGCCTGAACATCCAGATGGAAGGCGCTCGCATCGCCGTGCAGGGCTTCGGCAATGTGGGTTCGATCGCCGCCAAGCTGTTCGCCGCCAATGGCGCGCGCATCGTCGCCGTGCAGGATCACACCGGCACCATCCTCAACGAGAAGGGCTTCGACATGCAGAACCTGCTCGACCACGTGGCGCAAACCGGTGGCGTGGCAGGCTTCAAGGGCGGCGACGCCATCGCCAATGCCGATTTCTGGAAGGTCAAGAGCGACGTGCTGGTGCCTGCGGCCCTGGAAGGCCAGATCACCGCCGAGCGCGCGCAAGGCCTGCAGACCCGCCTGGTGCTCGAAGGCGCCAACGGCCCGACCACGCCGGACGGCGACCAGGTGCTGAGCGACCGCGGCATCGTCGTCGTGCCCGACGTGATCGCCAACTCCGGCGGCGTGACGGTGTCGTACTTCGAATGGGTGCAGGACTTCAGCTCCTTCTTCTGGACCGAGGACGAGATCAATGTCCGCCTGGACAAGATCATCACCGGCGCCTTCAAGCACATCTGGGAGACCTCCGAGCAGCACCGCATCAACCTGCGTACCGCGGCCTTCGTGGTGGCCTGCACCCGGGTGCTCGAAGCGCGCGAAGAGCGCGGCCTGTACCCCTGAAGCCTGCCCGATCCGGGCCATGCAAAGGCCGTCTTCGGACGGCCTTTTTGCGTTGGCGCGAGGACTTGGCGGGGTTCGGTCCGAGGAGGCCCCCTTGATACACTGCACCCATGACGCATGCCCTGCCAGTTCCCCCGAATTTTGATCCTCAGCGCGCCGTGCAGATGGCGCGCGAAGCCCTCGCCATCGAGGCCGCGGCGCTGACCGAGCTCTCGCCCCGCCTCAGCGACAGCTTTGCCCGGACGGTGCAGGCCATGCTGGCGTGCAACGGCCGCGTGGTCGTGATGGGCATGGGCAAGAGCGGCCACGTCGGGCGCAAGATCGCCGCGACGCTGGCCTCTACCGGCACACCCGCCATGTTCGTGCATCCGGCCGAGGCCAGCCATGGCGACCTGGGCATGGTCACGACCAAGGACGTGGTGCTGGCGCTGTCCAATTCCGGCGAAAGCGACGAGCTCAACGCCGTGCTGCCGGTGCTCAAGCGTCAGGGCGTGGTCATCGTGGCGATGACGGGCCGTGCCGAGTCCAGCCTGGCCAGCCATGCCGACCTGGTGCTGGACAGCTTTGTCGCGCAGGAGGCCTGCCCGCTCAATCTGGCGCCCACGGCCAGCACGACGGCGCAAATGGCGCTGGGCGACGCCCTGGCGGTGGCGCTGCTCGATGCACGTGGCTTCAAGCCCGAGGACTTTGCCCGTTCCCACCCGGGCGGCGCGCTGGGCCGCAAGCTGCTCACCCATGTGCGCGACCTCATGCGCAGCGGCGATGCGCTGCCGCTGGTCAGCGCCGGCACCTCCTTCACCGAGATGATGCGCGAGATGTCGGCCAAGAGCATGGGCGTGGCCATCGTGGTCGACGCGCAGCAGCAGGTGCAGGGCATCTTCACCGACGGCGACCTGCGCCGCCTGATCGAGCGCGGCGCCGATCTGCGCCAGCTCAAGGCCGGCGAGGTTATGCATGTCCGCCCGCGCAGCGTGCGGGCCGAGGCCCTGGCCGTCGACGCCGCCGACCTGATGGAGAGCGCGCGCATCACCGTCGTGCTGGTGGTCGACGAGGCTGGGCAGCTGGAAGGCGCGATCCACATCAACGACCTGATGAGCGCCAAGGTGATCTGATGGCGTCGATTCTCCAGCCCGCGCTGCGTTTTCCTCCCGAGCTGCTGCTGAAGGCGCAAGGCCCGGCCCTGGGCCTGCAGGCCGCGATCTTCGACGTCGACGGCGTGCTGACCGACGGCCGCATCTACATTGGCGAGGCGGGAGAAGGCGTCAAGGCCTTTTCCACACTGGACGGTCACGGCCTGAAGCTGCTGGCGCAAGGCGGCATCGAGCCCATCGTCATCACCGGACGCGACTCTCCCGCGGTGCGCCGCCGTGTGGCCGACCTCGGCCTGCGGCATGCCGCCTATGGCGCCAAGGACAAGCTGGTCGTGGCGCAAGCCCTGCTCGCCCAGCTCGGCCTGCGCTGGGACCAGGTGGCCGCCATGGGCGACGACTGGCCCGACCTGCCGCTGATGACGCGCGCCGCCTTTGCCTGCGCGCCCGCCCAAGCCCATACCGAGGTCAAGGCCGTGGCGCACCACGTCACAGCGGGCCCCGGCGGACATGGCGCCGCGCGTGAATTCTGCGATCTGCTGCTGATGGCCAACGGCCGCTACGCCAGCCTGCTGCAGGGCCACCTGAGCACGCTGGACGGAGGTGCGGCCTGATGCTGCCCTCGCTGCTGCCGGAAAGCGAGCCGGAGCGCATCAAGCCCCAGCCCGTGATCTGGCGCCTGCAGTCCATGCTGACGGCCTATCTGCCGCTCGTGTTGATGCTGTTCCTGGCCGCCGGCACCTGGTGGCTGGTCAAGAACACGCCCAAGCCGGACGGTCCGGGCGAAGCCCAGGCGCTGCGCCACGAGCCCGACTATCAAATGGAGAATTTCGAGCTGCAGCGCTTCTCTGCCAGCGGCGCCTTGAGCGCGCGCATCTCCGGGCGCGAATTGCGCCACTACCCGGACACCGACACGCTGGAGATCGACGGCGTTGAATTGCACGGCCTGGGCAAGGACGGCAGCCTGATGCAGGCCAGCGCCAAGCGCGCCATCAGCAATGCCGACGGCAGCAATGTGCAGATGCTGGGCGACGTGCACGTGCAGCGCTTCGCCAGCACGAATCCAGATGCCGGCGCGGTGCCGCAGTTGGACGTGCGCGGTGAGTTCATGCAGGCCTTCACCGCCGTGGAGCAGGTGCGCTCGCACCTGCCCGTGGTCTTGAAGACACCGCACGGCGAGTACAGCGCGCAGTCTTTCGATTACGACAACCTCAACGGCATGCTCCACTTTGGCGGCCGCAGCCACGCCAGCTTCGTGCCCGAAGCGCCGACGCGCGGCAAAGGGCGGCCGTGACGCGCCGGCTGGTCTACATCACTGGGGCGTCGAGCGGCATTGGCCAGGCGCTGGCCTTGCATTTCTACCGTGCGGGCTGGAACCTGGCGCTGGTGGCGCGGCGCAAGGATGCGATGACGGCCTGGGCGGCGGCGCAAGACCTGTCACCCGAACGCTATCGAGCCTATGGCGCCGATGTCAGCGATGTCGCGGCCATCAGCGCCACCGGCACGGCCTGCATTCGGCATCAAGGCCTGCCCGACGTGGTGATCGCCAGCGCCGGCATCAGCCTGGGCGTGGACAGTGCCTACCTGGAAGATATTGCCGTGATGCAGCGGATTTACGCCACCAACAATATCGGCATGGCAGCGACTTTCCAGCCTTTCATCACGGCCATGCGCGAGCGCCGCAGCGGCACCTTGGTGGGTATTGCCAGCGCGGCGGGTATCCGGGGTTTGCCTGGGCATGCCGCATATTGCGCCAGCAAGGCCGCGGTCATCAGTTACTGCGAGAGTTTGAGAGGCGAATGCCGGTCCGATGGAATCAAGGTGGTCACGATTGCACCGGGCTATATCGATACTCCCCTGACGCGCCAGAACCGCTACGCCATGCCTTTTTTGATGGCGCCGGATCAATTCGCCGCGCGTGCCTTCAAGGCGATCCAGGCGGGCGTGTCGTTCCGGGTGATTCCCTGGCAGATGGCCTGGGTGGCCCGGGTGCTGCGCGTGCTGCCGGACGCCTGGTTCGACCGCTTGCTGGCCGGGCAGCCCCGCAAGCACCGGGCTTCGGAATGACAAAGGCCCATCGCAGCGATGGGCCTTGAGCCGAAGCGTCAGCGAAGTCGGATCACTTGCCGATTTCCTGGCTGACCTTGTTCTCCTGCTTGTTCAGCACGCGCTGTTCGCCCTTGGTGATGTGGCCGCCGTTTTGCGCGGCCATGTCGCGTTCTTCCTGGCGGATTTCACGATCCTGCTTGTGCAGCTTGGCGGCCTTGGCCGCGCTCATGTCGCCGGCGGCTTCCTTGGCATTGATGCGCTCCTTTTGCTTGGCCAGGCGTTCGTTCACCTCGGCACGACGGGGGTGCTCCTTGGCCCAGTTGCCGCTGGCGGCGGCAGCCGGTGCTGCGGTCTGGGCAAAGCTGCTGGCGCTGGCCAAGGCGGTCAAGGTCATCAGGGCGGCAATCAGGGGACGCTTGTTCATGCTGGATCTCCGATGTGCTGACATCAACGATTGATGCAGTCTGAGTCCACAACGAAGGTCGGCTTGGCCGCGTTGACAGGGTTGGAGGCACAAATGAAAAAGCACCCCGGAGGGTGCTTTTTTCACTTGTGCTGGATCAGCGCTCAATAACCGCCAGAGCGACCGCCGCCGTAACCGCCGCCGCCGCCACCGTAGCCGCCGCCGCCCGAACGGCCACCGCCGCCGAAGCCGCCACCACCGGAGCGGCCGCCGCCGTAGCCACCACCACCACCGCCGCCGCCGCCGAAGCCGCCGCCACCGGAGCGACCGCCGCCGAAGCCGCCCGGACGCTCTTCACGGGGGCGAGCCTCGTTCACGACGACTGCGCGACCTTCCAGCGCTTGGCCGTTCATGCCGTTGATGGCCGCTTGAGCCTCGGCATCCGAAGCCATTTCCACGAAGCCGAAGCCCTTGGAACGACCGGTTTCGCGGTCCATCATGACCTTTGCGGAGGTCACGGAACCGAATTGCGAAAACGACTCTTGCAGCGATTCGTCACGCACGCTATAGGCCAGGTTGCCTACGTAAAGCTTGTTTCCCATGGGGAAGCCCTTTCAATACCAAAAAACCATGTGGAGCTTCAACCCATCGTGAACCATTCAAGCGAAGGCGCTGCATCCGAACACAGGTATTCGATTATGGGTGATATGTCCAGGCGTACGCAAAGCGCGCACCTACAGTGTTGTTTTTCGGTCTCTGAGAAAACCCTAATTAATCTGTTCCGGCAAATGCATTTTGACAGTTTGGTTAAACACTGGGCTGCTGCCCAAACTCAAAAAGTCGTTCATATTCATGCCATTGGAATCCAATGAATCAAATGGCCCGATGCGCATCCTGAGCCTGGTGCCCTCCATCAGTGAGCTGCTGGTGGCCTTGGGGCTGGCGCCGCGGATGGTCGGGCGCACCGGCTTTTGCATCCATCCGGCCGAGGTGATGGTGCGCTTGCCCAAGGTCGGCGGCACCAAGGACGTCAATCTCGACAAGGTCCGCCGCTTGGCGCCCACCCATCTCATCGTCAATATGGATGAGAACCGCAAGGAGACGGTCGACGCCCTGCGCGACTTCATACCTCATGTGCTGGTCACGCATCCGAACGCGCCCGAGGACAACCTGCAGCTGCTGGCGCAATTGACGGATGCGTTTGGCCACTGTCCAGGCGTGCGCGACAAGGCCGGGGTCCTGGCGCAAGACCTGCAGGCGGCGCTGGGTGAGTTGCGCAGCCTGTCCTGGCCCGGGCAGCGCGTGCTCTACCTGATCTGGCGCGAGCCCTGGATGACGGTGGCGCGCGACACCTACATTGCCCGCATGCTGGCCGAGGTGGGCTGGCAGACCTGGCCGGCGGTGGCGGGCGGCGAGGTCGGCGCCGCCAGGTATCCGGCGCTCGACGGCACGGAGTCGTGGCTGGGGGACGTGCAGCGCGTGCTGCTCAGCTCCGAGCCCTATGCCTTCGACGAGCACCATATCGAGGAGGCGCAGGCCTTGTGTCCCGGCGCCAAGGTGCAATGCGTGGATGGCGAACTGCTGAGCTGGTACGGCCCGCGCGCGGCACAAGGCCTGCGGTATTTGCGCGAGCTCGCGCTCGACTTGCGATGACAATCAAGCCATGGATATCTACAAGCCTCTCGTCGCGCTGCTGGCCATCGTCAACCCGATTGGCGTGGTGCCCTTTTTCATCCATTTCACGCAGAACTTCAGCCACGAGCAGCGCCGGCGCACCATACGCGTCAGCGCCATGACCGCGTTCCTGGTGATTGCGATCAGCGCCGTCGCGGGCCTGCGGGTGATCGAGTTCTTCAGCATTTCGCTGGCCTCGTTCCAGGTCGGCGGCGGCACCCTGCTGCTGATCGGCGCGATCCAGATGCTCAATGCCCAGCCCGCCGAGTCGCGCAAGGACGATCTGAGCGACGGTTCCAGCAAGGCCGATGCAGGCGCCAGCATCGCCGTGGTGCCGCTGACCATCCCGCTGCTGACCGGTCCGGCCACCATTTCCACCATGGTGATCTACGCCGACAAGGCGCGCCATTGGTGGGAGCTGGCCGTGCTGGTGAGCTACGGCGTGGTGGTGGGCCTGGCGACCTTCGTGGTGTTCTCGGCCTCCGGTCGCATCGCCAAGGTGCTGGGCAAGACCGGTATCAGCATCATGACCCGCCTGATGGGCCTGATCCTGGCGGCGCTGGCGGTGGAGCTGCTGTCGGAAGGCCTGGTCAAGCTGTTCCCGGTGCTTGCTTTCCACTTGTGAGATCCGCCCGGGCCCGGGCCCGGTCATGGACTATGACTACATCGTGGTCGGCGCCGGCACCGCCGGCTGCCTGCTCGCCAACCGCCTCAGCGCGGACGCCGCCAAGAGGGTCCTGCTGATCGAAGCCGGCGGGCGCGACAACTACCACTGGATCCACATCCCGGTCGGCTATCTGTATTGCATAGGCAACCCGCGCACCGACTGGATGTTCCAGACCGAACCCGATCCCGGTCTCAATGGCCGGCGCCTGCGTTATCCGCGCGGCAAGGTGCTGGGCGGCTGTTCCAGCATCAACGGCATGATCTACATGCGCGGCCAGTCGCGCGACTATGAGGCCTGGGCGCAGGCGACCGGCGACGAGGACTGGCGCTGGGAGCGCGTGCTGCCCTATTTCAGGCAGCACGAAAACCATTGGCGCCTGGACGAGGACGTGCCGCCCGAATGGGCCGCCAGCGACGACTTCAGGGCCCTGCATGCCAGCGGCGGCGAGTGGCGGGTCGAGAAGCAGCGCTTGCGCTGGGACATCCTGGACGCCTTCGCCCGCGCCGCCGTCGAGGCGGGCATCCCGGCCACCGACGATTTCAACCGCGGCAGCAACGAGGGCGTGGGCTATTTCGAGGTCAACCAGCATGCCGGCTGGCGCTGGAATGCGGCCAAGGCCTTCCTGCGCCCGACCTGCACCCGCCGGCCCAATTTCGAACTGTGGACGCAGGCCCAGGTGCGTCGGCTGGTTTTTGAGCACGCCGACGGCCGGCCGCGTTGCAGCGGCGCCGAGGTCCTGACGGCGCAGGGCCTGCAGACGGCGCGTCTCAAGCCGGGCGGCGAACTGCTGCTCGCGGCGGGCGCCATCGGCTCGCCGCAGCTGCTGCAGCTCTCGGGCATCGGGCCGGCCGCCCTGCTGCAAGCGCATGGCATCACGCCGCTGCAAGACTTGGCCGGCGTGGGCGCCAACCTGCAGGACCACCTGCAGATGCTGCTGACCTACCGCCTGGAAGGAACACACACCCTCAATCAGCGCTATAACGCCCCGTTTGGACGGGTCGGCATCGCGCTGGAATATGCGCTGCTGCGGCGCGGTCCCATGGCCATGGGCCCGTCGCCACTCGGCATTTTCCTGCGCTCGGACCAGGACCGCGACCGCGCCAACCTGGCCTTCACGGTGTTGCCGTTCTCGCGCGTCGCTCCGGGCATGAAGAGCAACTTCCACCCGTTCCCGGCCATCACCATGTCGGTCTACGCGTGCCGGCCAACGAGCCGGGGCACGGTGCGGCTCAAGAACGCAGACGTCACGGCCGCGCCGGAGCTGCGCTTCAACTATCTGTCGACACCGGACGATCGCGAACTGGCGATCGAGTCCATCCGCATCACCCGACGCATCATGGGCCGTAAGGCCCTTGCGCCGTATCGTCCGGTGGAAATCCGGCCCGGGCCTCAGGTCCGCGACGATGATGACGACGCGTTGCTTGAAGCCTTTCGCACCCACGCCACCACGATCTTTCATCCGGTAGGAACCGCCCGGATGGGATCGGTGCATGACGGCAACGCCGTGGTCGATGCGCGCCTGCGCGTGATCGGCCTGGATGGGCTTCGCGTCATCGATGCGTCGGTGATGCCGACCATCACCTCGGGCAACACCAATGCGCCCACCATGATGATCGCCGAGAAGGGCGCCGCCATGGTTTTGGATGATGCCAAAGTGACTAGGCCCGCCCTTGCCATCGCGTCCTAAGCTTCGCATTGTCGGCCCGCCCGCGGACGGGGATCTGGCGGGCGGAGGAAGGCCATGGTGCAAGAGAGTTCTGCGGCGGCCGATACCAAGATCGTGCGCCGGCAAAGCAAGGCGGCGCAACACGTCTCCGTGGATATCTGCGTTGTTGGCGCCGGCATATCCGGCGTGTCGGCGGCCCTGGAAGCCGCGCGGCTCGGCCGCCGGGTAGCAATTATCGACGGCCTGCCGACCTTGGGGGGCCAGGCGGTCAATTCCATCATCGGCACGTTCTGCGGCCTGTTCGCCAACGGCACGCACGGACACCAGTTCACCTACGGGATCGCCGAGGACATCTTGCGCGACCTCGGCAAGATCCCCGGCGCGCTCTATCGCCGGCATGGGCCGGTCACCACGGTTGTCTACTACGACGAGATCGCGCTCGGGCGCTGGGTCGAGGAGCAGATCCGCGCGGCCGGCATCACGGTGATCCTCGGGGCGGTGCTGCGCGACGTTCACCTCGATGGCCGGCGGGTGAAGGAGCTCGAGCTTGCGACCCGCTACGGCGACATGCGGCTTTCGGCCACCGGCTTTGTCGATGCCACCGGCGACGCGGCGCTGACCTGGCAGGCAGGCTTTGCCTGCCGCGAGTCGGCAAGCCGGCAGGTCTACGGGACCCAGATGGTGGTGTTGGAGAATATCGACGAGGCGAGCCATCCGACGCGGGAGGAAATCGCCGCGCGCATGACGGAGAAGGGCGACGCCTATCAGTTGGTCCGCCGCAACGCTGTGTCGTTCGTCATTCCGGGACGCGGCATCGCGGTCCTCAACATGACGCATACCGAGACGCCGCTGGAGCCGTTGGCCGCCGCGAAGAGCCAGCTCGAGGGCAAGGCACAGGCTGATCGCGCGGTGCAATTTCTCAAGGCCGAGTTTCCCAAGTGTTTTGGCCAGTCGCGCGTGCGCGCCTATGGCAATCCTGGCATCCGGCAGACGCGCTGGATCGTCGGCCGGCATCAGCTCAGCGTTGATGAAGTGCGCAACGGCACCAGGTTTCCCGATGCGATCGGCCGCACCGCCTGGCCGATCGAGCTGCACGACCACGGCGCCGGCTACGTGTGGCAGACGTTTCCCGAGGACCACACCCATTACATTCCGCTCGGTAGCCTTACGCCGGCGGAAGCCGATAACCTGGTCGCGGCGGGCCGCTGCATCGATGCGGATCTGGCGGCGCTCTCAAGCGTGCGGGTCATGGGTCCGTGCATCGCCATGGGCGCCGCCGCTGCGCATGCCCTCGATCTCGCTGGCAGCGGCAGCGTGCATCAAATCGATATCGCCTCTTTGGGGCGGCGCCTGCATGACAACCTCGAGCGCAACGACGCGCAGCCGCGGTCGGAGCTTTCGGCCGAGGAGAAACGGCACGCGGAAGAAAAGCGCCAGGCCGAGAGGACGCACGCATGAGGCTCACCGACGCGGAACGGGCAATGCTCGACGGCCGCGAGGGAGCGGCCAAGCAAAAGGCGATGGACTTGCTGATGCGCTACGGCGAGGCGCTCGGAGCGGAACGATTAGTTGAAACACAGAACGTCGCCGGCGCCTTCAATGCATCAACGCCATCGGTACGGGCGCTTGTCGCTAAAGGCTACGATGCGGTCTATTCCGAGCTCAATCTCGACAGCCGCGAGGTCGTGCCGATCCCGAAAATGGCGGTCAACACCTGCCAACTGATCACCGGCATCGACAATGAGAATTGGCGGACGCAGGGCATCGCCGACGAACTTGCCGATCAACAGAAAAAGGCCGAGGGGCATTTTGGCGCGCTCGGCATCAACATGTTTGCGACCTGCACGCCCTATCAGGTCGGCAACGTGCCGGTGCGCGGCGAGCACTGCGCCTGGATGGAATCCTCCGCCGTCGTCTACTGCAACTCGGTCCTTGGGGCGCGCACCAACACCGAGGGCAAGGAAAGCACCGGCGCCGCAGCGCTGACCGGCCGCATTCCGTATTGGGGTTTTCACATCCCGGAGAACCGGCGCGGGACCCACCTGGTCAATGTCGACGTCGAGGTCGATGACATCATGGATTGGGGTCTCCTCGGTTACTGGCTGGGCGAGATCGTGCAGGAGGATATCCCGGTCCTCACCGGCAAAATGCGCCAGCCGAGCCTGATCAAGCTCAAACACTTTGGCGCAGCGGCTGCATCCTCGGGAGGCGTTGAGATGTATCACATCCCTGGCGTCACACCGGAAGTGAACTCGATTGATGAGGCGTTTGGTGGACGCCAGTGCCAGGAGACGCTTC
Organism: Burkholderiaceae bacterium; assembly: GCA_019234815.1. Taxonomy (GTDB): domain Bacteria; phylum Pseudomonadota; class Gammaproteobacteria; order Burkholderiales; family Burkholderiaceae_C; genus JAFALA01. The sequence goes on along the minus strand of JAFALA010000119.1, from coordinate 1,181 downwards.
GCTTCGGCGCCGCCGAGCGCAAGCTCGCCTATGACACGCTCAACTGCGCCACTGAACGCAACGTCGATTTCGTCATGCTGGGATGCCCGCATAATGCTATCGAGCAGGTCTGGTTGATCGCCTCCATGTTGGAAGGCCGCAAGATCAGCCCCAACACCCAGCTCTGGGTGCACACACCGCGGGCGCTGCGCGAAGTCGCTGAACGCAACGGCTATGTGAAAATGATCCGCGATGCCGGCGGCATGGTGATGAGCGACACCTGTCCGGCGATTTCGCGCCACGTGCCGAAGGGCACGCGCGTGATCGCGACCGACTCGGCGAAGCAAGCGCACTACCTGCCGGCGATCGTCGGTCTTCCGGTCTGGTTCGGTTCCGTAAAGGATTGCGTTGAGGCGGCGATCAGCGGCCGCTGGACCGGAGGCTTGCAATGAGCGTCACCGAGGTTGAGAGCACGACCAAGATCGTCCTGCGCGGCCGCAAGGTCGTGGGCGGATGCGCGGAAGGCGAAGCGCTGGTCACGCGCGACACCATCTCCGGCTGGGGCGGCATCAATGAACGCGAAGGCACCGTCATCGAGCGCCGCCATGAACTGCGCGGCGTGAGCTTCAAAGACAAAGTGCTGGTGTTTCCGGGTGCGAAGGGCTCGTCAGGCTGGTCGGCCTATTTCCATATGACTCGGCTCAACAATGTCGCCCCCAGGGCGATGATCTTCAACAAGATGACCACCAAGGTCGCCCTCGGCGCCGTCGTGACCCATGCGCCGGCCATGACCGAGCTCGATCAGGATCCGCTCAAGGTGATTGAAACCGGGGACTGGGTGAAGGTCGATGCGGATAACGGCGTCGTCGAAGTGACCAAGAAGAAGCGTTGATCGCAGGATGAACAAAAAACTCCGCAGCAATTTCGAGCGCGGCACCTCGTTCTGGGCGGTGCGCCGCGCACAGTGGCGCGCGCTCGGCCTGACCGACGCCGATATGGAGAAGCCGAAGATCGCGGTGATCAACACATCATCCGAGTTGGCGATCTGCTTTTCTCATCTCGACGGCATCGCCAAGGTGGTGAAGGAGGCGATCCGCGCCGCCGGCGGCCTGCCGCTCGAGATCCGCACCACCGCGCCGAGCGATTTCATCCACAGCCCTGGCCACCGCGGCAACTATATCCTGGCGATGCGCGACCTGATC
>JAFALA010000003.1 GCA_019234815.1 Burkholderiaceae bacterium | reverse complement strand
GTGTGCTTTACTGCGCTCTGTTGGCCCTGATCGCCATGGCGATCACGCTGGGGATGGCAATGGCGACGGGCGCGTCGCCGCCCGGAAGCGTCATCTCACGCCGACCGGCGCTTGCGCGCGGCTGAAAACGAGTTGTTCAGGGCCGACGAAGTAGGGCGCCTTGCCGTGGAGCCCGTAAACTGCGGGCACGATGAATCTTCCAAGTGCCGCCATGTCGCCTGTTGATGCTGCAAACACTGTCGTTGACATTGATCTGGGCGACCGCAGCTATGCCATCCACATTGGCGCGGGCCTGCTGGACCAGGCCTCATCCTGGCAGGGCCTGCCGCGCGCGCGCAGTGCCCTGATCGTCAGCAATGAGACGGTGGCGCCGCTCTATCTGGCTCGCCTGCAGGCGCAATTGCAGCCGCATTACCCTCAAGTGTTGACTGTCATCCTGAAGGATGGCGAGGCCTACAAGGACTGGCATTCGCTCAATGCCATCGTCGATCAACTGCTGGCCCATGCGGCCGACCGCAAGACCGTGCTGTTCGCGCTGGGCGGCGGCGTCATCGGCGACATGACGGGCTTTGCCGCCGCCATCTACATGCGCGGCGTCCCGTTTGTTCAGGTGCCGACGACTTTGCTGTCGCAGGTGGACTCGTCTGTGGGCGGCAAGACTGCCATCAACCACCCGCTGGGCAAGAACATGCTGGGTGCGTTCTACCAACCCGAGCGCGTGATAGCCGATCTGGCCACGCTGGACACCTTGCCCCAGCGCGAGCTGTCTGCCGGCTTGGCCGAGGTCATCAAGTACGGTCCGATTGCCGATGCAGCATTTCTGGACTGGCTGGAATCCAACATGGACGCCTTGCTGGCGCGCGACCGCGCCGCGCTGGCCTATGCCGTGCGGCGCAGCTGCGAGATCAAGGCCTGGGTGGTCGGGCAGGATGAACGCGAGCAGGGCCTGCGCGCCATCCTGAATTTCGGCCACACCTTTGGCCATGCGATCGAGACCGGCATGGGCTACGGCGCCTGGTTGCATGGCGAAGCCGTGGGTTGCGGCATGGTGATGGCCAGCGACCTGTCCGTGCGCCTGGGGCTGATGCCGGCGAGTTTTCTGGCGCGCATGCAGCGTCTGGTGGCGTGGGCGGGCTTGCCCACGCAGGCCCCGGCGATGGCACCTGAACGCTTCATTGAACTGATGCAAGTCGACAAGAAGGCCGAGGGCGGCGAGATCCGTTTCGTGCTGATCGAGTCGCTAGGCAAGGCCGTGATGCGGGGCGCAGCGCTGGATCTGGTCGCCGACGTGATCCGGGCGCATTCTTTGCTTGCGGCAGCATGATGAGCGGGGCGCTTCACCCCGCCGCCGCGCATCCGGAGCAGACGCGCGGGCGCCGCTTTGCCGAATCGGCTGCACCCACGCGCAGCGACTTCCAGCGCGATCGCGACCGCATCGTGCACAGCACGGCGTTTCGTCGCCTGGTCTACAAGACGCAGGTCTTTCTCAACCATGAAGGCGATCTGTTCCGCACCCGCCTGACCCATTCGCTGGAAGTGGCGCAGCTTGGCCGCTCCATTGCGCGCAGCCTGAGGCTGGACGAGGACTTGGTCGAGACCGTCGCGCTGGCGCACGATTTGGGCCACACGCCTTTCGGCCACGTGGGGCAGGATGTGCTGAACGTCTGCATGAAAGACCACGGCGGCTTCGAGCACAACCTGCAAAGCCTGCGCGTGGTCGACCGGCTGGAGCAGCGCTACCCGGCGTTCGACGGATTGAATCTTTGCTTCGAGAGCCGCGAAGGCATCCTGAAGCATTGCGGCAAACGGCAGGCGCTGCAACTGGAGGCGCAGGAGCCTCGCGGCGTGGCCTACCGCTTCATCCATGGCGGCCAGCCCAGCCTGGAGGCGCAGCTCTGCAACCTGGCCGACGAAGTCGCCTACAACGCGCACGACATCGACGACGGCGTGCGCTCGGGCCTGCTCGATCTGGCGCAACTGGAGCAGGTGCCGCTGGTGGCCACCTATCTGCGCTCGACCTTGATCGACTACCCGCAACTGCAGGGCCGGCGGCTGCTGTTCGAGACCATACACCGCATGCTCTCGCAGCAGGTGTACGACATCATCGATGCAACCTCGGCGGCCATCAATGAGGCGGGAGTGAACAGCCTGGACGAAGTCCGCCAGGCGCCGCCCCTGGTGCGTTTCAGCGCGCAGATGCGCAAGGAAAGCAGCGAGCTCAAGCGCTTTCTGTTTGCCAACCTGTACCGCCACCCCAAGGTGCACGAGACCCGGGCCCGGGCCGAGCAGGTCGTGGAAGACCTGTTCCGCCTTTATTTGGCCGACAAGGCGCTGCTGCCGTCCGACTTTGCGGATCAGGCCGACCATCCGCGCGCCTGCGCGGACTACATTGCCGGCATGACCGACCGGTTCGCCTTGCGCGAGCACGAGCGGCTCACGGGCCTGAAGCTGTTCAGCTGACGAATTCTTGCGCAAAATAATGGGGACAGACTATAGGACCTCCCCATGGCAAGACTTCCACGGCTGGCCATCGCCGGGCATGTGCATCACCTGGTGCAGCGCGGCCACAACGGCCAGCCTTTTGTGCTCGACGATGAAGACGGCGCCCATTTTCTCGCCAGCCTGCAGGAAAGCGCCGCTTTGCACCGGGTGGCCGTGCATGCCTATGCCCTGACGCCTGCCCGGCTGCACCTGCTCGCCACGCCGCCCGAAGCGCAGTCGCTCAGCCGCATGATGCAGTCGCTGGGGCGGCGCTTTGCCGCCGTGTTCAACCGCCGCCATCAGCGCAGCGGAGGTCTGTGGGATGGCCGCTACAGGGCCGCGCCACTGGAAGCCGGCCCGCACTTGCTCCAGCTGATGCGCTTCATCGACCTGTTGCCGGTCTCCCTGGGCTTGAACCTGAGGGCGCAGGACTATCCCTGGTCGAGCGCGGCGCACCATTTGGGTGCCCGGCGCGATCCCCTGGTCACCGATCACGCTGGATTCTGGGCCATGGGCAATACGCCTTTTGAGCGCGATCAGCGCTATGCCCGCTTTCTTGAAGAGGGCGTATCGCCCCAGGAGCAGCAAGCCATTGAGGCCGCCGTGCAAGGCTCCTGGCCCTTGGGCTCCGCTGCGTTCAAGGCGGAACTGGCCAAGCACACGGACCAGCCGCTGGTTCCGCGTCCGCGCGGCCGCCCCAAAAAGATCCACAAGACTGTCCCTAATTAAAAAATAGTGCACGCGATTGAATTTCAATAAATGAGACTGACCCTATTTATTCGTTCTTGTCTGATTTGCTGCGGCGCATTAAATTCCGTGCATCCCTCTTTTTGATCGCGGAGACTCGCTATGGCGGCACCCCAAGGCACCCTTGCCCAAGAAATACAAGAGCTGGCCGAGCGCGGCCTGTACCGTTCCGCCAATGAGAAAGACGCCTGCGGCCTCGGCTTCGTGGCGCACATCAAGGGCCAGAAGGCGCATGGCATCGTCCAGCAGGGCCTGAAGATTCTTGAAAACCTCGACCATCGCGGCGCCGTGGGGGCGGATGCGCTGATGGGCGACGGCGCCGGCATCCTGATCCAGATTCCCGACCTCTGCTACCGCGAGGAAATGGTCAAACAGGGCGTCGCGCTGCCGCCTCCCGGCGAGTACGGCGTGGGCATGATCTTCCTGCCCAAGGAGCATGCATCGCGCCTGGCCTGCGAGCAGGAGCTGGCGCGCGCCATCAAGGCCGAGGGCCAGGTGCTGCTGGGCTGGCGCGATGTGCCGGTCGATGCCGAGCTGCCCATGTCGCCCACGGTGCGCGAGAAGGAACCGATCATCCGCCAGGTCTTCATCGGCCGTGGCGCCGACGTCATTGTTCCCGATGCGCTGGAGCGCAAGCTCTACGTGATCCGCAAGACCGCGTCCAGCGCCATCCAGGCCCTGAAGCTGACGCACAGCCGCGAGTACTACGTGCCCAGCATGAGCTGCCGCACGGTCATCTACAAGGGCCTGCTGCTGGCCGACCAGGTCGGCAAGTACTACAAGGACTTGTCGGACCCGCGCGTGGTCTCGGCCATTGCGCTGGTGCACCAGCGCTTCTCGACCAACACCTTCCCCGAGTGGCCGCTGGCCCACCCCTATCGCATGGTGGCGCACAACGGCGAGATCAACACCGTCAAGGGCAACTTCAACTGGATGCGCGCCCGCGAAGGCGTGATGAAGTCGCCGGTGCTGGGCGACGACCTGCAAAAGCTCTACCCGATCAGCTTTGAGCACCAGTCCGACACGGCCACCTTCGACAACGCGATCGAGCTCCTGACCATGGCCGGCTACCCGCTCGCGCACGCCGCCATGATGATGATCCCGGAAGCCTGGGAACAGCATGAGCTGATGGACCCGCGCCGCCGCGCCTTCTACGAGTACCACGCCGCGATGATGGAGCCCTGGGACGGCCCGGCCGCCATGGTGTTCACCGACGGCCGCCAGGTCTGCGCCGCGCTGGACAGAAACGGATTGCGGCCTGCTCGATATGTGGTGACCGACGACGACCTGGTGGTGCTGGCGTCCGAATCCGGCGTGCTGCCGATCGCCGAAAGCAGGATCGTCAAGAAGTGGCGCCTGCAGCCCGGCAAGATGTTCCTGATCGACCTGGAGCAGGGCCGCATCGTCGACGACGAGGAGCTGAAGAACCAGTACGCCAACGCGCGCCCCTATCGCCAGTGGATCGAGAACGTGCGCGTCAAGCTGGGCGACATCGCGGTTGGCGAGGTCCAGCCCGCCACCTTCTCGGCGTCCCTGCTCGACCGCCAGCAGGCCTTCGGCTTCAGCCAGGAAGACTTCAAGTTCCTGATGGCGCCCATGGCCACCACGGGTGAGGAGGGCATAGGCTCGATGGGCAACGACTCGCCGCTGGCCGTGCTGTCGAGCAAGGACAAGTCGCTCTACAACTATTTCAAGCAGCTGTTCGCGCAGGTCACCAACCCGCCGATCGACCCGATCCGCGAGAGCATCGTGATGTCGCTGAACAGCTTCGTGGGTCCCAAGCCGAATCCGCTGGACATCAACGCGGTCAACCCACCCATGCGCCTGGAAGTGTCGCAGCCCATTCTTGATTTCAAGGACATGGCGCGGCTGCGCAACATCGAGGCCACCACCCACGGCAAGTTCAAGCCCTACGAACTCGATATCACCTACCCGCTGGGCTGGGGCCGCGAGGGCGTGGAAGCGCAGCTGGCCTCTCTGTGCGCCGAGACCGTGGATGCGATCAAGAGCGGCCACAACATCCTGATCATCAGTGATCGCCAACTGAGCGCCGAGCGCGTCGCGATCCCGGCGCTGCTGGCCCTGTCGGCCGTGCACCACCACCTGGTGCGCGAAGGCCTGCGCACCACGGCCGGCCTGGTGGTCGAGACCGGCAGTGCGCGCGAGATCCACCACTTCGCCGTGCTGGCAGGCTTTGGCGCCGAGGCGGTCCACCCCTATCTGGCGCTGGAAAGCCTGGCGGCCATGCACGCCGAGCTGCCAGGCAATCTGTCGGCCGACAAGGCCATCTACAACTACATCAAGGCAATTGGCAAGGGGCTGTCGAAGATCATGTCCAAGATGGGCATCTCGACCTATATGTCCTACTGCGGTGCGCAGATCTTCGAAGCCATCGGCCTGAAGGCGGAGTTCGTCGAGAAGTTCTTCCGCGGCACGCCCACGCAGGTCGGCGGCATCGGCGTGTTCGAGGTGGCAGAAGAGGCGATCCGCCTGCACCGCGCCGCATTTGGCGACGATCCGCTGTTGGCCAATATGCTGGACGCCGGCGGCGAATACGCCTGGCGTGCCCGCGGCGAAGAGCACATGTGGACGCCCGACGTGATCGCCAAGCTGCAGCACAGCACGCGCTCGGGCAAGTTCGAGACCTACAAGGAATACGCGCAGCTGATCAACGACCAGAGCCGCCGCCACCTGACGCTGCGCGGCCTGTTCGAGTTCAAGGTCGATCCGGCCAAGGCGATTCCGCTGGAGGAGGTCGAACCGGCCGCCGAGATCGTCAAGCGCTTCGCCACAGGCGCGATGTCGCTGGGCTCCATCAGCACCGAGGCGCACGCCACCTTGGCCGTGGCCATGAACCGCATCGGCGGCAAGAGCAACACCGGCGAGGGCGGTGAAGACCCGGCCCGCTACCGCAATGAGCTCAAAGGCATCCCCATCGTCGAAGGTACCAAGGTCAGCGACGTGATCGGCGCCAAGGTCATCGCGTCCGACTACGAACTGAAGGCCGGCGACTCGCTGCGCTCCAAGATCAAGCAGGTGGCCTCGGGCCGCTTTGGTGTGACGACCGAGTACCTGGTCTCCGCCGACCAGATCCAGATCAAGATGGCCCAGGGCGCCAAGCCGGGCGAAGGCGGCCAGCTGCCCGGCCACAAGGTCGACGAGAACATTGCCCGGGTGCGGCGCTCGACGCCGGGCGTCGGGCTGATCTCGCCGCCGCCCCACCACGACATCTACTCGATCGAGGACCTCGCCCAGCTCATCTACAACCTCAAGCAGGTGAACCCGGCGGCGCGGGTGAGCGTGAAGATCCCGGCGGTCACCGACATCGGCACCATCGCCGTGGGCATCGCCAAGGCGGGCGCCGACACCATCGACGTGTCCGGCTTCGAGGGCGGCACGGGGGCGGCCGCCTCGTCGTCGATCGAGCACGCCGGGCTGCCCATCGAGCGCGGGCTCTCCGAGACGCACCAGGCGCTGGTGGCGAACGGCATCCGCTCGCGGGTGCGCCTGCGCGCCG
>JAFALA010000068.1 GCA_019234815.1 Burkholderiaceae bacterium | reverse complement strand
GTGGGCCTGCTGATGCGCAACGACAAGGGCGTGCTGGCGCAAATCGCCACCGCCGTGAGTTCGGCCGAGGCCGACATTGCCCACATCGCCATGAACAATGAAGCCAAGGAAGGCGAGCCCGCCGAAATGCAGCTGCTATTGCGCGTGCGCGACCGCCTGCACCTGGCCGACGTGCTTCGCACGCTCAAACGTTCACCGCCCGTGCTGCGAGCCTGGCGCGTCAAGCCTTTGACTTGAGTCCTGAACCTTCTGGCGCTGGATAGCGAACCTCCAGCACCTCCAAGCGTTCCAGGCCGCCGGGCGTCATCAATTGCACTTCGTCGCCTTCGCGGGCCTTGAGCAGGACCCGGGCGATCGGCGCGATCCAGCTGACCTCACCCTTCAGGCTGTCGGACTCGTCGATGCCCTTGATTGTGATGGTGCGCTCCTCCCCCCGTGCATTCGCATAGGTGACGGTCGCGCCGAAGAACACCTGATCCTTGCCATGGTGCACGCTCGGATCGGCCACCTCTGCGATATCCAGTCGCTTGGTCAGGAAGCGCAAGCGGCGGTCGATCTCGCGCAAACGCTTCTTGCCGTAAAGATAATCGCCGTTCTCTGAACGATCGCCATTCTTGGCCGCCCACGATACCGCCTCCACCACCTTGGGCCGCTCCACGTCCAGCAGCGTCATGAACTCCTCGCGCAGACGGGCGTAGCCCTGCGGTGTCATGTAATTGCGCGCCCCCTTGGGCAGGGCCGGCAGGCCTGGGGCGTCGTCATCGTCGTCCTGGTCGGACTCCTTTGTGAATGCTTTGCTCATGGCTGGGTATTGTCCGAGCTTTGACGCATGGCCGCAGCCGCATCAGCAATGCACATGAAAACCGGGTATCGTTGCGTCGCCATGGGATAAATTCCAGACGCACACTGGCAGAGGCAAAGGCATGATCCCCTCTATCCTGTGCCTCCTGTTCAAGTTCGCCTGCCAGCATCAACACGCCCCTCCAAGACCATGTTCAATCACGACACCAAGAAGCTTTCGCGCCGCCGCCTGCTGTCAGACGGAGCGGCGTGGGTCGCCGGGGCGGGCCTCGGCTCGGTTGCTGGCACCGCCTGCGCCACCGATTCCATCGACATGCCCTTCGCCAACGGCCGGCGCCACATGATCGCCTTCCCGGAGAAGCGCGAACTGATCGTCTTGACAACGCGTCCACCCCAGCTCGAAACGCCCTTCGAGGTGTTCAACGAGGGCCTGATCACACCCAACGATGCCTTTTTCGTGCGCTACCACAACAACGGCCTGCCGCCCCCTATCGACAGTGACAAGCACCTCATCAAGATCGGCGGCAATGCCTGCGGCAAGCCGTTCGAGCTCAGCATGCTGGAGCTCAAGACGCAGTTCAAACCGGTCGAGGTCGTCGCTGTCAAACAGTGCTCCGGCAACAGCCGCGGCTTCTTCAGCCCGCGCACTACCGGCGGCCAGCTTGGCAACGGCGCCATGGGCAATGCGCACTGGCTCGGCGTGCCGCTCAAGGACATCCTGGCCCGCGCCGAGATCAGTGACAAGGCGCGTCAAGTCACCTTCCAGGGCCTGGACTTCGCGCTGATGGGCGGTGGCGACTTCGTCAAGGCGCTCGACATCCACCACGCCATCGACGGCGAGGTGATGGTGGCCTACCAGATGAACGGCGCCGAGTTGCCCTTCCTCAACGGCTTTCCCGTGGCGCTGATCGTGCCCGGCTACTTCGGTACTTACTGGATCAAGCACCTGTCCAGGATCGAGGTCATCGACCACGAGTTCGACGGTTTCTGGATGAAAACCGGCTACCGCGTACCCGACAACGATTGCGCCTGCACCGAGCCAGGCAAGAACGCCGCATCGACCCGGCCCATCAGCCGGCTGAACGTGCGCTCATTCATCACCTCGCACAAGGACGGCGCACGCATCGCTGCCGGCCAGGCGCAGGAAGTGCGCGGCATCGCCTTCGACGGCGGCCAGGGCATCCGCGAAGTCGCCTACTCGCTCGACGGCGGCCAAAGCTGGCGTGGGGCGCACCTGAGTGAAGACATAGGCCGCTTCTCGTTCCGTGAATTCAAGTTCGGCTTTACACCCGACCCGGGCGCCTACGACCTGCGCGTACGCGCATTCAATCGGTCAGGCCAGAGCCAACCTCTGGAGGCCCTGTGGAACCCCAGCGGCTACATGCGCAACGGGGTTGAGTCGATCAAGCTGACGGCGGTTTGAGGAGCGCGATGATGTTGAACACACAAAGCTTGGTCCGGCATTGCCTTGCCGCGTCGCTGATGCTGGCAAGCTTCATGGCGCCACCAGCCAGCCTGGCCACCACCAAGAGCTACTCGGCACCGGCCGACACCGTACAGCTGAAGGCCAGCGCCTTGCCAGGTTTTGCCAAGGCATCGGTCTGCTATGCCTGCCACTCGGCCGAGTACATCGCCTACCAACCGCCCACGGCCGCACGCCCTTACTGGAACGCCATGGTCAATCGCATGAAGAAGGTCTTCAACGCGCCCGTCCAGGAGGAGGACATCCCCGAGATCGTCGACTACCTGGTCAAGACCTACGGCAACGAACAGCCGAACGAACAACCGAAGTAGACGATGCCGAAGTAAGCGATGCTCCAGTCCGCAACTGCGGACCGGGCATGAAAAAACGGGTTAGACGCCAAGGCATCTAACCCGTTCTTCTTTTCTTATTGTTGGTGCGGCTGGCAGGATTCGAACCCACGACCCCTTGGTTCGTAGCCAAGTACTCTATCCAACTGAGCTACAGCCGCAAAACTTGAGCTTTTGATTATGACACATTTTTGAAGCTTGAAATCAAAAATCTCTGATTTCTTGCACTCAAACACATTCATGATCTCAAAACTTCATGAGCCCTGGATAGCGCTAGGCTCATTGTTTTTTATTATTTTTTCGACGTAGCACCACTCAACATGGTGCGGCTGGCAGGATTCGAACCCACGACCCCTTGGTTCGTAGCCAAGTACTCTATCCAACTGAGCTACAGCCGCCGAAGCCTTGCATTCTAGCACGGAAAATTCGCTGACTTCAAGACCTGCACACGAATTGGCCTTAGGCCCCGCGCGCACTCAAGCCAGCAATGCCGCCGCCTCGAAGCAGCGCGCGCGGCGTTCCATGTCTTCGTCGCGCGATGCCAGTTCAGCCAAGGTGATCCAGCAGCGACGGCGCGCGCGCGCGGGAAGTTTGAGGTCGTCGCAGATACGTTCCAGCGTCAGACGCGCCTTGCCCCACAGCTGCCGCTCGGCCAGGGCATGGCCCAGGGCATAGGCCATGATGGGTTCGCGCGGGAAACTTTGCACGGCATGCTCCAGCCGCTGCAGCCATTCCGGCCCCAGGCCGGACACGCAAACCACAAAGGCCTCGCACAGCGCCGTGCGCTCGTCTGCCGAGAGTTCGGACAACACGTCCCACGAGGGCCTCAGCCATCCGCGCCCATCTTCGGGCGCCCCCAGATTGGCCACACAGGTGGCGGCACGGGCGGCCACGAACACATCGCGCCGGTCAGCGCCGTCGAGCTGCAGCCAGATGCCACGCAACTGGTCGACGTCGCGCGCCGCATCCAGCGCCTCGAACGCCAGCGAGCGCAGCAAACCCTGCGCCGCCAGCTTGGAAAAGCCTTGGTGCTTGGCCAGCAGCCGCGCCGTGCGCAGCGCCTCAAGCGGCAGATTGGACAAGCGCGCGGCCTGCAGCTTCAGCCGCAAAGCCTGGGTGCGCCTGGCCACGCCGGGGCTGAGTTCGCGCAGCATAGCCAAGGCGCGTCCGGCATCGCGGTCTTCGAGCGCCCATTCAGCCGCCATCAGGCGTGCGCCCTCTTCCTGCGCACGCGCCTGGATGGAACCATGCGCCAGCTCCAGCGCCAGGCGCAGCTGTTCGTCGCGCTGACGCTTGTCTTGCAGGCGATGCGCACTTTGCGCTGCCAGCAAATGCGCCAACGACATGAAACCCGCATCCTGCGCCAGATCGGGCGTTTGCGACTGGATGTTCAAGGCCCGCTGCACGGCTTTCTGGGCACGGCCATAGCGGGCGCCAAAGAACTCACCCAAGGCTTCGCGCAAGGCCAGCTGGGCGCTGCGCTCGCGCCGGGCCATGCGCCATTCACGCGCGCGCCGCGGCAGGCTGACCAGCGAGCTGACAGTTTGAATCAGGGTGACCAAGGCGAAGCAACCGGCCACCAGGGTCAACAGGAACAGGTTCAGCGACACGTCCAGCCGCCAGCCTTTCCAATACATGCTGACCAGGCCGTCGTTGCTGCCCAGCGTGAGCGCGGCCACCACGGCCGCAACAAATAGAAGCACCAGCCAGATCACGGTCCGCATGCGCGCTGCTCCGGGCTCAATGCGCCGCCGCTGCAACAGCGGCCAACGTGCCGTCGGGTCGGGGCACGATCACCTGGCGTGCCTGCGCCGCCACTTGCCGCAGCAGGTCCAGGGCGACCGCCTGCTTGCGCGAACGTGCGTCGAAATAGCGCTCCAACGCAGCCTGGGTGTCCCTCAAGTCGCTCTGCGCCGTGTCGAATTGCCGGCTCAGCAAGGCCAGCCGCGCGTTGAGCAGGCGCAGCTTGATGTTCTCGCGCAGGAAATAACTCTGAGAAGGCGTGGTCAAGATGGCCTCGGGATGATCGATCCGGGTTACGCGCAGCAAGGACTTCGCCTCCGTCCAGACCTGCGCCCAGGTATCCGCCCACTTGAGGTCGAACCATTCCCACCACTGCTGCCACTCGCCTTGTTGCTCCACTGCCTTGGCGCCGCCGCGCACTGGTGCCGATGCGATCTTATCGCCATGCGGGGAGCGCGGGCCGGCAGGGGCCGGCTCGATCCGCTTGTCGGCTTCGGACAGCAGCGGAATTTCGTCCATCAGGCGCTCCACCTCGTCAAGCTTGATCGCCAAAGAGGCCAGGTCCACCACCGAAACCGCCTTGACGCGGTCCAGGTCGCGCGCCACCGCGCGCCTCACGCCTTCCATGCGCGGCTGCTTGTAGCGCGCGAGGCGTTCGTCGGCCTGCTTGAGCGCGGAAACCAGCGGCTCGACGCTGCCGGTCATGCCGGACTGCTGCATGGCCACGTGCAGCGAGGCGTCGATATCGCTCAGCACATTCTCATCGCGCGAACGCGACATCGACTGGATCAACTCCTCCAGCTGGGAGCGCTGCAAGGCCACCTCGGCCAGGCGCGCATCCAGCAACGCGACCTTGGCGGCGCTGTCTCGGGACTGGTCCAACGCCGCCTTGGCGGCAGCATCTGCTTCGCCGGACTGGATCTGGCTCGCCTCCTGGCGCCGCACCAGCTCGCGCTCCAGCGCACGCTGCTGGCTGCTGACCTGCCAAGCCACCACCAGCGCGGCCAAGCCCAGCACGACCGCAATCAGTGCCACGGCAATGAGTCGGCCGTCCAGCGGCCTCGCCGCTGCGGGATTGTCTTGAACAGACGGGGCAGGCGCCTCCGTGTCTGCATTCGTCGAGGGCGCATCGCTCGCTGGGGCTTGCGGCGCGGGCGCGGCAGCACTGGGCTGCATCGCCATTTCAATGGGGGAGATGGGGTTGTCGCTCACGGTGCAAATGATTGTAGGGGCCGTTCAGACAGCGCTTGCACGGCTTGTGCCACGGCAGGCGCGTCGGGTCGCGCCAATACCACATGCGTAAACCCCAAAGCCGTCGCCGCTTCAGCAATGCGCGCATGCGTGGCAATTGCCGTACTGGTCGACCAATCTGCGCCTTGGGGTGCCAGTTGTTTCAGGTAGCCGAGCGCCTCCGAGCTACTGAAGAGCCAGACATGGTCCGCCGGCTGCGCCAGCGCCCGGTGCAACAGCGCTGTTTCACTCGAGGTCCAGTTCGGACAGGCGCGCCGATAGACCGCGTACGCCCTCACCTCGGCGCCCCGGGTGCGAAACTGCTCGGCCAGCCAATCGCGCCCGCCGTCGCCGCGCAACATGAGCACCAGGCGGCCGCTCCAGTGGCCGTCCTGCAGCTGCAGCCATAGATGCTCCGAATCCAGGCTCGCTGCGTCCGGCGCTGGCTGACGGATTTGCGCCGCCGGCACGCCGGCGTGCTGCAAGGCCTTCGCACTGCCTGGCCCCGCGCAGGCGGCCAGCGTCTGCGCGGGCCAGACCGCGTCCACACGCTCAGGTCGAGCCTGGAAAAAATGCTGCACAGCGTTCGGGCTTGCGAACATCGCCAGCGCCGCCCGCGGCAGGACGTGCCATGCCTGCCGGACTGGCTCGAGGTCGGGGGCACCCTCGATGGCGATCAGCGGCAGCGTTTCCGTGCCGACACCCAGGGCCTGCATGCACGTGGCCCACTCGATGGCCTGCGTTTGCGGCCGGGTCAGGATCAGGGTCTTGGGCATGGCGCTGCGCAAGACACGGCCATCAGTTCGAGGCCAGATACTGGGCTGCGCCCTGCGTTTGCAAGGCCTGCGCCACGCGCTCGCCCAACTGGCGCGCGTCGGCGTCGTCCGCAACGGCTGCGCCCAGGCTGGCGCGCAGCAATGGCTTGTCGGTCTGCTCGGGGTGCCCCAGGGCCGCCATCAGTTGCAGTGCGCCTTCGTGCCATACGGCATGCGCCGCCAAGGGCATGCTGCAGCTGCCGCCCAAGGCACGCGACACTGCACGCTCCGCCTGCGTGGCCAGCCAGGTCGGGCGGTCCGACAGCGCGGCATTCAGGCGCTCCGCCAAGGCCTGCGCGTCGGCGCGCAGCTCCAGGCCCAGGGCGCCTTGACCCGCGCAAGGGATCATCTCCTCGATGCTGAAGCAGCCGCGGATGCGGTCGGCCAAGCCCAGGCGCTTCAAGCCGGCGCTGGCCAGGACAATGGCGTCGAAGCCGCCCTCGTCGAGCTTGCGCAAGCGCGTGTCCAGGTTGCCTCGCAGCGGTTCGATGCGCAGGTCGGGGCGCAAGGCCTTGAGTTGCACCACGCGGCGCAGGCTGGACGTACCCACCACCGCGCCCTCGGGCAATTCGCGAAGGCTCGCATAACGGTTGGACACAAAGGCATCCCGCGCATCCTCGCGCGGCAGCACCGCCGCCAGGGCGAACCCGGCCGGCAGGTCCATGGGCACGTCCTTGAGCGAATGCACGGCCAGATCGGCTTCGCCGCGCTCCAGCGCCATTTCCAGCTCCTTGACGAACAGGCCCTTGCCGCCGACCTTGGAGAGGCTGCGGTCCAGGATCTGGTCGCCGCGCGTGGTCATACCCAGGAGTCCGACCGAGGCCCCCAGATGGGTTTCCAGCAAGGCCTTCACGTGTTCGGCCTGCCACAGCGCGAGGCGGCTTTCACGCGTAGCGATCAAAAGTTTTTGCGTCATCGCAACATGCTATCTCAGGCCTACCCCCACTCCTACGCCATCATGTCAAAGAGTGCTCAAAGAAACTGATAAAGTCCAAAAAGCGTAATTTGGTTACATACCCGATTACCCCGCTTCGGCCACTGATCCCTGCGCCCCACGAAATCGGAACTTCCAATGCCTGACCGCACCGCCTCTTCCGCCCGCCGCATGCCCGCCAGCACGTCCCGCAAGACCCCGACGCCCAAGCACAGCCCGCGCCAGCTGGCCTCCGACAAGAACCAGCCGCTGATGGACGACATCCGCCTGCTGGGGCGCATCCTGGGCGAAGTCATCCGCGAGCAGGAGGGCCGCGACACCTTCGAGCTGGTCGAACGCGTGCGCAAACTCTCGGTGGCGTTCCGGCTCAAGCGCGACGCGCAGGCAGGAAAGACCTTCGACAAGCTGTTGAAGAGCTTGTCCGGCGAGCAGACCGTTTGCGTGATCCGCGCCTTCAGCTATTTCTCGCACCTGGCCAACATCGCGGAAGACCGCCATCACGTGCGGCGCCGCGAGCACCATGAGCGGGCCGGCAGCCTGCAGGCCGGCTCGCTGGCCTACGCCTTCGAGCGCCTGCACGAAGCGGGCGTGCGTCCCACCGAGATCGCCAGGACGCTGCAGCAAGGCTTCATCTCGCCGGTGCTGACGGCCCACCCGACCGAGGTCCAGCGCAAGAGCATCCTCGACGCCGAACGTGCCATCGCCGAGCTCGTGGAACAGTGCGAACGCCTCCACACCGAACGCGAGCTGCGCGACAACGAAACCCTGCTGCGCGCCCGCATCACCCAGCTCTGGCAGACGCGCATGCTGCGCTACTCGAAGCTCAGCGTGGCCGATGAAATCGAGAACGCGCTCAGCTACTACGCCAGCACCTTCCTGCGGCAGATTCCCAGCCTGTATGCCGAACTCGAGGAAGCGCTGCCCGGGCACGACCTGAACAGCTTCCTGCGCATGGGCCACTGGATCGGCGGCGACCGCGACGGCAATCCCAACGTCGGCGCCGCCACGCTGCGTCACGCCATGAGCCGACAGTCAGAAGTGGCCTTGCGCCACTACCTGACCGAGTTGCACGAACTCGGCGCCGAACTCTCCATCTCCGCGCGATTGGCCCGCATCAGTCCCGAGATGCAGGCCCTGGCCGAGCGCAGCCCCGACCGCAACGAACACCGCATGGATGAGCCCTACCGCCGGGCGCTCACGGGCATGTACGCACGCCTGGCCGCCACCTTGCAGGCGCTCACCGGCACCGAGGCATTGCGCCATGCCGTGGCGCCGCAGCATGCCTACGAGAATGCCGAGGAACTGCTGCAAGACCTGCGCACGATCGAGGCCTCGCTGCACGACAACCATGCCGGCGCCCTGGTAGCGCCCCGACTCAAGCCGCTGATGCGCGCGGTGCGCGTGTTCGGCTTCCATCTCGCGACCCTGGACCTGCGCCAAAGCTCCGACCAGCACGAACTCGTGGTGGCCGAACTTTTGCGCGAGGCACGCATTCAAGACGACTACGGCGCGCTCGATGAAGAGGCTAGGCGCGCCCTCCTGATGCAACTGCTGCAGGACGCCCGCCCCTTGCGCGTGATCGGCGCCGCCTACAGCGACAAGACGCTGGGCGAGCTGGCCGTCTTCGAGGCGGCGCGCGAGGCCCTGCAGCGCTTTGGCCGCGAGGCGCTGCGCCACTACATCATTTCCCACACCGAGACGGTCAGCGACCTGCTCGAAGTACTGCTGCTGCTGAAGGAAGTGGGGCTGATGCACGGCACGCTCGACACCAAGGCCTCCAGCGACCTGATCGTCGTCCCTCTGTTCGAGACCATCGGTGACCTGCGCGAGGCCCCCGCCATCATGCGCGAGTTCTACGCGCTGCCGGGCATCACCTCGCTGATCAAGGCCTCAGGCGGCGAGCAGGACATCATGTTGGGCTACTCCGACTCCAACAAGGACGGCGGCGTGTTCACCAGCTCTTGGGAGCTGTACCGCGCCGAAATCGCGCTGGTAGGCCTGTTCGACGAATTGAAGCAGCAGCACCAGATCAAGCTGCGCCTGTTCCATGGCCGAGGCGGTACGGTGGGCCGCGGCGGCGGCCCGAGCTACCAGGCCATCCTGGCGCAACCTCCCGGCACGGTGCAGGGCCAGATCCGCCTGACCGAGCAAGGCGAGGTGATTGCCTCCAAATACGCCAACCCCGAAATCGGCCGGCGCAATCTCGAGACCCTGGTGGCCGCCACGCTGGAAGCCTCGCTGCTGCATCCCACTCAAGACGCGCCCAGGAGCTTCATGGAAGCGGCGCAAGCCTTGTCGGACGCCAGTTTTGCGGCCTATCGAGGCCTGGTTTACGAAACACCGGGATTTGCCGACTACTTCTTCGCCGCCACGCCGATTCGCGAAATCGCCGAGCTCAACATCGGTTCGCGCCCGGCCAGCCGCAAGGCTACGCGGGCGATCGAGGACCTGCGCGCCATTCCCTGGGGCTTCAGCTGGGGCCAAAGCCGCGTGGCCCTGCCGGGCTGGGCGGGTTTCGGCTCCGGCGTGGCGGCCTTTCTCGAACAGGACCCGACCCTGCGCGCCAAGCACCTGAACCTGCTCAAGCGCATGTACAGGCAATGGCCCTTCTTCCGCACGCTGCTCTCCAACCTCGACATGGTGCTGGCCAAGACCGACCTGGGCCTGGCGCAACGCTATGTCGACCTGGTGGAAGACAGAAAGCTGGGCCGCCGCATCTTTGCCGCCATCCAGGCCGAGCTTGAGCGCACACAGGAGGCCCTGACCCTGATCACCGGAGAAACCGACCGCCTGGCAACCAACCCGGCGCTGGCGCGCTCCATCGAGCACCGCTTCCCGTACATCGACCCGCTCAACCACCTGCAGGTCGAGCTGATGCGCCGCTACCGCGCACTGAGCGCGGAGCAAGGCGACGAAGACCCGGCCATGGAGCGCGTCCAGCGCGGCATCCATTTGTCGATCAACGGCATCGCGGCGGGACTGCGCAACACCGGCTGAATGCGCGGCACCTAGCGGTATTTCGCGTTGATGCGCTCCCAGGTGCCGTCCTTGGTCAACGCCTGAATGCTGGCGTTGAGTTCGCCCAGGCTCAGGCTGGACTGACGGGACAAGGCGCAGCCGGTCTGGTTGTGGCCAGCAACCAGAGGCTTTTGAATCGGCAGCTTGAATGCGCCCGTTCGCTGCAAATACATCAGGCTGCGCTGATTGACCACGGCATGGACAACGCGCCCCATGCTCAATTTGCGCAGGTTGGAGATCATGTTGGGGGCGTCGTCGCGCACGAATCCCGGGCTCAGCCGCTTCTCCAGTTCAGGATATGCAAACCCGGCAATGGTGCCCAGGGTATGGCCCAAGAGATCGTCAACCGATTTGACGGCCTGGACGTCCTTGCGCGTGACCACCACGTCGTCGCTCGACATGAAGGGCACGCTCCAGGCCACATTGCCCGGCAGCCACTCCGGACTGGACGCACAGACCAGATCGCCCTCGCCGCTTTCCAGCTTCTCGGCCAGGCGCCGGCGCGCCATCTGCTCCAGCTTCACCGGGCGGTGCAGGCTGGCGGCCAAAGCACTCGCCATGTCGAAATGGATGCCTCCCACCACCTCATGGCCCGCAAACTGCGCCCATGGCATGTCGATGGACGCGTCGACCAACATCACCAACGGCTGCGGAGCGGCGCGCGCCCACCCCACTTGCAGCGCCAGTCCCAACGTCAGCCCCAAGGACAGACCCGATAAAAATACCGAGCCAAACCGGCGCAACACATTGACCTACTTTTCCATCACAACCGAACAACCGATGCCATGGCCTGATTGTGAGGGCTTCACTTTCTGGCGGCAGTGCCAACGCCCTAGGAACAATACTGAGTCACGCCCAATTCAAAGTACCAATCGCACACTCGCTCAAGCCTCGGCCGACTCGGGCAGATGGATCATGCCGGTGTTGTAGTTGTACTCGAACACCTCGCCATGGCGCGCCCATTCGATGGCGACCTTGAGCACGCGCTCGGCCTCCTGCTGGTCCATGTGCTCGCGCAGCAGCTTGAGGAAAGACTCTTCCCGCAGTTGGCCGCTGGCCTCCTGGTCCAGGCTGTGACGGATGAAGGCCGCCAGCGGCACGTTCTCGAGCAGTTGCTTGCCGAAGACTTCGCGGCGATGGTCGTAGTCGCCCTCCACATACTTCTGCCCCACTGGCGTGATGATCAAGTCGCCCGCCTCCAGCTGGGCCAGGCCCAGCATGTTGAGCGCGTCGGCCAGCGGCAGCAGGTCCTCGTCGGTGAGGTCGCTCTCTTCCACCAGTTGCGGCAAGTCCGCACGGCCGTTGAAGCGTTCGTCGGCCAGCAGTTCCAACAGGCTTTCCATCGAGCCCACGTCGGCGTCCGGCAGGCTGTCGGACAGCTTGGCGCGCACCGGCTCCTCGGCAGCGTGCTTGCGCTTGGCGCCTGCCGTCATCAGGCCGTAGACCTCGTCGATCAGCATGCGGATTTCATGGCTGTCGTCGCGCCGCGGGCGCGGCAGTCCGATTGACAGCTGCGCACGGATGCGCCCTGGATTGCTGGCGAAAATCAGCACCCGGTCGGCCATCATCACGGCTTCCTCGATGTTGTGCGACACCACCAGCATGGCCTTGGTCGGCATCTGACCGCCGTCCCACAACTCCAGAATCTCGTTGCGCAGGCGTTCGCCGGTCAGCACGTCCAGCGCCGAGAACGCCTCGTCCATCAGCAGGACATCGGGCTGCGTCACCAGGGCGCGGGCCAGGCCCACGCGCTGGCGCATGCCGCCGGACAATTCGCGCGGCAATGCGCCTTCGAAACCGGCCAAGCCGATCATCTCGATCGCCTCCTCGGCACGCTTGGCCCGCACCTCCGTATCGACGCCGCGCGCCTCCAGGCCGAGTTCCACGTTCTGCTGCACCGTCAGCCAGGGGAACAGGGCGAAAGATTGGAACACCATCGCGATGCCCTGGGCCGGCCCGAACAACGGCTGGCCGCGGTATTGCACGTCGCCGCCGTCGGCGGAAATCAGGCCCGCCATGATGCGCAGCAAGGTGGATTTGCCGGAGCCCGACTGCCCCAGCAGCGCGACGATCTCCCCTTCCTTGAGGCGGAAGTCCACCCCCTCCAGCACGGTACGCGCGTTCCCGTCGGCGGATTTGAAGCTCTTGGCTACGTTCTTCAGTTCAATCAAAACATTCGACATGCGCGCTCCGTCAGAAATGCATGCGTTGCTCGGCCAGGCGGTACAGACGGCGCCACAGCCAATGGTTGAGGGTCATGACAAACACGCACATCACGCCGATCCCCAGGGCGATGCGGGGAAAGTCGCCGACTGCGGTCATGTGCTGGATGTAACTGCCCAGGCCCTGGGCCTCGAGCTTGGTATTGCCCCAGGTCACGTACTCCGACACGATGCTGGCGTTCCATGAGCCGCCGCTGGCCGTGATGGCGCCCGTCACGAAACTCGGGAAAATCGCCGGCAGCAGGTAGCGGCGCCACTTCAGCCAGCCCTTCAGGCCCAGATTGTGCGCCGCCAGGCGCAGCTCGGACGGAATGGTCGAGGCGCCCGCGATCACGTTGAACAGCAAATACCACTGCGTCCCCAGCACCATCAAGGGTGAGAGCCAGATGTCGGGATCCAGCTTGAGGCTGACGATCACCATCACCGCCACCGGGAACAGCAGGTTGACCGGGAAGGCCGCCAGGAACTGCGCCAAGGCCTGCGTGCGCCCGGCAATGCGCGGATTCAAGCCGATCCACACGCCGATGGGCACCCAGATCAGCGACGCGAGAAAGATCAGCAGCAGCACCCGGAACAAGGTGATGAAGCCCAGCATGAACACATGGCCCACCTCGTGCAGCCCGACCTCCGACATGACGAAATTGACCAGCCGCCAGACCGCGAACAGGGCGCCCGCCATCACCAGCGCATCCCAGGCGCGCGACCACATCGGATTGACCGTGTCGCGGCGCGCGCGGATCGAGGTGCCGTCAAAGCGCTGGCGTGTCACGCCGAAGCTCTTGGCCAGCATCAAGCCGGGCAGCACGCCGACGCGCTGCAGCAGCTCGGTGCGGCGCAACCAGGTCAGCAGCCAGGAGGTCGGCACGCTCTCGTTGCCGGACTCCTCGAACCGGAACTTGTCGGCCCAGGCCAGCAGCGGACGGAAGAACAGCTGGTCGTAAAGCAAGATGCCCAGCAGCATGGCCAGCACCGCATAGCCGATGGCGTGCAGGTCCTTGGCCTCGATGGCCAGCGCGATGTAGGAGCCGATGCCGGGCAGCTTGATGTCCTGGTTGGCCACCGAGATGGCTTCCGAGGCCACCACGAAGAACCAGCCCCCCGACATGCTCATCATCATGTTCCAAAGCAGGCCCGGCATCGCGAACGGTAGCTCCAGGCGCCAGAAGCGCTGCCACGGCGAGAGCTGGAAGATGTGGGCCGCCTCCTGCAGCTCGGCCGGCACGGTGCGCAGGGACTGGTACAGGCTGAAAGCCATGTTCCAGGCCTGCGAGGTGAAGATCGCGAAGATCGCTGCGCATTCCACGCCCAGCAGGCTGCCGGGGAACAAGGCAATGAAGCCGGTCACCGTGATGGAGAGGAACCCCAGAATCGGAATCGATTGCAGGATGTCCAGCATGGGGATCAGCACCTTTTCAGCGGCCTTCACCTTGGCCGCCACCGCTGCGAACACGCAGGCGAACAGCATCGACGCCCCCAGCGCCAGGAACATGCGCAAGGTGGTGCGCAGCAGATAGTAAGGCAGGATCCGGGGGTCCAGCGTCAGCGGCAGCGACTCACCCACATGAAAGGGCTTGGCCATTTGCGTGGCGGCCATGCCCAGCACCGTGAACAGCGCCAACACCATGGGGAGCAACGCCCAGTCCCAGCGATTGACGGGCGCCTCGACCACCTGGCGGGGGAAAAAACGTTTATCTTGCATGTGGGGCGTTCTTGGGATTTTTTGGAATCTGAGCTTGAAGCCAAGCCCCCGTCATCGGCCGCCGGGGCGATCCAGGGCACGTTGGTGCTTTTGTCCTACTCAGGCAGGGCGGTATTGTCATTGATTTACATGACGGTCTTGCGTCGGAAACACGGCTGGACCAGCCCCTTAGAATTCAAGGTTCATCCTCGGGGCCAAACCTGCTTCGCCAGCAAGGCCCGCCTTTCAATGCCGCCGCCATGTCCGACAACCAACTCGCCAACAAGTCCCAAGCCTGGTCCGCACTCTTTTCCGAGCCGATGAGCGAGCTGGTCAAGCGCTACACCTCGAGCGTGTTCTTCGACAAGCGCCTGTGGCTGGCCGACATCACCGGCAGCCTGGCGCACGCCGAGATGCTGGCGGCCCAAGGCGTGCTGAGCACCGAAGACCACGCCGCCATTCAAGGCGGCATGGCGCAGATCAAGGGCGAGATCGAGGCCGGCGAGTTCGAGTGGAAGCTCGACCTCGAGGACGTGCACCTGAACATCGAGGCGCGCCTGACCCAGCTGATCGGCCAGGCCGGCAAGCGCCTGCACACGGGCCGCAGCCGCAACGACCAGGTCGCCACCGACGTGCGCCTGTGGCTGCGCGGCGAGATCGACGAGATCGGCGCCCTGCTCCGCGCCTTGCAGCTGGCCCTGGTCGACGTGGCCGAGAAGAATGCGGAGGTGATCCTGCCCGGCTTCACCCATTTGCAGGTGGCCCAGCCGGTCGCCTTCGGCCACCACCTGCTGGCCTACGTGGAGATGTTCGCGCGTGATGCCGAACGTATGCTGGACGCGCGCCGGCGCGTCAACCGCCTGCCGCTGGGCGCCGCCGCGCTGGCCGGCACCAGCTATCCGCTGGACCGCGAGCGCGTCGCCCGCACGCTGGGCATGGAAGGCGTGTGCCAGAACAGCCTCGATGCCGTCAGCGACCGCGACTTTGCGATCGAATTCAGCGCCGCCGCGGCGCTCGTCATGGTGCACGTCTCGCGCCTGTCGGAAGAGCTCATCCTATGGATGAGCCAGAGCTTCGGCTTCATCGACCTGGCCGACCGCTTCTGCACCGGCTCCAGCATCATGCCGCAGAAGAAGAACCCCGACGTGCCCGAACTGGCGCGCGGCAAGACCGGCCGCGTGGTCGGCCACCTCGTCGGCCTGTTGACCCTCATGAAGGGCCAGCCGCTGGCCTACAACAAGGACAACCAGGAAGACAAGGAACCGCTGTTCGACACCGTCGACACCCTGAAGGACACGCTGCGCATCTTTGCCGAGATGATGGGCGGGCTGACCGTCAAGCCCGAGGCCATGGAACGCGCCGCGCTCAAGGGCTACGCCACCGCCACCGACCTGGCCGATTACCTGGTGAAGAAGGGCCTGGCCTTCCGCGATGCCCACGAGGTCGTGGCGCACGCCGTCAAGACCAGCATCGCCCGCG
This sequence comes from Burkholderiaceae bacterium, assembly GCA_019234815.1. GTDB lineage: Bacteria > Pseudomonadota > Gammaproteobacteria > Burkholderiales > Burkholderiaceae_C > JAFALA01. The sequence continues at coordinate 58,655 of JAFALA010000068.1, read as the reverse complement.
GCCTGGACCTGTCGCAGCTGCCGCTGGCCGAATTGCAGGCCTTTGACGCACGCATCGCGGAGGACGTGTTCGAGGTGCTCTCGCTGCGCGGCTCGCTCAACGCGCGCAACATCCTCGGTGGCACGGCGCCGGCGCAGGTGCGCGCCCAGGTGGCCCGGCACCGGGCCCGCCTCGCATAAGCCCCAAGAGCAAGCGCTACACGAGCCGGTCATACAGGAATGATCAAATCGGCCGATTTGATTCAACCTCAGGCCTGCCCATGACCGACGACCGCTCGCCCCAGGACGACCCACAAACCGCTCCCCTGCCCACCGCTTCCCAGCCCGCCAACCCGTCGAGAAGGCGCATGCTGCAAGCCAGCGCGGCAGGCGTGGCGATCGGCAGCCTGGCGTCTGCGGCCGAGGCGGCCACCGCAGACCGGAGCCCGGATCATCCCTCGGCAAGCCATTCGCTGAACGCCAAGCTCAAGGCCCACATCCACCATGTGGTGGTGATCTACCTGGAAAACCGCAGCTTCAACAACCTGTTCGCCAACTTCCCCGGCGCGAGCCAGCCCCTGTCCGAGGCCTCCGGCACGCAGCGCGACCGCAGCGGCCAGGTCTTGCCGCAGCTGCCCAAGGTCTGGGGCGGCATGGTGCCGCAAAGCCAGAGCCTGGGCGGCGCCGATTGGCTGATCAAGGAAGACGATATCCAGGGCCTGCCCAACGCGCCCTATGCCTTGAAGGATGCCAAGGGCCAGGCCTTGCCCGAGTGCGTGGTCACGCGCGACCTGTGCCACGTGTTCTACCAGAACCAGATGCAGATCAATGGTGGCAAGAACGACCAGTTCGCCGCCTGGTCCGACGCCGGCGGCCTGGTCATGGGCCATTACGGCGAAACGCCCAAGAACCTGGGCCTGTGGAAGGTGGCGCAGCAGTACACGCTGTGCGACAACTTCTTCATGGGGGCCTTCGGCGGCTCCTTCCTCAACCACCAGTTCCTGATCTCGGGCCGCCCGCCCGAGTATTTCCACGTCGCCAGCACCGCCGCCAAGACCAAGATCGCCGCGCTGGCCGACGGACCGCAGGGCAAGCGGCTGGCGCTGGCCGAGAACTGCCCGGCTTCCGCGCTGGACGGTCCGCCCAAGTACGTCAACGACGGCGCCATCTCGCCCGACGGCTATGCCGTCAACACCATGGCGCCGCCCTACCAACCCAGCTACATCCCGCCGGCTGCCGGCGGCGACGCATTGCTGGCCGATCCCGCGCACCCCAGCACCCTGCCGCCCCAGTCGCACACCACCATCGGCGACCTGCTTTCGCAAAAAGGCGTGAGCTGGGCCTGGTACAGCGGTGCCTGGCAAGCCGCGCTGGATGCCCGCGGCGGCGGCAAAAAGCCCAATTTCCAGTACCACCACCAACCCTTCAATTACTTCCAGCAGTTCGCCCCCGGCACGGCGGCGCGCGCCGAGCATCTGCGCGACGGCGGCATGGGCGACAGCCCGCTGGCCAACAAATTCCTGGCCGACGTGGTGGCAGGCAAGCTGCCCGCCGTGAGCTTCTACAAGCCGCAGGGCAACCTGAACCTGCATGCCGGCTACTCGGACGTGGAGTCGGGCGACCAGCACGTCACCAACGTGCTGGAGCATCTGCGCAAGAGCCCGCAGTGGGCCCACATGCTGGTGGTCATCACCTTCGACGAAAACGGCGGCTGGTGGGACCACGTCGCGCCGCCCCAAGGTGACCGCTGGGGCCCGGGTTCGCGCGTGCCCACGCTGGTCGTGTCGCCGCACGCCAAGAAGGGGCATGTGGACCACAACTTCCTTGACACCACGTCCATCCTGCGCCTACTGACCCGCCTGCACGACCTGCCCACGCTGGAAGGCATCGCGGCGCGCAACGAAGCCTTCCGGGCGCGCGGCGCATTGCCCCCGGGCGACCTGACCAGCTGCCTGAGTTTCGCCAAGGCGTAAGTTTCGCTAAAGCTTGATCCAGCGCAGGGGCTGGCGGCGGGTGCGGCGGAACAATGCGCCGCATGACCATCCTCGCCTGGAGCGACTCGCTCACCCTTCACCAAGCCCGCATCGACCAAGTCCACCAGGAATTCGTCGACCTGATCAACGAATGGGCCGAAGTGCTCGGCGGCGACGAGGATCCGCTGCCCGCCTACGCCAGGCTGCTGGCACACACCGAAGCCCATTTCGCGATGGAGGAAGACTGGATGGCGGCGACCGGATTCGCCCGGGACAACTGCCACAACAAGCAGCACGCCATGGTGCTGGACGTGATGCGCGAGGTGCTGGCACACACCCACGCGCACGGCGATCTTGCGCCCATGAAGCAGTTGCTGCCCGAGCTCGTCAACTGGTTTCCGCAACATGCCGACATGATGGATGCCTCGCTGGTCTTCCACATGAAGCAGGTAGGCTTTGATCCGGACACCGGCGGCTTCGCCAGCGCCGAGGCCGAAGCAGCGATCCGCAAGGCGCAGGCCACACCCATCAGTTCCTGCGGCAGCAGCAGTTGCACCTGACGCAAGACTGAAACCCATGCCCGCGGGCGGCACAATGCTGCATGGCTGCCGCCCAGACTGAACATCCAGACTCGAGCAATGTCCCCGAGCGCCTGATCGCGCACCTGGACATGGATGCCTTCTATGCCTCGGTGGAACTGCTGCGCTACCCCGAGCTGAAAGGCCAACCCGTGGTGATCGGCGGGCGCCGCGCGCATGAGCCGCGCACGCTGCCGGACGGCCGCCGCAAATACGCCAGGCTACGCGACTACATCGGGCGCGGCGTCATCACCACCAGCACCTACGCGGCGCGCGACCTCGGCGTGTTTTCCGGCATGGGCCTGATGAAGGCCGCGCTGCGCGCCCCCGACGCCATCCTGCTGCCGACCGACTTTGACTCCTACCGGCACTATTCGCGCTTGTTCAAGGCCGCCGTGGCCGAACTCGCGCCCGTCATCGAGGACCGCGGCATCGACGAGATCTACATCGACCTGAGCGACATCCCCGGCGTTCGCGAGGCCGTGGGCCATGACCCGCTGGGCGGAGTCAAGGCGCTGGCGCGCGAGATCAAGAACAACGTGCAGCGCGCCACCGGCCTGACCTGCTCGATCGGCATCACCCCCAACAAACTGCTCTCCAAGATCGCCTCCGAACTCGACAAGCCCGACGGCCTGACCGTACTCACGCGAGACGACATCGCCGGCCGCATCTGGCCGCTGGCGGTGCGCAAGATCAATGGCATCGGTCCCAAGGCCGGCGCCAAGCTGGCCGGCCTGGGCATAGAGACGGTGGGCCATCTGGCCGCGACCGACCCCGCCCTGCTGATCCAGCACTTCGGCCGCAGCTACGGGATCTGGCTGCACGAGTCCGCCCATGGGCGCGACGCGCGGCCCGTGGTCACGCACAGCGAGCCGGTCTCGATCAGCCGCGAAACCACCTTCGAACGCGACCTGCATGCACAGCGCGACCGCGCCGAGCTCAGCGACATCTTCACGCGACTGTGCGAGCAGCTTGCCGCCGACCTGCAGCGCAAGGGCTATGTGGGCCGCACCATCGGCATCAAGCTGCGTTTCGAAGGCTTTCGCACCGTCACGCGCGACCACACCATGGACATCCCCACCCAGGACTTCGCCACCATCCGCCGCGCCGCCGGCGAGTGCCTCAAGCGTGTCGACCTCAGCCAGCGCCTGCGCCTCTTGGGCGTGCGCATGGGCAGCCTGAGCCGCAGCGCAACGCCTGACCAGCCCCTGCACGGCGGCACGCGCAAGACGCGGGCCGAGCGGTCCGCGAACGCGCCGCCCGCCCCCGAGAATCTGCCGTTGTTCTAAGAACTATTCAGATTCATGATGAAGAAGTTTCAATTCAGGGTCCGATGCAGCCCCTAGCATTTGCGACCTGCGACCTGTCTTTCTCCTTCAAAAAACAACCTGGGGACCCACCATGCCCGTGATCACCTGCATTGAAGACCTGCGCGTGCTGGCGCAAAAACGCGTGCCACGCATGTTCTACGACTACGCCGATTCCGGTAGCTGGACCGAAAGCACCTACCGCGCCAACGCAGCGGATTTCCAAAGCATCAAGCTGCGCCAGCGCGTGGCGGTGAACATGGAAAACCGCAGCACCGCCAGCACCATGGTAGGCGTGCCGGTGGCCATGCCGGTGGCGATCGCGCCCACCGGCCTGACTGGCATGCAGCATGCCGACGGCGAGATCCTGGCCGCGCGCGCCGCCGAGTCCTTCGGCGTGCCCTTCACGCTGTCGACCATGAGCATCTGCTCGATCGAGGACATTGCCGCCCACACCCAGGCGCCGTTCTGGTTCCAGCTCTACGTGATGCGCGACCGCGGCTTCATCGAGCGACTGATCGACCGCGCCAAGGCGGCGAAATGCGGCGCGCTGGTGCTGACGCTGGACCTGCAGATTCTCGGCCAGCGCCACAAGGACCTGAAGAACGGTTTGTCCGCGCCGCCCAAGCCCACTGTCGCCAATCTGATCAACCTGATGTTCAAGCCGCGCTGGTGCTTAGGGATGCTGGGCACCTCGCGGCGCCAGTTCGGCAACATCGTCGGCCACGTCACCGGCGTCGACAACATGGGCTCGCTGTCGGAATGGACCGCCAAGCAGTTCGACCCCCAGCTCAACTGGGGCGACGTCGAATGGATCAAGAAACGCTGGGGCGGCAAGCTCATCCTCAAGGGCATCCAGGACGTCGAGGATGCGAAGCTGGCCGTGCAATCGGGCGCCGACGCGCTGATCGTCAGCAACCACGGCGGCCGCCAGCTGGACGGCGCCGAGTCCAGCATCCGGGCCCTGCCGCGCATCGTCGAGGCGGTGGGCAAGGACATTGAAGTGCACATGGACGGCGGCATACGCTCGGGCCAGGACGTGCTCAAGGCCAGGGCATTGGGCGCGCGGGGCACCTACATCGGACGCGCCTTCCTGTACGGACTCGGTGCGATGGGCCAGGCCGGCGTGACCAAGGCACTGCAACTCATCCACAACGAACTGGACCTGAGCATGGCCTTCTGCGGCCACACGCGAATCGAATCGGTCAACCGCGACATCCTGCTGCCGGGCACCTACCCGACCGCTTGAATCTGCACAGACAGAAAGCTCAGTGGATCATCCCGATCCACTCGCCCCGGGCCTGGTAGTTGTCGAAGATCTGTCCGGCCAGGTCCTGCAGGTCGGGCGCATTGCTGGCGTGCGCCTGGGCCAGGCGCTCGAACGCGTACACGCGGTCGTACAGCATGCGCGCCGGTTGCAGCGGCAGGCGCTCGCGAGCCATCAGGCTGCTGAAAGCCTGCAAGTCGTGCCCCTCAAGAGAGGCAATGACGAGCTGTCCCAGATCGAGCGGCTCGAGCGGCACATCCTCGGTACGCCTGACGCGGATCGAAGGATCGATCTGATCGAAACTCAGAGGCTCCTGTGCATCGCTCTGAGCCTGAGGCTCGCGCTTGGCATCGCGGGGAACCAGGGGCAGCGGGATGATCATGTGGGCCTCGACAAAAAGGGAGCGCGCGTGAACGCGGACATGGCTCCCATCATGCCGACCCGAACCCGGACTTAAATGTGAAAAAGCGCGGAATTCCGCGCCTTATTCAAGCCTCGACTCGGCGCCCAGGCCTCAAGTCTTGGGTAAGGTGACGCCGCTCTGCCCCTGGTACTTGCCGCCGCGGTCGCGGTAACTGGTCTCGCAGACTTCATCGCTCTCGAAGAACAGCACCTGCGCGCAGCCTTCACCGGCGTAGATCTTGGCCGGCAGCGGCGTGGTGTTGGAAAACTCCAGCGTCACATAGCCTTCCCACTCCGGCTCGAAGGGCGTGACGTTGACGATGATGCCGCAGCGCGCGTAGGTGCTCTTGCCCAAGCAGATCGTCAGCACGTTGCGGGGAATGCGGAAGTACTCGACCGTGCGCGCCAGCGCAAAGCTGTTGGGCGGGATGATGCAGGAGTCGCCTTCGACGTCGACAAAGCTGCGCTCGTCGAAATTCTTGGGATCGACCACGGTGCTATGCACATTGGTGAAGATCTTGAACTCCGGCGCGCAGCGGATGTCGTAGCCGTAGCTCGAGGTGCCATAGCTGACGATGCGGCGCCCTTCGTGCTCGCGGATCTGGCCCGGCTCGAAAGGCTCGATCATGCCGTGCTCGGCTGCCATGCGGCGTATCCACTTGTCGCTCTTGATGCTCATCTCTAGGTTCCCGGATGCTAAGTGGCCCATTTTATGCGCCCGCCACACCGATCCGCCCGCATCCCCGCCTGGCATTGACGCAGGTGAAAATCGCGACGCAAGTTCGCATATTTCTCTTGCACCTGTCCGAGGCCGCCACGACAAATAGGCATCTGTCCGAATGCCGACCGGACGCAAATCCAAGTAGCATTAGGCGTCGTTTCGGGAGCCCACAACAATGACAGAAACCACCCATCTTGAGGCCAAGGTCCTGCTGCTTGAGCACGATCCGACGCAGTACCAGCTGCTGATGGATTTTTGCGCCTCGATCGGGCTGCTGCCCTTGCCCCGAACCGCCCGCGATGCCCTCAGCACCCTGGCGGAACACAAGGACCTGGCCGGCGTCCTGTTGGCAGAAGATCTGCCCGGCTGCGAACCCGACAGCCTGGGCCTGGCCCAGGCCATCCGCAAGCAGCGTCCCGAGCTGCCCACCTTCCTGCGGCGCAGCAGCCAGCGCGAGCTGACCGAGGCCGAGCAGGCCAGCGTGCGCCTGACCTGGCAGCCCGGCGAATTGCAGGCGCTCCAGGACGGCGTGCACCGCGCGATTTTCAGCCTGCGCTATCCCACCGCGCTGGTCGACGGCATCGTGGAGCTGACCATCGAATCGATGCGCTCGATGTTCCCGTATGCGCAGGTGCGGGCCGAGTCGCCCTATGTCGTGCACGACCGCATCATCTTCGGCGAAGTCTCGACGCTGATCCCGATCGAAAGCACCTGGTGCCGCGGCTACATGATGCTGCAGACCGAGGAAGGCGCGCTGCGCCAGGGCCTGATCCAAGGTTTCAGTTATGAAGGCCTGGGCGGCGACTTCAATTTCCGCGAGCTGAACAACCTGCTGGGCGAGACCACCAACCTGATCTGGGGCGCGTTCAAGAACCGCTACATCCCGCCGCAGGCCTTCACCACGCAGCAGATCCAGGTGCCGCTGGTGATCAACCATGCCCACAAGTACATGTCGTTCGGCTCGCAGGATGCGCAGCTGTGCATACGCTACCAGTTGTCAGATCCGCGCCGTCCGGGCATGCCGCCCCTGATGATCGTGCAGCGTTTTATTTTCAATCTGTATTGGTCGCCTGAAGGATTTGCGGAGTTTGCCGCCCAATCCGCAGCGGCGGTTTCAACGGGCGAGCTGGACCTGTTCTGATTGTTGAAGAGAGAAATTTGAATGGCCCTGATTCTGGTCGTCGACGATTCCAGCACCATGCGCGAGATCGTATCGAATTACCTTGTCCAAAATGGCTTTGAAGTCACCCTGGCGGTCGACGGCCTCGATGGATTGCGGCAGTTGCGCCAGGACGCCGACATCCGGCTGGTGGTCAGCGACGTCAACATGCCCAATATGGACGGATTGACCATGGCCGCGAAGATCCGCGCCGAATTCAGCGAGCGGCCGCTGCATATCGTGATGCTGACCACCGAAGACAACGCCCTGCTGCGCGAGCGCGGCAAGCAGGCCGGTGTCACAGGTTGGATCGTCAAGCCCTTCCGCGGCGAGGCCGTGCTCAGCCCGTTCAGGAAGCTCTGCGGCCTGAGTTAAGCGGCAGCCTTGTGCGACGGCCTTTGGCCGTTTATGGACTGTTGGCCTTGCGCTTGAGCGCCTCGCCGGCGAGCACGTCGGCGCGCTCGTTGTAGCGGTCACCGTTGTGGCCCTTGACCCAACGCGTGCTGACCTTGCGGGCGTCGACCAGCGCGAACAGCTTTTTCCACAAGGCCAGGTTGGCGACTTCCTGGCCCTTCGAATTGCGAAAGCCCTTGCGCTCCCAGCCGGCGCGCCATTCGCTGATGCCCTTGAGCACGTACTGGCTGTCGGACACCAGTTCCACCGCTTGTCCCGCCGGCACGCGGCTCAGCCCTTCAATGGCAGCCGTCAGTTCTGCAATCTGGTTGGTGCCCGGGCCGATGAAACCATAGTGGTCCGATGCGCCGCCGTTCGGTGCCAGCAGCACCACCCCCCATCCCGCGGGTCCGGGATTGGACGGCGCGCAGCCGCCGTCCGTGTAAGCGACCCACTTGTCGCCTTGATTCAAATTCATCATGCGGGCATCGTAACTGATCGCCCATTGGGCTCATTGGGCTCATTGGGCTCGTTGGGCCCGTTGGCCTCGCCAGGCGTCCTCGCCTCAATCGCGATGCGGGCAGCGGTGCTGGTGCATGGCCACGGCCGGTGCGCCCTTGGCGGCGGCCCGCTTCTGGCGAGCCAGTCCCACCAGCCGCATGCCGTGCACGCGCTTGACCGCCACCATGAAGTAAACCGCGCCCAGCACCGGCCACCAGCGCTCGCCCACGCCCTCCATCCAGCGCCAGCGCGCCAGCCAGGCCTCGCTGCGCAAGGGCGGCTCGTAGCAGCCGAAACGAGCCTGCTCGATGTCGAAGCTCAGCAGGCGCAGCCAGTCGCGCAAGCGCCAGTAGCCGAGGAATTCGCCAGCGCGCGGCAAGAAGAGATCGGAGCGCCGGCGCGAAAACATCTGGCGCCGCAGATGCCCGAGGTTCTGGCGCAAGCCCCACAGGCTGACCGGATTCAAGCCCAGGATCACCACCCGCCCCTCGGGCCGCAACACACGCTCGACCTCGCGCAAGGTGAAATGCGGATCGTCGGCCAGCTCCAGCACATGCGGCAGGACCACCAGATCCAGGCTGCCGGATTCAAACGGCAAGGCGTCGAACTGGCAGCGCAGGGCCACCGCCTGCAGCGGCGCCTCCAGGCCCTCGCCCGTCTCCAGCGCCAGCCAGCGATGCGGCATGCGGTTGGTCTGCAGGCCCCGCAACTCCGGCAGGCCCAGCTGCAGGGCATGGAACCCGAACAGGTCGGCGACCGTCTCGTCCAGCCGCGCCTGCTCCCACTCGAGCAGGTAGCGCCCCGGCGGGGTCTGGAACCAGCTGGCAAACTCTACAATTTGGGAATCGCGTGACATTGGCGCTGATCAATCTCGGCAATTTCGGTCGACAGGAACTCGTTGCATGGAACTCATCGCCATCAAGGCCTTCACCGACAACTACATCTGGATGCTGCACAAGGACGGGCAGGCCATTGTGGTCGATCCCGGCGACGCCGCACCCGTTCTGCACGCCTTGAAAGAGCGCCGGCTCGAACTGGCAGCGATTCTAGTGACCCATCATCACGCCGACCATGTGGGTGGCCTGGCTGAACTGGCGCCCTTGCTGCGCCAGACGGAAACATCGCCTCCGATCTATGGCCCGGCGGCCGAGCGGATCCCGGGCCCGCACATCGCGTTGGCGGGCGGCGACAGGCTGAGTCTGCTGGGCCAGGCCTTGCGCGTGCTCGAGGTACCGGGCCACACCGCGGGACATATCGCCTACCTGATCGACGCGCCCTCGGACGGCGGCGAGCCCATCCTGTTCTGTGGCGACACGCTGTTTTCCGGCGGCTGCGGGCGCTTGTTCGAAGGCACGGCGGCGCAGATGTACAACTCCCTGCAAACGCTCGCAGCCCTGCCCGGCGGCACGCGGGTCTGCTGCGCCCACGAATACACCTTGTCGAACCTGCGCTTTGCCTGTGCCGTGGAACCCGGCAACAAAGTGCTGACGGACTACCAACGCTGGTGTGAGGCACAGCGTGCCATGGACCTGCCCACGCTGCCGTCCAGCATTGGCCGGGAGCTCGCCGTCAATCCGTTCCTGCGGTGCGAAGAAGTGGAAGTCAGGCACAGCGCCCTGCAGTGGCACGACCAACATTTGACGCACGGCACTTCCCTGATCGAGCCGACGCCGGCACAATCCGCCCTGGCCGCCGGGGCATCGTCCATTGCGGTATTCGCATGTTTGCGCCAATGGAAGAACGAATTCAAATGACCCGTACCCCAAGACACGCATCCAAACGCCTGCTACCGGCCTCGCCTTCCACCTGCTCCCCATCCCGTCCGTCCGCTGCCATTGCGCACCTGCGCACCCTGCTGCAACGCCTGCCGCTGCTGGCCTGCGCAGCGGCACTGGCCGCCTGCGCCTCGGCGCCGCATGCCAACGACAGCGCCGCCACCACGGGCAACAACAATGGCGGCGACGGCTTCAGCAAACGCGCGGGGTTCAACAACAACTTCGGCAACGAGGGCAGCAACGCCGCCGGCCAGATCGAGATCCCTGAGCTGAACAACCCGCCGCACATGCCGATGGCGCAGCTGGAGGACAGCCTGGACCCCGACGGCCAGATCAACTTCAACGACGACAACGCGCGCGCCGACCTGTGGCTGCGCGTGCGGCGCGGTTTCGCCATGCCCGACCTCGACAACGACGGCGTGCGCAAGGCCGAGGCCTGGTACAGCGCGCGACCCGACTATGTGCAGCGCATGACCGAGCGCGGCGGCCGCTACCTCTATCACATCGTCGAAGAGGTCGAAAAGCGCGGCATGCCCACCGAACTCGCCTTGCTGCCCTTCATCGAGAGCGCCTACAACCCGCAGGCCATGTCCACCGCCAAGGCCTCCGGCATGTGGCAGTTCGTGCCCTCCACGGGACGCGACTTTTCGCTCAAGCAAAACATCTTCCGCGACGATCGCCGCGACGTGCTGGCCTCGACCCGCGCCGCGCTCGACTACCTGGATCGCCTGCACACCATGTTCGGCGACTGGCAATTGGCCTTGGCCGCCTACAACTGGGGCCCCGGCAATGTGCAAAGGGCCGTGGCCCGCAACCAGAAGCTGGGCCTGCCCACCGACTACGACAACCTGAAGCTGCCGGATGAAACACGCTACTACGTGCCCAAGCTGCAGGCCGTGAAGAACATCGTGTTGCGCCCGGGCGCCTATGGCCTGAGCCTGCCCGAGATCGCCAACCACCCCTACTTCCTGAGCGTACGCATCGAACGCGACATGGACGTGGGAATGGCGGCCCGGCTCGCCGACATGGAGCTGGAGAGCTTTCGGCAGTTCAACCCGCAGTTGAACAAGCCCGTGATCCTGGCGGCCAGCACGCCGCAATTGCTGCTGCCCTACGACAATGCGGGCGCGTTCGTCGCCAACCTCGGCGCGCACCAAGGGCCCCTGGCCACCTGGACTGCCTGGGTCGTGCCCAAGACCATGAACCCTGGCGATGCGGCCAAGCGGGTCGGCATGAACGAGGCGCAGCTGCGTGAAGTCAACACCATTCCGCCGCGCATGCTGGTCAAGCAAGGCTCGACCCTGCTGGTGCCGCGTGCAGCCCATCTGGAAACCGACGTGCCGGAACACATGGCCGAAACCGCCAGCCTGTCGCTGACGCCCGACCTCCCGCCGCTGCGCCGCGTGACCCACAAGGCCGCCCGCGGCGATACCGTCGCCAGCGTGGCCAAACGTTACAAGGTGTCGCCCGAGCAGGTGGCGCAATGGAACAAGACCGCAGCCCACGGCAGCTTCAAGGCCGGCCAGCAGGTGGTGCTGTTCGTGCCGAACGGGAGAACGAGCAAGCCCGCCGCGAGCGTGCACGCCAATGCCTCAAGCAAGACGGCAAGACCTGTGCACAAGAACCGTGCCGGGCGCAACAGCGCCGATGCCGGCCCGGCCAACCTGAACGGCGGCCACCTGGCGCGCCAGATGGCGCAGCAACGCTGATCGCCAGGGCCTCCGCTGAGGCCGTCTTATCTCAGGCGCCCTGGAAGAACAGCGCGATGCTGCACGCCAGGCCCACGCCCCAGACCGCCGTGCGCAGCGCTGCCACGTCGGCCAGATACAAGGCGACATAGACCAGCCGCGCGGCGATGAATGCCATCGCCAGCTTGTCCACCATGGCCTGGTCCGCATGCATCTGCTGCGCCGCCAGCACGCCGGCAATGAAGAGCGGCAAGGCTTCAAACCCGTTGGACTGGGCCGCATTGGCGCGCGCCTTCCAGCCCGTCTGCTTGGCAATCCAGGCGCGCGGGTTGTGGTTGTCGTAGCGCTCCGGCCGGCTGACGGGCGCCACCTTGGCCAGGCCGACCGAAAGAATCGGCAGCACGGCCGCCACGATGATGCAGATGCTCGCGATGGTCATTGAGCGTGTCTCCTGTTGATGCTCCAACTTTATTCTTCAGCGCCTATCCACCAAGGCATGCGCAATGGTGCCGAGGTCAACGTATTCCAGCTCGCTGCCCACCGGCACGCCCCGCGCCAGACGGGTGGCGCGTATGCCGCGAGCGCGCAGCGCCTGGGCCAGCACATGCGCGGTGGCCTCGCCCTCGGCCGTGAAGCTGGTGGCGAGAATCACCTCCTCGACACCGCCTTCCTCGGCGCGCGCCAGCAGCTTGGCCACACCGATCTCTTCGGTGCCCACGCCGTCCAGCGGACTCACGCGCCCCTGCAGCACAAAGTAATAGCCCCGGTACGAGCCGGTGCGCTCCAACGCCGACTGGTCGGCAGGCGTTTCCACCACGGCCAAAAGACGCGGGTCGCGCGTGGCGTCCAGGCAGATATCGCAGATGGCCGACTCGCTGAAGGTGTGGCAGCGCTCGCAGTGCAGGACCTGCTCATGCGCCGCCTTCAGCGCGTCCGACAGCAGCAAGGCGCCTTGGCGATCGTGCTGCAGCAGGTGGTAGGCCATGCGCTGCGCCGACTTCTGGCCCACGCCCGGCAGATGCCGCAGCGCCGCGATCAGGGCCTCAAGCGCTGACACACAAACTCCGATTGAAGCCCTGCCTCAAGACTGCCATCTCTGTTGCCTACGAATCAAACATATCCAGCGACGCCCGAGGATCCGGCTCCGCCGGTCCTACGGGTGTGCCCCCTTGAGGGGCCGACGAAGTCGGTACGGGGTGATCCCTCAAAACGGAAATTTCATGCCCGGGGGCAGCGGCATGCCGGCGGTCAGCTTGCCCATCTTTTCCTGACTGACGGCCTCGGCGCGGCGCACCGCATCGTTGAAGGCAGCGGCCACCAGGTCCTCGAGCATGTCCTTGTCTTCGTCGAGCAGGCTGGAATCGATGGCGACGCGCTTGACGTCGTGCTTGCAGGTCATGGTCACCTTGACCAGGCCGGCGCCCGACTGGCCTTCGACCTCGATCGTGCCGAGCTCGTCCTGCGCCTTCTTGAGGTTGTCCTGCATCGCCTGCGCCTGCTTCATCAGACCTGCGAGTTGACCTTTCATCATGGTGGTTTCTCCGTGTATTTCGATATGGGGTTGGGTATGGGGATTAAGCGGCTTGATCGATCCGGGCACGATGCGCGCGGTCTTGAACTGCGCCAGCAAGGACTGCACCTGGGGATCGTTCAAAATGATCTGCTCGGCGCGGCGCTGCCTGGCCTGCGCCTGCGCCGCGTCGCGCAGCGCCGGCGAATCCGTGGCGACGCCCGCTTCCAGCTCGATCAGCACCGCCGCATTCAGATGCGCCGCCAGCGCCGCCTGCAATTTGTCACGCAAGGCCGGCTGCCGCAAGGACTCACGCTCCACGCGCAAGCGCCAGACCTGGGGCGCTGCCTGCTCGTCGATCGCCAGGCACTGGGCCTGCATGCCCAGCTCGCGCGCCAATGCCACCAGGCCCAGTTGCTTGATCAGCGCGGCCCAGCGCTCGCCCAGCGGACTGGGCGTCCAGACCAGGTCAGCGCCTGCGGTCGAGGCGTAGCCGCCTTCGCCGCGCGCCGGCAGGCCTTGGGATTCCATTTCAGTGCGCAGGTCCTGCTCGTCCACCAGTTCGGGCTCGCCCTGCGCTGCGACATCTTCCGGCGGCGGGCCATCCAGCCATGGCGGCACCTCGTCCGCGGCACTTTGGCCTTGGACCGGCTCCCGCGCTTCGACAGCCGGCTCGACCGGTTCAACCGGCTTGGGGCGCAAACGGGCACTGTGCGCATCAGCCGCTGGCGCAGGCTTGGCCTCAGGTTTGGAAACGGCAGCCGGAACGCTCAGGCTGACCGCAGGCGTTCGAAGCAAGGGCGCGCTGACGGGCGCTGGCACTGGTGTTGGCACTGCGACTGCCGCCGGTGCCGCAGCGGGCTTGGCCGCATTCAGGCCCGTCTCGCTCGGTGCCGCCTGCGCGCGGCCCGGGCTTCCCGGCCGGAACGCCAGCATGCGCAACAGCACCATCACGAGGCCGGCGTATTCATCGGGCGCCAGCGACAGCTCCTGGCGGCCATGCAGCGCCATGCTGTACATCAGCTGGATCTCGTCGGACGGAAGGGTCTGCGCCAAGCGGCGCACCTCAGGGGTGTCAGGATCCTGCTCATCCAGGGCGCCCGGCGCAGCTTGCGCCACGGCCATCCGCTGCAGCGTGGTCGACAGGTCTTCGAGCGTGCCCGCGGCCGACAGGCCCAGGCTGCGCAAACGGTCGGCCTGCCCGACGACGGCGGGGCCATCGGCGGCAATCAGGGCGTCCAGAATGGCCACCACATGGCCGCGGTCGACCGTGCCCAGCATCTGGCGCACGCCCTCCTCCGCCAACTGGCCGGCGCCAAAGGCGATGGCCTGGTCGGTCAGCGACAGCGCATCGCGCATGGACCCGCGCGCCGCGCGCGCCAGCAGGCGCAGCGCGCCGGGCTCGGCATTCACCTGCTCGGCCTGCAGCACGTTCGTCAGGTGCGACAGCACATTCTGCGGCGCCATCGGCCGCAGGTTGAACTGCAGGCAGCGCGACAGCACCGTCACGGGCACCTTCTGCGGGTCGGTGGTCGCCAGCACGAACTTCAAATACTCGGGAGGCTCCTCCAGCGTCTTCAGCATCGCGTTGAAGGCGGTGTTGGACAGCATGTGGACTTCGTCGATCATGTAAACCTTGAAGCGCCCCAGCACAGGCTTGTAGACCGCCTGGTCCAGCAGCTGCGAAATCTCCTCGACGCCGCGGTTGGAGGCGGCGTCGAGCTCCACATAGTCGACGAAGCGGCCCGCATCGATGTCGCGGCAGGCCTCGCAGACGCCGCAAGGCGTGGCGGTGATGCCTCCCTGGCCGTCGGCCCCGGTGCAGTTGAGGCTCTTGGCCAGGATGCGCGACACGGTGGTCTTGCCGACCCCCCGCGTGCCGGTGAACAGGTAGGCGTGATGCAGACGCTGCTGCGTCAAGGCATTCGCCAGGGCTTGCACCACGTGCTCCTGGCCCACCAGCTCCTCGAAGCTGTGGGGACGGTACTTGCGAGCGAGGACCTGATAACTCATGGGCCGCGATTCTACGGGCGCGCAGGCACACTTCAGTCGCACCTATCCATCTGACCGATAATCGCCACCCATGAGCACGTCCCCCTCCTCCCATGCATCTTCCGACACCCTCAGCTACGAACAGGCCGGTGTCAATTACGACCTGATCGACCCGCTGAAGGTCAGCGCCCAGCGCGCCGCCGCCTCCACCGCCAGCCACCTGGCCGGGCACGGCTTCACCGAGGTCAAGGCCTCGCGCGGCGAATCGGCCTATGTGGTGGACGTGGGCCCCTTCTACATGGCGTCCATCGTCGAATGCCTGGGCTCCAAGGCCCTGGTGGCCGACGAAATGAACAAGCTCACAGGCAAGAGCTACTACGCTTCGATCGCGCAAGACACCATCGCCATGGCCATCAACGACCTGATCACCGTCGGCGCCACGCCCCTGGTGGTGCAGGCCTACTGGGCCGCCGGCGGCTCCGACTGGTTTGGCGACGCCAGGCGCGCCCAGGCTCTGGTGGAAGGCTGGAAAAAGGCCTGCGACACCTGCCAGGTGGCCTGGGGCGGCGGCGAGACGCCCGCGCTGGCCGGCATCGTCGAAGACGGCCGCATCGACCTGGCGGCGTCCTGCACGGGCCTGATCAACCCCAAGGAGCGCCTCTCGGTGGGCGACCGCTTAGGTGCCGGCGACGCGATCGTGCTGCTGGCCTCCAGCGGCATCCACGCCAACGGCCTGAGCCTGGCGCGCAAGCTGGTCGAACGTCTGCCGCAGGGCTACCTGACCGAGGTCGAACCCGGCCTGAGCTACGGCGAGGCCCTGCTGGCCCCCACCGTGCTGTACTCGCCGGTCACCGAAGCGCTGTACAAGGCCGGCATCACGCCGCACTACTGCGCCAACATCACCGGCCACGGCTGGCGCAAGCTGCTGCGCCACCCAGGGCAGTTCACCTACCGGATCCACACAGTGCCGCCTGTCACGCCGGTGCTGCGCTTCATGCAGGAGCACGCCAAGCAGGACGACCGCGAGGCCTATTCCACTCTCAACATGGGCGCCGGTTTCGCGATCTTCGTCAAGGCCGACCAGGCCCAGCGGACCGTCGACGTGGCCAAGGCCTGTGGCATTGACGCCTGGGTGGCCGGCCAACTGGAGGATGGCCCCAAGCAACTGCTGATCGAGCCCCTGGACATCCGCTTCAGCGACGACGACCTGCAGCTGCGCTGAGTCGCCATCGCAAACAAGGACAGAAGGACAGGCGCTGAGGCGCCTGTTTTTCCAGGGCCCGTCCAGCTTCGCTTACAATAGCGTTTGACGGGCCTCCTCGCATGGAAGCACGGCCAACCGGGTCAGGTGGGGAACCAAGCAGCCCTAACTGTTGTGACCAGTGCCGGGGTCGGGCTCGTCAACCCCCAATACCTCGATTCCATTCACCTCCCCCAGTCTTCTTTGGGGATTCGGTGGCACTCATTCCTCGTCGGCAAAAACACACACCCTGACGAGGACAAACCCGATTTCAAATCACCCCTCGCGCAGGCGAATCGAGCTGCGCCCTCGCCCCTGATCGACAGCATTTTTTGCTGCTGGAATCGCGATTGCACTTGAAGTTGTGCATCTGACCCACGATTCCAATCCATCAGGAGACTTGTCCATGCGACTTTTGCCTTGCACCGCTTCGGCCGTGCTGCTTGCTGCGTTGAGTGCAGCGCATGCCGATTCCAGCATTCAGCTCTACGGCATTGCGGACTTGGGCCTGGTCACAACCGACCACGGCAATCCGGCCGACCCGAACGGCGCCGCCAACGTCACGCCGCTGCCCACCAGTGCGGTGACCTACAACCCGGCCACAGCCCCCAATGGCAAGACCGAAGCGCGAGTGAGCTCGCTGATCAACGGCGGTTTATCGCCTTCACGCTGGGGCATCAAGGGGTCCGAGGACCTGGGTGATGGCTTGGCAGCAGTGTTCACGCTGGAGTCCCCCATCAACGTGGCGGCGGGCACCGTGCCAAATGTGCGCCTGTCAGTGGCCAACTCACAGGCCAACACGCCCTACGCCACACAGGAAGGCTCGTTCGATGGTCAGTTGTTCGCACGTGAGTCCACCGTCGGTCTCAGGAGCAAGGCGCTAGGTGAACTGCGCTTCGGACGCCAGCAAACGGTGATGGCCGACGCGCTGGGGCAGTTCGACATCAACAGCGGCTACATGGATCCGCTGGTCTACAACGGCGGCTACAACGGCGGCGGCTTCACCGCGGAGGCGCGTTGGGACAACGCCATCAAATACGGCGTCGACCTGAACGAGAACTTCCGGGTCCAGCTGATGTATCGCCTCGGCGGCGTCTCCGGCAGCATGAACACGCGCAATGCCGAAGGCGCGACGCTGTATTTCACGTCGGGCCCGCTCAAGCTGGCCGCGGCCTACGTCAACGACCACGACGCGCAGCTTGCCTCGGGCAGCACACAACTGGCCGCCGGCAGCCTGCCCTCCAACCCGACCTATACCAACACGCTCAAGCTGACCTTCGCCAACACCTACGCCTATGCGCTGCTGGGAGCCTATCAATTGAATGACGACTGGAGCTTCAAGGGCGGCTGGGAGCAGATCCACACCGAGAACCCATTCAACCCGGCCTACAACCAGTCCATTGGCTCAATGAGCGGTGTCAGCGTCACGCAGTGGTCAGTCACGGCCTACACCAACCCGCGCAATGAGAATATGTATTGGCTGGGCGCGAGCTATGCCTTCGTGCCAGGTTGGAAGGCCAACCTGGGCTACTACCAGCGCAACACCAATCGGTACGGCGCCAACGCCGCTGCGGCCACCATGTCTGACACCAGCAACGCCAAGTACTACGTGGGCGAGCTCATCCACAGCCTGAGCAAGCGCACCGACCTGTATGGACTGGTCACCGAGTCCGACGTCAACGGGCCGGTCTGGGCTGGCTACAAGGCCCACACCTTGTCGTTGGCGGTGGGCATGCGCCACGTGTTCTGAACAAGAACTCATGGACCATTGGGACAGGCGCGGATCAACCTCGCCTTTTGGCCCCTCAGTCGCTCAATGCGCCTCATCCCAGTTGTTCCCCACTCCCACTTCGGCCAGCAAGGGCACCTTGAGCGTCGCCACGCCCGCCATCAGGCGCGGCACCTCGGACTGGATCCAGGCCAGTTCCGATTCCGGCACCTGGAACACCAGCTCGTCGTGCACCTGCATCACGACCAGGGTCTGCCTGGCTTGCGCGTCCAGCTCCTTCTGCACCGCAATCATGGCGAGCTTGATCAGGTCGGCAGCCGTGCCTTGCATGGGGGCATTGATGGACTGGCGCTCGGCGCCGGCCTTGCGCGGGCCGTTGCCGCCCATGATCTCGGGCAGGTAAATGCGGCGGCCGAACAGGGTCGACACATAGCCCAGCTTGCGGGCGCTCTCCTTGGTTTCATCCATGTAGCGCTTCACCCCGGCAAAGCGGGTGAAGTAGCGGTCGATGTAGTCCTTGGCGGCTTTTTGCTCGATGCCCAGACTCTGCGCCAGGCCGAACGCGCCCATGCCGTAGATCAGGCCGAAGTTGATGGTCTTGGCGTAGCGGCGCTGTTCGTTGCTGACCTCGTTCACGGGCACGCCAAAAACCTCGGAAGCCGTGGCGCGGTGCACATCCAGGCCGTCCTGGAAGGCGCGCAGCAGGCCGGGGTCTTCGCTGATGTGCGCCATGATGCGCAGTTCGATCTGCGAGTAGTCGGCGCTGACGATCTTATGTCCGGGCGGCGCGATGAAGGCCTCGCGCACGCGCCGGCCCTCGGCCGTGCGGATGGGAATGTTCTGCAGATTGGGGTCGTTGCTAGCCAGGCGCCCGGTCACCGCCACGGCCTGCGCATAGGTGGTGTGCACGCGGCCCGTTTGGGCATTGACCATCAGCGGCAGCTTGTCGGTGTAGGTGGTCTTGAGCTTGGCCAGGCCCCGGTATTCGAGGATCTTGGCGGGCAGCGGGTAGTCCGCGGCAAGCTTGTCGAGCACCTCCTCGTCGGTCGAGGGCGCGCCGGTGGCGGTCTTCTTCACGATGGGCAGGCCCAGCTTGTTGAAGAGGATGTCGCCGATCTGCTTTGGCGAACCCATGTTGAAGGGCTGGCCGGCCATCTCCTGCGCCTGCTGCTCGATCACGACCAGGCGCTGCGCAATCTCATGGCTCTGCGCCTGCAGGCGCGCAGCGTCGATCAGCACGCCATTGCGCTCGATGCGCGCCAGCAGGGCCGACACCGGCATCTCGATCTGCTCGTAAACGAACTTCAGTCCCGCATCGGCCTCCAGGCGCGGCAACAGCAGCTCGTGCACGTGCAGGCACATGTCGGAGTCTTCGCAGGCGTATTGGGAGGCCTTGTCCACATCGACCTGGGCAAAGGGAATCTGGTGCGCGCCCTTGCCGCACAGGTCTTCGTAGCTCAGGCCATGGCGTCCCAGGTGGCGCTCGGCGAGTGCTTCCAGGCCGTGCGTCTTGTGGGCTTCAAGCACATAGCTTTCCAGCATGGTGTCGTGCACATAGCCGGCCACGGCAATACCGCGATTGGCGAACACATGGGTGTCATACTTGGCGTGCTGGCCCAGCTTTTTCTTGCTCGCATCCTCCAGCCAGGGCTTCAGGCGCGCCAGGACTTCATCCAACGGCAGCTGCTGCGGCGCGTCCGGCCCCTCATGGCGCAGGGGCAGATAGGCAGCCTCGCCGGACTTGACGCTGAGCGACATGCCGACGATGCGGGCCTGCATGGCATCGAGGGAATCGGTCTCGGTGTCCAGGGCGGTCAAAGGCGCGGCCTTGATCTTGTCCAGCCAGCGGTCGAACTGCTCCCAGCTGAGCACGGTTTCATAGTGGGTCGCAATGGTTGCGGCCTCAGCCGGAGGCACGGGGTCGGCGAACAAATCAGCCGTCTCGCCTGCGGGCATGCGTTCGGCCGGCGCCGACGCGGACGCTTCAAGCTCGCGCTTCCAGGTCTTGAAGCCGTAGCGGTTGAAGAAGTCGAGCAGGCCCGCCGAATCGGCCGGTTGCAGGGCCAGCGCATCGAGTTGAGGCCAGTTCGGCACGTGCGCGCTCAGGTCGCAATCCAGCACCACCGTCACCAGCTTGCGGCCCATGGGGAGCCAGTCCAGCGCCTTGCGCAAGTTCTCGCCGGCCACGCCCTTGACCTTGTCGGCATGGGCGATCACGCCGTCCAGCGAGCCGTACTCGGCGATCCACTTGGCGGCGGTCTTGGGGCCGACCTTCTCGACGCCGGGCACGTTGTCGACAGTATCGCCCATCAGCGACAGGTAGTCGATGATGCGCTCGGGCGGCACGCCGAATTTCTCGAGCACGCCGGCTTCGTCAAGGCGCTCGTTGCTCATGGTGTTGATCAGCGAGACGTCGGCATTGACGAGCTGCGCCATGTCCTTGTCGCCGGTCGAGATGATGACCTGGTGCCCCTGCCCGGACGCCACCTTGGCCAGTGTGCCGATGGCATCGTCCGCCTCGATGCCCGGCACTTCCAGCACGGGCCAGCCCAGCAGCTTCACCACCTCGTGGATGGGGGCAATCTGCTCGCGCAAGGCATCGGGCATAGGCGCCCGCTGCGCCTTGTACTCCGGGTACCACTCGTCGCGGAAGGTCGGGCCCTTGGCATCGAACACGCAGACCGCGTGCTCCGCGCCCACCTGCTCACGCAGGCGCTTCATCATCGCCACCATGCCATGCACGGCGCCGGTGGGCTGTCCGCCAGGACCGCGCAAGTCCGGCATGGCGTGATAGGCACGGTAAAGATAGCTGGAACCGTCGACCAGCAGCAGGATGGGTTTGCTCATGGCGCGCATTGTCACGCAAGCGCGCAGCCCGGATGGACGTGAATGACCCACCCGGGGCCGCGCGCTTAGAATGGCCCCATGCACGCCCACTTCGACCCATCACAGGCAAGCGCCCTGCATGCCGCCCCCGATCATGACGGCCGCCATGGCCGTGGCGCCCGCGTCTCACGGCTGGCGCTGGCCGGCCTGGCACTGGGTGCCGCGCTTGGCGCTGCAAGCGTGCATGCCGACGAGGGATCGCCCCCCCAGCCCTCGGCCCATCAGGCCGCCGCCCAAGGCGAGCAACTGGCCAGCCGCACGCCGGAGCCCGTGGTCAGGGAAACCATACTGGAAGACGACAGCAACCGCATCGAGGAACGCAGCGTGCGCGGCCAGACCCAGCAAGTCAAGGTCCATCCCAAGGGCAGCAAGGCCCCTGATTACGAAATCATCATGGGCGACGCCAGCCGCGACCTCTCCAACAGCGCGGGCTCCTCGCGCGGCGCCGCCGGCCAGCGCGTCTGGCATCTGTTCAGTTTCTAAGCAATTGCGGGCTGAGCGCCTTCGCTCGCACGTGCTCACGTACGCATCAATCCATGGCTGTTTTCACTGAAGTCCCGCTGCCGTTGGCCCAAGACTTGGTCAGCGAACTCTCCTTGGGACGCATCGAGTCCCTGCGCGGCATCACCGCCGGCATTGAAAATACCAACTACTTTCTCACCACCGACCAGGGCGACTATGTCCTGACGATCTTCGAGCGGCTGGGCTTCGAGCAACTGCCGTTCTACCTGGGCCTGATGAAGCATCTTGCCAGCCAGGGCGTACTGGTGCCCGATCCCCAGGCCGACGCGCAAGGCCACATCCTGCACACCTTGTGCGGCAAGCCGGCCGCCGTGGTGAACAAGCTCAAGGGCGGCCATCAGCTGGCGCCAACCGCCCAGCACTGCGCCCAGGTGGGTGCGGGCCTGGCCCGCATGCATCTGGCCGGACAGGATTTCGAGCTGCATCAGGAAAATCTGCGCGGCCTGAGCTGGTGGACGCAGACGGTGCCGGTGGTGCTGCCGTTCCTGGAGCCTGAACAGGCCGAGCTGTTGCAGCAGGAATTGCGCTTCCAGCAGCAGCTGGCCGCCTCGCAGTCCTACGCCGAGCTGCCGCGCGGACCCATCCACGCCGACCTGTTCCGCGACAACGTGATGTTCGATGGCCTGCCAGGCCGCGAAATGCTCAGCGGATTCTTCGATTTCTATTTCGCAGGCGTCGACACCTGGCTGTTCGATCTTGCCGTGTGCTTGAACGACTGGTGCATCACGCTGGAAACCGGCGTGCTCGACACCGACCGCGCCAGCGCCTTCGTCCGCGCCTACGAAGGTGTTCGCGCGCTCAGCGCCGGCGAACACCGCCTGCTGCCGGCCCTGATGCGCGCCGCAGCCTTGCGCTTCTGGATTTCCAGGCTGTGGGACTTTCATCTGCCGCGCGAAGCCGCGTTGCTCAAGCCGCACGACCCGACCCATTTTGAACGGGTGCTGCGCGCGCGCATCGAGCAGCCCTGGCACGCTCTCAGCACGGAGCAGCAGACATGAGCATCACGCTGCACTTGCAAACGGTTCCCGCGCGCAATGGCGTGCTGTGGGTCAGGCACGGCTTCAAGGTGTTCCAGCGCAAGCCCATGAGCCTGCTGATGCTGCTGCTGGGCTTCATGTTCAGCGGCATGGTGGTGGCGCTGATTCCAGGCATCGGCAGCGTGCTCGTGCTAGCCGCCCTGCCCCTGGTGTCGCTGGGTTTCATGCTGGCCACCCACCAGATCCTGCAAGGCAAGCGTCCGACGTTGACCGTGTTCATTTCGCCCCTGAAGCTCACGCCGCAGCGCAGGAATACGCAATTGGCCCTGGGCCTGGCCTATGCGCTGGCCACCATCGGCATCATGGCGCTGGCGGACTGGATCGACGAAGGCGCCTTGCAAAACCTGCAGGACCTGCTGTCAAAAGGCACGGTCGACCCGAGCGCACTGGAAGCCGCCATGACCGACCCGCGCCTGCTCTGGGGCATCGTGGCCCGCGTCGGCCTGCTGGCCACGCTGTCGGTGCCGTTCTGGCACGCGCCGGCCTTGGTGCACTGGGGCGGCCAGGGCGCGATGCAGGCGCTGTTTTCCAGCACCCTGGGGGTGTGGCGCAATCGCGCGGCCTTCACCGTCAGCGCGCTGTGCTGGTTCGGCGTGATGGTGAGCCTGTGCGTGATCACCAGCCTGATCCTGACCCTGTTCGAGCTGCCCGGTGCCGTCCCCATGATGAGCTTGAGCCTGGGGCTGCTGCTCAGCACGGTGTTCTACGCCTCGCTGTACTTCACCTTCGTCGACTGCTTCATGTTCGGCGCCCCGCGCGACCTACCCTTGAACGAAGTGGCTTGAGGCGGCCGGGATTCAATCCACCGGCGTGAGCTTGGCCACCGACAAGGCCAGCCACTTCATGCCGTGGCGTCCGAAGTTGACCTGGGCGCGCGCATCGGCACCGCTGCCTTCCAGCGTCATCAGCACACCCTCGCCGAACTTGGTGTGAAACACGCCTTTCCCCACTCGCAAGCCGCCGTGCTCGTCGGCCAGCTTCTGCGCCGCCGCCTGCTTCATGTTCTGAGGCACAGGAGCGCCTGAATAGACGGGCTTGTCGACTCGCCCGACCCCCACCATGGACTTCAGGCCCGAGCCGCGCTCCCAGGCACTGTGGTACTCGCGCGCAAAGCCTGAGCCGAAACCCTGGTTGCGCGGCGTGAGCCATTTGAGCGCGCTCTCCGGCAGCTCGTCGAGGAAACGGCTCTTGACGTTGTAGCGCGTCTGGCCGTGCAGCATGCGGGTCTGCGAATAGCTGAGGTACAGGCGCTGGCGCGCCCGCGTGATCGCCACGTACATCAGGCGACGCTCTTCTTCCAGGCCGTCGGCGTCCGACAAGGCGTTTTCATGCGGGAACAGGCCCTCTTCCAGGCCGGTGATGAAGACCGCATCGAACTCCAGGCCCTTGGCCGAATGCACGGTCATCAGCTGGACCGCGTCCTGCCCGGCCTGCGCCTGGTTGTCGCCGGCCTCCAGCGAGGCATGCGTCAGGAAGGCCGCCAGGGGCGACATGATCTCGCCGGTCTCCGCGTCTGGCGTGACCGAGGCCGCGGCAGGCGCAGGCGGATCGCCAGCTGCGATGTCGCCGGGGCGGAAATGGGCGCCGACCTCGTCGACCGGCAGCGCCACGGCATCCTTGCCGAAACCCTCCTGCGTCACAAAGGCTTCCGCCGCGTTGACGAGTTCGGCCAGGTTCTCCAGGCGCTCCTCGCCTTCCTTCTCGGTGCGATAGAAATCCAGCAGGCCTGAGCTTTGCAGCACCTGCTCGATGATCTCGCGCAGCGTCTGCCCCAAGGTCAGGTTGCGCATGGACTCGACCAGTTGAACGAAAGCCGCCAGATTGGACCCGGCCTTGCCCCCCACCGCGCCCACGCTCTGGTACAGGCTGCGCCCGCTGGCCCGCGCCGCATCCTGCAACTGCTCGACGGTGCGGGCACCGATGCCGCGCGCCGGGAAATTGACGACGCGCAAAAAACTGGTGTCGTCGTTGGCGTTCTCGATCAGGCGCAAATAAGCCAGCGCATGCTTGACCTCGGCGCGCTCGAAGAAACGCAAGCCGCCGTACACCCGGTACGGTACGCCGGCATTGAACAGCGCCGACTCGATCACCCGCGACTGCGCATTGCTGCGGTAGAGCACCGCGAGTTCCTGGCGCGGCATGCCCTGGCGGTGCAGGCTTTGCGCCTCCTCCAGCAGCCACTGGGCCTCGGCAAAATCGCTCGCCGACTCGTTCACGCGCACCGGCTCGCCTGCGCCCGCCTCGGTACGCAGGTTCTTGCCCAGCCTGCGGCTGTTGCGGCTGATCAATTCATTGGCCGAGTCGAGGATGTTGCCGAAGCTGCGGTAGTTCTGCTCCAGCTTGATGACCTTGCTGACGCGGTACTCGCGCTCGAAGTCGCTCATATTGCCCACGCGAGCGCCGCGGAAGGCGTAGATGCTCTGGTCGTCGTCGCCCACCGCGAACACGCCCTGCCCGCGTCCGGGCGGCGCAAACATCTTCAGCCAGGCGTATTGCAGCTTGTTGGTGTCCTGGAACTCGTCGACCAGGATGTACTGGAAGCGATGCTGGTAATGCTCGCGCAGGGCTGCGTTGTCGCGCAGCAGCTCATAGCTGCGCAGCATCAGCTCGGCAAAATCGACCACGCCCTCGCGCTGGCACTGGTCTTCGTAGTTCTGGTAGATCTCGACCATCTTGCGCGACTGCTCGTCGCGCGACTCCATGTCCTTGGGGCGCAGGCCGTCTTCCTTGGCGCCAGCAATGAACCAGCCCACCTGCTTGGGCACGAAGCGCTCCTCGTCGAGCTGCATGGCCTTGATGACGCGCTTGATGGCCGACACCGTGTCGCCCGCGTCCAGGATCTGGAAGCCTTGCGGCAGCCCTGCCTGCTTCCAGTGCGCGCGCAGGAAGCGGTTGCACAGGCCATGGAAGGTGCCTATCCACATGCCCCGCACATTGACCGGCAGCATGGCCGACAGGCGCGTCACCATCTCCTTGGCGGCCTTGTTGGTGAAGGTCACCGCCATCACGCCGGCCGGCGACACCCGGCCCTGCTGCATCAGCCAGGCGATGCGCGTAGTCAGCACCCGCGTCTTGCCCGACCCGGCACCCGCCAGAATCAAGGCGGGCTCCTGCCCCAGGGTCACGGCGGCGTACTGTTCGGGGTTCAGGTTCTTCAGCAGAAGGGAAGACGGGGAATCAAGCGAGGGGTTCATCGCGACATTTTAGAAGCTGGCATGATGCGCCCCCATGAAAGCGCGCCAACCCGAATCACCCGCTGCCCGGTTTGCTACCCTCTTGTGCCCTTGCCAGCCCCCCGGCGGCAACTTGAGCTACCTGCAATGCTGCGGCGCGCTTCACCAGCGCCACGCCGATTCCGGCGAACTCGGCGCCGCGGACGCGTCCATGCTGATGCGCTCCCGATACAGCGCTTATGTGCTGGACCGGCTCGACTACCTGCTGGCAACCTGGCATGCCAGCACACGCCCCGCCCATTTGGGGCCCAACGAGCCAGGGCTGAAATGGCTCGGGCTGGAGGTCAAGGCGCACCATGTCCAGGATGCCGATCATGCGACCGTTGAATTCGTGGCGCGCAGCAAATTCGGCGGCCGGGCCCATCGGCTGCACGAGATCAGCCGATTCGTGCGCGAGGACTCCGTCTGGTACTACCTTGCGGGCGAGATGCGCTGAATGCGCGACGCAGGCGCAATCAGGCGAATTCCTGCTGCACCGGGCGCGAATACAGGTGGTTCAGCAGGCCCAGCTTGCCGGCCCCCAAGGCCAGGCAAATCAAGGCCACCCAGACGTTGAGCACCTGAACGCGCACCAGCCACAGGCCCAGCAGCATGGCCGGCAGCAGGCTGAGCAAAGTCGCGCAGCCCAGCCAGCGGCCCCATTCCAGCCGGCGCAGCAAGGCAAAGCCAGCCGGCACGGCCAATACCGCCCACAGGGACAGCGGCAATGCAGCCAGGTTGCCCAGCCACCAGGCGCAAGCCGCGGCACTGAGGCCGACCAGCCCCAGCGTCATCAACAGATAGGCCATGGCGCTGACCCACAACGATCGATGTCCGACGGAATACACCTGAGGCATGGCAAGCTCCTGACGCGGCGTTTGATGTGCATGATGAACATGCGATATGACAAGATTTTTTCTCCTCGACCCTTTCCTCGCGAATCCCCCAGATTGAGGTATTCGCGCGCGGTTTTGCAGCATTCAAGCGACAGTTCCTGCATCAACGCGGCCGCAACCCCACCACCGCAGTCCAACCGACATCCGCGCGCACCTGGAGGCAAGAACTCCGGGGGCCATGAAAACTCAGGCTAGAATGCAAGGCTCAGTCGGGGCGTAGCGCAGCCTGGTAGCGCATCTGCTTTGGGAGCAGAGGGTCGGACGTTCGAATCGTCTCGCCCCGACCATCTTGAATACCTGATATTCCTGAAAAGAGGCTGGAAGTCCTGACTCCCAGCCTCTTTTCACATGGCGCGTGATCGATGCGATCAAGAGGACACGCAGAACACACCGACGCCTTTTGCGCAGTCCCTAACAGGGGCTTGGGCTTTGTGTCAGAATGCCCAAGCCCCGCCCGTCCAAGGATTCCTTCCATGAGCAGTGAACTGATCAAACACATTTCCGACGCATCTTTCGAAGCCGACGTCATCCAGTCCGACACGCCCGTGCTGGTCGATTACTGGGCCGAATGGTGCGGCCCCTGCAAGATGATTGCCCCGATCCTGGACGATGTCTCCAAGAGTTACGAAGGCCGCGTGCAGATCGCCAAGATGAACGTCGACGAAAACCGCGAAGTGCCCGCCAAGTTCGGCATTCGCGGCATTCCCACCCTGATGCTGTTCAAGAGCGGCCAGCTCGCCGCCACGAAAGTCGGCGCCCTGAACAAGGCCCAGTTGACGTCTTTCCTCGACGCCAACCTATAATCCCCTATACTTGCTGCGAAGCGCGGCGGAAGGACCACCCCAAGGGGACCATCCTTCCGCACGCTCCAGCAACGATTGCCAACATGCCCTTTGCCGCCCAGCGGCTCAGGCGCGTGGACTCGGCGCCCAAGCTCCCGTAGTTTCAAGACTGGCTCATCGCGAGGTTTCGCGCATCCATGAGTTCCGTGCGGCGGCGTCCGAAGTTTGTGTCCCAGGTTTTTGGCGAACCTTGGACGACCCAACCGGGTTTCCCACATGCATCTTTCTGAACTGAAAGCGCTTCACGTCTCTGCCCTGATCAAGATGGGCGAAGAACTGGAGATCGACAACGTCGCTCGCTTGCGCAAGCAGGAGCTGATGTTCGCGATCATGAAAAAGCGCGCCAAGGCGGGCGAACAGGTCTTTGGAGACGGCGTGCTCGAAGTCCTGCCCGACGGCTTCGGCTTCCTGCGCTCGCTGGACACCAGCTACATGGCGTCGACCGACGACATCTACCTGAGCCCCAGCCAGATCCGCCGCTTCAACCTGCACACCGGCGACATGATCGAAGGCGAAGTGCGCGTCCCCAAGGACGGCGAACGCTATTTCGCGCTCGTCAAGGTGGACCGCGTCAACGGCCTTACCCCCGAGGAGAGCAAGCACAAGATCATGTTCGAGAACTTGACGCCCTTGTTCCCCAAGGAGCAGTTCAAGCTCGAGCGCGACATCAAGAGCGAAGAGAACATCACCGGCCGCATCATCGACCTGATCGCGCCGATCGGCAAAGGCCAGCGCGCCCTGATCGTCGCCCAGCCCAAGACCGGCAAGACGATGATGATGCAGCAGTTGGCCCACGCCATCGTGGCCAACCATCCGGATGCCCACCTGATCGTGCTGCTGGTCGATGAGCGCCCCGAAGAAGTGACCGAAATGGTGCGCACCGTGCGCGGCGAGGTCATCAGCTCGACCTTCGACGAACCCGCGGCCCGCCACGTGCAGGTCGCCGAAATGGTGATCGAACGCGCCAAGCGCCTGGTCGAGCTGAAGAAGGACGTCGTCATCCTGCTCGACTCCATCACCCGCCTGGCACGCGCCTACAACAACGTGCTGCCTTCCAGCGGCAAGGTGCTGACCGGCGGCGTGGACGCCAACGCCCTGCAGCGCCCCAAGCGCTTCTTCGGCGCGGCCCGCAACGTCGAGGAAGGCGGCTCGCTGACCATCATCGGCACCGCGCTGATCGACACCGGCAGCCGCATGGACGAAGTGATCTACGAAGAGTTCAAGGGCACCGGCAATTGCGAAATCCACCTGGATCGCCGCATGGCCGAGAAGCGCGTCTATCCCTCGATCCAGATCAACAAGTCCGGCACGCGCCGCGAAGAGCTGCTTCTCAAGCCCGAGATCCTGCAAAAGAGCTGGATTCTGCGCAAGCTGCTCTACAACATGGACGAAATCGAGGCGATGGAATTCATCCTCGACAAGATGAAATCGTCCAAGAACAACCACGATTTCTTCGACATGATGCGCAGAGGCGGGTGATAAACGGCTGATTCTGGTATAGAATCACTGGTTTTCCGCCGTCGGAAAGTGCGCCCTGCATTTAAAAAGCGTTTCAAGATTTCAAGAACGTTTCAAGAACGTTTCGAGAACGTTTCAAGGGCGTGGCTCCCGGCACTGTCAACAGATACGGCAAGAGGTTTCCCATGAAAGAAGGCATTCACCCCAATTACCGCGAAGTGTGCTTCGTGGACCAGTCCAACGGCTTCAAGTTTGTCACGCGCTCGACCGTGCAATCGAAGGAAACCGTGAAGATGGACGACGGCCGCGAATTGCCTCTCGTCAAGCTGGAAACCACCAGCGAATCGCACCCCTTCTACACCGGCACCCAAAAGAGCATCGACTCGCTGGGCGGCCGTGTCGAAAAGTTCCGCAACAAGTTTGCACGCCTGGGCGCCAAGAAGTAAGACTTCCCGCTTCATGCAAAAAAAGGCAGCTCAGGCTGCCTTTTTCATTTGTCGCGTCCGTTCGTCATCAACGGCTTCACAAATCCTTGTGTGCCGCCCGCCAGCCCACAGCGTGTTTTGGGGCATCATGCGCGCTGCACAAAAAATCGAATTCATGTGAATCTCCCCTCACCCGCCATCGTTCCGGAACGCGGCGCGCAACGCCTGCCCCGACTCGCCCTGCTGCTGTTTTGCGCCGCCTACGTCCTGCCCGGCCTGTTCGGACGCGACCCCTGGCGCAATGCCGATCTGACAGCCTACGGCTTCATGGCCCAGATCGCCAGCGGCCA
Source organism: Burkholderiaceae bacterium (assembly GCA_019234815.1). Taxonomy (GTDB): domain Bacteria; phylum Pseudomonadota; class Gammaproteobacteria; order Burkholderiales; family Burkholderiaceae_C; genus JAFALA01. The sequence goes on along the minus strand of JAFALA010000068.1, from coordinate 28,814 downwards.
CAGCCCCTGGCTGCACCCGATGATGGGCGGCTTGAGCGCTGACGGCGGTGCCCTGCCGTATTGGCTGGGTGCCATCGCCATCAAGGCGTTGCCTTTTCTCGATCCGGCCCTGGCCGCGCGCATGCCCTTCGGGCTGATGCTGATCGGCGTGCTGACGCTGGTCTGGTACAGCACCTTTCATCTGGCCCGCACCGACGCGGCCCAGCCGGTGGCATTCGCCTTCGGCGGCGAAGCCCATGCGGCCGACTACGCGCGTGCGCTGGCCGATGGCGCCGTGCTGGCCCTGGTGGCCTCGCTGGGACTGCTGCGCCTGGGCCATGAGACCACGCCCGAACTCGTGCAGTTGCTGGCGATGTCGCTGTTCGTGTATGGCATGGCGGCACTGCCCTTCAAGCCGCTCAAGGGCCGGCTCAGCCTGATGCTGGCCCTGCCAATGCTGGCGGCATCGGCAGCGCCGGCGCTTGCCGTGGGCCTGGGCACGCTGGGATGCTGGATTCTTTGGCGCTCGAGCTACGACCCGGCTCGCGAAAGCCGGCCCTGGCTGGCCCTGGCCACGCTGATTTCGGTCGCCTGCGGATGGGCCCTGCACACCTGGGCCTGGCGCGTCACGGCGCATCTGGATACCGGCCTGCCGGTGCGTGTCGCATCGCTGCTGGTCTGGTTCGGCTGGCCGGCCTGGCCGCTGGGCCTGTGGACCTTGTGGCGCTGGCGGCGTTACTGGACGCGCCGCCATGTGAGCGTGCCGCTGCTGGCTTTTGGCATCACGCTGGTCAGCTGCATTGCGCTCGACGGCTCGGATCGCGCTTTGATGCTGGGCCTGCCGGCCCTGGCCGTGCTGGCAAGTTTTGCCCTGCCCACGTTCAGCCGCAGCGGCTCGGCCATGGTCGACTGGTTCTCGGTGTTCTTCTTCACCTCCGCCGCGCTGTTCATCTGGCTCTACTACGTGGCCATCCAGACGGGCTGGCCGCCGCAATTGCTGGTCAACGTCAAGGATCTGCTGATCGGCTACCAACCCGGCTTCAATCTCTTCGAGTTGGTGCTCGCGCTGGTGGGCACCAGCGCGTGGATGGCCCTGGTGCGCTGGCGAACCGCCAGGCACCAGCATGCGCTCTGGAAAAGCCTGGTGCTGCCCGCGGGCGGCGTGGCCCTTTGCTGGCTGCTCGCCGTCACGCTGATGCTGCCCGAGGTTGATTTCGCGCTCAGCAATCGCTCGCTGGTGCAAAAGCTGCGCCAGCACATCCCGTCCGAGGCCCGCTGCATTGCCGCGCCCGGTCAGGCCCTGTCGACCATCGCCTCGCTGGAGGTGGACGGGCACTGGCGCGTGGACGCCGTCACGCCGCTGCAGCAGTCCAGTTGCGACTTTGCCCTGCAACTGAGCCCGGACGGGGTCCGGCCCCAGGTGCCTGAGTTCTGGCAATGGGTGGCGGCGGTCAAGGGTCCGCGCGACCGTTTGCAAGCCAACCAGCTGTACCGCCGCATTCCCTGAAGTGCCCTGAATGAATCCGTCGCCCATGTCAACATTGCGCTCTTTCATCGCTGCCGTTCTGCTGACCGCTCTCCTGAGCGCCTGCGCCCATCTGGTGGGGCCGCAGTCCGTGCAGGTCTCTGCGCACGAATTGCAAGCCAAGTTGGATCAGGTGCTGCCGCTGGAGCGCCCCGTACTCGAGGTCTTCACGCTCAAGGTGGAATCGCCCCGGCTGCGCCTGCTGCCTGAGACCCAGCAACTGGCCCTGTCGGTGCACCTGAACCTGCACGACAGGTTGCTGGGCCACGACAAGGGCGGTGATTTCGCCTTCCGGGCCGGACTTCAATTCGATGCGCCAACGCTGAGCCTGAAGCTGGTCCACGTGCAGGTGGACCAATTCCAGATCGACGGCGTGGCCCCGCAGATGCAGGCCCACATCAATCGCCTCGCGGCCCCTCAGCTGGAGCAGCGCTTCGAAGGCTTTGTGCTGCGCCAGTTCAAGCCGGAAGAGCTGGGGACCGCCTACAAGCTGGGATACACCGTCGGGCGCATCGAGGTCAGGTCCGACGGGCTGAAGATCGAGCTGGTGCCGCAATCCTGACGACGGCGTCAAAGATAATCCGCACCACTTCCGAGATGCGCCCTGCGCCGGAGAAAAAATCAAAGACATGCTGTTGAAAGCCAACAAGAACATGAGTGCACCCGCCTGCCCGGCATCGGCTGATTTTTCAGCGCACACGCCCATGATGGCCCAGTACTTCGGCCTCAAGGCCGAGCACCCGGACTCGCTGCTGTTCTACCGCATGGGCGACTTCTACGAGGTCTTCTACGACGACGCCCGCAAGGCCAATCAATTGCTCGACATCACCCTGACCACGCGCGGCCAGAGCGGCGGCCAGCCGGTGGTGATGGCCGGCGTGCCCGTGCATGCACTGGAGTCCTACCTGGCCAAGCTGATCAAGCTCGGCGAAGCGGTGGCCATCGCGGAGCAGGTCGGCGAGGTCGGCGCCTCCAAGGGTCCGGTCGAACGCAAGGTGGTGCGCGTGGTCACGCCGGGCACGGTGACCGACACCGAGCTGCTGTCCGACAAGCAAGACGCGGTGCTGCTGTCCGTCGTACATCAGGGCAAGACCCTGGGCCTGGCCTGGCTCTCCATCACGCAAGGGCAGTTGGGCATGGCCGAATGCGGCGAGCGCGAACTGCCGTCCTGGCTGGCGCGCCTGTCGCCGTCCGAGGTGCTGATCGATCGCGAGCGGCAGCCCGCCGCGGTGCTGGCGGCGCGCCTGCCCGTCACCAACCGGCCCAGCTGGCAGTTCGACAGCGCCTTGGGTGCGCGCAAGCTCTGCGAGCAGTTGGGTGTGGCCAGCCTGCAAGGCTTCAATGCGCAGGCCCTGCATGCGGCGCAGGCCGCTGCCGCAGCACTGTTGAGCTATGCCGAACACACCCAGGGTCGTGCGTTGGCTCACGTCAAGAGCCTGCAAGTACAACGCAGCACCGAGCTGCTGGACCTGCCTCCCGCCACGCAGCGCAACCTGGAGCTCACGCTCACGCTGCGCGGCGAGACCTCGCCCACCCTGCTCTCGCTGCTCGACACCTGCCGCAGCGGCATGGGCAGCCGGGCGCTGCGCCAGTGGCTGCTGCATCCCAAGCGCGATCGCGCCGAGGCCCTGAGCCGTCATGACGCCGTTGCCAGCCTGCTGGGTAGCGGCCCCGAAGCCCTGCGCGATGCGCTGCGCCATGTGTCCGACGTCGAGCGCATCGCCGCGCGCATCGCGCTGCGCCAGGTGCGGCCGCGCGAGCTGACGGGGCTGCGCGCCACCTTGCAGATCCTGCCTGCACTGCAGCAGACGCTGCCCGGCGGCTGCGCGCTGCTGGACCAGTTGGCGCTAGGCCTGCAGGCCTCGCCGCATATCGAGGAGCTGCTGAGGCGCGCGATCGCCGAGGAGCCGGCCGTGCTGCTGCGCGACGGCGGCGTGATCGCCAGCGGTTTCGACGCCGAGCTCGACGAGCTGCGCGGCATCAGCCAGAACTGCGATGCGTTCTTGCTCGACCTGGAGCAGCGCGAGCGCGCCCGCACCGGCATTGCAAATTTGCGCGTGCAGTTCAACCGCGTGCACGGCTTCTACATCGAGGTCACGCAGGGGCAGGTCGACAAGGTGCCGCTCGACTACCAGCGCCGCCAGACCCTGAAGAACGCCGAGCGCTACATCACCCCCGAGCTCAAGGCCTTCGAGGACAAGGCCCTGTCGGCCCAGGAGCGCTCGCTGGCACGCGAAAAACTGCTGTTCGAAAAGGTGGTCGACGAACTCGTCAACGAGCTGCCTGTGCTGACCCAGGTCGGCCGCGCCCTGGCCAGCCTGGACGCGCTGGCCGCGCTGGCCGAGCGCGCCGCGGCCTTGAACTGGTGCCGCCCCGAATTCGTCAGCCAGCCCTGCGTCGACATCTCCGGCGGGCGCCATCCGGTCGTCGAGATGCGCCTGCGCGAAACAGGCAGCGGCGAATTCATGGCCAACGACTGCCGGCTGGACGCGCGCACCCGCATGCAGATCATCACCGGCCCCAACATGGGCGGCAAGAGCACCTTCATGCGCCAGGTGGCGCTGATCAGCCTGCTCGCCGCGATGGGCTCCTTCGTGCCCGCCGCGCGGTGCCGGCTGGGCCCCATGGACGCCATCCACACCCGCATCGGCGCGGCGGACGACCTGGCCAATGCGCAGTCGACCTTCATGCTGGAGATGACCGAAGCGGCCGCCATCCTGCACAGCGCCACCGACCAGTCGCTGGTGCTGATGGACGAGATCGGGCGCGGCACCTCCACCTTCGACGGCCTGGCGCTGGCCGGCGCCATCGCCAGCCATCTGCACGACAAGAACCGCGCCTACACGCTGTTTGCCACCCACTACTTCGAGCTGACGGAGTTCCCGGTGCGCCATCCGCAGGCCGTCAACATGCACGTCTCGGCGGCGGAGAGCGGCGACGACATCGTGTTCCTGCATGAGATCCAGTCCGGCCCGGCGAGCCGCAGCTACGGCGTGCAGGTGGCGCGCCTGGCCGGCATGCCCGCCAGCCTGGTGCGCCAGGCCCGCCACACGCTGGAAGCGCTGGAGGCCAAAGCCGGTGAAAGCGAGCTGCAGATCGACCTGTTCGCCACGCCGCCGGAGCCGGCGCCCTCAACCGCAACTTCAGCCGCGCCCAGCGTCGCCCTGGAAGCGCTGCAAGACCTAGACCCCGACGCCCTGAGCCCGCGCGAAGCGCTCGAAGCGCTCTACAAGCTCAAGGCGCTGAGCCGGATGAACGTGGCATGAAGCGCAGCATGAACAAGACCCTGGTCTTTTCGCACGCCAACGGCTTTCCGGCCGGCTGCTATCGCGTGCTGTTCGACATCTGGACGCGTGCCGGCTGGACCGTGCACGCCCTGCCCCTGATCGGCCACGATCCGCGCTTCCCGGTCAACAACAACTGGACGCACCTGCGCGACGAACTGATCCACTTCATCGCCACGCAAGTCAAGCCCGAGGGGCCGGTGATGCTGGTCGGGCATTCTCTGGGCGGCCTGATCAGTCTGATGACGGCCTGCAAGAAGCCCGAGCTGACGCAGGGCCTGGTGATGCTGGATTCGCCGGTGGTCAGCGGCTGGCGCGCCCACAGCGTGCAGATGGCCAAGGCGACCGGGCTGATCAAGCGTGTGCCGCCGGGCAAGATCTCGCGCCAGCGCCGCCACGAGTGGTCCGACCGGGACGCGGTGATGGACCACTTCGCCGCCAAGCACGCCTTCGCGCGATTCGACCCGCGGGTGCTGGCCGACTACGTGGCCAGCGGCTTTGTCGAGGAAAAGGGGCGCACCGTGCTGCGCTTCAGGCGCGAGGTCGAGACCCGCATCTACAACACCCTGCCCCATCACCTCGACGGCGTGCTGCGCCGCCATCCGCCGCGCTGCCCGGTGGCCTTCATCGGCGGCACGCAATCCACGGAACTGCGCCAGGCCAACGCCAGCGCGCCCAAGGCCCTGGCGCGCGATCACTTCCACTGGTTCGAGGGCAGCCACCTCTACCCCTTCGAGCGCCCGGACGACACCGCCGCCCTGGTGCTGCAATTGCTGGAAGCTTTTCAGCGCCCCCAGCTCACCTCGCTATAATCGCGCTTTACCACCACAGCGTTTTGAAAAAGGCGCTGCAAGACATGACCAAGTACGTCTTCGTCACGGGCGGTGTGGTGTCCTCACTCGGCAAGGGCATCGCATCGGCCTCGCTGGCTGCCATCCTCGAATCCCGCGGCCTCAAAGTCACCCTCATCAAGCTCGATCCATACATCAACGTGGATCCGGGCACGATGTCGCCGTTCCAGCACGGTGAAGTCTTCGTGACCGAAGACGGCGCCGAGACTGACCTCGACCTGGGCCACTACGAGCGCTTCATCACGACGCGCATGAAGCGCGCCAACAACTTCACCACCGGGCAGATCTACATGTCGGTGCTGGAAAAGGAGCGCCGGGGCGACTACCTGGGCAAGACGGTGCAGGTGATCCCGCACATCACCAACGAGATTCAAGACTTCGTACGCCGCGGCGCAGGCGCCGGCACGCCCGACGCGGTCGACGTGGCCATCGTCGAGATCGGCGGCACCGTGGGCGACATCGAGTCGCTGCCCTTCCTTGAAGCGGCACGCCAGATGAGCCTGAAGACCGGCCCGACCAACATTGCCTTCGTGCACCTGAGCTACGTGCCCTGGATCGCCGCCGCCGGCGAGCTCAAGACCAAGCCGACCCAGCATACCGTGCAGAAGCTGCGCGAGATCGGCATCCAGCCCGACGCGCTGCTGTGCCGCGCCGACCGCCGCATCCCCGACGACGAGCGCGAGAAGATCTCACTGTTCACCAACGTACCCGAGTACGGCGTGATCTCGATGTGGGACGTGAACACCATCTACAAGGTGCCGCGCATGCTGCACGAGCAGGGCCTGGACCAGTTGATCTGCACCAAGCTGCAGCTCAACACCAAGGCCGCCGACCTGAAGCGCTGGGACACCCTGGTCAACGAGGTCGAGAACCCCAAGACCGAAGTCACCATCGCGATGTGTGGCAAGTACACCGACCTGTCGGACTCGTACAAATCGCTCAACGAGGCGCTGCGCCACGCGGGCATCCACAACCATGCGCGCGTCAACATCGACTACGTCGACTCCGAGCTGCTGACGGCCGAGAACATCTCGCAGCTGGCGCAGTTCGACGCCATCCTGGTGCCCGGCGGCTTCGGCAAGCGCGGCGTCGAAGGCAAGATCCTGGCGGCCCAATATGCCCGCGAGCACAAGCTGCCCTACCTGGGCATCTGCCTGGGCATGCAGGTCGCCACCATCGAGTACGCGCGCCACATGGCCGGCCTGGAGGGCGCCAACTCCACCGAGTTCGACCCCGACGCGCCGCACAAGGTGATTGCCTTGATCGACGAATGGCAGAACGCCGACGGCAGCATCCAGAAGCGCGATGAAAAGTCCGACCTGGGCGGCACCATGCGCCTGGGCGCGCAAAGCTCGGACGTCAAGCCCGGCACGCTGGCGCACGACATCTACGGCGACGTCGTCACCGAGCGCCACCGCCATCGCTACGAGGCCAACGAGCATTACCTCGACCAGTTGCAAAAGGCCGGCCTGGTGATCTCGGCCATCACCCAGCGCGAGAAGCTGACCGAAATGGTCGAGCTGCCGCGCAGCGTGCACCCCTGGTTTGTCGGCGTGCAGTTCCACCCCGAGTTCAAGTCCACGCCCTGGGACGGCCACCCGCTGTTCACCGCCTTCATCAAGGCGGCGCTGACTCACAAGGCTGCGGGTCAGAAGGATTGATTGAAATGACAACCCCCACGCTCACTTTGTTCACTGCCCCCCGAGGGGGTGCTTCAGCGCCTTCGGGCGGCCGGGCGGCACTGAAATGAAACTGTGCGGATTCGACGTCGGCGTCGACAAGCCTTTCTTCCTGATCGCGGGCACCTGCTCGATCGAGGGGCTGCAACTCTCGCTCGACGTTGCGGGCCTGCTGAAGGAGGCGTGTGCCACGCTCGGCATTCCGCTGATCTACAAGGGATCGTTCGACAAGGCCAACCGTTCGTCCGGCACCAGCAAGCGCGGTGTCGGCATGGAGGCCGGCTTGAAGATCCTCGACGAGGTCCGCCGCCAGACTGGCCTGCCTGTGCTGACTGACGTGCATGACGCCGCCCAGGTGGCCGAGGTCGCCAGCGTCGTCGACGTGTTGCAGACGCCGGCATTCCTGTGCCGACAGACCGATTTCATTCGTGCCGTCGCGCAAAGTGGCCGGCCGGTGAACATCAAAAAGGGCCAGTTCCTTGCGCCCTGGGACATGAAGAACGTCATCGACAAGGCCCGTGCCGCCGCCGGTGAGGTGGGCCTGTCGGAGGACCGTTTCCTCGCCTGTGAGCGCGGCGTCAGCTTCGGCTACAACAACCTGGTCGCCGACATGACGAGCCTGGCCGTCATGCGCGACACGGGCGCTCCGGTGGTGTTCGACGTCACCCACTCCGTGCAGAAGCCTGGCGGACTCGGTGGCACGAGCGGTGGTGCGCGCGAGATGGTGCCGGTGCTGGCCCGGGCCGGCGTGGGCGCCGGTGTGGCCGGCCTCTTCATGGAGACACACCCGAACCCGGCCGAAGCCTTCAGCGACGGCCCGAACGCCGTGCCACTCAAGCACATGAAGACCCTGCTGGAGCAGTTGGTGGCGCTGGACCGCGTGGTCAAGACGCAGCCGCTGTTAGAGAACGATTTCAGCTGCTGAGCCCCGCACGCCGTCGCATCTTGTTCAGCGCCGGTAACTGAAAGCTGGCACCATGCGGCCGCAAGAATTTCTGACCTTCTGGAGACCTTGAATGAGTGCAATTGTTGACATCGTCGGCCGCGAAATCCTCGACAGCCGCGGCAACCCCACCGTCGAATGCGACGTGCTGCTGGAGTCCGGCGTGATGGGCCGCGCGGCCGTGCCGTCCGGCGCCTCGACCGGTTCGCGCGAGGCCATCGAGCTGCGCGACGGCGACAAGAGCCGCTACCTGGGCAAGGGCGTGCTCAAGGCCGTCGAGCACATCAACACCGAAATCTCCGAAGCCGTGCTGGGCCTGGACGCATCCGAGCAGGCCTTCCTGGATAAGACCCTGATCGACCTCGACGGCACCGAGAACAAGAGCCGCCTGGGCGCCAATGCGATCCTGGCCGTGTCCATGGCCGTGGCCCGCGCTGCGGCCGAAGAGTCCGGCCTGCCGCTGTACCGCTACTTCGGTGGCATGGGCGGCCTGCAACTGCCGGTGCCGATGATGAACGTCATCAACGGCGGCGCGCATGCCAACAACTCGCTGGACCTGCAGGAGTTCATGATCATCCCCGTGGGTGCACCGAGCTTCCGTGAAGCGCTGCGCTGGGGCGCCGAGGTGTTCCACGCGCTCAAGGCCATCCTGCACGACAAGCACATCAGCACCGCCGTGGGCGACGAAGGCGGCTTTGCTCCCAGCGTCGAGAACCACGAGGCCGCCATCCAGCTGATCCTGCAGGCGATCGACAAGGCCGGCTACACCGCCGGCGAACAGATCGCGCTGGGCCTGGACTGCGCCGCCAGCGAGTTCTACAAGGATGGCAAGTACGTGCTCGAAGGCGAAGGCGGCATTGCACTGAGCGCCGAGCAGTGGACCGACATGCTGAGCACCTGGGTCGACAAGTACCCCATCATCTCGATCGAAGACGGCATGGCCGAAGGCGACTGGGCCGGCTGGAAGCATTTGACCGAGCGCCTGGGACAGAAGGTTCAGATCGTCGGCGACGACCTGTTCGTGACCAACACGCGCATCTTGAAGGAAGGTATCGAGAAAGGCATCGCCAACTCGATTCTGATCAAGATCAACCAGATCGGCACCCTGACCGAGACCTTCGCCGCCATCGAGATGGCCAAGCGCGCCGGCTACACCGCCGTCATCAGCCACCGCTCGGGCGAGACCGAAGACTCGACCATCTCCGACATCGCCGTCGGCCTGAACGCCGGCCAGATCAAGACCGGCTCGCTGAGCCGCAGCGACCGCATGGCCAAGTACAACCAGTTGCTGCGCATCGAGGAAGACCTGGGTGACGTGGCCTACTATCCTGGCCGAGCCGCTTTCTATAACTTGCGCTAAGACCCGGGCTCAAGCGCTCGGGCTAAACTCAGCCGCGTGAAAACGCTCGCCGTCGTTCTTGCCACCTTCCTGGTGGTCATCCAGGCCCAGCTTTGGTTCGGCAAAGGGGGCCTAGGTCGCGGCGTTCAGCTGCGTGCCCAGTTGCAATCGCAGTTGGAGGCCAACGAGCAGATCCGCGCCCGCAACGCGCAATTGCAGGCCGAGCTTCGCGACTTGCGCGAAGGCTTGGAGATGGTCGAGGAAAAAGCCCGCATGGAGCTGGGCATGGTGAAGCCGGACGAGATCTACGTCCAGATTCAACACTGAGCCTCCTCCGCACACCCTCATGGACGCCCTGCTGATCTGGCTTGCACCGCTGTTTGCGCCCGCCTTCGAAGCGCTGGGCAGCCCCATCACGTGGGTCGAGCTGCTGGCCTTCGTGCTGTCGATCTGGATGGTGGTCTGCAATATGCGCGAACAGGTGCTGGCGTGGCCGCTGGCCCTGATCAGCTCGCTGCTGTATTTCCTGCTGTTCTGGAGCGGCAAGCTCTATGGCGAGGCGAGCCTGCAGCTGCTGTTCGCCAGCCTCGCCGTCTGGGGCTGGTGGCAGTGGCTGCGCGGCCGCACGGCCGACGGCCAGGCGCTGCACGTGCGTCGCCTGGACGCCAAGGGCATCTGGGTGGCGGGCATGACGACGCTGATGCTGTGGCCCATGCTGGGCTGGTTCCTGCACAGCCACACCGATTCGCCGCTGCCCTACTGGGACGCCTTCCCCACCGTGGCCAGCCTCACCGGCCAGTGGCTGCTGGGCCGCAAATACCGCGAGAACTGGACCGTCTGGGTCGTGGTGAACGTGGTCAGCGTGGGCCTGTTCGCCTTCAAGGGCTACTGGCTCACCGTGCTGCTCTATGCCGTCTTCATCCCCATGTCGGTGGCCGGGTGGCGGGCCTGGCAGAAACAGCTACGGCAGATCCAGCAACGCCAGCATGGACAGCACGCCAGCGCCTGCTGAAGCCGTCAAGGGCTTGTGCATTGCCCTGGTCGGCGCGGAAAGCACGGGCAAGAGCAGCCTGGCTCTCGCGCTCACCGAGCACCTGAGCCAGACCACGCGGCTCCGCGTGACGCCAGTCGACGAGCACTTGCGCCATTGGTGCGACGCCCAGGGCCGCACGCCCCGCATCGACGAGCAGGCCGGCATTGCACAAGTGCAGATCGACCTGATTGAAGCCGCGGCGCTCAGGCACGATCTGGTGATCTGCGACACCACGCCCTTGATGACGGCGGTCTACAGCGACCTGCTGTTTGCGGACACCCGCCTGTACGACACAGCCCGGCAATTTCACCGGCGCTGCGAGCAGACCCTGCTGATGGGCCTGGACCTGCCCTGGGTGGCCGACGGCCTGCAGCGCGACGGCCCCCATGTGCGTGCGCCGGTGGATGCGCTGCTTCGCCAGGCCTTGCGCAACTTCGGCACGCCCTTCAGCGTCGTGACGGGCCAAGGACCGGCGCGCCTGGACGCCGCCTTGAACGCCATCACGCCGGTGCTGCTGAGCCTTGCGCCTCAAGACTCAGGCCCAGGGCTGTTCAGCCGCCTGGTCCAGCGCCAGGCCCAGGTTGGCGGCTTGCGCGCCTGGGCCTGCGAGCACTGCGACGTGGCCGAATGCGAGCACGCGCTGAGGCGCCGAGGCTGATCAGAGTTCGGCGTGCAGACGCAAGCCCCAGACGGAAACCGGACCGCGATCTTCGTTGTAGGCCGGGTTCTTGACGAACTGATAGTCACCCGTCACGGTCAGGTATTTGTTCAGGCGCGCCGAGTAATAGGCCTCCAGAATCTGCTCCGTACCGTAGTGAGGCAACTGGCCGTCGCCGATCAGAATGCCCATGCCGCCGGCCGCAAAGTAGGCCTTGGCCTGCGACGACAAGCCGTTCACGGCAAAGGCAAGGCCGACGCGATGCTCGGGTTGATTCCAGTAGCTGCCCTTGATGGACACCCCGCCTGACAGCGCCTGGTTGATGTCCGTGAAGTCGTAGGCTTCGGTCTTGCCGTCATTCGCGCTGTAACGGGCAAACGCCCCCACATCCGGCGCCAGCTCCTGCTCCAGATTGAGCACATAACCGGTCTTGTTCGCGACCTGCCTGACATTCGCCGTATTGGGCGCGGTGTCGAGCGCCAGCCCCTGGCTGACCGCATCCGTGTACAGCCCCATTCGCGCATGGGTCAGGAATCCCAGCACGCGGACGGCTCCGGGATGGCCCAGCAGGTCGTAATGCCGCTCCAGTTCGAGCAGCCATTGCTGCTGCTTGAATGTGCCATCCAGGGTTTCCATATTGGGCTGCTTGGACATGGCGTAAAAGCCACCGCGCAAGGTCCAATCGCGGTGCGCCCATTCGAGGGCTGCGCCCGAGCTGAAGCCCCAGGAGTCGGCGGCATAGTCGAACGCGCCCGCCTCGATCACGGTCCAGTTCAGGAAATCGGCGCGCGGATCGTGGGCATAGGCGTTGCCGTCAAACAGGTCCGGAACCGAGATCTTGCCCAGCGTCAGCGTGATGCGGTTTTCAGACCGCGTTCCGGCCAGATTGTTGGCGCTGGATTCGACGAACTCCGTGGGCCCGTCGTCGAGTGAAAAGGTTTGACGCAGAAAGGCCCTGTGCAAGCGGGCATAGGGGGTGTCGTGCCCGACCTTGTAGGCATCGCCGCTGGTGAATCCGGCGACCCCCAGGGTATTTTCGAGGCCGTAGCCCTGGTCGAACTCAGGGTTCAGGTAGAACTCCCCGCCCTTCCAGACCCGCGCCCCCAGGAACAGGGTGGTGTCCAAGGTTTCCTTGGCGCTTTCAACCGACAGCAGGCTCTGCGGGCCGCTATAGGGCGAGGTGAACGTACCGTGCTTCTGTGTGGTGTTGGTGGCCTGCCAATGCCAGCCCCAGCTTTCGGTCTTGACGTCAGCCTCCGCTGCCGCCTCTGGCTGCGGTACCGCGGACAAGGCCACGGACTGGACCGGCGCAGCGGCGTCGGATTGCGCCATGGCCGACATGGCGGCGGACTGGGCCATCCATGCAGTTGCAAAAATCTTGGCAAAAGCCATGCCACGCTGCGCACCGGGCAGCGCATTGAAAAACTTCAACATTTAAATCTCGCTTTGGAATTGTTTGGGGATCGGTCTGGAGCGGTGAGCCCGCTCCGTTCTCGTTGGATTTCAGAAGGCTGCCAGTTGCACGACACGGTAGATCACCATGCCCACGGCCAGCACGAGATAGCCACGCAGCACGCTCATCCAGAGGCGCGTGGCCGGCGTCATGGGCGCCTGCTCCAGGGTATGCAAGGGAGGCATGCGCCAATCCAGGGCATTTTGCTCAAGAATGGTGACAGGGTTTTGAACCGCCTGCGCCTGCGTCGCGGCCTTGAAGGCGCGCAGCGCCAATGCGGCGATGCCAATCAGCACACCGACCAGCCCGCCGCCGACCAGGATGGAGATGATGGCGTCCTCGTCGATGTCCGGGAACAGCACCGCGGTGGTCAGCACCACCGACAACACCACCAGCACGCCCACGACCACCGCCGTAAACACATTGGTGAACTTGCCATTGATCCACGGCCCCAGCACTTGCTTGTCATTGCAGAGCAGCAACAGGAACACCGAAGCACTGGGCAGGAGCACGCCCGCCAGCGTTTGCACCGCGTTCGTCAGCAGGCCCAGAGGCACGCCGGGAATCAGCACCAGTGCCGCCGCCACGACGATCAGGCCGAAGTAGACCAGGTAGAAGCCCTTGGCATCCGAAGGCTTGCGGTGCAGCGAATGCTTCAAGGACAGCACGTCGCCCAGCGCGTAGGCCGTCGAGAGCGACACGGCGCTTGCGCCGATCACGCTGGCGTCGATCAAGGCGATGGCGAACAGCGTGCCCGGCCAGGACCCGTGGTACTTGGACAGGCCCTGCGCCACGGCCAGGGCGTCGCTGAACTGGCCGGCTTCGGCGGTGCCTGCAAAGCAATGCGCCACCATGCCGATCAGGGCCACGGCGCCGGCAATCACCAGCACGATCCCCAGCCAGAGGTCGATGCGCTCGTAGGGGATGAAGCGCGGCGTGATCCGCTTGTCGATCACATAGCTCTGCTGGAAGAACAATTGCCACGGCGCCACGGTCGTGCCCACGATGCCAATGATGAGCAGCATCACGTCGCTGAGCTTGCCCTCCTTGGGCAGGCCCACCGTGCCGAAGTCATGCAGCAACTGCCCCATGGGCGGATGCACCATCACGAACAGCGGCAGGAGCACCAGGCTGCCGGCGACGAGCGCCATGGAAAAACGCTCGAAGCGCCTGAAGTCTCCGGTACCGGCCGCCAGCATCACCAGCGCCGCCGAGACGGCCACGCCCAAGGCGCGCGGAATGCCCAGGTAGTCCAGGCCCAGCGAGATGCCGATGAACTCGGTCACGATGGTCAGCGCATTGAGCAGGAACAGGTCGATGACGCTGAAGGCGCCCCAGAATTTTCCGAAGCGCTCCAGGATCAGCCTGGCATGTCCCACGCCCGTGACGGCGCCCAGGCGCAGCACCATTTCCTGATTGACGTAAAGCACGGGAATCAGCAGCGCCAGGGTCCACAGCAGCGTCGTGCCGTAGTTCTGCCCGGCCTGCGCGTAGGTGCTGAAGGCGCCGGCGTCGTTGTCGCCCACCATCACGATCAGGCCCGGCCCGAGAATCGCAAGCAGCGTCTGCACGCGGCGCCGCCAGCTGCGCTGCGTCTGCGTCAGGTGCTGATCGCGCTTGATCGTGCCGAAGGCGCCGCGGATGTCGCCGATGTGCGCGCTATCCAATACGGCATGCTGCGTGACACGCGGCGGCGGCACGGCATTTGAAGTCTGGTACATCATGTCGTTCCTCCGTATCTGTGAGACTGGATACAGAGGCCTCAGCGACCGAGGTCGTGAAGGTCGACGAGCATGCAGTAGGCGCTGCCATGCGCGGCGCTGATGCGAGGCGAAGTCACATGCCGCAGGGTCGGCAGGAATTCAAACAGGCGGACGAAGATTTGTTTGCAAAACATGGGTTTCTCCTTGGGCACTCGGCCACAGAGAAACCCTCGCAATCAGGCGAGCAGCACTCTCCGCGACCAAGTCGGGATGAATTGGACGGAAATACGTTTGAAATTGGGGGGGGGCGCCGGCGTGCGCCTACTAGGGTCGGGATCCATGCTTTCTCCTCAGTTGTGGGGCACTGCAGTGCGTTGCACGGAACCGTTCACGCGTTCGTCTGTCAGGCAAACACGCAAACGACGGGTCGGCCAAAGCGAAGACAGGTCTACCGCCTTGACTGCTTCAAGAAGGGGCGCAGCGTCCTGCTGCCGAGCACGGTTCGACGGAACCGCAGGCTTGGCCGTGGACGATATGGAATGGATGAACTGCATGCTGCACTCCCGCTCAGGACGAAAGCTGCATGCGCGCACAAGCGCCAAGAGCCACAGCCCTCGTCAATGAGGGTGAAGCTCTTGCTATTTGGTGATTGAAGGCCAGACCACGGATTGGGACTGGCGAAGGTTCAGGCGTCGATCAACTCAGTGACCGACAGCCCACGAAGCAGGCGTCAGACGGCTGAGCAGGTCGCGGCCATCACGGCACGCTTCAATTCACTGCAACAACTGGCACTGTCCACGCACGCGGCTCCGAAGTTTCGATCCTGCGATTGTTGCATTGCGACAAATTCAAGTCAATTGTTAATTTGGTCATTTGCTTCACATACAGTTCGCGTCGTCACAGAGATCGCATCATGTCGCTCATGTCATTCATCCGCCCCAAGACCCTGGCTGCCAGCCGAATTGCCCTTGCATTTCTGTTTCCGTTCCTGACGGTGTCGCTCGGCGCGTGCGCGCCCGTGCCGCCGACGCCCAGGGCCGACCTGGCGCCCGTCAAGGTGACCGTGCTGGCCATCAACGACTTCCATGGCAACCTCAAGCCTCCGGAAGGCGGCATACGCATCCAGGACCCTGATCACCCTGGCCAGGCCCTGCAGGTCGCAGCCGGCGGCGCCGAACACCTGGCCACGGCGGCGCGGCAGCTGATGCAGCAAAACCCCAACCACGTGTTCGTTGCCGCTGGCGACCTGGTCGGCGCCAGCCCCCTGCTCTCGGCCCTGTTCCACGACGAGCCCACCATCGACGCCCTGAGCCAGATGGGCCTGGAACTCAGCGCCGTCGGCAACCACGAATTCGACAAGGGCTATGCGGAGCTTCTGCGCCAGCAGTACGGCGGCTGCCACCCGGTGGACGGCTGCCAGGGCCCCGAGCCGTTCAAGGGCGCGCGCTACCACTACCTCTCGGCCAGCACCTGGGTCGAGCAGACGGGCAAGACCTTGCTCCCTGCCTACGAGATCAAGCGCTTCGAGGGCGTGCCCGTGGCCTTCATCGGATTGACGCTCAAGGCCACGCCCGGCATCGTCCTGGCCAGCGGCGTCAAGGGACTGCGCTTCGACGACGAGGCGGACACCATCAACCGCCTGGTGCCCGAGATCCAGGCGCAGGGCGTGCATGCCATCGTCGTGCTGATCCACGAAGGCGGCTATCCGACGGGCGACTACAACGAATGCCCGGGTATCTCGGGCGCCATCGTCGACATCGCGAAGAAGCTCGACAAGGCCGTGGACGTGGTCGTCAGCGGGCACACCCACAAGGCCTACAACTGCCGCATCGATGGACGCCTGGTCACCAGCGGCGACAAATACGGCACCGTGCTGACCGACATCGAACTGACGCTCGATCGAGCCCAGGGCACGGTGCTCAGCGCCCAGGCCCGCAATCTGCTGGTGCGCGACGACGTCTTTGCCAAGGACACCGACCAGACCCGGCTGATCAGCCATTACGAACGGCTGGCCGCGCCGCAGATCCAGCGCGTGGTGGGCCACATCAGCGACAACTTCGACGCCACCTCGGCCGCCGGCGCAAGCAGCATGGGCCAATTGATTGCCGACGCGCAGCTGGCCGCCACGCGGCCATCCGAGCTAGGCGGCGCCGTGATCGCGCTGACCAACCCCGGCGGCATACGCGCCCCCCTGCTCAGGAAGGGCGACGGCGCCATCACCTACGGCCAGGTCTTCACGTCCCAGCCCTTCTCTAACAATTTGGTGACGCTGACACTGTCGGGCGCGCAACTTCTGGCCTTGCTGGAGCAGCAATGGAGCGGGCAAGCCAAGTTCAGGCCGCTGCAGGTCTCCCAAGGCTTCAGCTACAGCTGGGACGCCAGCCAGCCCGAGGGACATCGCGTCCGGCCCGACAGCCTGCGCCTGCAGGGCCAAGCGATCCAGCCCGATGCGCGCTTGCGCGTCACCGTCAACAACTACCTGGCCGACGGAGGCGACGGTTTCAGCGTGCTGCGCCAGGGCAGCGACCGGGTGGTGGGCATCATGGATGCTGAGGCCCTGGCGCGCTACCTGCAATCACAGGCACTGACCACGCCCAGCAGGCTGGATCGGGTGACCGCGCTCACCCACTGACCAGGAGCTTCCCATGCAATGCGATCAATGCAAGTTCTGGCTGGAAGTCGGGCAAGACACGCACCTGGCCGCTACCTACGGGCAATGCCATCGCCACCCGCCGCAGCGCGACACGTCCATCGAGTCCAAGGACGTGCACCCGCTCAGGCACTGGCACCACCCGCTGACCCTGGCCAAGGACTGGTGCGGCGAGCACCAGACCCGGTCCAACCCGTCGGCTTACTGAAGCGTGCCCTTGTCGGCTTCCTTCGCGGTGCCGGTGGCGAACAGCGCGCCGACGTCGACCGCGTCGAAGTGGTAGCGGGCGCCGCAGAAATCGCAATCGATCTCGAGCTGGCCCATCTGCTCCAGCGCTTCATCGACTTCGGCGCGTCCCAGGCCCTGCAGCATGCCGCCCACGCGTTCGCGCGAGCAGCTGCAGGCGAAACTGGGCACCAACGGCTCGAAGCGGCGCATGTCCTCTTCCCAGAACAGGCGGCGCAGCACCGTGTCGGCGTCCAGCGTCAGCAATTCTTCACGGGTCAGGGTTGAAGCCAGCATGCTGATGCGGTTGAAGGCATCGGCCAGCTCTTCTGCACTCTTTTCGCCTGCCTTCCCCTGCCCTTCCAGATTGCCCTTGCCCTCCAGCGGCAGGCGCTGGATCAAGAGGCCTGCGGCCAATTCATCGTTGGCGGCCAGCACCAGGCAGGTGTCGAGCTGCTCGGACTGGCGCATGTACTGCTCGATCACCTTGGAGACCTGCTGCAGCGGCTCGCCATTCGCATCCGACAAAGGCACCACGCCTTGATAGGGCTGCTGGCCCGGCAGGCGGTCCTGCGGATCCAGCGTGATGGCGCAGCGCCCATGGCCGTGCGCGTTCAGCATGGCCGGCAAGGTCGCCGTCTCCTGCACCTCGCCGACCACCTTGGCGGTGCAGCGAAACTTCAGGTCGGACCCGACCTCGGCCACGGCCAGCTTGACCGGGCCGTCGCCCATGGCCTGCAGGATCAGGCTGCCCTTGAACTTGATGTTGGATTGCATCAGCACGGCGGCGGCGGCCATCTCTCCGAGCAGATGGCGCACCGGCGCCGGGAAGGCGCCTTGCGTCTCGCGCCGCTTGAGCACGTCGCGCCAGCTGTCATCCAGGCGCACCAGCATGCCGCGAACGGGCAGGCCCTCGAACAGGAATTTGTGCAATTCACTCATGCAGACACTCAAGCGATTTTTGTCAATTCACGCGCAAAGCGCTGGCCGTTGTGGACGTAGTGCTTCGCACTCATTGCAAGTCCGGCCACCTGTTCGGGACGCAGCTCCCGCACCACCACGGCCGGCCGGCCCATGATCAGGCTGCCGTCGGGGAACTCCTTGCCCTCGGTCACCAGCGAGCCGGCGCCCACCAGGCAGTTCTTGCCGATGCGCGCGCCATTGAGCACCACGGCGCCGATGCCGATCAGCGAGTTGTCGCCCACCGTGCAGCCATGCAGCATGACCTTGTGACCCACCGTCACGTTGCGGCCCAACTCCAGCGGGAAACCGGTGTCGGCGTGCAGCACGGAGCCGTCCTGGATGTTGCTGCCTGCGCCTATCGTCAAGCTGTCGCTGTCGCCGCGCAGCACTGACTGGAACCACACGCTGACCTCCTCGCCCAGCGTGACCCGGCCTATCACCTCGGCGCTGTCGGCCACCCACGCGGACGCCGCCACCTGGGGCTCGTTGTCGCCTAGCTTGTAAATTGCCATTGATGTCTCCAGGGCGTGAATCGATCCGTGCTGCCGATCTTGTGCAGCAAACCGGGAATTGTATGAACTCCCAGCTGGGGGCGCGGCGACGGCTTACAAGGCCTGCAGTTCGGCTTCGGTGAACCCGGCGGCGCGGCGCGCCTCCAGGTTGAAAGGCGCGCGCAGCTTGGGCGCGTCGTATTGCTTGACCAGCGCGGCATAGGTGCCGACCGGGTCCAGGCCGCGGGCCTCGCAGACAAAGTTGTACCAGCGGTTGCCCGCTGCCACATGGCCGATTTCGTCGCCCAGGATCACATCCAGAATCGCGGCCGCCTTCTTGTCGCCCACGCCCAGCAGCTTGTTCTTGACCGCCGGCGAAGCGTCCAGGCCGCGCGCCTCCAGCGTGCGCGGCACCAGGGCAATGCGGGCCAGGATGTCGCCCTGCGTGCGCTCGGCCATGTCCCACAGCGCCTTGTGGGCCTGGAACGAGCCGTAGTCGAAACCCAGGCTCACCAGATGATTGCGCAGCAGGGTGAAGTGCAGCGCCTCCTCCTTGGCAATACGGACCCAGTCCAGATAGAAAGCCTCGGGCATGCCGGCGAAGCGCCAGACGATGTCCAGCGCCAGGTCGATCGCGTTGAGCTCGATGTGCGCGATGGAATGCACGAGCGCCGCCTGCCCCTCCACCGTGCGCATCGAATAGGCCTTGAGCTGGGTATGAGGCACCAGTTGCGGATGCTCAGGCCGGCCGGGAATGCCGGGCGGCGCCTCGATCTGGCGCTCGGCGCCTATGGGACCATCCAGCGCCAAGTCTTGCGTCAAGGCCGCCTTTCGGATGGGGTCGGCCGTCAGCAAGGGCTCCAGCACGCGATCACGCAGGGAATTCATGGGGGAATTCTAGGCCCGGTAAAATCGCGGCTTTTCGTGGGCCACCGCCCTTTTTTGTTGTACGGCCCACGCCATGACCCGCATCCAAGCCAACCTGCTGCTGATCGTCGTTGCCCTGATCTGGGGTTCGGCCTTTGTCGCCCAGGCCCACGGCATGGCGCACGTCGGCCCTATGACCTTCACCGGAGTCCGCTTCCTGATCGGCGCCCTGGTGGTGTCGCCGCTGATGTGGAAGGAATGGCGCGCGCAGGCCCACTTGCAACAGTTGCACCAGCATGTCTGGGGGGCGCGCGAGGCGCTCAAGATTGCCGGCCTGGGCTGCCTGTTGACCCTGGGCGCCGCCATGCAGCAGATCGGCATCCAGACCACCACCGTCACCAACGCCGGCTTCCTGACCGCCCTGTACGTGCCGCTGGTGCCGGTGCTGGGCTGGCTGCTGTTCCGTCATTTGCCGCACTGGTCGGTCTGGCCCGGCGCGCTGTGCTGCCTGCTGGGCGCCTTCCTGCTCTCAGGCGCCAAGGAGCTTCAAATCGGGACGGGCGACCTCTGGGTCATTTTCTCGGCCCTGCCCTGGACCGTGCACGTGCTGATGGTGGGCCGGGTGGCCGACCGCATGAACGCGCCCTTCCTGGTGGCCGGCGGCCAGTTCCTGACCTGCGGCATGCTGGCCCTGGCCTGGGCGCTGCTGTTCGAGCCCATCAGCCTGCAAGGACTGCAGGCCGCCGCGCAGCCGCTGCTCTACACCGGCGTGATGTCGGTCGGCGTAGCCTTCACGGGCCAGGTGGTGGCGCAACGCTACGCGCATGCGGCGGACGCGGCCATCATCCTCTCGTCCGAAACCCTGTTCGCGGCCGGCTTCGGCTACGTCTTCATGGGCGACCGCCTGAATGAAAGCGGCCTGCTGGGCTGCGGCCTGATCTTCTTCAGCATGCTGGGCGTGCAACTGCTGCCGCAGGTGCAGCCCCTGCTGCAGGCCTTGTGGCAGAGGCGGCAGGCGGCCTGACCCTCATTGGGGCCGACCGTTCTACATCAGGGTTGACGTCATGGACGGCGTCGGCGGCCGCATGCCAGGGATATTGGGCGTGGCCCGTTTCATGACCGCAATGAACTCGCGCAGCCGGGCCGGATAGATCCTTGCATACGGATAGATCAGGTGCACGGGCAGCGGCGACGCTTCCCAGTCCGGCGCCAACTGGCACAGCTGCCCGCTGGCCAGGTCGTCCGCCACCAGCCATGCCGAGACCAGCGCCGCGCCAATGCCGCTGCGCACGCCGGAGCGCGCGGCGTAGAGGTTGTCCGTGCACATGCGCGGCTGGATGGCGAGGGTCTCGATGCGAGCCCCGTCGACCTGCCTGAGCTTGATTTCATTGCGATAGAACTGCGTGAGCGCCAGCCACGGCAGGCGCGCCAATTCTTCCGGACGGCTGGGCGGATCGCCCGCACCCCACAGCCCTGGCGCCGCGACCAGGATGCGCGGCACCTCGCCCAGACGCACCGCGACCACGCCCGGCTCCTCGACCGCGCCGACGCGAATCGCGCAATCGATCCCCTCCGCGATGAAGTCGACTTGCCGATCCAGCAGCATCCAGTCGACCGTGACTTCCGGGTTCTCGCGCAGGAATTCGGCCAGGGGCTCCACCAGCAGATGCTGGCCGAAGGCATGCGGCGCGATCGCCCGCAGATGCCCGCGCGGCGTGTCCTTGGCACCGCGCAGATCGGACTCGACCGCGCTCCAGGCCTCCAGAAGCGTCTTGGCGTGGGCGTAGCAGCGCTCGCCGTCCTCGGTGAGCTTCATGGCGTGGGTAGAGCGCTGCAGCAGCTTGAGCCCCAGCGTCTGCTCCAGCCACATCAGGCGGCGGCTGATCGTCGGCTGCGTGCTCGCCATCTGGCGGGCGGCCGCACTGAGGCTTCCGGCTTCAACGATGCGGACGAAGGTCTGCATCAGCTCCAGCCTGTCGAGTCCTGTCGGTGCCGCCTTGCTCATTCGTAATGCGCATAACTGTATTGCATCTTGGCGTTCTACCAAAGATTTTCATGTCCAGCAAGAATGAACGCATTCCATCCAAGGTGCTTGATATGAATGCGATTTCCAACGCCCAGGCCGGCCTGCACCGGCACGCGGAACTCTCCCGTCCGCTGGTCATGCTTTTGGCCGGCGGTGCCGGCATGGCGGTGGCGTCGATCTACTACAGCCAGCCCATCCTCGGCGTCCTGTCGAGCGACATGAACGCCTCCGCGCGTTCCGCCGGCTTCATCCCCACCCTAACCCAACTGGGCTATGCGCTGGGCATCCTGCTGCTGGCGCCGCTGGGCGACCGCCACGACCGCCGCACCATCATCCTGATCAAGTCCGCCCTGCTGGCCCTTGCCTTGCTGATCAGCGGACTCGCGCCCGGACTCCCTGCCCTGTTGGCAGCCAGCCTGGTCGTCGGCCTCGCCGCCACCATGGCCCAAGACATCGTGCCGGCCGCCGCCACGCTGGCGCCCGAGGCACAGCGCGGAAAAATCGTCGGCACCGTCATGACGGGCCTGCTGCTGGGCATCCTGCTCTCGCGCGTGGCCAGCGGCTTCATCGCCGAGCGCTGGGGCTGGCGCTGCGTCTACGAACTGGCCGCCGGCCTGGTCGCCGTGTTCGGCCTGATGGCCTGGCAGGGCCTGCCGCGCTTCCACCCGAGCACCCGCATGAACTACCGCCACCTCATGAACTCGCTGGCGAAGCTGTGGGCCATGCATCCGCCTCTGCGCCGCGCCACCTGGGCGCAAGGGCTGCTGGCCCTCGGCTTCAGCGCCTTCTGGTCGACGCTGGCCGTGATGCTCCATGAGCAATTCCACTTTGGCAGCGCTGTCGCAGGCGCGTTCGGACTGGCCGGCGCCGCCGGCGCACTGGCCGCGCCGCTGGCCGGCCGCTTGGCCGACCGCCGCGGCCCGGAACTGGTGACACGGCTGGGCACCGGTCTGGCGATGGCCTCCTTCGCCATCATGGGCCTGGGTCTCCTGCTGCCGAGTGAAGCGCAGATCGGCCTGATCGTTGCCGCCACAGTAGGCTTCGACTTCGGCGTCCAGGCCACCCTGGTGGCGCACCAGACGCTGGTCTACGGCATCGACCCCGCAGCACGCAGCCGCCTCAACGCCCTGCTGTTCACCGGCATGTTCATCGGCATGGCCAGCGGCGCGGCGCTGGGCAGCCTGGTGCTTGCGAGCGCCGGCTGGATGGGGGTTGTGGGGCTCAGCACGGTGTCTGCCGGTGCTGCGTTGATCGTGAGGATGTGCCGCTCATGAACGGGCGTCTCACTGTTCACGGTGATCAGCCCCTAGCTCAAAGTCAGAAAAAGTTCTTCCTCTTCAGCGAAGTGCAGTCGAACGATGGCATCAAGCCCATACAACGTTCGTTGAACCTCTCGCATAGTTGCTTCGTCTGGCTTTGCGTCAGACATGGCATGTACGACACGATGAAAGCGTCGCGCAAAGTTGAAAATTTCGCGATGCGAGCGGCTTAGCGATGCCATGGGATCATCCCCACCGAGTAATCCGGCAACCTTGGGATAGAGCTCGATGTCGTCGGCCTTCTCGTGAGGTAGTAGCTCATCGACAAGCAATTCATCCAATTGAAATAGAGCAGGCACTGCATCTTCAATTGGCATGGCCAGAATCTGATCAGCGAGGTAGGACATGCGATCAAGAATTGGTGCCAGCTGTTCATGTTCGCTACGCAGCTGTTTTGACTCCCGTTCGGACAATCGTTTACGGCTGACGCGCAAGGGCGCCACGCGCAGTGCTCGCAATGCATTCGCGATTGCAAGTACGTCAATTACTTCTTGGAAAGCCGCACCATAGACTGGTGTCAGATAACCCGCTGCCGCAACCACCATGGCGCACAGCGATAGTCCCATGCCCAGCGCGACACTCTGGGTCGCAATATTTCGAGAAGCCTTGGCTAGGTGGACCGCCTCCGCAAGTCGATCGAGACGGTCAACTAGCAACACAACATCTGCGGCCTCCGATGATGCGGCCGCGCCTCGTGCCCCCATCGCTACGCCGACACCGGCAGCAGCCAGTGCCGGGGCATCATTCACGCCGTCACCGACCATGATCGAAATCGTGCTGGATGGCAATTCAGCCAGCGCGCGGAGTTTGCCTTCTGGGTCGAGTTCGGCCCGGATTTCGTCTACGCCAATTGACGATCCGATTGCGTTAGCCACATCGTGCCGGTCTCCGGTGAGCATGATCATGCGCGCAATTCCTACTTGCCTGAGCATGCGCAATGCGCGGGGTGTTTCAGTACGAATCTGATCTGCCAGGTGCAAAGCGCCAATTACCTCTCCTGCTTTTGCAACAAACACCGCAGACCCGCCATCGTCTCCGACTGCCGACTGAAATCTTGCGCTCCAGGCGGGTGCTGCCAATGTTCCGCATACAAAACGGAAGGTTCCAACCATGACAAGCTCGCCATCAATGACCCCCGTCAGCCCCGCGCCCGGCTCCTCGTGTACATTGGTCGGCATTGATAGCCGCAGGTGACGCTCGCGTGCAGCGGCGACGATGGCAGCAGCTGTCACATGCGCAGAAACCTGATCTAGCGAAGCCGCGACGGAGAGTACCTTGGCTTGATCGATACCTGCCTTGGTTTCGACGTGCACGAGCCGCGCTTGTCCACCGGTCAATGTGCCGGTCTTGTCAAAGTACAGCACACTAGCCTCTGCAAGTCCTTCAAGCGCGGCACCGCCCTTGACCAAGATTCCACGTTTGGCGCAATTCGACATACCTGAAACGAGTGCAACAGGTACTGCGAGAATTAAAGGGCAAGGCGTGGCTACGACCACCACGGCCAACGCTCGCAAAGGGTCGCGGCTGACTAGCCAGGCGAATAGGGCCACCCCAAGTGCCAAGGGTACGAACCAGAGCGCATATCGATCTGCGAGCCTAGAAGCAGGTGATCGCGATGAACGCGCCGACTCTACCAGTCTGGCGATACCGGCAAATGTGCTGCGCTCGGCTGTTTCTGTCGCCAGCAACTCGAATGGCGCACCTGCATTGATCGCGCCGCTGCGCAGTCCATCGCCCTCGTGCCGCTCAATTGGTACAGACTCGCCGGTCAGTACCGACTCATCAAGCGTGGCCGCCAGAGATTCAACTACGCCATCGACGGCTACCGTGTCGCCCGATCTCACCAATAGTCGATCACCGACGCGAACCTCGTTCAGATTGACGTTAACCAACGTGTCACCCTCGATCCGAATCGCGCTGCGTGGTGCCCTGGACAACAAGGCTGACATTTCCCGACTGGCGCGTGCTTGCGCATAACTTTCGAGTAACTGACCACTGGAAAACATGACAGCGATTACGCTTGCAGACAGGTATTCGCCTAGCAGGACTGCACCAACCATCGCGATGGCAGCCAGTACATCAATACCGGCTTCGCGGCGAAACAATGAACCCGCAATGTCGTAGAGCACCACGCCAAGTGCCGGTAACGCGCCAAGCGCCCACAACAGGTGACCAACATATAGATGGCCAGCCCATGCCAGTAAGGCGCCGGCTGTCAGTGAGGCTGCTGCGATGCCCAAGAGCGCTGCATTGATCGGGAGCGTGCGCATGACTTGATCCAATCAATATCCAGTATGTTTGGCTTGGCCGGCGTTACGCCGCTCATTCAAAATCACTTACTGATGACTTCGTCAATCGACAGTCACGAAAAGCCTTATGTACCAGGGTTCTTCCCATACATAGTTTGAACGCGAGCTGTTTGTCGTCCTTGATCAGCATCAATTTGCCAGCTTTTGTACCCGAACATCAAAATGCTCAAAGTTACATGGCTCAACGAAAGCAACAGCGCGCAGTTTTACATGTTGAAAGTCGAGGCAGTCCGCATTGGCGAATCGCCGCCTGCGCCGTTGTTTACTTTGATCGTTGGTCCCTCAGAAGAATCAACCGGCGTTGGCATCCGACCAACTGCGCGAATTGCATCGGCGAGGATTCTTCCGAGCCATTCTTGGTAAGGGAGGTCGGGGGATCCTTGAGCGGGCGCACTATGAGGCGGTTTGCTGTGGCGCGTTCGGTGAGGTCGAGAAGCCCAGGCCGCGAGTTGTCATGCCCAGAAGACTGGTGCAACGTCCAGACCGCAAGTAGGTCGTTTCACGGTTGCCATTGAATGGGCGTCTGAATCTGCAAAGTTGCCTACAGATTGCCCAAAAGCAGTCCCAAAACAACAAAGCCCCGGAGGTCATCCGAGGCTAAGTGCTTGTTTTTATTGGTGCCGGAGAGATGAATCGAACACCCGACCTTCTCATTACGAATGAGCTGCTCTACCGACTGAGCTACACCGGCACGCTGTCTGCGCTTCAAAAAAAGCTGCAGTAGCGAAGCTCGCTAGTATAGCGGACTTTTTTCTTCCTTCAAGAAATTCTGAGCTCAACTCAACAGGCCCGCGTCGCGCAGGTAGGCGCTGGGGCGGTCGGACTGGTAGAACACGCTGAGGCAGCGACGCGCGCGGGTCATGGCGACGTAGAGCAGATTGCGGTTTTCAGGGCTGTCGCCGCCGATGGCGAATTCGCCCTGGTTCAATGCGGGCAGCATCACATGATCGAACTCCAGACCCTTGGCCGCTTCGATGCTGGACAGGACCAGGGCCTGCTTGCCGCCCATGGTCTGCTGGCGCAGTTCGAGCATGTGGGTCACGCGGGCAAAGGCCTCGATGCTGTCGGCCTCGGCGGCGAAGTCCAGCAGGCGCTGCAGATTGGCGTGGGTCTGCGCCACATCCTCTTGACGCACCAGAAAACGCGCAGCCAGCCAGCGGGGCCGTAGTTGGGAGAGCAGCTTCGCGCAGAACTGCGGCAGATCGTCTTGCTCGACCAAGTGCAGCGCCCCCTGCAGGCAGGCCCGCACCTCGGGCACTGCGTTGCGCAGGATCTGGTTGTCGATGAAGTCGCAGTGCGCCGTGGGCTCGCGCGACACCTCCTCCATCACGCGCAACTGGGCTTGCGCGCCGGCGGCACCCGATTGCGTCAAGCCTTCAATCTGTGCGCCCGAAAACAGCATCAGCGCCTGCAGCATGGCGAGCCGTGCGGCCGGCCTCTCGACCACATGGAACTCGCGCCGGGCGTGATGAATCAACGCGCGCAGCAACAGCGTTTCAGGGCGCTGCAAATAACTGTTGAAGCCCACGGTGCGGTAGTCCACGCCCCGTTGCAGCAAATGATTCTCCAGCGGGATGGAGGCGTCGGGCTGGCGGACCAGCACGGCGATATCGGACAGCGCGGCATCGGGCGCCAGCCCCTCGCGGCGCTGGATGCGCGCCACCAGATCTCGATACAGGCTCGGCGGGTCGGCATACGGAATCAATCGCACATCCGTTGCCGCCTGCTGCGTGGCCGCATAGGGCTTGCGCGCCAAGCGGCCCGCCGCCTGCGCCACCGCAGGCCCGAATCGAAAACTGAGGCTCAAAGGCATGCGCGTGGCGGGTCCGATCTCCTGATCGAAACTTCGGCCCATGAAGGCCGCATCGGCGCCGGCGCCCGAATGGATGACCTGATCGCGGTCACCCACGCCAACAAAGCCGGCACGCGGGTTGGCGGCCAGCAAGCCCGCCAGTACCGTGAACATGGCGCGGTTGGTGTCGTGCATTTCGTCGACCAGCACGAGATGCTGGCCTTGTGCCAGTGCGGACCGAGGGTCGAAGCTCGGCTCATCGGCTTTGAGCAAGAGCGCCAAATCGTAGGTCGCATCGCCAGGTGCACGGAACTCCGGACGGTCGGGATGCTCGCCACGTCGAATCTGCTCGTGGGCCTGGAAGACCCGCAGCGTTGCATAGTCCAGCCCCATCTCCTGGGCGGACTCAGGCGTCCAAGCCCGTGCGCCCGCCTCGTCAGCCAGGCTCATGCAACCCTTGAGCACGGCGAAGCTGCGCAGCAGGCTCTCCACGGCGCCGGGCCCCTGCAGCGTCAGTTCCTGGGGAAAGCGCTCCTCAACCCGGGTCTGGGCCCAGTCCATGGCATCCAGCACGCTGGGCTTGAGCTGCTCCGGCGCGGCAAACTTCTGGCAGCCCGGACCCTCCAGCCCCTGCAGGCAGGCGGTGCTGAAATCGTCGAAAGTCATCAGTCTCAAGCGCCGCGCCACGGACGCGCCCACACCCATTCGCAGCAATGCCGCGCGCCAGGCATCGACAGCGCCTTGCGTGTAGGTCAGGCCCAGCAGACGCTCAGGTTCCGCGCCGCGATGCAGGGCTTGCGCCATGCGCAGCGCCAGCGTGGTGGTCTTGGTCGCTCCTGCGTTGGCCTCAACCACGATGTGACGCAAGCGGGCCAGTTGGATGGCACGCTGCTCGCTGGAGGGGATGAAGCCCAAGGGCTCAAAAACGTCTTCTGTCATCAAGGGCTGGATCCCGCCTGAAGCGGGGGAACGAGAATGAAACGCCGTGTTGGCAGCCTTACATTGAGCTTGCAGGCAGACCCAATACGGCATCATCGGAGCCAGCCATTATCGGATCGTCCTCATGCGCCTCGCGTCTTTTCCCGTCCTCGTCCTGACCGTCGCGCTGGCCCTGGCCGGCGCCGGGGCCGAGGCCACGACCCGCGACGACGAGATCGCGCAATGCCGGCCTGGCGAAGTGAGCACCTGGGGCGATGGTGTCGATCGCAAGGCCATCAGCTCGCCCGTGGTGTTGGTGTATCGGCACCAAGGCGCTCCTGCATGGTTTTCTGAAGGCCTGGTGCTAGGCAAGCTGCAAGCGGCCGCCAAGGCCTGGTCGGCCTGCGGCATTGCGGGCAAGGTCTTGCGCGAGACCGACCCAGCCCACACACCGGCGGGCAGCGTGCTCGTGCAATGGAACAGCGCCGACAGCCGCGGCAATTTCGGGCTGGCCAACCTGACGGCGCGCACGCTGTCGCTGAGCCCGGCCGCCTTCCAACTGCTGCGCGAGAGAAACCCCGGCTACGACGCCACGCAAACCCTGCAGATGGTGATCTCCCACGAGATGGGCCACCTGTACGGCTTGATGGCGCATTCGCGCCGCTGCGTGGACGTGACGTCCTACTACAACAACGGCAAAGGCGAATCCTGTTATCTAAGGGACGCGCGACAGTTCCGCTCGGTCGTCGAATACCGGTCCACCTTGCCCACAGCCTGCGACATCCAGCGCTGCCGCATGGCCAATGC
>JAFALA010000052.1 GCA_019234815.1 Burkholderiaceae bacterium | reverse complement strand
GACGCCGACATCGATGTAGTGGGCGACCTTGGCCTTGTGCGCAGCGGTCACTAGCGGCCCCATCTCGGCCTCGGGGTCGGTGCCGGGGCCGACCTTGAGCGCGCGCACCCGCGGCGCCAGCTTCGCGATCAGCGGATCGGCGACCGGGCCGACCGCGACCGCGACCGACACCGCCATGCAGCGCTCGCCGGCCGAGCCATAGGCGGCACCCATCAGCGCGTCGGTCGCCTGTTCCAGATCGGCGTCGGGCAGTACCACCATGTGGTTCTTGGCGCCGCCCAGCGCCTGCACGCGTTTGCCGTGGTGAGCGCCGGTCTCGTAGATGTACTGCGCGATCGGCGTGGAGCCGACAAAGCTCAGCGCCTTGACGTCGGGATGCGTCAGCAGCGCGTCGACCGCGATCTTGTCGCCCTGCACGACGCTGAACACGCCGTCGGGCAGGCCGGCCTGCTTGAGCAGCTCGGCCACCAGCAGGCTGGGCGACGGGTCACGCTCGCTGGGCTTGAGGATGAAGCAGTTGCCGCAGGCCAGGGCCACCGGCGCCATCCACATGGGCACCATGAAGGGGAAGTTGAAGGGCGTGATGCCCGCCACCACGCCCAGCGGCTGGCGCAGCGTCCAGTTGTCGATGCCGGTGCTGACCTGCTCGGTGTAGTCGCCCTTGAGCAGTTGCGGAATGCCGCAGGCGAACTCGACCACGTCAATGCCGCGCGCCACCTCGCCCATGGCGTCGGTGAAGACCTTGCCGTGCTCGGCGGTGATCATGGCCGCCAGGGTTTCCTTGTGCGCGTTCAGCAGTTCCAGGAACTTGAACATCACGCGCGCACGGCGCAGCGGCGGCGCATCGGCCCAGGCCGGAAACGCAGTCTGGGCGGCCGCGACGGCGCGCAGGACGTCGTCGGTGCTGGCCAGCTGCACGTGGCGGGCTACCGCGCCCGTGGTCGGGTTGTAGACCGCCTGGCTGCGGCCCGAGCTGGCGGCGGCGGGCGCGCCGTTGATGAAGTGCGTCAATTCGGCGCTGGCGGTATAGGGCTGCTGCTGTGAGCTCATGGGGGTCGCGCCATGCTGGCGGCGTTGATGAACGATGGCCACAGTCTAGGCAGGCCCGATCGCCCTGCCAATCCGTTTTCACTGACTTGATTGTTCGATAATATGAACAATGGACAGGCACAAACCAGCACACAAACCCCTTCGCGACGACGTGCTCTGGGCCCAGCTGCACGCACTCCACGTGATCGCGCAGCTGGGCAGCTTCACCAAGGCGGCGCAGCGCCTGGGCCTGTCCAAGGCGGCAGTGAGCCAGCGCATCGCCGAGCTGGAGCGGGCCATGGGCCAGACCCTGGTGGCGCGCACCACGCGCTCGACCCGCCTGAGCGACGCCGGACGCCGCCTGGTGGAGGAGACCGAAGCCAGCTTTGCCCACATCAACCGCAGCCTGAACGAGGCCCGCGACGCGGTCGGCCAGCCACGCGGCCTGCTGCGCGTCAGCGCGCCGGTGGCGCTGGGGCGCCAGCACATTGCGCCGGCGCTGCTCGCGTTCTTCGCCGCCTACCCCGACATCCGCATCGAACTCGACCTCAGCGACCGCCTGGTGCCGCTGGCACAGGAGGGCTTCGACATGGCCGTGCGCCACACCTCCACGCCGCCCGACACGCATGTGGCGTTCAAGCTCTGCGCCTCGCGCACGCTGCTGGTGGCCTCGCCGAGCTACCTGGCCCGCGCCGGGCAGCCTCAGCATCCGGCGGCGCTGGGAGAGCACGCCTGCCTGGCTTATCTGCGTCCCGGCGCGGCGCTGTGGTTCTTCGAGCGCGCCGGCAAGGCGCCCGAGCGACTGCGCATTCCCGTGCAGGGGCCGCTGCGGGCCGGCAACAGCGAGGTCCTGCGCGACGCCGCGCTGGCCGGGCTGGGGCTGGCCCTGCTGCCCGATTTCAGCGCCGCCGCCGCGCTGGCCAGCGGCGCGCTGGTGGAAGTGCTGGCGCCCTGGCGGCCGGTGGGCGTGTTCGGCGACAGCATCTACGCCGTCCACCCCTGGAGCAGCAGCACGCCCAGGCCGCAGAAGCTCCTGATCGAGCACCTCAAACGCTCGTTCGCCACAGGTTTCTGACGATTCGCAGGGGTCAAAAAAACGCCCAGCCGGCCAAGACCGGTTGGGCGTTGCAAGTCCTCATCAAGGACGTCGTTGGGATCGGCTGCAGTGAACAGGCGGGCTGTTCGCAATGGATCGCACTCTAGGGAGATCGCGGACGCTCAGCTATCCCCATGAAGGGGGATACGCCAGGGAACATTGGCGTCCGCCCGCAAAAATGCAATCCACCGCACAGGGGATGTAACCGGATAATGCCGCCCATGTCTGCACCCAAATCGCGCCCAGGCCCCACGTCCAGGCCACGCTCCAAACCGTCCGAACCCCACCGCGCGCACCGGCCAGGCGCCGGCGCCGCCTTGCGCAACTCGCCACGTTCTACGGCCCCGGCGCAAGCCCGCAAACCCGCCGAGCCGCTGGGCGAAGCTGAATTGATGCAGCTGCAAGCGCTGCTCGACGCACTGCCGGCACCGCTGGAGCCCTTGGACGTCAGCATGCTGGACGGCTATCTGGCCGGCGTGCTGCTGCAGCCCAAGGCCGTGCCCTTCGCCGAATGGTCGCGCTTTGTGCTCGACAGCGAGGGCCGGGCGGCGCCCGGAGAGCTGGACACCGGCGCGCTGTTCGAGCTGGTGCTGCGGCGCCACCGCGAGCTCAATCTCGCCATCATCGACCGGCAATGGTTCGACCCCTGGGTGTTCGAGCTCGACGAGGACGCCTCGCCGTCCGAAGTGGTGATGCCCTGGGTGGTCGGCTTCTCGCTGGCGACCGAGCTGTTTCCGGCGCTGACGCGCCTGGACGCCTCTGAATTGCTGGAGCCGCTGGCCTCGCTGTACCTGCATCTGGATCCGGACGATCTGGAAGACGCCGACGAGCTGCTCGAGGAAATCGAGACCCTGGAGCCGCCCGAAGACGTGGCCGAGGCGGTCGAAAGCCTGGTGCGCTCGACACTGCTGCTGGCCGACGTCTCGCGCCCCCTGGCCTGCACCGCACCGCCCAAGACGCCGCCACGCCGCCCCCCGCCGCGCGGACCGCGCCGTTGAGGCATCCGGGCGCGGACCCGGCTCAGCGGGTGAACAGGCGCGCCGCGTGCAGCCCGAGACCCGTGGCCACCGAGGCGAAGCGGTCGCCGCGGGCCTGGATGGCCTGCGGGTAGTCGGCCGCGATCCGCTCCGACAGCAGGCGCAAGCCGGTCGAGCCGCCGGTGAAGTAGAGCGCATCGATGTCGGCGGCCTGCAGCCCGGCCTGCGCCACGGTGTCGCGGCCTGCCTGCGCGATGCGCTCGACATCGGCGTGCAGCGCGCCCAGGGCGTCGGCCTCGCGCAGCGTGATCGCCAGCTTCGATTCGAGCGCGCCCAGGTCGATCACCGTGTCGCCGCCGCCGGACACGGCAATCTTGGCCTCCTCGGCCCGCGACGCGAGTTCGTGGCCCAGCCGCTCTTCCACCACGGTGATCAGGCGCTGATGGTGCAGCGGATTGCCGTAGAAACTGCGCATGGCGCGCAGCTCGGACAGGCGCTGAGGACTGTAGACGGTGTTGATCAAATGCCAGGTGGCCAGGTCGAAGTACACGCCGCTGGGCACTTCGCGCGGCTCGCCGTCGGCACGCGCCGGACCGAGCGAGCGGTAGCCGAGCTCGCGCAGCACGCTGGCCAGCTCGATGTGGCGGTCGAAATCGGTGCCGGCGATGTGGATGCCGTGGTGGGACAGGATGTCGCCTCGCCGGTCCAGCCGGTTCATGCGCTCCGGCCCGACCCGCACCACCGAGAAGTCCGAGGTGCCGCCGCCGATGTCGGCCACCAGCACCAGCTGTTCGCGGTCGACTTGGCTCTCGTAGTCGAACGCCGCCGCGATCGGTTCAAACTGGAAATGCACTTCATGAAAGCCGACCGCCCGGGCGGCGGCCTCCAGCGAGGCCTGCGCGGCCGCATCGCGCCCGGCATCCTCATCGACGAAGAACACCGGACGCCCCAGCACCACATGGTCGAGCGGCGCCTGGGCGCCCGCGGCCAACGCCTGGTGGCGCAAGCGCTTGAGGTAGCCGGCCAGCATGTCGAAATACTTGACGCCGCGCCCGCCCCCGACGTCAGTGGTCTGGTCGATCAGGCTGGAGCCGAGGATGCTCTTCATGGAGCGCATCAAGCGCCCGTCCACACCCTCGACATAGGCGGCCATGGCCGCGCGGCCAAAGGCCCTGGGCGGACCGTCGGCGTCATGCCGGCCTTCGGCGAAATAGAACACCGCCGTCGGCATGGTCAGGTGGCCGGGCTCCAGCTCCACCAGGCGCATGCCCGCCGCCTGACCCGCGGCACTGGCGGGAATGGCGATCGCCGAATTGGAGGTGCCGAAGTCGATGGCACAGAAGGAAAGGGGCGAACTCATGGTGGGGGCACAGCAAAAGGAAACCGGGCGCGGATTCTACGGCGCCACGCCCAGTGGTTGCCGCCACAGCTGCAAGGCGATCCAGAACATCAGCAGGGCAATGCCCGCATCGAGTCCGCGCCAGACCCCCGGTCGCTGCAGGGGGCGCGCCATCAAGGCGGCGCCGAAACCCAGCAGGGAAAACCACATCAGCGAAGCCAGCGCCGCGCCAAGAGCAAATGCTGCGCGCAGCGCTGGCGCCTGGCCGGCGCCTATGCTGCCCAGCAGGACCACAGTGTCGAGGTATACGTGGGGATTCAGGAAGGTCATCGCCAGCACGCTGAGCAGCACCACGCGCCAACCCGCCTCCCCTTGTGCCGCCTGCAAGCCCGAGGTTCCGCGCCAGGCCCTCTGACCCGCGAGCAGGCCGTAGCAGCACAGGAACAGCACGCCGCCCCAGCGGAAGGCGTTCATCAACCCGGGCAGCTCGGTGATCAGGGCACCCAGGCCGAACACGCCGGCGAGGATCAACAAGGCATCGGATGCAATGCACACGCCCACCACCAGAGGGACGTGCTGCCGCAGCAAGCCCTGGCGCAGCACCAGGGCGTTCTGGGCGCCAATGGCCGCGATCAGGCTGGCGCCCATCATCCAGCCCTGCAGCATCGCGCCGGCCTGCGCCGTCATGCCGAACGCAAGCGGGAAATCAAACGCAAGAACACCCAGCTCAACGACGACCCAACACGGTGGCCCGTGCCGAGGCCGAGGCGGCGCCGTTGGAAGGCAGATACGCGGTGGCCCGATCCTGGGTCTGGGATGCGTACGCCACCACGGCCGATGTCGAGCCTTGCTCGTGGCGCGATGGCACCTGATAGGTCAACCACGTCGAAATACCTACAACGCCGAGCACGACATTCCAGGTCAAGAATTTGTGAACCAGAGGATGCATTGAAAACACGAAATTGGGCGAGAAGGCGCGGAGCATACCTACTTCGGGTTTCCACCACCATCCTCCCAAAGACGGAAGTGTGGCGATTAATCCACCACCCGTTTTAAGTTTCAATCGAGTTTGTAAACAAGTGTGAGCTATTGCCATAAGAGCGTGGTTTTCCACCCAAATGTGGCATTGCAATCGCTCGCATTCGTTTCAAACTGAAGCCCTCAGCGGGAAATTCAGTGCGCGCGACAGAGTTGAACTTCGCCCAGTTCAAATCGAAGCGTGCAAAGGGTCTTCATGCTGGCTGCACTTCCACCGTTGCCCTGTTTCGGATTGAGAGGCCCGCCATGCGATTCACATCCACGCTGCGTTTTTTCCGCCGCACGCCCCCGTCCCATGTCCAGCACGACCCGGCCGACATGGGCACCGCCTTTGGCATGGAAGCCTCGCTGGGTGGGGAGTTCAGCGAGATGCGCGCTGCTCAGCTGGATGGCCCTTTGGAGTCGCAGCGCGCCCGCAGCGATGCCCGTTCCGGCACCGGTGATTCACCGCTGGCCTGGATGACGCGCACGCAAAGCTGATCCGATTTGCCACGCAATCGTCAATTGCCGATGTCCAGCGTCAGCAGCGGGTTGAAGTCCTGCGACTCGCCTTTGCGCTGGTGCCCGCGTGCATTGCACAGCACGCGGGTCTGGCCTCTGGCATGGCTGAACTGGTAATCCTGCCGGCAATGCAGATGCCCGTGGATCCACACGTCGGCCAGGGGCAGCAGGTCTTCGTCGTTGTTGCAGAAGCTGGCGGTCGTGGGTTGCCGGCCGAAGCGCGGGTCCGCACTGCGCAGGCTCGGTGCAAAGTGGGTGATGACGACGGTTGCGGCCCAGGGTTGTGCTGGCGCATCTTGCGTCAAGGCCTGCGAAAGCCACGCCCGGCTTTCCAGGCTCAAGGCCCGCACCTTGTCGCAGTCCAGCGGCTCGCCGGCCAGGCTTGAGCCCATCAAGCGCTGGAAATAGCTGCCGGCCCGCATCGAACGCGGCCGCTGGTCCAGACCGAACAGATCAAAGTCCGACCAGCGCGTGCTGCCCAGAAAGCGCAGCCGGCGTCCTGCACGGTCCGTCAAGCTGCACTCGGCATCATCCAGCATGACGAAACCCAGCTGCTCGACCCGCTCCCTGAGTGCCGGTCGGGCCAGGGCGATGTCGCGGCGGTCGAATTCGTGGTTGCCGGGCACGAACAGCACCGGCACCGGCCAGCCCGCGAAGGCGTCCAGACCGGCCCAGTGCGTGTCGACGTCGCCGGCCAGGATCAGCGCCTCGGCACCGGGCGCCGGCTCGGGCTCGAAGGTCTCGGTCTCCATGTGGAGATCCGACAGGATTTGCACTCGCATGACAGGGTCGCGTCGCTGGACCGCGCGACGGCTTCAGATGGAATTCAGTTGGCGCCGTGGCACTGCTTGTACTTGCGGCCCGAGCCGCAAGGGCAAGGGTCGTTGCGGCCAACCTTGGGACCGTCGCGGCGCACGTTTTCAACGTGGTAACGGTGCTCGGTGGTCAGGTCGCAGAGGTCTGCCACGGTCACCACCAGCTCCTCGATGGCGTCGTCCAGGTCCTTGAGCGGATGCTCGCGGTCCAGGGTGGCGACGATTTCCTTCTCTTCAGGCGTCTCGGCCGGCAGGTGGCGGTAGAGGCGGGCCAGGGCGGCCATCACTGCGTCGTCATCCATTTCGCTGAGTTCGGGAAAGCACAGCGCCGCATGCTGGAAACCGGCCACCCAGGGCATCAAGGTGCGCGAGATCGGCCCCATGGCATCGTAAGTGGCGCGCGCCTGGGCCTGCTCGGCGTCTTCGTCCTCCGCAGCGGTTTCGGGGGGGGCTTCTTCGTCCAGGTCCAGGACAACCGGATCGAACCAACCGTTTTCCACCATGGCACGGTTGAGCGCCGTGTGGCGCCGGACCACGAGCTCCTTGATGCGCGCCAGCCAGGCCGCGTCCACGTCGTCGGGCAGCAGGCCGCCGTCGTAATCGAAAATGTTGGGCAGCCATTCGTCGACCTCGATCAGCCGGGGCTGCACCAGCACGCCGCACAGATAGCCATCCAGCATGGAGGCATCCAGGGCTTGCAGGGGCTTGGGCGTGGTGGCCAGCAGTTCGTCGAGTTCGGCGAACTCGGCATCGGTCAGATCGGCAGGCTTGGCAGGTTTGTTCATAGGGTGCGATTGTCGCCGAGAAGCCCATGTGGCGTATCGGCACACGGGTCCTGCATTTTATTGCGGCGCAGCAAAGGGTTTACCCTATAATCACAACATTGCTCCATAAGAGCCTGCACCGAATCCAGCATCAAGAAAGTACCCCATGAACACCGCCAGCACCCTCCTGGGCCGGCCCCTGCAACGCGCCTTCGGGCTCAACAGCGCCTTTGCCGCCATCGGCGCCCGGCTGTGGAAGCGCATCCTGAGCAATGCGAAGCTGCTGGTGCTTACCGCCGCCAAGATGCAAGAACGCAGCTGGTAATTCGCCAGGAAGCAAAAAACCCGCCGGTCACCCCAGGCGGGTTTTTTTATGCCCAGCCTGGAACAAGTCCAGGCTCCAGTTCATCACTCAGCCGCCAGGCGCTGTTCGATCTTGGCCTTGGTGGCCGGCAGTTCGGCCGGCAGGTGGTGGGCCAGCTGCTCGAACAGCGCTTCGTGCAGCTTCAGCTCGGCAGCCCAGTCGGCCTTGTCGATGCGGGTGACCACATCGAACTGCTCCGCCGTGAAGTTCAGGCCGGTCCAGTTGATGTGCTCGTAGCGCGGGGTCACGCCGAACACGTGCTCGTCGCCCTGGCCCGAACCTTCGACGCGGTCCAGCATCCATTTCAGCACGCGCATGTTCTCGCCGTAGCCGGGCCAGACGAACTTGCCGTCGGTGCCCTTGCGGAACCAGTTGACGCAGAAGATCTTGGGCAGCTTGGCTTTCATGCTGGCGAGCTTCTCGCCCATGTTCAGCCAGTGCTGGAAGTAGTCGGCCATGTTGTAGCCGGTGAAGGGCAGCATCGCGAAGGGGTCGCGGCGCACCACGCCCTGCTGGCCGGCCGCCGCCGCAGTGGTCTCGGAACCCATGGTCGCGGCCATGTAGACGCCTTCGACCCAGTCGCGGGCTTCGGTCACCAGCGGCACGGTGGTGGAGCGGCGTCCGCCGAAGATGAAGGCGTCGATGGGCACGCCGGCGGGGTTGTCCCATTCCGCGTCCAGGGCCGGGTTGTTGACGGCCGACACAGTGAAGCGTGCGTTCGGGTGCGCGGCCTTGGCGCCGGTCGCCTTGGCGATCTCGGGCGTCCAATCCTTGCCCTGCCAATCGATCAGGTGAGCCGGCGGCGTCTCGGTCATGCTTTCCCACCAGACGTCGCCGTCATCGGTCAGCGCAACGTTGGTGAAGATGACGTTCTTGTCCAGGCTGGCCATGCAGTTGTAGTTGGTCAGCGTGTTGGTGCCGGGGGCGACGCCGAAGTAACCGGCTTCGGGGTTGATGGCGTAGAGGCGGCCGTCGGCGCCGGGCTTGATCCAGGCGATATCGTCGCCGATGGTGGTGACCTTCCAGCCGTCGAAGGCCTTGGGCGGGATCAGCATCGAGAAGTTGGTCTTGCCGCAGGCGCTGGGGAAGGCCGCGGCGAAGTGGAACTTCTTGCCTTCGGGCGAAGTCAGGCCCAGGATCAGCATGTGCTCGGCCAGCCAGCCCTGGTCGCGCCCCATGTTCGAGGCAATGCGCAGCGCAAAGCACTTCTTGCCCAGCAGGGCGTTGCCGCCATAGCCCGAGCCATAGGACCAGATCTCGCGGGTCTCGGGGTAGTGCACGATGTACTTGGTGCTGTTGCAAGGCCACTTGACGTCGGCCTGGCCTTCCTGAAGCGGCGCGCCGACCGTGTGCACGCAAGGCACGAACACGCCGTTGTCGCCCAGCACGTCCAGCACGGGACGGCCCATGCGGGTCATGATGCGCATGTTGACGGCCACGTAGGCGCTGTCGGAGAGTTCCACGCCGATGTGCGCGATGGGCGAGCCGATCGGCCCCATGCTGAAGGGCACCACGTACAGGGTGCGGCCGCGCATGGCGCCCTTGAACAAGGCCGGGGTTCCGTCCTTCTGGCCGGTCTGGAGCAGCGCGCGCATTTCGGCGGGCGCCATCCAGTTGTTGGTCGGGCCGGCGTCTTCCTTCTGGGCCGAGCAGATGAAGGTGCGGTCTTCCACGCGGGCGACGTCGCTGGGGTCGCTGCAGGCCAGGTAGCTGTTGGGGCGCAGCTCGGGGTTGAGCTTCTTGAAGGTGCCGGCCTCCACCAGCTTGGCGCACAAGCGGTCGTATTCCTCTTCGCTGCCGTCGCACCAATAGACATCCTTGGCTTCGGTCAGCGCGGCGATCTCGGCCACCCAGGCGATCAGGCGCTGGTGCTTCACATAGGCGGGCACGTTCAAGCGCAGCCCTTCCATCACGGGTCGATTCATAGCGGGTCCCATTCAATATAAAAAGCATAAAAGCGAGATTGGGCCAAGCTCGGCGACGCGCGACACGGCCACCAAGGTGGCTGGCGCGCGGCCGGGCCTGGCCCAATGCCGCTCATCTGATCCATCCGAAACGTCTGCCGGAACCAAAAGCTGGCACTTGCCGGGCAATCTTGCCACCCGGCGATTCCCCGACAAGCGCAGGATTGCTGCGGCGGGGGATCAATTGTCACTCCAATGTAACCATCCTGTAACTCCCCATGGATGGGTGGTTATGCGTTTCAGGAATAGAGTCATGCGTGGATTGTTCGCGCCTGGGCGGGTTATCTGCCGGGACCCAACCCGATGCAC
>JAFALA010000083.1 GCA_019234815.1 Burkholderiaceae bacterium | reverse complement strand
TCTCCCATTGTGCCGGTCCCGTGTCATGCACGGAGCGGCCTTCGGCGTCGACGGCGACGGTGACCGGCATATCGGCCACGTCGAACTCGTAAATCGCTTCCATGCCGAGATCGGCGAAACCGACCACGGTCGCCGATTTGATTGCCTTTGACACCAGATACGCGGCGCCGCCGACAGCCATCAGATAGGCTGACTGATGTTTTTTGATCGACTCGATCGCGACCGGGCCGCGTTCCGCTTTGCCGATCATCGAGATCAGGCCGGTTTTTTCCAGCATCATGTCGGTGAATTTATCCATGCGTGTCGCCGTGGTCGGGCCGGCCGGGCCGACTGCTTCGTCACGTACCGGATCGACCGGGCCGACGTAGTAGATCACGCGATTGGTGAAATCGACCGGCAAAGATTCGCCCTTGGCCAGCATGTCCTGAATGCGCTTGTGCGCGGCATCGCGGCCGGTCAGCATTTTGCCGTTCAGCAGCAAGGTCTGACCCGGCTTCCAGGAAGCGACTTCTTCCTTGGTCAGCGTGTTGAGATCGACGCGCTTGGATTTTTCCGTGTCAGCCGTCCAGTGTACATCCGGCCAGTCGGACAGCTTTGGCGGTTCGATATAGCTCGGGCCGGAACCGTCGAGCACGAAGTGCGCATGGCGGGTCGCCGCGCAGTTCGGGATCATCGCTACCGGCTTGGAAGCGGCATGGGTCGGGTACATATTGATCTTTACGTCGAGTACCGTGGTCAGGCCGCCCAGACCTTGCGCACCGATGCCGAGCGCATTGATCTTGTCGCACAATTCGATACGCAATTCTTCGGTCTTGTTTTGCGGGCCGTGCTGCTTGAGTTCGTACATGTCGATGTCGTCCATCAGCGATTCTTTTGCCATCAGCATCTTTTTTTCTGCAGTACCGCCGATACCGATGCCGAGCATGCCCGGCGGACACCAGCCGGCGCCCATGGTCGGTACGGTTTTCATGACCCAGTCAACCAACGAGTCGGAAGGATTGAGCATGACGAATTTGGTTTTGTTTTCAGAGCCACCGCCTTTGGCTGCGACTTTCACATCCACGGTGTTACCAGGAACGAGTTCCATATGGACGACGGCAGGCGTATTGTCCTTGGTATTTTTGCGCTCGAATTGCGGATCGGCAACGATAGAGGCGCGCAATTTGTTGTCGGCGAAATTGTAAGCGCGACGCACGCCTTCATTGACGGCGTCCACGATGGAGCCGGAGAAGCCTTCGAAGCGCACACCCATGCCGATTTGCAGGAAGACGTTAACGATGCCGGTGTCCTGGCAGATCGGGCGCTTGCCTTCGGCGCACATGCGGGAGTTGGTCAGGATCTGCGCGATGGCGTCCTTGGCCGCTTCGCTTTGCTCGCGCTCGTAGGCGCGCGCCAGGTGCTGGATGTAGTCGGTGGGGTGGTAGTACGAGATGTACTGCAGTGCGGCGGCAACGCTGTCGACGAGGTCAGCGTAGCGAATGGAGGTGCTCATGGTGTCAATCCGTCTGGAAAGTGAGGCAGGTGAGGCAGGTGAGGTAAATGGTCCCGGGAAAACCTGGGAAGATTGGACACCTTCAAGGGTGTCGAAATCACCCCTCAGTGTACTGAACAGGAGAACTTGACCTTGACGCCCGGGTTACGCCGCTTCTTTGCGAGCGAGTCGGCCGGCGGTTTGACGCTGGCCGCCGCCGCTGCATTGGCTTTGCTTTTGTCCAATTCGCCCTGGGCGGACGACTACGAGGCCTTGCGCGCCTATCCCGGCGGGATTCACCTGGGGGCCCTGGGTCTCTCGCTGTCGCTGCCGCTGTTGGCGTGGGTCAATGAGCTGTGGATGGCGGTGTTCTTCTTTCTGGTCGGCCTGGAGATCAAGCGCGAACTGGTCGCCGGGGAGTTGTCGTCGTTCCAGCAGATGATCCTGCCGATGTTCGCGGCGTTGGGCGGCATGCTGGTGCCCGCATTCATCTATTGGAGCGCCAACGGCCATGACGCGGCTGCGCGGCAGGGCTGGGCCATTCCGTCGGCGACCGACATTGCCTTTGCGCTGGGCATCGTGCTGCTGCTGGGCAGCCGGGTGCCCAGCTCGCTCAAGGTGTTTCTCACTGCCGTGGCCATCATGGACGATCTGGGGGCCATTGCCGTGATTGCGCTGTTCTATACCCGTCAGCTGCATGCTGGCATGCTGATGGCGGCGGGCGTTTGCGTGCTGCTGCTCCTGGCGCTGAACCGTGCACGCGTGGTGCGCAGCGACGTCTACATCGTGCTGGGCCTGGTGCTGTGGTGTCTCGTGCTGAAGTCAGGCGTGCATCCGACGCTGGCGGGGCTGGTCACGGCCTTGTTCATCCCCATGCACGACGGCAAGGGGGGCTCGCCTGCCGAAACCCTGGAGCATGCCTTGCACCCCTGGGTTTCTTTCTGCATCCTGCCGGTGTTTGCGTTCGTGAATGCGGGCGTGGCCTTGGGGAGCGTAGGCGGTGCGGATTTGCTGCACCCGGTGGTGTTGGGCATCGCGATGGGCTTGTTGTCGGGCAAGACGGCGGGCGTGTTCGGCTGCAGCTGGCTGCTGATCCGGCTGGGCCTGTGCGACCGGCCCGGCAAGGCGAGCTGGATTCAGCTGCTGGGCGTCTGCGTGCTGTGCGGGATTGGATTTACGATGAGCCTGTTCATCGGCGGTTTGGCATTCGAGGGGCTGGGCCCGGAGATGGAGGTCCGTCTCAAGCTGGGCGTGCTGGGCGGCTCGCTGCTGGCCGGGGTTTTCGGCGCCTTGATTCTGAGTTGGGGAGCGGGCGCGCGCCGAATGCGGCGAACGCAGGCTTGAACACCCTGATGAAGACAGGCTTGCCGGAAGTCTTGTACAAGAGTAAGCGGTTCGTCAGTGACAGGCTGCACAGTGGTGCCCCAATTGCTTCCAATTGCTTCGCCATTCCACACACGTTCCACCCAATCACTCGCATCCAGATCACAAGGAGAGTCAGGCCATGAGTCAATCCCAGGAGACGATCTATCACCCCCCCGAGGCGCTGGCCAAGGCCGCGCATGTGTCGGGCATGGCCGGCTACCAGGCCCTGGTCAAGGAGGCCGAAGCCGACTACGCCGGCTTCTGGGCCCGCCAGGCGCGCGAGCTGCTGAGCTGGAAGACGCCGTTCACGCGGACGCTGGATGAGAGCGAGGCGCCGTTCTTCAAATGGTTCGAAGACGGCACCTTGAACGCGTCCTACAACTGCCTGGACCGCAATGTCGAGCGCGGCCTGGGCGACAAGGTGGCCATCATCTTCGAGGCCGACGACGGCAGCGTCACCCGGGTGACCTACAGCGAGTTGCTGGGTCGCGTCTGCCGGATGGCCAATGCGCTCAAGGGCCTGGGCGTGACCAAGGGCGACCGGGTCGTGATCTACCTGCCCATGTCGATCGAAGGCGTCGTGGCCATGCAGGCCTGCGCGCGCATTGGCGCCACGCACTCGGTGGTGTTCGGCGGCTTCTCGGCGCAATCGTTGCGCGACCGTGTGCAGGATGCTGGCGCGGTGGCGCTGATCACCGCCGACGAGCAAGTGCGCGGCGGCAAGCAGTTGCCGCTCAAGGCGATCGTCGACGAGGCCCTCGCCGACAACGCCTGCCCGACCCTGCGCCAGGTGGTGGTATTTCAGCGCACCGGCGGCAAGATCGGTTGGGTCGACGGGCGCGACCAATGGCTGCACGATCTGCTGGCCGGCCAGTCCATGCAATGCGAGCCTGAATGGGTGGGCGCCGAGCACCCGCTGTTCCTGCTCTACACCTCGGGTTCCACGGGCAAGCCCAAGGGCGTGCAGCACTCGACCGGCGGTTATCTGCTGCATGCGGCCCTGACCATGAAGTGGACCTTCGACCTCAAGCCCGAGGACGTCTTTTGGTGCACGGCGGACATCGGCTGGGTGACCGGCCATACCTATATCGCCTACGGGCCGTTGGCATTGGGCGGCACAGAGATCATGTTCGAAGGCATTCCGACCTATCCGGACGCTGGCCGCTTCTGGAAGATGATCCAGGACCACAAGGTCAGCATCTTCTACACGGCGCCGACGGCCATCCGTTCCTTGATCAAGGCGGCCGAAGGCAACGAGGCCGTGCATCCGCGCCGCTATGACCTGAATTCCCTGCGCCTGCTCGGTTCGGTGGGTGAACCCATCAATCCGGCGGCCTGGGAGTGGTATCACCAGAACATCGGCGGCGGCCGCTGCCCCATCGTCGACACCTTCTGGCAGACCGAGACCGGCGGCCACATGATCACGCCGCTGCCGGGCGCCACCCCGCTGGTGCCGGGCTCGTGCACGCTGCCTTTCCCGG
Source organism: Burkholderiaceae bacterium (assembly GCA_019234815.1). GTDB lineage: Bacteria > Pseudomonadota > Gammaproteobacteria > Burkholderiales > Burkholderiaceae_C > JAFALA01. The sequence goes on along the minus strand of JAFALA010000083.1, from coordinate 11,411 downwards.
GCATCATCGCTGCCATCGTCGACGAGACCGGCAACGAGGTGCCCAACGGCCAGGGCGGCATCCTAGTGATCCAGAAACCCTGGCCTTCGATGATCCGCACCATCTGGGGCGACCCGGAGCGCTTCAAGAAGAGCTACTACCCCGCGGAGCTGAAGGGCTACTACCTGGCGGGCGACGGGGCCATCCGCGACGAGAAGACTGGCTACTTCACCATCACCGGCCGCATCGACGACGTGCTGAACGTCTCCGGGCACCGCATGGGCACGATGGAAATCGAATCGGCCCTGGTGAGCTGCACCGAGCTGGTGGCCGAAGCAGCCGTGGTGGGTCGGCCGGACGACACCACCGGCGAAGCCATTTGCGCCTTCGTGGTGCTCAAGCGTCCGCGCCCCACCGGCGAGGAAGCCAAGGCGATTGCCAAGCAGCTGCGCGACCATGTGGCCAAGGAAATCGGCCCGATCGCCAAGCCCAAGGACATCCGCTTTGGCGACAACCTGCCCAAGACCCGCTCGGGCAAGATCATGCGCCGGCTGCTGCGCTCGGTGGCCAAGGGTGAGTCCGTGACCCAGGACACCAGCACACTAGAGAATCCAGCCATCTTGGGTCAATTGAACGAAGCCTATTGAAGCCAATTGATCCAGTCCGGCAGAAAGCAGAACAGGCCCTTCAAGGGCCTGTTCCTTTTGAGCCGATTGAAACCGGCTTACTTGACGGTCAACACCCAGGCAGCCAGTTCCTTGGCTTCTTCGGCATTCACGGTCGTGTTGGGAGGCATGGGCACGGGGCCCCAGACGCCGGAGCCGCCGGCCTGGATCTTGGCGGCCAGCTTGGCGGCGGCGCCCTTGTCGCCGGCATACTTGGCAGCCACGTCCTTGTAGGCGGGGCCGACCACCTTGTGGTCCAGCGCATGGCAGGCCAGGCAGTTCTTTTGCTTGGCGAGCTCCTGCGGAGCCACGCCTGCGGCGCTGGCGGCAACGCTGACCAGCAAGGCGGCCATCATGATCAGTGACTTTTTCATCGTTTCCTCTTCATTGAGACTAGGGGCAGGAACGACAACGATGACGTCTGCCCTACAGTTCCCGTCATCGGATTCCTGTTTTGATTCTACGGTTTGATATACCGTTCAGATGTTGGATCGCGTGCAAACCATAAGGGATTTATGCGATGTGGCTGGTATTGATTGGCGTCTTCTTGTCCCTGCTCAAAATGGCAGATGTTCAACCGTTTGCCGCGTGGGACTGGCTGCTGGTGCTGAGCCCCTTTGCCTTGGCCGCCATCTGGTGGACCATTGCCGATCGCACCGGGTACACCAAGCGCAAGGCCCAGGAGCGCATGGACGCCAAACGCGACGCGCGGCGGCAGCGTTCGATGGAAGAGCTGGGCCTGGTGAACAAGAAAAAGAAATAGCGAGAGAAACAGCGGGACATAGCGAGAAATAGGGCGGAGGGACAGGGTCAGGCTCTGTCCCCGTCCGTGCATCAGAACTTGTCGAGCACGGCGCCGGAACTTGCGCTCGATGCGTTCTTGGCGAATTTGGCCAGCACGCCGCGGGTATAGCGCGGGGCCGGCTGCTTCCAGGCCGCGCGACGGCGCGCCAGTTCGTCGGCGTCGACATGCAGCTCCAGCAGCAGCCGATGCGCGTCGATCGTGATGCGGTCGCCCTCTTTGATCAGCGCGATCGTGCCGCCCTCATAGGCTTCCGGCGCCACATGGCCGACCACCATGCCCCAGGTGCCGCCCGAGAAGCGACCGTCGGTGATCAGCCCGACGCTTTCTCCCAGGCCTTGGCCGATCAGCGCGCCGGTGGGCGCCAGCATCTCAGGCATGCCGGGGCCGCCTTTGGGGCCGAGGTAGCGCAGCACCATGACATCGCCGGGATTGATCTGCTTGGCCATGATCGCGGCCAGGGCCGACTGCTCGTCGTCGAAGACACGCGCCGGGCCGGTGATGGTCGGGTTCTTCAAGCCGGTGATCTTGGCCACGCAGCCCTCGGGGCTGAGGTTGCCCTTGAGGATGGCGAGGTGGCCCTGCTTGTACAGCGGGTTGGTGACGGGGCGGATCACCTCTTGAGCGGCCGAGAGCTCGGGCACCTCGGCCAGGTTCTCGGCCACGGTCTTGCCCGTGATGGTCATGGCGTCGCCATGGATCAGCCCGTGCTTGAGCAGCTCCTTCATCACGGCGGGGATGCCGCCGGCGCGGTGCAGGTCGATGGCCATGAAGCGGCCGCTCGGCTTGAGGTCGCACAGCACGGGCACACGTTGGCGCACGCGCTCGAAGTCGTCGATGCTCCAGTCCACCTCGGCGGCATGGGCGATCGCCAGGTAGTGCAGCACGGCATTGGTCGAGCCGCCGGTGGCCATGATGACGGCCACGGCGTTCTCGATCGATTTCTTGGTGACGATGTCGCGCGGCTTGAGGTCGGCCTTGACCGCCTCGACCAGCACGGCCGCCGCCTGCTTGACGTTGGCGACCACCTCGTCCTCGACGTTGGCCATCGTGGAGGAGTAGGGCAGGCTCATGCCCAGCGCCTCGAAGGACGAGCTCATGGTGTTGGCGGTGTACATGCCGCCGCAGGAGCCGCTGCCGGGGATGGCGCGGTGCTCGATCTCGCAGAAGTCTTCCTGGCTCATCTTGCCGGCGCTGAACTGGCCGACCGCCTCGAAGACGCTGACGATGTTCAGGTCCTCGCCCTTGTACTTGCCCGGCAGGATGGTGCCACCGTAGACGTAGAGCGCAGGCACGTTGGAGCGCAGCATGCCCATCATGCCGCCGGGCATGTTCTTGTCGCAGCCGCCGATGACGATGACGCCGTCCATCCACTGGCCGCCGACGCAGGTCTCGACGCAGTCGGAAATCACCTCGCGCGACACCAGCGAGTACTTCATGCCTTCGGTGCCCATCGCCATGCCGTCGCTGATGGTCGGCGTGCCGAAGATCTGCGGATTGGCTCCCGCGGTTTTCAGGCCTTCGACGGCGGCATCGGCCAGGCGCTGCAGGCCCGAGTTGCACGGCGTGATGGTCGAGTGGCCGTTGGCCACGCCGATCATCGGCTTGCCGAAATCCTCGTCCTTGTAGCCCATGGCGTAGTACATGGAGCGGTTCGGGGCGCGGGCCACGCCTTCGGTGATGTTCTTGGAACGGCGGTTGAAGCTCATGGGAATCTCCGTGGAACGGGGGAATCGGGTGGTCGGTCAGTCTGCACGGAGTATGCAGAGGTCTTCTTCTCTGTTCAAATATATCTTTGTCAATGGATTGATTCGAAAAACATATCAATAAGCCGTCCCATGCTTGATTTGCGCAGCCTCAGGCAGTTCGTCGCAGTGGCCGAAACCCTGCATTTCGGCCGCGCGGCGGAGCTTCTCCACATGACGCAGCCGCCGCTCACGCAGGCCATCCAGAAGCTGGAGCAGGAACTCGGCGCCGAGCTGCTGGCGCGCACGCGGCGTCGCGTCGCCTTGACGCCGGCCGGCGAATCCCTGCTGCAGGCGGCGCGCCAGCTGCTGGCCGATGCCGATCGCCTGCCCGCGCTGGTGCAGGCGGCGCAGCGCGGTTTGAATGGGCACCTGCGGCTCGGTTTCGTGTCCACCGTGGGGTATGGTCAGATGCCGCAGTGGTTGCGCGGCTTTCGCGAGCACTATCCGGGCATTGCGCTGAGCCTGCATGAGGCCACGCTCGACGTCCAGCTGCAGGCCTTCGAGCGCGGAGAACTCGACGCTGGGTTCGCCATTCACGCGCCCGGCGCCGCGCCGGCCGGGTTCGAGGCCTTGCAGGTGGCGCTCGAGCCCATGGTGCTGGCGCACGCCGATTCCTTCGGCTTGGCCAAGACCAGTCGCCGCGCGCTGGATCAGGCCCTGGAGCAGCCGCTGGTGGTGTTCCCGCGCGACATCGCGCCGTCCCTGTTCGACGCGCTGCTGGGTTTTTACCGCGGCATGGGCAAGACACCCCGCATCGTGCAAGAGGCCAACCAGATGCAGACCATCATCAACCTGGTTTCGGCCGGCATGGGCCTGGCTTGGGTGCCGGAAAGCGTCTGCGCGCTCCAGCGCCCGGGGGTTCGCTACCGCCGCTTCGGCAGCGTGCCGCCGCGCTGCGAGACCAGCCTGATCTGGCGCACCGGCGCGGCGCCCGCAGTGCAGCGCTTTGTGGGACACGTGGCGCAGGCCCTGAAGACGCTGAAGGCGGCCTGATCTTCAGGCGTCGGCGACATGCTGCTTCAGCCACGCGCCGAATTCATGCGCCGGCAGGGGCCGGGTGTAGAAGTAGCCTTGGGCATAGTCGCACTGGGCGGTGGCCAGAAGGTCGCGGTGGAAGCGGGTCTCGACGCCTTCCGCCACCACCTTGAGCCCCAGCCGGTGGGCCATCACGATGATGGCTTCGCACAGGGCCAGGTCGTCGGCATCGCTGCTCAGGTTGTGCACGAAGGAGCGGTCGATCTTGAGGTAGTCGATATGGAATTTCTTCAGGTACGACAAGGAGGAATAGCCGGTGCCGAAATCGTCGATCGAGACCTGGATGCCTGCGTCGCGGAACGCCAGCAACTGGCTGTTGACGCGGGTCTCGGTGTTCAGCAGCAAGCCTTCCGTGATCTCGATGGCGATACATTGGCCGGGCAAGTGGCAGTCCTCCAGATAGGCCGGCCAGCTGGAGATGCCGCTGTTTTCCAATTTGAGCTGCAGCGGCGAGGTGTTGATGCTGATCTGGAACACCTCATTGAAATCACGCCGCCAGACTGCCGCCTGCTGCACCGCCTGCTTGAACACCCAATCGCCGATGGCCACGATCAAACCGGTCTCTTCGGCCAGAGGAATGAATTCCGCCGGCCCCAGCAGTCCCAATTCCGGGTGATGCCAGCGGATCAGCGCCTCGGCCTTTTGCACCTGGCCTGACACCAGGTCCACGATGGGCTGGTAATGCAGCTCAAACTGCTGCTCGGCCAAGGCGGTTCTCAAATCAGCCGCCATGCGCAGCCGCCGTTGCGCCGAGGCCTGCAGGTCGGGGGTGAAGAAGCTGAAACGGCTGCGGCCCTGGGACTTGGCCACGTACATGGCCTGGTCGGCGCTTTTGAACAGCACGTCGAGCGCGGTGGCGTCGTTGGGATAGATGGCGATGCCGATGCTGGCGGAGACGAACACCTTGTCGTTGCCCAGGACGAAGGGTTCGTTGAGCTTGCGAATGATGTTCTCGGCGGTCTGTCCGATATCCAGCGGGTCGTGCAGCTGCGGAAGGATGATGGTGAATTCGTCGCCGCCGATGCGCGCCACGGTATCGGAGTTGCGCACGCAGGAGGCAATGCGGCGGGCCGCTTCGATCAGGAGAATGTCGCCCTGGTCATGGCCCAGCGAGTCATTGACTTCCTTGAAGCGGTCCAGATCGATCAGCATCAAGGCCAGCGCGGCCCCGACGCGTCGCGAGACCTTGGCCTCGTGCTCGAGCTGCGCCTGGAACATCTGCCGATTCGGCAGGTTGGTCAGGCTGTCGAAATTCGCCTGGCGCCAGATGGTCTTCTCGAAGGTGATGCGCTCGGTGATGTCGCGTCCTATCGCGAGCACCGAGACCGTGTGGCCGTTGATGTCCACTTCCGGCGTCAAGCGGATATGGGAGCAGTATTGCCGCTCGTCGGATCCGGTCCAGACCATTTCAAACTGGCCCTCCTTTCCTGTCCGCAAGACCTCCCGCAGGCGCTCCTCGTATTTCACCGCGTCTGCGCCGCCGGGATTTTCGCTCGGCGTCTTGCCCATCAGGCCGGCGACGCCGCCTTTGGACATGCTGGCAAAAGCCGGATTGACGTAGACGCGCCGGCAGTTCAAGTCGTAACGCGAAATGGAATCCGGCGTGTTCTCGATCAAGGTGCGCGCTTCCCGCTCCTTGATCACCAGAGCTGCCGTTCGCTCCTCGACGGTGCGTTCCAGCGAGGTGTTCAGCTCGTGGATCTGGTGAATTTTCTGTTCAACGGCGGACTGCATGGCCACGAAGCTCTGCGTCAGGTCGCCCAGCTCGTCGTACGGCGGGGCTGCCCGCCGCAAGGTGCTCAATTCGCGGCCCAGGTCGCCGATCGGGTCCTCGGTCGCCTGCTTGCGCAGGATGCGGCTCAACTGGGTCAGCGGCCGCGAGATCGAGGTGGCGAAAATCCAGGCCAGCGGCAGCATCAGCAGCAGAATGGCGCCTGCGATCAGCAGCAGGATGCGGATCATCTCGCCGATGTTCTTTTGCACTAGGGCCTTGGAGTGCAGCGACGCGATGCTGCCGACCTTGTCATTGCCGTTGAAAATGGGCAGCAGGACCTGGTAGTACCCGAGGTCGCTGACGACGATCTCATTGAGCAGTTCCGCGGTTTTTCCGCCGGAGGACGCATCGTTGGTCCCGCCATGCCCGTCGGGCGTTGCATACGCGCTCAAGCTGCCATGGCTGAGCGCCTGCCCGCTGAACACGTTGATCTCGGTGCCGGTCAGGCGGCTCATCTGATCGGCGAAATCCTGATCGAGCGCCTGCACCATCGTCACGAGGCCGTACTGCCGGGTTTGGGTCCGGCTGCTGTCCCGCTCGAACGACTTACCGACGACGGGCAGGCTGCTTGCCAGGGCGAGTTCGCCATCGACGACGGCGTAATGGCTCTCCTCGACTTGAGGCAAGCTGCCCGCATAGGCGAGGCTTAGCTTGGGCAGGCCGTGCTCAAGGCGCAATTGCCGCTCGTTGAGCTCGGCGCCAGGGCCGAGGTCCGCGAGGTGCAGGGTCGGATTCGGGTTTCGGGTGACGTAGCCCGTTCTGATGCGGACGCCATCGGCGACCGCGAACGCCACCAGCTGCCCGGTCGAATCGTAGATGGCGACCTTGCCGGCCCTGGACGTCCGGCTGGTTTGCAGGGTGTCGCGCGCCAGCTGCAGGTAGGTGTTGTTGAGGGTGGCCTGCTGGTCGAGGTCGGCGTTGGTGTACTGGGACAGGTACCAGAGCGTTTCGCCCAGATTGCGCGTCTGCGCCAGTTGCCGCTCGGCATTTTGCAGATTGGCCTGGCGCTCGCTCAATTTGTCCAGAATCAGCCGGGACGCGTTTTGTAGCAGGGCGGTCGACTGATCCAGGTACTGCTGCCGGATCACCCAGGCCACGGCCAGGGTGTAGGTTGCGGCGGTCAGAACGCTGATCACCACCGCGCTCAAAAGCAGTTTGGTCCTGAGTTTCGAGATTTGCATGCTTCTGGCGTCAAAGTCCAAACAGAATGACTTCAGGTTGGCGGCAAGCGGCGCATGGACGCGTCCGCGGATGCAGCCCGATCATCGCTCAGCGGGCGCATAGTTCAAGATGGGTATAAAACCCTCTGGTGCAATCGAATTGCCGAAGTCATAGGTGTTGAAATTGGCCTGGGTCAACAGACCCAGTTTGACCAGAATCGTGTGCGGGATGTTTCGCTCGCGCGCTTCAAGAAGGCTCACGACGGCGTTGGTGGTGAGCCGCGCCTGGCTGACGCCCTTGGTATCGGCGGCGGCGGCGATGTCTCCCTTGCGGATCGCGTTGGCGATTTCCCGCGTCAGGTCGTAGGCCACGATCTTGATTTTCCCGGCGAGTCCTGCCGTCTTGAGCGGCAGGATGGCCGACGGCGCGCAACCCGTGCAACCGACGATGTAGTTCAGCGACTGGCCTTGTTCGGCCAACAATTGGGCCGCCAATTGCGATTGAACGATGCGGTCGCTGTCGCCGTACTTGATGGCGACGATGTTGACCTTGACGGGCGCCCTGGCGGCCTCCGCGCGGGTTCCCTCGACTTCACCCTTGACCCAGCCGGCGTCGGCCGGACCGGGCAGCAAGGCGATGTTGACGGACTTCAAGCCGTGCTTCTGGGCGTCGTTGATCAACCAGCGCGTGGCATCGCTGCCCATGCTGGTCAGCGAGGTGGTGATCTTGGTGTTGAGATCGTCGCTGGTGCTGTCGTTGGCCAGCTCAAAGACCGGAATGCCGCGTGAGCGCGCCTTTGCAATGGCCGCATTGTCTGCGGTCAGGCTGATGGGGGAAATGACGATGGCGTCGTAATTCGCCGCAATGGCCTCTTCCATTTGGTGGAGCTGCCCGACCAAATCGTCGTAGCCATTGGCGACCAGGATGTCGACATTGAGCCCCAGGCGCCTGGCCTCGGAAATAACGCCGTAGTCACAGCCCAGCCAATACGGATCTTTCAGGTGAGGAAACAGGAAGGCGATGCGCCAAGGTTTGCGGGCCGGGGCAGTGGCGGCATATTGAGCGGTCTGCACCCGTCCGCTGGCCAGCGCCTCGTCGGCGGTGCTTTGGGGTTTGAGCGGGGGGTAGATCAGGTCGACGGTGATAGGGGGGAAGGGCCGCGGCGAGGCGTCTGCCTGGGCCAAGGGGGCCGCAAATCCGGTCCATGCAATGCCGGCTGCCAGGAAAAGAGGCTTCACGCACCCAGGCATCAGGAGCGTTGCTCGTAGGTGTTGGCGTCGGCTCACGGGCTGGTCCATCCCTTCTGGAAGAAATACATCGAGGCCTTCAGGACAGCGGTTGGACCGCTCTCGATCGTGCCTGGACTTGGGGCCGGTGCTTGCGCAACGACGGGAAAACATCCGAATCCGGTGCAAATTCTACCGTCCGGTACATTTGCGCCCTGGAGCGCTGGGTTGAGCGGACGTCCTGAAAATGCGGGTGTTTCGTGCCGGGAAGTGTTCCATGGATTCCGCTTGCCCCATGCCATCGAATTTTCGACTTGAGTTGGCCGCGCGCCGTCTTTTTTTGTCCCTTGCCGCAGCGCTGAGCCTGGTGGGCAGCGCCGCGCAAGCGGCCGTGTTCTCAGACCCGGTGCTGCAGGCCGCCTTTGCGAGCGGCAGGATCGACGAACTGGAGCAGGCTGCCTGGGCGCGGCAAAAAAGCGATCCCAACGATGTTCAAGCCGCCGTGGCGCTGACCCTGGCCGCCTTGCCGGTCGGTGATCTCACGCGCGTCGAAGCCGGGGTCAAGTCCATGCAGCAATGCATTGCGCAGCAGCCCAGGCAGGCAGCCTGCTATTACGCGCTGGGCAACGCCATGACGGTGCAGGTGGTCAATGGCGGCGTGCTGCAGGCGCTGGGTTTGATTCCGCGCGTGCGCGACGCCCTGACGCGGGCCTTCGAGCTGGCGCCTGACGCCTACGAGATGCGCAGCGCTCTGCTGCAGTTTTACCTGGTCGCGCCCGGCGTGGTGGGTGGGAGCGTCGAGAAAGCGCGCGCGCTCGAGGCCGAGACGCGGGCCCAGCGCCCCGACCAGGCCAGGATGCTGCGGGTCTACATCGACGCGCAGACCGACAAGCTGGCCGACATGGAGCACGAGCTGCGCGGCGTGCGCGTGGCCAACGATGCGCGTCTGGCCTTCGAAGTGCGCGAGGCGGTCGCCGATCTGGGGCGCCGCTACATCAAGGCCAAGGACTATGCCAAGGCCAAGACCCTGTACGAGCAGCTGGTGCACGACCAGCCCCGCCAGGCCCAAGGTCCGTTTCTGCTGAGCCGCCTGGCCATCGAGCAGAACGATGCCGACGAGGCCGTCCGCCAGATGGAGCGCGCCGCCACCCTGGAGGGCACGGCGCAGCTGCCGATCGACTACCGGCTGGGCGACGCCTACCGCGCCAAGGGCGACCTGGCCCGGGCTCGCGCGGCCTATGAGCGATTCCTGGGCAATCCTTATGCCAATCCGCGCCATCTTGCCGAGGTGCGCAAGATCCTGGCCGAGATGCCATGAGGCGGCGCAAGCCGGCCCACTATGATGCGCGGCTGGATTCCGGCGCCCTGAGCGCCATTTTCAAGAGGTTCTTTCCATGTGGGTGCATCCCCAGTTCGACCCCGTTGCCCTGCGCCTGGGGCCCTTGGCCATCCATTGGTATGGCTTGACCTACCTGGCGGCGTTCGGCCTGTTCCTGTGGCTGGCCAATCTGCGGGTGCGCCAGCCCCAGTTCGCCTCGCGCGGCTGGACCTCGCGCGACGTCGACGACGTGCTGTTCTTCGGCGTGCTGGGCGTGGTGCTGGGGGGGCGGCTGGGCTATGTGCTGTTCTACAAGCCGAGCTATTACCTGAGCAACCCGGCCGAGATCTTCGCCGTCTGGAAGGGCGGCATGGCCTTTCATGGCGGGCTGCTGGGCGTGATCGTCGCGCTGGCCCTGTTCGCCGGGCTGCGCAAGCGCTCGTTCCTGGAGCTGACCGACCTGGTGGCGCCCTGCGTGCCGACGGGCCTGGCGGCCGGCCGCATCGGCAATTTCATCAACGGCGAGTTGTGGGGCCGCGCAGCCGACCCGGGCCTGCCCTGGGCCATGGTGTTCCCACAGTCCGGCACGCTGGTGCCGCGCCATCCCTCGCAGATCTACCAGTTCCTCGGCGAGGGGCTGCTGCTGTTTGTGCTGCTGTGGCTGTATGCGCGCAAGCCGCGGGCGACGGGCCAGGTGTCGGGTGTCTTCCTGATCGGCTACGGCGTGCTGCGTTTTGTGGTCGAGTTCTTCCGTGAGCCTGACGATTTCCTGGGCCTGCGCGCCTTCAACCTCAGCCAGGGGCAGTGGCTGTCCCTCCCCATGGTGCTGGCGGGCGTGCTGGTGTGGGTGTGGGCGGGCCGCCGCAGCGGGGCCTCGGCCTGAATTCGAGAGAGATCCATGCGTCAAGTCTTCTTTGATACCGAAACCACCGGCCTGCGCGCCGAGGCGGGCGACCGCATCGTCGAAATCGGTTGTGTCGAGATGCTGAACCGGCAGCTCACCGGCAAGGTGCTGCACCTCTACATCAACCCCGAGCGCGCCAGCGACGAAGAGGCCCTGCGCGTGCACGGCCTGACCGAGGCTTTCCTGTCCGACAAGCCCGTTTTTGCGCAGATCGCCGACGAGCTGCTGGCCTTTCTGGCCGGTGCGGAGCTGGTGATCCACAACGCCGCCTTCGACATCGGCTTCGTCAATGCCGAGCTCAAGCGCCTGGGCAAGCCGCCTGTCAACGACGTGGTTGACGGCGTGCTCGACACCTTGCTGCTGGCGCGCAGCCAGTTCCCCGGCAAGGCCAATTCGCTCGACGCGCTGTGCCGCCGCCTGGAAGTCGACAACACCAGCCGGACCCTGCACGGCGCCTTGCTCGACGCCAAGCTGCTGGCCGAGGTCTACATCAACATGACCCGCGGGCAGGACTCGCTGGTGATCGACGACAGCGGCGCGGCGCCAGGGCAGGGCGGCGCCGAGTCCGGGATGGACGCGGTGGACCTGAGCCAATACGTGCTGGCCGTGCCGACCGCGACCGAGGAAGAATTGAGTGCCCACGCCCGTGTGCTGGCCGAGCTCGACAAGGCCAGCGGCGGCAAGCGCATCTGGCAGGAAGCCGCGGTCAGCGCCTGAATTCAACAAGAATGTGCGCCCACGAAAATTTCATGGCATAATTGCGGGCTTCCCGGTCGTCAGCTCCAGTTTGAATTTTGTT